>CALJTR010000024.1:0-60815 GCA_937975975.1 uncultured Candidatus Saccharibacteria bacterium | reverse complement strand
GGTTCTGTTGAAAAATATGAAAAATTGGTGTTATTGTGTGAGATGAATTTTGCCCCATCGGCAAAATTAATTGTCACATTTGAGCGCAGTAAAACCCTACCGGTGAATGCATAGTTACCGGCTGGTATGTTGATTGTTGTATGGTCATATGCCGCTGCTGAATCTAATAATTGTTGAAAGGCTGCACGGTTATTTGTTACACCGTCGGGACTCATTGTTGCGATAGTATTATCAGTTGCGGTGATTGTTTGCGTGCCAGCGGCGTAAGCTGTGGACCCGCTGGCTACCATAGCCGTGGTTATAGTAATAGCCAAAAAGAAAATTTTTTGAAACATCTCCCAGTTCTCTCCTTGATTTTTATTTTTATGAACTATAATTACACTCGTATAGTACCATGCGGACGATAAAAGTGCAAATAAATAGCGTTAGGAATGCGATGTAATAATAAATTTTATGCACGGGGTATTGAGAGAAAATTAGCACTCTTGACATGAGAGTGCTAATTTTCTATACTGAATATATTGGCACTCACTAGCAAAGAGTGCTAAAATAGCAGTAAGACAATTTGACCTACTATAATTAATTTAACGAAAGGGGAATAAAATGGGTAAAATTATCGGTATTGACCTTGGTACGACCAATAGCGCATTTGCATATTTGGTGGCGGGTAAACCAGAGGTTATCACAAATGCGGAAGGTAATCGAACAACACCGTCGGTCGTAGCTATTAATAAAAAGGGCGAGCGCCTTGTAGGGCAGGTGGCGCAGCGCCAGCGCGTGACGAACGCAAAAAACACGATTTATGGCGTGAAGCGCCTGATTGGTCGTAAATTTAGCGATAAGGAAGTCCAAAAAGATCTAGATATTATGCCGTACAAGATTGTCAAAAAAGGCAGCGGTGTAGCGGTTGAAATGGGTGGCAAGGAATATACGCCAGAAGAAGTTTCGGCGATGATTTTGAGCAAAATTAAAGCTGACGCTGAGGCATTCCTTGGCGAAAAGGTCACCGAAGCGGTTATTACTGTGCCGGCGTACTTTGATGATTCGCAGCGCCAGGCGACGAAGGATGCCGGCAAGATCGCCGGCTTGGAAGTCAAGCGTATTATCAACGAACCGACAGCTGCGGCTTTGGCGTACGGTTTGGAAAAGGGTAAGAATGATGAAACGATCGTTGTGTTTGACCTTGGCGGCGGCACGTTTGACGTTAGTGTCCTGGAACTGGGCGACGGCGTATTTGAAGTAAAAAGCACAAATGGCGACACGCACCTTGGAGGCGAGGACTTTGATAATGCGATTGTGAATTATTTCCTCGATGACTTCAAATCCAAAGAAGGAATTGATTTGCGTAAGGATAATGCAGCGATGCAGCGTCTGAAAGACGAGGCAGAGAAAGCTAAGAAAGAGCTGTCGTCAACTACGGAGTATGAAGTCAACATTCCGTTTATTACCGCTGATGCTGACGGTCCAAAGCACTTTGAGCTTAGCTTGACGCGCGCGAAGTTGGAAGATCTTGTGAAAGATTTGCTTGATCGCTTGGACGGTCCGGTTGATAAGGCACTCAAAGACGCGAAGCTATCGAAATCAGACATTAATAATGTCGTGATGGTTGGTGGTATGACGCGCATGCCGGCAGTCGTTGAGCGAGTGAAAAAACTATTTGGTAAAGATCCGATGCAAGGTGTCAATCCGGACGAGGTTGTGGCGGTTGGAGCAGCGATTCAAGGCGGAGTGCTAGCGGGCGATGTGAAAGATGTGCTGCTGCTTGACGTGACGCCGCTAAGTCTTGGCATTGAAACGATGGGCGGCGTGTCGACGAAGCTGATTGAGCGCAACACCACCGTGCCAACGAGTAAGTCGGAAGTATTCTCGACGGCAAGCGATAACCAGCCGCAAGTGGAAATCCATGTTCTGCAGGGCGAACGCGAATTTGCGAATGACAATAAGAGCTTGGGGCGCTTTATTCTAGATGGTATCGCACCGGCGCCACGCGGCGTACCACAGATTGAGGTAACGTTTAATATTGATGCGAACGGTATTTTGAATGTAACAGCGAAAGATAAAGGTACAGGCAAAGAGCAGTCTATTACTATTCAGAACTCTGGCAACATGAGTAAGGAGGATATTGAAAAAGCGCAAAAAGAAGCCGAGTTGCACGCTGACGAAGACAAGAAAAAGCGCGAAGCGATCGACGCGAAGAATCAGCTTGAGAACGCGATTTATCAGGCGAAAAAAATGCCGGACGAGTATAAAGACAAAATCTCTGACGACGACAAAAAAGCGATTGAAGACGCTGTAAAAGAAGCTGAAAAACATAAGGAATCGGAAAATAAAGACGAGCTAGAGGCGGCTTTGAAAGCACTGAATGACGCCATTATGCCGATCGGCGCAAAGATGTATCAGCAAGCTGCTAACGACAAAAAAGCTGATGAGTCAAAATCGGACGATAAAAAATCCGATAAGGACGAACCGGTTGAGGGTGAGGTGGTTGACGAGAAAAAGTAATTTTCTACGATAAGGCTATTGAACCGTTGTTAGCACACGAAAGAATCCTTACTCGTTATAGTAAGGATTCTTTGCTATGATAGGGGTATGGTAAAAGCATTCCCAAATATATTACTCATTGGCGCAAGCCACGGTAACGAGCTGCTTGGTCCGAAGTTATTTAGCCACTTATTGCAGCACAGGAAAGAAGTGCTAGAGTATGTTGATATGCTCATCGGTAATCCGCGGGCATTTGCAGCATGTAAACGGTATATTGAATCGGATATAAATCGGAGTTACAACACAACGCTTGATACGTATGAATCTCGGCGAGCGGATTATATCAAGAATTATATCGCGGTGAATAAACCTGATTTGGTAATTGATTTTCATACGACAACTGCCGTGCAGCCAAATTGTTTGATAACCTCTACGATCAACGACGGCGAAACGCGGCGGTATTTGAGAGCAAGCCGTGTAAACCGTATTATCGTCGTACGTCCGCTGTGCGATATCACAGAAGTTGCATCGCACTTTGTCGCCTACGAAATTCCAAATGACAATATCAATACGGCTCTACTGGGCACAATTTGTGATGACATAATGCGTTTTGTTCGCAGTGAAGTGGCAAGCAATAACAAAGTCGTCTATCAAATGCAAGGTAAAATACTGACTAACGATAGTGATATATTGAGTAGTAGAGATAACTTTGTCTACCGAAAAGATTTGCACTACACGCCGTCGTTCATCGGGGAGAAAGCGTACAAAGAGGATGGAACATACATCGGGTTTATGTTGAGCGAGCCGAGAGAAATTAGTTTATAGTCAAAAAGCCCTTCAACTATACACCTTTGCGCGTTAGTAGAGAAGAATATACGAGAGGTGGTAGTTTATATAACAGAATAGTGTTATAGTAGTGCAGATATTATAGATGGGCAAGTACGCATACCGGCAGGAGCAATAAATGTATCGGACACGTAAAACTGAAAAACGCTACGCACTGCAGCGCAAGCAGGCAAAAGCGGCGGGGATTTGTTGTGATTTTTGCGAGTTTACCGCAACGCACCCACAGGTCAAAGAGAATTTTTCGTATTTCTGGGTTGCCCGGAATAACTTCCCCTACAGCGTGTGGGATGGCTGCGATGTCGCCGATCACGTAATGATCGTGCCAAAGCGCCACGTTGAGGGCATCCATGTATTTACGGCGGCAGAGCGCCAGGAATTTATCAATATTATCGCAGCGTACGAAGTGCACGGCTATTCGTTTTATGCCCGTCCGCCGAAAAGCACGCAAAAATCGGTCGCGCACCAGCACACACATTTAATTAAAAATTACGGCAAGACGAAGAAAGTTCAGCTCAGTGTAGAAAAACCGTACATTCTCCTTGCGAAATAGCCGTCTGGCTTACGAAATTCGTGGTATACTGAAGAAACGATGAGGGGAGAACGAACTAATCGTATCACCGAGCGCTTGTCGCTTGCTGGTCCGATGACGCGCCATCCGCGTGCCGAGCAGCGGTATCGCTCGCACAGGCAAAAGGGTAAGGCAAAAAACGCGGCGTGTAGTTTTTGCGATATTGCTATGAATGGTGGTCCGCAATATGTAGGCGAAAGCGAGTATTGCCTCATCATTACAAACGTATTTGGCTACGATATATGGGATGGCTGCGGTGTGGTGGAACACATGATGATTATTCCGAAAAGACACGTCGCTTCGCTTGATGAATTGACGTCGGACGAGAAGCTTGATTATGTAACATTAGCAGCAAAATACGAGGCGGACGGTTACTCATTGTATGCGCGTTCGCCTGGTAATGTGACAAAATCAGTCATACATCAACACATGCATTTGATCAAAACAGATAATACACGCAAAAAATGGATGATTTACATACGAAAACCGCACATTCGGCTGGCAAGATAAGGAGGAATATGAATCCGCAGACGAATGAGCGGTGGAGCAGCAGCGGGATTGTTAACCGGGCGCAAGGTGCTGCTGTGCCATATCCGGTTACTCGTCCAGGTGATCTGCGTGCAGGTATATCCCGCTAATCAAAATGGTATAATACCAAATATGACCAGCGAGATAATTGTACAGACGGCAGAAGAGCTGATTGAACTTGGTGTAACATTAGGCTCATTATTGCGCGGCGGCGAGACGATTGAATTGGTCGGTGATATTGGCGCGGGCAAAACAACGCTGACGAAGGGGTTGGCGCGCGGCATGGGAATAGCCGAAGAGGTGCAGAGTCCGACATTTACACTGAGCCGCGTATACGATGCGCCGAACGGGCGTCGGCTGGCGCACTATGATTTTTATCGTTTGAACAACGCGGGAATTATGCAGGCGGAACTTGCCGAGGTAGTGCAGGACGCACGGACGGTGACGGTGATTGAGTGGGCGGCAGTGGTCGGCGATGTATTGCCGGACGACACCCTGCGAATCACTATCTGTGTGCAGACCGACGACACGCGCCGGCTGGAACTTGAGGCGGGCGGTAAATGCAGTAAGCATATCGTGCAGGAGCTAATGAAATGATCATACTATGGAATAGCGCTGGCATGACGGTTGAGCTGAGCTTGGTAGATGAACAGACGGGTGAGCGCCATGATTACACGTGGGTGGCAGAACGGAACCTCGCGCGTGATATGCTGGCGTATTTGCGTGATCGCCTGAATGAGCAGGGTGCGTCGTTTAACAGCGTATCTGGGATTGGCGTGTTTCGCGGTCCGGGCAGCTTTACTGGTCTGCGTATTGGTATGACGGTGTTTAATACACTTGCAAGCGACCGCGGAGTGCCAATTGTCGGTGCAACGGGCAAAGCGTGGGCGAGCGACTGTCTCGCGCGACTTGCCCGTGGTGAAACCGACGAAATTGTTTTGCCGGAATACGGTCGTGCGGCGCGCATCACCAAGCCGCGCAAATAGTCTGCTGCGCCTGCCAAAAACATGCTACAATAGAAGAGTCTAGTTTATTACCTGACACTGACTAGTTAATTTTTTGAATGATTCTTACAATGTGACTTTCTTGCCGACTACATTCCTGCGTCGCACAAAGAGCGATTGTAAGAGAAAGGAACACTATGATAGAGGGAATTGTTGCCGCAATCGTTGGTGCTGCTATTGGCGTGGGCGGTAAAGTTGCATACGACAAGCAAGTACAAACTAAAGGTAAAGAGACCGCCGAAAAACTCGTCGCGCGCGCTGAGCGTAAAGCGAGCGACATCGTGTTGAAAGCGAAGGACGAAGCGCTCAAGATTGAGCAGGAGCGCCGCCGCGAGCTGAAAAAGACCGAGAATCGGCTGGTTGAGCGTGAAAATTCGCTTGATCGCAAATTAGACGAGCTTGATAAACGGAGCGAAAGGCTGCGTAAGCAAGAAGATGAAGTCGAAGAGCTAAAAAGTGAGATTCGCGGCATTCGTACGCGCCAGCAGGAAAAACTTGAAAAAATCGCTGGACTGAAAAAGAAAGATGCTGCCGAGAAACTTATGAAAATGACGGAGCGCGATGTTAAGCACGATTTGATAAATCTAGTAGCGAAACTACAGCAAGAAGCGACGGACGATGCCGAAGAGCGCGCGCAAACAATCCTCGTTGAGACTATGGAACGTATGGCGAGCGAAGTAACAGCAGAGCGCACCGTGACAGCGGTTAAACTGCCGGATGACGACATGAAAGGCCGCATTATTGGCAAAGAGGGGCGCAACATTCAAGCGATGCAGCGTGCAACAGGTGTAGATTTTTTGGTTGACGACACGCCAGGTATGGTGGTGCTGTCGAGCTTCGATCCGATTCGTCGTCAGGTGGCGCGGCTTGGGCTAGAAATGCTCATGAAAGACGGGCGTATTCATCCCGGTCGGATTGAAGAAGTATTTGCTAAGGCTGAAAAGCAGATCGACAAAGAAACGATGCGTGCCGGCGAAGATGCGGCGCGTGAGGCTGGCGTGACTGGTATTCCGCGCGATTTGTTGAAACTGCTTGGCGAGTTAAAATTCCGTACAAGTTACGGGCAAAATGTACTGAAGCATAGTACCGAGATGGCGCAGATGGCGGGCATGATTGCGGATGAGATTGGCGCGGATGTGCGTACGGCGAAGATCGCGACGCTGTTACATGACGTCGGTAAAGCAGTGACGCATAAAGTCGAGGGGAAGCATCATCATATCGGCGCGGATTTGGCGCGCAAGGCAGGCTTGAGCGAGGCGATTTGCCATGCAATTGAAGCGCACCATGACGATATTGAGGCGACGACGGTTGAAGCGATTGTCGTGCGGATCTGCGATGCAATTAGTGCGGCGCGTCCGGGCGCGCGTAACATTTCAGCGGAAAACTTTGCCGAGCGCATGCGCGATTTGGAAAACGTTGCAACGAGCTTTTCAGGCGTCGGCAAGGCGTATGCAATTAGTGCTGGGCGCGAAGTTCGCGTGATTGTCACACCGGAAAAAGTTGATGACCTAAGCGCGATTAAGCTAGCACGCGATATTGCGACAAAGATTGAGTCGACGATGCAGTATCCTGGTACGATCAAAGTAAACGTGATCCGTGAGACGCGTGCGATTGAATTTGCGAAGTAGCTTTCTGCTGATCAATCCTTACTTTGCCAAGTAGTTTTGCTGTCACGACTATGCGTCCTGTATCTGCACCGCCAAGCTCGCAGCTGTAGAGCGTTAGTTTTGCTTCGGTTGACGACGCTTCAATCTCGGTTTGTGTTGCTCGCACGTCGAATATATTGTTAATCTCGTAACCATAGCGCTCGCCGTCGTAATCAACGATGATTTTATCGCCAACTATGAGTTTATCTATATGGTAAAATGGTGATTTTTCGATTGTACTTTGCGGCGTTGGTTGAATGCTAAACCGGTGTGCTGCAATAACGAAATTGCCGCCCGAGGCGGGGCTGCCATTATTTGGATACCGCCATTCGGCGCCGCGGTCTAATGCTGCCGCGCCCGATCCGTAAGGAATATTGACGCCGATTTTTGGTATGATGATTCGGTTGTCGGTAGTGCGCGGCTTCGGCAAGGCGGCAACCTCAATCGGTTTCATTGCGATAAACGGCGCAACGCTTGGTGCAGCGACGAGCGCGAGCAGATAAACTCCTGCGGCGAACATACTACCCGCCAAGCATATGAAAATTAACGGTCGCTTCCGGTTTGTTTTTTGTTTAATCGTTAACAACTCGAAATATCCTTTCGTTTATGAGTATACCATAAACGGTATTGCGAGCGCGAATGCTAAACGTCGAACGGACGTGCGAGCTGCAGGCTAGTGTCGCTTTCGGCGATGCGCAATAGTTCATTATATTTTGCGATTCGGTCGGTGCGCGACAGCGAGCCGGTTTTAATTTGCCCGCAACCTAAGCCTACTGCTAAGTGGCTAATTGTTGTGTCTTCAGTTTCGCCAGAACGGTGACTCATAACGGTATTCCAGCCGGCGTCTTGCGCCATGCTGACCGCCTGGATCGTTTCGGTGAGCGAGCCGATTTGATTTGGCTTAACGAGCAGAGCGTTGGCAGCATGTTCGTCGATCGCTTTTTGTACCAACTTAGTGTTTGTAACGAGTAGATCATCACCTACGAGCTGTATGCGGTCACCGATCCGCGCGCGTAATTGCTGCCAGCCAGACCAGTCATCTTCGGCTAAGCCATCCTCAATACTAACGATCGGAAATTCGTTTACAAGTGCTTCAAGCCAATCAATCATCTCTTCGCTTGACAACGATTTGCCCTCGCACTTCAATTCGTAGCGACCATCTTGATAAAACTCGCTTGATGCAGCGTCCATTGCGAATACAACGTCGCTGCCGAGCGTATAGCCAGCGCTCGTTATTGCCTCGCTTAGTAGCGTGAGTGGTTCGCGGTTGCCGCTGCGTACACGCGGCGCATAGCCGCCCTCATCACCGACAGTTGTCGGGTAGTCGTGGTTTTTTAAGATTTTTGCGAGCGCGTGGAAAATCTCGGTGCCCATTTTTAGTGTTTCTTCAAATGTTTTTGCTCCCTTGCAGATAATCATAAATTCTTGAATATCAGTCGCAAAAGCGGCATGTGCGCCACCGTTCATAACGTTCATCATTGGAAGCGGCAAACTTGGTGATTTGCCGGTCATGTTAGCGATGTAGCGCCAGAGCGGCTGCTTTTTTGCGGTTGCGGCAGCTTTAGCGGCGGCGAGACTGACGCTAAGAATTGCATTTGCGCCGAGCTTGGATTTGTTGTCGGTGCCGTCGAGTGCAAGCATAATACTATCAAGTGCTGTTTGATCGCTTGTGTCTTTGCCGGCGAGAGCAGGCGCGATAATCTCGTTGACATTACGAACCGCTTGGTAGACGGATTTGCCGCCCCAGCCGCTGTCGCCATCGCGCAATTCAAGCGCTTCGCCCGCGCCGGTGCTTGCACCGCTTGGTACAGCAGCGCGTCCCAGTGTGCCATCGCGTAAAACGACGTCGGCTTCAACGGTCGGATTGCCGCGTGAATCTAAAATTTGTCGTGCTGTGATAGATGAGATAGAAAAGTCTTGCATACGTTAATTATATCATGAAAATCGTTTATGTTAATGGAGACAAATAGCCCGGAGCGAAGCAATGAAACTGTGAAATTATGCTAGAATAATAGTATGATGACAACGCAGAAATCGGGAATATTAGTTATTAGCCGCCACGCTGAAAGCGAGTGGAATTTGCTTGGTAAATGGACGGGCTGGACAGACGTTAACCTTACCGAGAAGGGCTACCGTGAGGCAGTTATGTTGGGCGAACAACTGCGCGACATTACATTCAATGAGGCATATACAAGCGAGCTGAAACGCACACACCAGACGTGCGATGGTATTCTGGAAGGCAAAGGCGATCAAATTGATTTGCCGCGTATTACCGCAAAAGAGCTGAACGAACGCGACTACGGCGACTTAACAGGTAAAAATAAGTGGGAAGTTAAAAATGAAATCGGCGAAGAAGCATTTAATGGCATTCGGCGCGGCTGGGACTATCCTGTGCCGGGCGGCGAAACGCTAAAAGATGTGTATGCCCGCGCAGTTCCGTATTTGCAAACCGAGATCATTCCGCGATTACAACGCGGCGAAAATATTTTGTTGGTATCGCACGGCAACACGATTCGCGCACTGATGAAATATCTCGACCAAATCTCAGACGCTGATATTGGTACAGTAGAAATGCCGTTTGGCGCGCTGCTTGTATATCGGTTTGATGACAAACACGATTTGCCGGTCGAAAAGACGGTTCGCCAAATCGACATTACGCCGCCGAAAGCGTAGCTAAATCAATTACCATAGTTTATGCTGCGGTACGCGTCCGACCTGTGCCGCGATGTATTGAATCAGCCAATATACCATCGTGCAAACAAAGCAAAACATGCCAGTTGCCCAGATAACAGGGAACGTGACCTGCCCGATCGGGCGTGCGAACAATAATAGCGCGAGCGCCAGTACAGTACACGTACATTTGAGCGCAACGATAATCTTAAATGACAAACGTTTGCGTTTAGCTTTTGGCACGTCTTTGGCGTGCGCAACGACGGGAATAATCGCGTCGGCGGCGGTCTGCGTGAGCTTTGCACCCGTTTTTCCGACATTCTTCGGCAGGCGTATGACAGCGACGACCGACACCACGACGATAACTATCGCAATGACAACTGCTAGGAAGCTGACTGCCGGCGTTGCAAATCCGAAATCGATCGGCTGGGCAGGTGTTGATTCATGCGTTCGGCAATTAGGCGAAAGCCACCACAAATCGCCATGGTTTGCTTTCATGATGATCGGGTACGCGAGGATCAACCCCGTCCATGCCCATTGGATAACGAGCGAAAGATACCCGAGCGTACCGAACGTGTTGGCAACAGCAAGCGCGCGCGATGTACGTTTTGAGCGAGTCATACTTATATTGTAGCGGTTGCGCCTGGAAATGTCACGCAGTTTACGCTATAATAGCCGAGGATGCTGAGATGAATTGGCAGTATAACGGGGTGTGGCGCAGTTGATAGCGCGCGCGGTTTGGGACCGTGAGGTCGCTGGTTTGAGTCCAGTCACCCCGACCAGTTATTTTTATCGTTAATTATGGCGCGAGTATTTACAAAAGCAGAGAATCAAGCGTGGTCGAAAACGCTGCCTGGTAAAATGTGCAGCGCATGTCTTGCGATTATAAATGAAAACAACGAAGTCCTGATGGTAAAAGCTGGCTATAAAGACCACTGGACATTTCCGAGTGGTATCGTTGAAAAGGGAGAATCTCCGAAATTAGCAGCAATACGCGAAACTCTTGAAGAAACTGGTCTTATTGTTCCGGATGAGCACGTCAAGCCTCTCGCGATTATTTATACGACTGGGAAAGATGGCGACCGTGATAGGTTTAATGTTGGATTTGCGACGCAGCTAAAGTATGCGAGTGGAAACATAGTTGTTCCGAATGCAGAGATAGAAAAGGTTATGTGGGTAGCTTTTGATAAGGTCGCGGAATTGTCTGGCGGCAAACGCAGCTATGAGGAATTTCAAAGAATACTCTTAAAAGATGACGATCTATATATTGAAGTTTGAATTTAAGAACCCCTTAGGATAGCATCAAGTGAATTCCAGAAAAAACTGTAGAAATTCTGCCTATAGTGGACGGGGTGTTTCCCCCAGGGATGCTGCTCATCGCCCACTAATAACTCTCTTGGATACTCAATGCGGGCGCACTGTACATTTTCTTGAAATACATCATCAAGTTCATCCCAATTATTATTCTTCCATTTCAAGCGTTCAATTTTTGGAAATACTTGATAACTATCATTGGCGGTTCTATAGGTGTAGGACATTCGTGCTGAGTTTAATACAATGAGCGGACTATTGTTAGAGTAGATTTCGGCTAGAATTCTCTTTATTGATGTAATTGCTAGTTCTCTGTAGTAGTTATTGTGCTTTGCTTCATAACGCATCCGATGTGGTGGTAATAATTTTTCATCGCTGAAATACATGTCAGCCTGAGAAGGATGGCAAAATGCCATATGATTACGAGTAACGCATGCATTGTTTAGGCGTGTTACGCCAAAGTGAATATCTGCAAAAAGGTCTATAATTACTACGTCGGCTGCAGCTAGCGCAAGCCTCCCTAAGTTTTTTCCTGAAAATTCTCGACTTATCACTTCATGAAATTTCGGTTGAATCATAGATGGCATTTTTTCAATAATAGGACTCTCTCGCGCTAAACTTAGTAAAGAAGACTGATAAATAGTTTCAACTAGTTCTACTTTTTCTTTGTATTGTGGCGCGAACCTCCGGTTAAAAGCATCGCGTGATGTGCACGAACCTACTACCGCAACTTTAGGCAAGACCATGATTTGAGTTTAGTCTCCAATCTCCTGGTAGACTTAGTCTTTTTGCTATACTAATCAATTGTGCTATATTGTTTTGGCGTACAATATCATTTTGTTGGTATTTTATTTCGTGAGTAAGTGATGAAATAATTTTCCATCCCATCAATGCTGCAAATGACTCTTGGTTCCAGCGTCCTGAAGCTTTCTCAAGATCAATCATTTTTGTTGTCGGGGCGATATCTCCTCGCATTGAACGAACATGCCATGAAGCTAGATCGTATAGGCGTGGTCCGACTGATGTAGAATCAAGGTCTATAATAAATGGTTCACACATGCGGTTCATAACAATATTTCCCATATGTAGATCACCATGCACTAACGCCCTGTCATCTGACGCTAACTCAGTAAATGGATAACTTTGGGTATAGTAGCTAAGTATATCGCTCGTAAATTCACTAAGTTGTTTGTTATTCTTTAATAGCATGTCGTCTCTGACACTATAGAGTCGTCGACTTGCGTATTCTGAAATGTCAAGTGTGTATATCTCGTGTTGCATATACTCGTTTATCATGCCTAATGAAGTATTGAAAGTGGATATTTTTTGATGTATGCTAGAGGCTTCAACGTTGCGTAGATCTATTTGATCTAGTTTGGGATATAATGAAATTACGACCCCATTCTCAAGTATAGGTTGTTCGGCGATGGGGCTGACGACTACGTTTTCATTTCTCATCTCCCAGGCTAGTGCGTGCGCGTAGCATATATCCCCGGGAGTATCGCGTGTATTGATAGAGTGTAGTGTCGCAAGCCTACCCACTAATTTCTCGGCTGTAGACTCAATGATAGTATTGTTGTGCTCAGAGATAATCTTGCTGTCTGGTGGTATAATACCGCTTTCTTTAAGCTGCTCTAGGTTAACCATTTATGTTTCCGTCTCCAAAAAAAGTTATTAATTTGTCTCTTGCCTCATCAGTATATATAAGGTCTGCAACTCTAGAATTCCAGTATTTTCCATATTCATTCTTTAGCTCTTCTAGTAGTGCCTGATTTGTCGAGGGGCTTTCGATTATCCTCAATGCGTCGGTGTTAAAAAGGCGTATAAGAAAATGGTTCCTTATGTCATCATCCATGGCATAAGTGCAAACTAATTCTCCTAGTTTTTTTCCAACCCTTATGCGTTCACGGTGACTCCATTCCATCTGAGTAAGAGAACTTCCATCCTCGCGTCCTCTAACTGTATAGAAAGGATATCCGCTTAATACTGATACGTTTTTTGCCCTGAGAAGAGATTCGGCCATAAAAGGGATGTCGTCACCTGAAGGTAGAGTGTCGTCAAAACGTATCTCATGGCTATCTAAGAAATCTCTTCTACACATTTTCCAAATACCTAATGATTTATATATCCCTGATTTTACGATATCTACAGCATAACAGGTTTTCTGCAGCATGGATTTTGGCACATTACGGTTTAGGCCTTGTAATTGAAATGCTACGACGTCAGATTGCCTTTTTTGGGTAAACAAAGAAAGACGTCTAATTGTATCTAGTCCTAGAAAATCATCCGAATCAAGAAATAATACATAGTCTCCTTGTGCGCGGTCTAGGGCGATGTTTCTGAGCAAGCTTGGCTTCCCGGTGTGTTCGTGCCATACAATATCTAGGTTGTGAATTTTTCCGCGGTAGCCTTTGATAATCTCCTTGGATGCGTCGGTTGATCCATCATCAACCATTACCATCTCAATGTTATCTTGACTTGAAGTCTGATCTGCAACAGACTGCAAACATCTATCCAACCACCGCTCACAGTTGTAGTTTGGCGTTACTATACTTATCATACCTTATTTCCTCTGACGTCAATTAGTTTTTGTCGGATTGCGGTTGAACTTATTATTAGGTTAGGGCTATTTTGGGGCGTCATAATATAGCGTCTTTCAGATATCGCCTTTTGCAGCCATTCCTCCTGCGCAGCTTCGTACATGTGCTTTTCAAAATTTGGTCTTATTACACAGACTGCACGATTATTGTCTAGGTGTGGGCGCATACTTCTTATTTGATCCGAGCCGACAACAAGAACAATCTGATAGGCGAATACTCCAAGTTTTTGTTTAATAGTTTGGATCACTTCTTCACTAATAGATTTTTCGGGTGGAATTGAGCCGGTAATGTCGTCGACAAATGTAGGTACGCCAATATTGTTCTTGACTGCTTGAAATTCAGCAACACGCCTAGAGAAATTCCACTCCCCATGTTTATCATCAAGTTTTATGGATACGTATGCATCGCTATTAGGTGCAAAGACGACCGCGTCCGTCTGTCCAAAATAATCATTTACAGTTTTCTTAGCGGTTCTCATTGCATCAAGGTGTCCATAATGAACAGGCGCAAAAGACCCCACCATGGCGAGTACTAAACCTTTTACGTTTATTGGACTATGAATGTAGGAAAATCTTTCTATGCTCATTATAACATACTCTGTAATTTCATATACTTATATCATATATTTTTCTATAACACAATTATAACTTTGCTAAAAATAGCGTATTAGTAAACAGACTGACTATAGAGACGGCTCGCCACGTTCATCAAACAATAGCTGGAGCTCAAGGGTTTATCTACTTTCGCCTTCCCCGTGATATGATAATGATATGAAACGAAAACTTGGGCAGTGGGCGGCGGCACACGAATGGTGGGCGCTAGGTATGATATTAACGGTATTCTCGGGGGTAGTGTTCGGGAATATGACGCGGTGGTCGGTTTGGTTCGACGAGGCGTTTAGTGCGTATTTGGCACGGTTTAATATCGCGGAGATTGCGCATTTTACTTCGCTTGATGTCCACCCGCCGCTGTACTATTGGCTGTTGAAAGGCTGGACAGTTATTTTTGGACATAGCGCGCTCGCAGTTCGTTCGCTAAGCTTGGCGTTTGCGCTTGTCGGATTGGTTGGGCTGTATGTTGTGGTGCGCCACATTACGAAGCGATCGTCGTATAGTCTGGCTGCAGTAACAGCGACAGCGCTGACGCCGGTTTTTGTGCGATTTTCGCACGAGGCGCGCATGTACACGCTAGTGTTTGCGATCGTGATGTGGGCGACATATGTATTGCTGCGTGCAATGAAAACAAATCGCCGTTGGCTGTGGGTTTTGTATGGTGCACTGTTGGCGGTTGGTATGCTTACGCATTATTTTGTAGCGTTGGCGTGGCTCGCGCATTGGGCGTGGCGGTATCGCGAAGTATGTGCCGGTCGCGTGAAGAAGTTTTTCGCGCGCGAGTGGGTATGGTGCCATGTGTTGGCGGTTGGCTTGTTCGCAGTATGGCTGCCAACGGCAGTACGCCAATTTGCGACGATACAAGTTGGGTTTTGGATTCCGCCGATTACGCCGCAGACGCCGATTAATTATTTGACAGATATGCTGTTCTATCGCGAGGTTGCGCAAATGGATGGCTGGTGGGCAATTGCGGCATTTATCGCGTTTGCGGTCGTTGGCGCGGTGCTATATTTTGGGTTGCGGCAATTTATTCGGCAATCGCGAAGAGGCGGCGTGGCGCTATTTGTATCGCTCGCTATTGTGCCGCCGATTTTGCTGATGCTTTTGTCAATGCCGCCGCTGAGCTCGTCGTTCATTGACCGCTACGTGCTATATGCGCAAATCGCGCTCGCGGTAATTATTTCAGGGTGTTTGCTTGCAGCGGCGAAAACGCATCCGGTACTCATGCGGCACTGTACAATTATCCTTATTATTGTTGCGCTCGCTGGCATCGGCAACGTGTATTATTACGGCAACTATAATAAAAATACCAATAAATCAATTCGTATATCGGAACTTATGGCGAATATTGCCGAGGCAGGTAAGGCGGGGCAGCCTGTTGTTGCCGCGTCGCCATGGGTATATTACGAGGCAAGCTTTTATAGTAGTAATACGCATCCAGTTTATTATCCAGCATCAACAATCAATGAAGATTATGGGTCGCTCGCTATGCTTAAAGAGGATGATACAGGAAAAATTGCCGATTTAGCAGCATTTGCTAAGCAGCACCGTTACGTCTGGTATATCAACGTAACCGAAAAAGAAATTGAGCCGCCCGTTGCGTCGTGGAAGCTCGTGAAAAAGGTTGACGCATACGACTCGATTAACCGCAGCGTCGAGTATCGCGCCGGATTGTATGACACTAGCGCGGAATAACTGAAAACAGAAATTTGCGGCGCACCGCCGTCCATACAAGCATAATCGCGGCAATAGAAAGGGCAAGATTGATGAACCATGGCGCAGCAGCGATAAACGGCTGCGGCGGCAGTATGAATAAATGGGCAAAGTATACGATAAATGCTTCTATCGTATAGACATACAACGAGTTCGTGCCAAGCGGCATGAGTAGCCAACCTAGGTATTTCGCGATAATTTTCTCATAGCGGCGCACGAGTGCAAATAATCCCCAGAAACAAATCACGCCGAATGCGAGGCGTGGAATCGGCAGGCGGTCTTTGTCAAAATATTCCATATTGTACTGATTGTGCCAGGCGGCGAACGGCTCAACGTGCCAATAATTCGCGTTGAGCATGAGTAAAAAGTTGACAGTAAACCCGAGTAAAAACAGCGCGGTAATCGTGCGCGCAATTGCTCGCCGCTGCCATGCATGAAGTGTGCGCCGCCACCAGCGCGTGAGCGCCGGCCAATAAAATCCGACAATAAACCCAGAGTAAAATACTAGCTGCCACGAAAAAGGCAGCCATGCCTCGCCGCCAGGCGTTTGCGTGTAATACCACCACAGCGCGATGTTTATGATCGTAACGATATACCATTTGCCGCGGCGAAGGAGCCATAGTGCAAATGGCGCGCCCGCTAGAAACAACGCGTAATAGCGCAAAAAATCCGCCCAGCCATAGGTATATTGCAGTGTGATTGTTTGCCATACGACCTGCCAAAACGGCGTGTCGGGCGCGGCGGCGCCGTATTTAATTTCCGAGTTGTGGTAGAATAGCCAAGCGGCAATTGTAAATAAAAGTGTGAGAATAATTGATTCAATGTATAATTGCACGCTCCGTTTAAGCAGTAACTTTGCAGCTATCGACAATGGTTTTTTTAGCAACTTTCGTCCACGCACGATACCGAGCACAAGTCCTGAAATTGCAAAAAATCCTTCAGCGGTAGAAATATATAGTAGCCCGCGCCCCGTGAAAATATCAAGACCGCTCGGATAATATGCCAAATGGTCAAGCAAGATAACGATCAAAAAGAAACCGCGCATTAGATCGAATGCGCGAATGCGCTCAATGTGTGGTTCTTCAATTGATTGCGGTGCGGGACGCGCCATAGTTATCCATTATACTCTTTCTAATTCTTGAAAATGCGCTGAAAATTTAGCGCGGGCGGCGCTGAGCGATATCGCGCGCTAGCATGGCGAAACGATCTTCAATGACTGTTGGCGTAAAGTCGCCGAATTTGCGTGTAACAGCTTGTTCGATCAACCAATCGGCGATTGCCGGATTTTTTGGCAGGAGCGAGCCATGTAAATATGTGCCGATAACATTGCGGTAGCGCGCGCCTTCGGTCTCGTCCCGATTATTGTTGCCGGCGCCGCGAATTACTTGGCCGAGCGGGCGAACATTTGCTCCTAGCGTTGTGAGTCCTGAGTGGTTTTCGTAGCCGACGATCAGTCCAAATTGCTCGCTTGACGTGACGATATTGCCGATGAGGCGTTCGGCGCCGCCGACAGTTTCGATATCAAGCAGCTTAATGCCGGAAATCATTTCTCCATCTTTGGTCTTGAAAAAGTTGCCAAATAGCTGATACATACCGCAGATTACGAGCATCGGTACGCCGTCGTTGGCGAGTGCGCGCAAGGCTGGTCCGATTTTTTGCAAATCATCGTGGATTTTTAGCTGGCCGGAGTCTTGTCCGCCGCCGCCGACAACTAAGTCGACGCCTTGCGGAAATTCGTCGCCAGGATTGTATTCCAGCAGCTGAACGCCGTAGCCGTGCCATTCCAGCCGGCGTTTCAGTACGAGCGTATTGCCCCAGTCGCCGTAAATATTCATGTCTTTGGGGTATAGTTGCAGTAGATTGATTGATTTCATGCGATCTCCTCGACGGTTGTGTATTTTGCTAGTTCGCGCCGCAGGCGGAGCATAGCAGTGTAGGTGCAATAAATGCGTTTCGGCTTGCTGGGGTTTGTGCTGATGAAGTGCTTCAGCGCGGCAGCAAGGTCGGGCTCGACATGAGAGATCTCAACGAGTTCGTATTGTAGCCGCAGTGCCATGTCGTATGCGCGTACGCCAGACAGTTCGGCAACTCCCTGCGCGCGCAAGCTATCAAAATCAACGTCCCACAGCCAGCTCATGTCGCGCCCGTCGGCGTAATTATCGTTGACAGCGATCATCGTAGCGTAGCCGTCCGGATTGAATGACGCGAGGCTTAGACGGAACCCTGCTGGATTTTTGACTAAAACGAGTTCGCAGGGCTGTCCGCTAACCATGATCTGCTCGCCGCGTCCAAATGCCGGCGTGATGTGGCTGAGCGAATCAAGCATCTGCTGAGTGTCTAGCTCGTCGCCCATAATCATGCGCGTCAGGGCAATTGCGCCTGTTGCGTTCAACACGTTGTAAATGCCGTGCAGTGATAATGTTATGGCGTGGGCATTGCCGCTAAATGAAATCGTCGCGCGTTGCCCGTCGACCGATTCAAGTGTCGTGTCATCGTCGGCGCGATTCGCGGCGTGCTTGTTATGCGCGCCGCGCAGATTATCGTCAGACGGAAACAATGACTGTAGATCGGGGTGCACGCCATAACTTCGAATTGGCGCAGTAACATCAATTGCGAATGCGCGGCTGCCTAGGCGCGGGTCGTCGCGATTAACAACGACGCCGTCGGTAGTGTGCGCTGCAACGGTATGGAGCAATTTAGCGGTTGCGTCGATTTCACCGAAGCGGTCCAGCTGGTCGCGCATGACATTAAGCAGCAGGCAATAATTCGGGCTGATTGCATGCACGAAATGCACGGCGTAAGCTTCGTCAAGCTCCAATACGGCGATATCAGCATCCAAATTGCCGTATATATCGACTTCGCTTAGCAATGCTGCTGCTACACCGCGGGTAAAGTTGCTGCCGGTCCGGTTGGTGAATACGTTTAGCCCTTGTCCTCTAAGGAGCTCGACAACCATCTTCGTCGTCGTCGTCTTGCCGTTTGTGCCGCTGATAATTGCGATACCCCGCGGTAAATGTTTGAGGGTGCGCGCTACGAAATCAGGATCAATTTTCTCGACGAACAGCCCAGGCAGCGCCGATCCGCCGCCGCGCAGACGCGCAACCTGCCGAACCGTTTTGCCAAGAACGGTCGTAAGTGTGTGGCGTTTATTCATATCTTTATTGTAGCGTATATTTGCAAAATATCGTACAATGAAGGTATGTTTGTCGTGGGCATTTGTTCTTGGTGGTATAGTACGGGCTGGAAAATGATGGTAGTGCGCGTACGCGAGTCGCTGCTGGATGTGTATGATTACTTTTCGCTTGGGTTACTCCTAAAAACGTTGTTTGCGCCGTGGCGGCAGATTTCGGCGGGGCGCGTGCGCGGTCCGCTAAGCGTACAACTGCGGGCATTTTTTGATCGGCTTGTTTCGCGTATAATTGGCGGATTTATACGAACGTTCGTGTTGATCATCGGGTCAATCGTCGTGAGCGCGGCAGCGGTAATTGGTTTAGTAAAGATTCTCGTGTGGCCGCTTGTGCCGATTTTTCCAGTGGCAGCGGTTTTTTGCGCGGTGGCGGGGTGGATTCCGTGGCATCTGTAGACTTTAACTACCGTGCGCTCAGGGCACAGCAAGCGCGATTTGGGCGTATACTTTCTGGTGTTGTTGCGAGATTGCTGCCATGGCTGTCAGGCTTGCTATGGCTGCTTGGCATCGTCTTGCTGATCGTTGAGCGGCTGTCGGTTGGGTGGCTGGCGTGCGCGCTTGGCTGCATAGCTGCAATGATAATAGTGTTTTACGAGTGGCACGTGAAGAATCTGCCGGTCGGTAAGGGCGGCGATATGACAGCGCTTTTGGCAGGCGATGTTCTTGGGCGGTTGCCGGCGCGCCCGACGCCGGCAGACGTCGCAAAAGCAGTCGGCGAGGTGCCGAGCGGGCAATTTATGGGTGCGCGGTTAGGGTTGACGCCGTCGCTACTAAATTCAATGGCGAACGACGATCCGAACATGATCCGCGACTTATGGCAAACTGCCGACGATGTACGCCAAGCGAATGGCGTGGCGCAGATTACGGCGAGCGTGCTGGCGGTGGCGATCGTACGGAATTTTCCGAATTTCGAGTCGGTTATCGCGCAAATTCATCTTGACACCGACGATCTTGACTGCGGTATTCAATGGCAGCAGCACTTATGGGCGCTGATTGATCGACATGGGCACCGCCGGCGCACGGGCGGCATTGCGCGCGACTGGTCATTCGGCTGGATCCCGCTGCTTGACCGGTTCGGGCAAAATATTAGCGAACAAATCGGCGCGCACGGCACGGTTTCGGTAGTTGATGTGCCGTCGCACACCGAGGCAATTGATCAGCTGGTTGACACATTTGGTAACGGCGGGCGACAAAATGCAGTGCTTGTGGGACAATCCGGTTCCGGTAAAACGACAGTGATTCGCGCATTTGCCGAGCGTTTGCTTGATGCCGAAGCGCACGTGCCTGAGAATTTGCGTTTTCGCCAGGTTTTCATTCTTGATTCAGCGACGTTGATTGCGGCGGCGCCCGGGCGCGGCGAGCTGGAAAACCTTGTCATGCAAGTGCTTAGCGAAGCGTACGACGCAAAAAATATCATCATCTGCCTGGAAGACGCGCAGCTATTTTTCGAAGAAGGTACGGGTGCGGTTGATTTATCAAATGTATTGCAGCCGATTTTGGATGCCGGCAAATTGCGCATCATTTTATCAATGGATGAGCAGCGCTTTTTGGAAATCGGGCAACGCAATCCAGCGCTCGTTAACGCGCTCAACCGCATCAACATTGCCGAAACGAATGAAGATGAGACATTGCAAATTTTGCAGGAGCAGCTAATCTACACTGAAGCGAGCCGCCACGTTACGTTTATGTACCAAGCGGTGAAAGAAGCGTACCGGTTGGCGCTGCGCTACGTGCACGATTTGGCGATGCCGGGGCGCGCTTTCAAGCTGCTTGAATCGTCGGCTGGTTTTAGCGAGTCGGGATTGGTAACGATGAACTCGGTGCAGCGCGCGATCGAAAAGACGCTTGACGTTAAGGTTAGCGTTGCGAGCGATGCAGCAGATCGCGAGCGTCTGCTTAATATGGAGGATCTAATCCATGAGCGTATGGTTAATCAAGTGCGCGCCGTTAATGTCGTAAGCGATGCTTTGCGCCGGGCGCGGGCAGGCGTACGTAATGAGAACCGTCCGATCGGCACGTTTTTATTTCTTGGTCCGACTGGAGTAGGTAAAACAGAGCTCAGCAAAGCGCTTGCTGACGTGTATTTTGGCGGTGAAGGCAAGCTAATACGGTTAGATTTGAATGAATTTGTGCGCCCCGACGATGTGACCCGTCTCATTGCTGATGGCGCAGATGATCCGATGAGCCTGACGGCGCAAGTTATGAAGCAGCCATTTAGTGTTGTGCTGCTTGATGAAATTGAAAAAGCCGCGCCCGAAGTGCTCGCAACGCTGCTGCAGCTGCTGGATGAAGGTATTCTGCGCGATGCTAAAAACCGCGAGATTAGCTTCCGCGACGCTATTGTTATTGCGACGAGTAATGCTGGCGCTGATCGGATTCGCGAATACATTGAGCGCGGCTATCAGTTGGAACGATTCGAACAACAATTTATCAATGAGTTGATTAATGCTAATTTATTTCGCCCCGAGTTTTTGAATCGTTTCGATGAGATTGTATTGTTCCGCCCGTTCACGCCAGCAGAGTTGGTTCAGGTGCTAGATTTAGTGTTAGCAGGCGTCAACAAAACCCTTGCGCCGCAAAAAGTTTCGGTTGACGTTGCTGATGATGCTAAGCAATTGCTTGTGCAGAAAGGCTACGATCCGCGTTTGGGTGCTCGCCCGATGCGCCGCGTCGTGCAAAAAGCTGTTGAAAATACCGTTGCCAAACAAATGCTTGCAGGCAGCGTGAATCCGGGCGATACGGTGCATATTACGCTTGAGCAAGTTGAGCAAGCTTTCGCAAACACTCCATCGCCGCAGCCGGTAGCGCCGTCTGTCGGCGTTGAATTACCGCCTGTAGCAGATGGCGATGCTGCCGTCCCTAAATCTGAATCAAGCGCCTGAAGTATTACTTCTTTCGGCTAGAACTAGTTCGTGACTAGCAGGAGAATGCGAACACGAATTAGCTTACATAATTAAAATATCCGCCCATGATTAGAGCGGATATATTATCTGCAGCCTGCTAGCTACTCATTATTATCGTCTAGGTTTACCTTTATCTCAACGTGAGTTGGCGCCATTGCGTTGGTTGTTTCGGTGTTAATAAACTGATAATTCTTTGTGCCGTAGATAGCGTCGTCGCGGTCGGCTTTTGGTATAGCGCGAATGCGCAGCCAGTTGCCTTTGTCGTTCTTAAATTCGTACACCGGGCTTGAACTACCCTCGTATTCGATTTTTTGCTGCGTGAATCCGGCTTTCTTGACCTTCTCACTCAACTCCTTGACTGTATCGCCGACAGTTGCATTGTGCCCGTATGTCACGACTGATGCGTAGCTGCGATGTTTGTCCCAGCTATAGACGCGCTTATCGCCGAAGATATTTGAGCTGATGGGCCGATAATTCTCGCCGAGATTCAAATCACGATAAATTGACACGATCTGTGCGTGTCGTCGATGATGGCTATTCTCGACAATCATACGGTCGACGAGGTACACACTCATGCTTAAAAGTGCGAAAAAAAGAAATACGAGTACTGCGTACGACAGTAAACTGCGCTTGATCAGAAAATGCGTATCAGTTTTTGAGATATGGCGTGATCGCGCTCTCTTTGCTTTTGTCTGTGTTCGCTTCGTTTTCTTGAGGGCTGTTTTTTTCGTAACCATAAGCTTAGTGTATCATATCTGACCTGATTTGCAATATGGTATACTATGAGGGTAAAGGAGAGTATATGGCAAAACATCGCAGTTGGCACGGTGCTGATATCAAGCGCGCTCGCAAAAAGAAGTTAAAGATTGAGAAACGCAAGAAGCAATTAGTTTAGTTTTGCGCAGTTGCATCATTTCAAAACCGCTTGCAGACGATTGTCTATTTGCAAGCGGTTTTTTTGAATGTAAGCTTTTATTGTCTTTGAGCATCATCTCATACATACAACAATGGTACCCCGCACAGGAGTCGAACCTGCAGCCTTTGGTACCGGAAACCAACGCTCTATCCAGTTGAGCTAACGGGGCATACGCTAAATTATTGGCACTTGATGGTACGCCCGGCAGGACTCGAACCTGCGACCCTTTGGTTCGAAGCCAAATACTCTAATCCACTGAGCTACGGGCGCATATAGCTGTAGTATAGCATAAAACGCGCTATAATATAAACATGAATATTCAGTATAAGGCATCTCTTAGTGTGTTAACGACGATGGGTCTCGGTGGCGATGCAGCACAGCTCGTTGAAGTATACTCGCCAGACGACGTGCGCCAGGCAGTTATCTACGCGCGCCAACACAGGCTGCCGTGGTATGTACTCGGCGGCGGCAGCAATACGCTTGCGCGCGATGACGGATTTAACGGGCTCGTTATATTAAATAAAATTCCCGGTACTGACGTTATTGATCAAACAATGCGACATACGACATTTACGGTGGGAGCGGGCGAACTGTGGGATGCGTTTGTTGCGCAAACGGTCGATCGGAATCTATCCGGTATAGAATGTTTGTCGGCAATTCCAGGTACAGTTGGCGCCGCGCCGGTGCAAAATATTGGCGCATATGGGCAAGAAGTTGCCTCAGTTATTACGTATGTTGACGCATATGATACAAAAAACGACACGTTTACGCGGCTACAGAACGCGGAGTGCGAATTTTCGTACCGCCATAGTATTTTTCGTGGGCGCGAACAAGGACGCTACATTATCACGGCAGTAACTATGCGGCTTCGTGCTGTATTGCCGCAACCGCCATTTTATAAGGCGATTGAAACGTATCTGCGCGAGCATAGTATTGCTAATCCGTCCGTACGACAGCTCCGTGACGCTGTTATCGCGATTCGCGCGAATAAATTGCCCGACCCGCGCGCTACGCCGAACACAGGGTCGTTCTTTAAAAATGCTATCGTTTCGCGCGAGGTTTACGAGCGCATCGTTGCCGATTATTCTAATGTACCACATTACGATCTACCAGACGGCAATGTGAAGATTCCAACCGGTTGGTTGATTGAGCAGTCGGGGCTGAAGGGTGTGCTGTACCGCGGTATGCGCGTCTACGATAAGAACGCACTTGTACTTGTTAATGAATCGGCGAAAAGTTATGACGATCTCGCGGCGGCACGGCAGCATATCATCAATACGGTGCAAACGAAATTCGGCATTACTATTCAGCAAGAGCCGCTCGAAATTTGTACTAAAAAGCTATTTTGATTTTGCCATAAGCACTATATAATGGAACTATGCACGGGCAATCGCGGGGATTTAGTTTAATAGAGGTAGTGACGATCGTGACGATTGTTGGTATTTTGGCGACGGTTGTTATCGTTGGAGCGTCTGGTATGGCGGCGGCATCGCGTGACAATCAACGCTTGCTCAACGCTAACGCTATTGCTGAGCGGCTGGAGACATTTTATAAACTAAACGCGTACTCTACTGGTCGTACGTATCCCACGAAACATGGCATTGAAGTTGCTGCACAGTCAATGATAGGCGACAGTGCTATTTTAATAGCGCCGGGGAGCACAAAGAATAGCTTGATCGTTGCTACGACAACGGGTACGCCTACGACGATGAAGCCGACACAATACGTTTACCAGCCTTTCGACGCTAATGATAAAATATGCACAGCCGTACCGTGTGTTCGTTTTGCGCTATATTATCGTACTGAGTTCAAAAATAATATTTATCGGATAGATAGTATACATCAACAATGAAAATGAATAAAAGAAACGGGAAAGCAGCTGGATTTACGATCGTTGAAGTGGTGGTGACGCTTGTTGTTTCGACAATATTTATTGTTGGTATTATACACCTGCAGACGAGTGTGAGCCAATTGTCTATTCAGCAAGTTCAGCGGCGTATTGCAAGTGATTTGGCGTATAATAATTTACGAAAGTATGCTAACGACAACCAGCCAACATGGTTTCGTTGCGAGGTTGCTGGCGGTGTCGCGAAACCAAATGTACTCATTAACGGAAATATTACAGTATGGGGACTGCCATCGCCCGTTTCACAGAAAGTTGTTGCTACTGCGCCGTATCTGTGCGGCGGTGGCACGGGTGGCGTCGGTATGCCAATTAGAATTGAATCGGTGGTAACATACGGATCAGATCACAGAAAGGTAGTGCATGTTTCATACGCAGCATTCTAGCCGGGGGTATACACTTGTTGAGCTTGTCGTCTCTATTACAGTTTTTAGTATCATTGTGATCGTTTTCGGTATTGCACTCACGACTGCGTACCACGAAGCTTTTGCTAGTAAAGCCCGTTCGCAGACGACAATAGCGTTGCAAACTGCTATGGATATCGTTGAGAAAGATGTGCGCTATAGCATTGAGTTCATCGGTGTAACCAAAGCGCCGTATAATGATAGCTTTGGACGCCGTAATACTACGGGGGCAAATTTCGCGTGGAATTATAATGGATACAATGCGAAGTCCCGTGTGCTTATTCTAGCGAACTATGCAAGTAATCAGCGCGAGGCATCGTCAATTCGTCGGCCTATATATATCAACAAGCCAAACACATTCTATAATTGTAGTTCACAGCCAGAATATTTACCGAAGCTTCAGTACCGTACTGTATATTTTGTGAATCATGGTGTGTTATATCGACGCATCCTTATTGATACGGTTTCGCCGCGGTGTCCGGGGCAAAAACTTGCGCAGAAACAATCATGCCCCGCAAGTGCCTTTACTGCCAGCAAGCCAGCCGTCTGTCAAGCGCGCGACGAAGCAATTGCGAAAAATGTCCGCGTATTTGCCGTTCAGTACCTTAAAGACGACGATACGCCAGTTGCGCGGCAGTATACGACCGGCGGCGAAAGCCATCTTATTGAAGCGAGTCGTGTCAAGATAACACTTACAATTGCTGCGCCCCCAAGTAGCGAGACACAGTCTACAACACTTTCAATCACGAGGATCAATTAGCCATGAATAATAGCACTACAAAGCAAACGCCAGGATTTTCACTCGCTCTCACGATGCTTCTATCAGTTGTTATACTGGGAGTACTATTTGGCGTGTACCGCGTCATCACTGCGCTATATATTAATGCGCAGGAAAGCTATTACCTGAAGCTTGCCGAAGAAGCGGGTGAAGCGGGAACGGCATATGCCAATGCCTGTCTCGACGTCAATAATCGTATACAAACCTGGTCATCGGCAAGTGGTGGCGTCGGTCCGCTCGTACCAAGTAGCAATTGTAAAGGTACGGCAAACGCGTATCCATCAAATAAATTTGTATTACGAGACGGAAACTTGCGCACAACTTTTCGTGTCGGTAACCTAGATTATAGACGTGAGGGTGTGGCGCAGATTTCAGCTATTGGTACGACATATGTCGTAAATTCAGGAGGAGCCGTTCTCAAGACGTATAATACAACTGTCAAAAAATATATCAGCTGGGTACTTGACTATCAGGGCGAGAAGTCAACAAGCGGCACATTCCGCACCTGTGCTATCATCACGGGCGATGTATGGTGCTGGGGCCGCAATCGATTCGGACAGCTGGGTAATGGCAGATCGGAAGGGAAGTTGGATAAGAATGGGAAGTTTGAGTCTGCATCAGAGGGCTTTGATTCCGACATACCGGTAAAAGTTCGTAAAGACGTTGGCGTGCTTGCTGGTAAACAAGTGAAAGATATATTTACTGCTCAGTATCATAGCTGCGCGCTCGCAGAGGGTAAAGTATATTGCTGGGGCTACAATCATCGTGGACAACTTGGCAACGGGCGCTCCGGGCCTCTTGAACACTCAAATGTGCCGGTGGAGGTTAAGGGTGCACTCGCTGGAAAAACCGTTACTGCGATCGGCGGTACGGGTGACATGTCGTTTGCAATTGCTGGTGGCAAGATCTATGGATGGGGGGCTAATTTTAAGGGCGGTCTTGGCGTTGGAAAAACTGCGCCTGATCGTTACACGGTGCCAACAGAGCTTGGATTCCATAAAGGTGGGCACAGTCTACCTACGAATTATGTTGCGACTGCTCTTTCTTCAAGCGGGAGCCGTTCGTATACTATGTGTGCGATCGCAAATGGCGCCGTCTACTGCTGGGGTCAGGGAAAAACAGGGCAGCTCGGCGATCCAAGGCAAGAAATTAAATTTGTCACAGTTCCGATTCTTGTACACGGCATACCTGGTACGGTCGTTTCTGTTACGCAAGATGGCTACCCGGATGTTGTGGCTGATACGGCGCAGCATGTTCACGCATGTGCATTGACAAGTGCCGGTAAAGTCTACTGCTGGGGTTCAAATGGTCACGGTCAGCTTGGTATAAACTCTAAATCCCCTGCATTCTCGTTTGTGCCGCGCGAAATCTCTAGAGCGAAAATACCAGCAGGTGATACTATCAAGAGTATTGCGGCAGGCGTATTTCATACTTGCTTATTAACGAGCGGTAAAAAAGTTTATTGCTGGGGTATAAACATCCGTGGGCAAATTGGTAACGGTACGGGTGGTTGGGGCACGCCTGATATTCTTGTGCCGACACCTGTTACTGTTGGCACGAACGGATTACCGGCTGGCCGGACTGTTGAGGCGATCGGTGCGGGTGCGAACCGTGGGTGTGCCGTCCTCTCTGATGGGCGCACATTCTGCTGGGGGCAAAATGATGGTGGACAGATCGGCGACAACACGAAGATAGACCGCTACACCCCCGTTGAGTCTCTCTTCCTTCGCCCCGCAAAGAACCGCTATATATATTGAGTGAGTCGTGCAGCAAAAATGCTTGCGCTTACTTTATAACTGTAGTATCATCAATATATAAATTAAACGTAATAAATAGGGGGCACTTAATCGTGACTACTACACAAACCAAAAACCGCGGTTTCACGCTCGTTGAGCTTCTCATCGTGATCGTGATCATCGCAATTCTCACCGTCGTATCGCTTGTCGCTTACAACGGATTGCAGAATCGGGCTAAGACAACCGCTGCTGCGTCAGCCGCAGAGACTGTCGCTAAGAAAGCTGAGATATATAATACGGAATCCAGTGGTTATCCTGCAAATTTAAAGACTCTGATGAAAGCGTCTTCTGACAAGTCGTATAGTATAGGCACGGATGTGTTGACTGCAAAGTCTGAAGACCTCACTGATTTGGCGTCTAAGCCAGATGAGGCTAATACGATTGCGTATGCAGCGTGTACAGATAACAAGGGCGCAAGGATTTTCTACTGGGATTACGGAACAAATAAAAAGCAAACGCGAACTGTTGGTACTTGCCCTGCGACTCCGTAATAGCCATTACTACCTTTATGCAGTAGATTAAAACATCCCCTTTACGGGGTGTTTTAATTTTAACCTACTCGAGATTCGTCTCTATTGCTATATTGCCCAGGTTCTTACGCTAAATATAGACCTTTTTACTTTGCTATCACCTTAGTAGGGGCGTGCATTTTGTTCAGGAGTTCATTTATTTCTTAGATTCCAGGTTAACATTGCGGCCGTTAGCTCATATCCTTTAGCTTTAAGCAAAACCCCCGCACTTCGCTCCGTAGTTTTGCGAGTGTTGAGTTGTCATCGCGCGCGGTAATCGCGCATTGCATCCACTCGGCGATCTGCGGCATATCACTCGGCGTGCAGCCGCGTGTAGTGAGCGCTGGCGTGCCTAGACGGATACCGCTGGGGCGAAACATCGGCAGCGGGTCGTCCGGTACGGCGTTGGCGTTCAGTGTCAGCCCGATTTTGTCTATCGCCTGCTCCGCCGTCTTGCCGTCTATACCGAAACTTTTGTGCACGTCCGCCAAAATCAAGTGATTGCTCGTGCCGCCTGTTACCAGCACGAAACCGCGCTGGCGCAGCTCGTCCGCCAGCCGGGCGGCGTTCGCTACTATATTCCGCGCGTACTCTCGAAACTCCGGCTGCAGCGCTTCGCCAAACGCCACTGCCTTAGCGGCAATGGTGTTCATGTGCGGTCCGCCCTGCGCGCCTGGAAACACGGCGCGGTCTATCAATGTCGGAATGTTCTCAAGCGTTTTTTCAGGTTTTTTTAGCGGGCTGCTTACTGTGCCTATGCTTAAAATCAGTCCGCCGCGCGGTCCGCGTAACGTTTTGTGCGTGGTCGTAGTCATGACGTGAAAACCGTGGTCAAGCGGATTCGCTGCTACGCCGCCTGCGATTAAACCTGCAATGTGCGCTACATCAGCCATTAGCAAACAGCCAGAAATTTCCCGCCCAATCTCGGCAAACTTTGCCCAGTCTAGCTCGCGCGGATACGCACTGAAGCCTGCCAGAATAATTTTTGGTTGATATTTACGCGCCAGGCGGCGAATTTCGTCGTAATCAATTTCGCCCGTCGCAGGATCTTTCATCTTGTATGGTACAAAATTATACAACTGTGCACTACGCGTGACGGGTGAGCCGTGCGTGAGATGCCCGCCGTGGCTCAAATCCATTGCTAAAATTGTATCGCCCGGGCGGCACCATGCGCTATATACCGCCTCGTTTGCTGGCGCGCCGCTATGCGGCTGTACGTTGGCGTGGTCGGCGTGAAATAATCGCTTGGCGCGATCAATGGCAAGCTGTTCGACCTTGTCGGTAAACTCTTGTCCACCGTAATAACGGTGTCCAGGGTAGCCTTCGCTGTATTTGTTTGTAAACACGCTGCCGAGTGCTTGTCGCACCGAGCGGCTGACGTAGTTTTCGCTAGGGATTAGCTCTAATCCTTCTCGTTGGCGTTTTGCTTCGCCGTCAATAAGTGCCGCAACAATATCATCATTCATAAATCTGTACCTCCATTAGGTTTGTTTGCCAAAAGTAGTGAAATCGTTGCTAGATCATGTGTTTAGTATAGCGTGTTTTGGTATACTTGACAATATATCACATTAGGTATATTATTCATGATATGAAGACGTCGGAATATCTTAAAAATATTGGAACATTAATTCAAGAAAACCGCCAATCGCGTGGTATGACACAGAGTGAGCTTGCCGAAGCGCTTGGTACGAGCCAGTCGGCAATCAACCGTATTGAGAAAGGTGGACAAAATATCAGTCTTGAGATGATTGCACGCATTGGCGATGTGCTATCGTGCGAGATTGTCCGTATCAATAATTATGGCAAAACTAATTTCCGCGTGACGGGCGGGCGTGAATTGCATGGCAGTATAGAAGTAAAGACTAGCAAAAATGCTGCGGTTGCATTGCTTTGTGCTAGCCTGCTAAACAAAGGCAAGACGATACTACGGCGCGTTGCACGAATTGAAGAAGTTAACCGCATCATTGAAGTGCTCGAAAGTATTGGCGTGAAATGCCGTTGGTTGGAGCATAATGATCTCGAAATCAATCCGCCAAAGCGGCTGGATTTAGCAAATATGGATGTCGACGCTGCTAAACGCACACGCAGCATTATTATGTTCCTTGGACCATTGCTGCATCAATATAGTACGTTTGAATTGCCATTTAGCGGTGGTTGCAATCTTGGTACGCGCACAGTTGAGCCGCACATGACTGGGCTTGCGCCGTTTGGGCTATCGGTGCAAGCGACAAGCGATCGCTACGTTGCGACGAGCAAACCGCAGGCAATTGACCGCGCTATCGTCTTGACTGAACGTGGCGATACTGTGACTGAAAACGTCATCATGGCGGCGGCGCTTTACGACGGTGTGACCATTATTCGTAACGCCAGCCCGAACTACATGGTGCAGGACGTTTGCTTCTTCTTGCAGGCACTCGGTGTGAATATTGATGGCATTGGCACGACGACGCTGACGATCCGCGGCGTAAAATCAATCAACAAAACAGTGGAATATTATCCAAGCGAAGATCCGATTGAAGCGATGAGTTTCGTAGCGGCAGGTATCGTGACGGGGTCGGAAATTACGGTGGCGCGCGTCCCGATTGAATTTATGGAGTTAGAGCTGGCGACACTCGCTGGCATGGGGCTGCAGTATAATATGACTCCTGAGTATATGGCACGCAATGGACGGACGCGGTTGGTAGATATTACGTTGAAAAAATCTAAGCTGCACGCGCCGAAAGATAAAATTCACGCGTTGCCGTTTCCTGGTATCAATATGGATAACCTGCCGTTTTTGGGGCTATGCGCGACGGTTGCTGATGGTCGCACATTGATCCACGACTGGAGTTACGAAAACCGCGCGATCTATTTCACCGAGCTCAGTAAACTGGGCGGGCGTATTGAGATGGTCGATCCGCACCGCGTGTATATTACCGGTCCGACGCGCTGGAAACCGGCAGACATTATTGCGCCGGCAGCGCTGCGCCCGAGCGTGGTGATTTTGCTCGCTATGATGGCGGCGCCCGGCGTGTCGCTGCTGCGCGATGTGTATAGCATTAACCGCGGCTATGAAGCGATTGCTAAGCGGCTCAATTCGCTCGGTGCGCAGATTGAGACGGTATGGGAGTAGCGCGGACTTTTGCTATTTATTTCCTAGCTTGATAAGGATGTAGCGCTTCTAAAATAAGCAAAAAACCGAGGAAAACCTCGGTGCTTTGCCTGGGGCGAAAGATGGGATTCGAACCCACGGCCTCCGGAGCCACAATCCAGCGCTCTAACCAACTGAGCTACTTCCGCCACGATCGCCGTCTCAGTATATCAGATACTGTACCGATTGTCACGGGGTACATGGGGCGCGGACGAGACGGCGCCCTATTTATTACATGCCGCAAAAATGCTACAATATAACCATTCGCGGGTGTAGTACAGCGGTTAGTATGTAAGTTTTCCAAACTTGAGATCGGAGTTCGATTCTCCGCACCCGCACCAAAATGGAATTTTCTGAGATTTGGTCGTCCGCGTGGCACGGTATTTGTTATAATAGATGTAGCGCCCCGGTAGCTCAGTGGATAGAGCAAGAGACTTCTAAGCTTTTGGCCGTAGGTTCGATTCCTACCCGGGGTACCAGCGTTTGAGTCGTTGTACATGTAGTTTCACTTGTAGAAAATTAAAAGAGATAAATACCTTAGTTATTTTTCTCTCACGAAAAAACCACCCGGACGAAGGATGGTTTTTTCGTGGAGGGTCAGGAGGGGCTCGAACCCTCGACACCCTGCTTAAGAGGCAGGTGCTCTAACCAGCTGAGCTACTGACCCATTATTGTTTAAATTATACGCGCTTGTTTGCTCGCCATAGAGACTTTAGTTGTCTGACTGTGATTTTCTTAGCAAACTAAACCTGTATCTTTTCACTGTAGCACGTTTTGGTAAATTAGTAAAGACTCAGCACAGTGCTTATGATTGCCATATCGGCAAAAATGCGCGATAATATAGCAGTATGTCGCAGCTCAATATAATAGGTAAACATGTGCGCGCGGGCATTTTGAACGCTCAAAAACGGAGCGATGCGCGCCGGCAAGCGTTAGCGCAGGCGGAAAAGTACAATGTTGTCGGGGCGGGCGGTGCGTTTACTGCAGCATATGAGCAACTACGTAATGCTGCTGAAAATACCGACGAGCATTTGTTGCTGCAAAATGCGATTCGCCGGTTTTTCAAACAATTATTTATCGTACGCGACGAAACGCTTGTGCGCCAGAGCGGTACTGAGTTGGTAATTGAACTGACGTTTGCGGGTTACATTCCAAATGATAACGTCGCTCCAGAGCAAATCGAAGCAATAACGGAGTTGGCGCGCCAGCACTATGCGGCATTTGAAAAGCTGCAGAAACGCCACAGTATTAACGCCGACCGGTCGACGAGCTGGGTGCTTGAAACGCTGTCGGTGCGAGTAGCGCAGCTCATCGCACCAAAAGAACGCGACGTGGCGTTTATGGATTTCGCGTACGAGTATTTTGAGCAGGCGATCCCGCGCGACGCCGTGTCGAAAACGACGCGCGATGAGTACGGCGCAGCGCTTTATGTCGCGATTCACCGCGCGCTGATGAAATCTGATACAGCGACGGCGCGTGCCGGGCTGCTATTACGCTACGGTGTATCGGTGGAGCACTTAGATCAGTTTGTGGCATACAATCAAAAGATTGATGCGCTACTGCAAGGTTCGGTGGACGATGAACTGTATCGGATTGTCGACCGCCAGGGCGCGCCCCTGCGAATTGTACGCCGCATGATGGAGACCCGCGAAGACGTACCGGAGCTATTATTGAAGCGCGAAGTTTTTTTGGAGGCGTTTGAGCAGCAAGTTACCAAAGAATACACGAATATCATGGGACGCATCAATCGTGCGATTATGCGCAGCGTAATGTTTTTGATCATTACGAAATTCTTAATTGGCGTCGCGATTGAAGTGCCTTACGATATGTGGGCACACGGCGCGATTTTGTGGCAGCCGTTGATTATCAACCTGTTCTTTCCGCCGGTTTATATGGTGTTGCTGCGGTTCACGCTTAATACGCCGGGCTATGCGAATACGTCGGCATTAGTGAACCGCGTCGATACAATGTTGTATAGCGACAGCACGACGCTTGTGCGCCGGCAATTAGGCGGTAAGAAATATAGCGTAGTCTTTTCGGCATTGTACGGTGCGTCTAGCTTGGTAGTATTTGCGGCAACGATATGGATATTGCTGCTGCTTAACTTCTCGCTTGTGCATATTGCGATATTCTTCTTTTTCTTCTCGGCGGCGAGCTTCTTGGGTTTTCGCTTGAGCCGCATGATTCGCGATCTGGAGATTGTGCGCAGTGCGAGCAACGGGCTGACGTTTGTGCGCGATACGATTTATTTGCCGTTTGTCGTAGCAGGGCGCTGGATGAGCGATAAATATGCGCAAGTTAATATTGTGTCAATTATTTTAGATATGTTGATTGAGTTGCCGCTCAAAACGATTTTGCGCCTCGTGCGGCAATGGTCGGCATTTATTGACGACAGAAAGGATCGCATTACATGACGCGGGAACTAAATGGGCGCGAGCTGCAGCAATTTATCAAAGTACGCCAACTGCGGCAAGTGCGGAATTTGCGGCAAGAGCATGATATTGCTCCAAAATTGTTGATCGTGATGAGCAAAACAGCGAGCGACGTTATCGCGGCGTATGTGCGCATGAAGCAGCGGTATGCGCGCGATATATTGATTGACGTTGAGATTGCGGCGGTAGAGCAGAGCGATATGATTAGCACGGTGCAGCAGGCAAACGATGACGCGTCAATTCAGGGTATTATCGTGCAGTTGCCGCTTGACGATCCGGCGGGTACGAGCGAGATTTGTAACGCGATTGCACCGGAAAAAGACGTTGATGGGCTGGGCGAGCACGCTATATTTTCAAGTGCAACAGCACAGGCGATTGATTGGCTTTTGGCGGGCTATGGTGTCGATTTGGCGAGCAAGGTGATTGCGATTGTGGGGCAGGGCAAATTAGTCGGCGCGCCGCTTGCGAAATTGTGGGGCGAGCGCGGCTTGAATATTACTATATTTGACGATCAAACGCCGCTTCGTGATATGCAGCGGTTTGATGTGATTGTAACGGCAACGGGCGTGCCGCGGTTAATTACATCAGACATGGTAAAACCTGGCGCGGTGGTGGTAGACGCCGGTACGGCGAGCGAGCACGGCAAACTTATTGGTGATGTTGATGATAGCGTGCGTGCCATGACGCATGTAACGATGACACCAAAAAAAGGTGGCGTCGGTCCGCTAACATACACGGTGCTATTTGATCATTTGATTGAAAGCTGCCTCAAGCGAGTAGGTAAGCTGTAGCTAGCGAATATTAAGCGCATGTTTCACGCGCTCAACAACTTGGCGCGGCGTGAAGTCGGCTTTCACAATGTAGCTATGCACACCGAGCTTGCGTAGTCCATCCGGCGCTTCTTCTTCGCCGAGATTTGTTAGTACGATGACGGGCGTCTGCTTGTGACTTGGCAATGCGCGGATTAGCGAAAGCGCTTCAACGCCGTTCATGTTTGGCATTTGCAAGTCGAGTAAAATCAAATCCGGATGGAACTTTTTTACGATTGCAACGCCCGCTTCGCCGTCGCTCGCCGTCGCGACATCAAACCCTGCCGCCTCAAATTTCATGCGGTACATTTGGTTGATCACTTGGTCGTCTTCAATTATCGCAATCTTTGTCATATTATTAATATAATAGCATAAACAGTTAAGGCTGAGGAGTGAGAATATGCAGGAGCGTCTGAAGACGTCGGAAGTGCTATCGCGGGATAATTTGTTAGACATAGGTCAAAATGTTGACCAGCTTCGCGAAGAAATTGAAGCAGGAAGCGAGCGATTGCCGGTGAGCATCGCTGAGCGCACCGATCCAGCGTATGAAAGCCCAGAAAAAATCAAAGAAGTACTTGATTATTTAAGTGTCGCCGACGGTAAAGTGCAGCTTGCACGCATGGGCGAGATGGGCGGCATTGCGCATCGTTTTAGCTACCTGGCGTCGGGCGAGGTTTTGCGCCGATCGTGGGATAGCCATGTCAATGCAAGCAATCCAGTTGAAGACGCGCGCCGGCAATATTTATACGGACCGGATCAGGTTGACGCGGAGGCATGGTGGCGGCAAGGCGGCAGCGCGATGGCGCTTGTGACGATTGTCAATGCGTTTGATTTGGCAGCGAGCGATGATCCTGAGTGCCGTGGCTATCCAACTATGAGCGGTCCGATCGACGAGCGGATATTGAGCCATCATTTTGGTGATGACGTACCAGAGTTGTCAGGATTGTCGCTCCATTCGGCGGTTGCGGCGACGGCACAAAATTTCGGTGTGGTACGCGGGTTGCCGCCGCTGAGTACCGCGGAATGCGTTAAGCGTGCCGACGAAAAGATGCAGCGTCTAGACGACTTTGTGCATGCCTCAAATTCGGCGGAATTCTTGGATGTGATTCGCTATTGTGCAGATGGCATCGGTATCCGCGAGCGTATGAAGCTCGTGAATGATGCGATCACAGAATTTGCTGCGGACGAAGAGGTCGGGCACTCGCCGATTATCGTCAGTTTGGGGTGTGGCACGGCGCTGCCAATGCTGGAATTGATAAAGCAATTGCACGAGCACGGCAAGACGCCGCGGGTCATTTTGATTGATCAAGATCCAATCGCGCTCGCTGCCGCACAGCAGATGGCGGAGCAGCGCGGATTGAGCGGCTCAATTGAGTTGCACTGCAGGAAGTTATTCAATAAAATCGGAAAACCGCTCGACCTGAAAGAGATTTTGAGCGGACGGGTTCCGGCTGTGATTGAAAACTCCGGTTTAGGCGAATATGTGCCGGATATACCGTATCGACGGTTGCTGCGCGAGGCGTATGGTGCGCTTGGCGCGGGCGGCTTGCTCGTGAATTGCAGTACAAACGAAAATCGTCCGCATAAAAACTTTTTAGCGGATGCGATGGGCTGGCCGGCGAGAGTCCGGCGCCGCAGCCTATCAAGTATGGCTGATATGCTTGATGCAAGCAAAATCCCGCTTGACCGTACCGAAGCACGCGTGATTGCAAGCGGCGTCTACACGGGATATTTCACGCGCAAACTCTAGCGCTACTCTTTCAAACCGTGTACTATAAAAGTATCGTGATAGTGCTAATGCTTGCGGGATTGGCGATCTGCTACCTGATTTTGGCAGGATTGTCACTCTATGGCAATACGCGCCGAACAGCGAACGTACTGTTTAGTCTGATTGCCGTTTGTTTTGCAGTATGGTCGTTTGGTATGGCGCTATTTATGGACGGGTCGAATATTTCAATGATGAGACTCGGCGCGAAGTTATTTTACTTTGCTGCGACATGTTTTGCGCCGCTTTTGCTTTTTTTCATCGTATGCTATCCGCGCGTGCGAAAGATTGTGCGCTACGCGGCGATTGTGCCGATCGTGACAACGACGATCATTGCTGTATTGCTTGCGTTGTATCCGAATTTTATCATCACTACGATAACGCTGGACTCAAACGGTTGGACGATAGAAGTAAACCGCATTGGCTATATCGTGTTTGCGGTACCGTTTGTCGCATACTTTTTCGCTGCAATGTGTGTAGATTTGTGGCGGAGGCTGCACTATTCATCGGGCATGTGGGTGCACCGATTATATTATATGAGCGGTATTGCTGCGACGAGTATTCCAGGGTTTGTGTTTGATTTGGTGCTGCCGTTTTATGGCGAATATCGGTGGATTTGGATTGGCCCGCTTGCGTCGGTAATATTTCTGGGTACGACGCTGTACAGCATGGCGCGCTTCCGCATGCTGCATGTAAAATCATTTTTGGTGCAGGCGGTGACGTACGCGAGTTTAATTGTGACGCTTGCAGCTTGCTATGGTGCGGCGTTTTTTGGATTGTCGCAAGTATTTTTGCCGCAAATGTCAAAACCATCGCCGGGCATGTTTATTCTCAATACGATTCTCGTGCTGGCGGCAGCGTTTGCATTCCAGCCGCTTCGCCGAATGTTTGATCGGTATGCGGAGCGCATTTTTTATCATCGCAAGTATAGCGCAGAGCATGTGGTCAACGTTCTGACGCGGCTAACTGTACGGTCGACCGACCTTGATACGCTGCTTCATTCGTATCTGCGGGCGTTCTCTGATATGTTCCGTCCGCGCTATGCCGCCGTTGTTTTCAAAGATGCGCAGCATAAACCATACGCCGTCGGTAAACGACTAACGGCGCATATGGCGTACGATGCGATCACGCAACTCAAACAGAATGGCACAATTAGCATGCACGGTATCGCGGTTCTCCTGCCGCTTTGCGTCTCTACACAGGAGATCGGCTATTTAGTAGTTGGCGAAGGAAAAGATGAACGCGAATATCGTAAACGGGATATAGCCTTGTTTGGCGTGCTGGCAGATCAATTATCAATAGCGCTCTTAAATATTTTTCGCTTGGAAGAAATTCGCCGCTTCGCTGGCACTCTGGAGCATGAAGTCAATGATGCGACGGCACAATTGCGCCGGTCAAACGAGCAGCTGCGGTTTCTTGATACGGTAAAAGATGAATTTGTGAGCATGGCGAGCCACCAGCTGCGCACGCCGCTCACAAGCGTTAAAGGTTATTTAAGCATGGTGCTCGACGGCGACGCGGGCGAAATCAGCGCTTCGCAGCGGCAGTTATTGCAAGAAGCCTTTACGAGCAGCGAGCGCATGGTGCATTTGATCAGCGATTTTCTGAACGTGAGCCGGCTACAAACGGGCAAGTTTGTTATCGATCGAGTACAGACAGACTTAGTATCTCTGGTCGCTGAAGAGGTTGCGAATGTCAGCCAGGTAGCGTCGGCGCACAAGGTGAATGTGAGGTTCCGTAAGCCTGCGCGCTTTCCGCTATTGTATTTAGATGAGAATAAATTGCGCCAGGTGATTATGAATTTGATTGATAACGCGATTTATTATTCGCCGAACGCCGATACAGTACGCGTGCGTTTGTCGATTGAGGATGGCGATGTAGTACTGCGAGTCGTCGACCATGGTATGGGCGTGCCAAAAGACGCGCAAAAGCGGCTTTTCACGAAATTTTTCCGCGCCGAAAATGCCCGCCGCCAGCGCCCAGACGGTACGGGTATCGGTCTGTATCTTGCAAAAAAAGTGATACACGGGCACGGCGGCTCGCTTATTTTTGAGTCGGAGCTTGGAAAAGGCAGTACTTTCGGATTTCGACTGCCGATTCGCCGGCTGGAAAAGCCGCCGAAAAAGACCGTTCCGTAACGTTTTGCTTAGCGGCAGAACGCTTGCGCTATAAAGTGCCATCTGGTAAAATAGAGCAACGCGCTTTAGTAATTGCGTAGGGCGTATGCCTATCTCTGCGGCCTTATCGTCTAACGGTTAGGACACCAGGTTTTCATCCTGGCAATCCGGGTTCGATTCCCGGTAAGGTCACCATCAAAGGATTTATCATCCATTCGGATGCGAAACAGCTCGTTTACCTCTGGTAGCGGGCTGTTTTTGTGGGTTCCAAACTTTATTTCGTCATAGGTTGGGATTTTGTTGAAGATAGCGGCGAAAAAGGCGGCTTTTCGCAAAGGATTACAGAGGTCAAGCAGTAGTTCGGGGAGGTGTTCCAAAATATATTTAGCGTATTGCAAGACTTGGTCGAATTCGGCTTGCAAATTAGGCTGATTGGCGATTTCTTTGTCTAGTTTCTCTAGCTCAGTTTCGGCACTGACAATATCCTCTTCTAGATATGTAAGCGCCGTTTCGCTCGTAACAACGCGCATTCTGTCCACGGTCGCCCGAATTTGGTTTTGCAGGCTTTGGCGGTGTTCTAGGCGCTGCTGGCTGGCTTCAAGCTGCTTTGCTTGACGTTCGCGCCACAATTCAGCAATAGCAGAAATAATGTCATCAACGTACTCCGGCTTTACAGTAATAGTCTGCACAAAATCCTCAAGCGTCTTGTCAAATTCGGGCTTGGGTACGCGGAAATAATGCCCATTGCGACTACAATGATATGCCGGATAATACGCACCCATTTTGCCGCGCGAAGCGCTGCCAGAAAGAGTTTTGCCGCACTTTGGACAAGCGACAACTTGTTTGTACGGATATTCTGGGTTGTAGATTTGTTTATTTTTCAAGTGCTCGGGCACAGCTCTACGCTTGATAGTTATCATGTCGCGGCTGTCAATCTCCACAAAAATCCGCCCGCGATTCGCTTCATTAAAAAGCTCAACGCTAACCAATCCATCAAACTGCGCCTTGACCGGCTGGTCGTGCGTCCATTTTTCTTTGATGATACCGCAATAAACCAATTTACTAGCGTACTGGTCAATCATCTTAGCGGTCATTTTCTTGCCGCCGATTTGCCGCTTAACTTTGGTTCGGTCGTACTTATCACGCACGATCGTAACGCGCGAGCGAAAACCCATTGAATTTAGCTCATCAGCAATTTGCTGATTGGTATAAATATGAGCGGCGCGCATTTCAAAAAGTTTTATGATAAATTTCGCCTCATTCTCATCCGGCTTCAAAATCGTGCGCCGACCATTTTTCGTATCTACCTTGACACTGCGAAAACCATAGTGCGGACGGCGCATCCAATAACCGAGCTGAGTGTAGCGAATTTCTGCACCAATCATCCGGCTCATAATGTCGCGCATCTCATCTTTGGCGCGCTCTGCCTCCAAGTATTCAGACTTTTGCGTCGGGTTAAACTCGCTCCAATAATACTTAAATCCAGTGTGCTCCAGCGTGTTAATTTGCTGCTTGCCAATCACGCCGTACATGTCCTCAAGGGCGATGCCTAACCGCGTCAACTGTCGCTTCAAGGGCGAATAATAATCGCCGCCACCGCGCGTAAAGCGGTCGATTGATTTAATCAGCACGACTTGAAAACCTTTGCTTTTGTCTTTGCAAGCGTCGATGACTTTTTGCATCGGCTGCGTTTCGTGCGACGCCGATTCAAGCAAAATAATCGTCTCGGTGATTATGATATTGTGCGCCTTGGCGTAAGCTTCGCCTTGCTCGCGCTGGGCTTCGGGCGAGTCGCCGTCAAGACCTTGCTTGTCAGAAGAAACGCGTATCGCCAGCAAACCAATTCGCGGCTGATTATTTGGAGACATTTTTACCATCCTCCAGTATCGTGATTAGCTTTTGGGCAAACGCACCATCTTCTATAATTTTCTCGACGATTAAATTTGCCACCAGCCTAATCCGCTGCTCGGTCGTGAAAGAAAATTGCTCTACGAGCGGTGCTTTTGGTTTATTTTTACTTCCTTTTGGTCGCGCCATAATCCCTCCTGTCGCGACTCGTGATAACATCAACTAGGCTTAGGCTGCTGCGGACGCCCGCGCCCAGAACGCTCCTGCAAATCCTTTTCAATCAGCTGCTTCAACTCTTTATCGCCAACCGTCGCTAGCGCCTTAAGCACCAGTTCCGTCAGGCTCATGCCTTGGCTATACGCAACGGCTTTGGCTCGGTTGCGCACTTCTTTTGACGTGTCGATTTGTAGCTGAATTCTTGATTGGCTCATTAACCCCAGTATACTACGCGGGATGATAGCCAAAAAGTGCTACTGCTTGAAGCCTAATTTTTTTGTGCTATTAACGAGCCAGTTTTATGATTAAACCTCTACTTAAATTGTACTACTTGTACTACAAATATTCAATAGTTTTTAGCTATTTTATGATATAAAATATACTGAATATCGATATACACTATAATTTATGTATAAAACTACTGTTATCTATTGCTATTTTTCTCTTCTTTCTATATAAATATATTAGAAAGGAATCGTGAAAGGTTTGAGATGAAAACAAACAAACGTTCAGCGCTCAAGCAGGGGCAGATAGACATACTGGAAATGCTGTATAAATACCGGTTTGGTAGTCGTAAGTTATTGGCGAATAGTCTGGGTATTAAGTCGGATTCAAATTTGTTTGAAAAGCTGAATGTGTTAATGAAACATGGTTTTGTGGCTAGACGATATGATAAAAGTTTTAAATTGCGGGGCGTGCCAGCGGCGTATTATTTGACACCAAAAGGACTTAGGAAGCTACAATCGATTCATGGCAGCGAGCGCATCACCGACGCCATCATTAAAGCGAGCTACCGCGACAAAGCCGTTGGTCAATCGTTTGTTAATCATGTAGTTGAGGTCTATGCGCACGCCAATAGGCTGCAGTACAAATACCCATCGCTAAAAGTTTTTTTGCGGCGCGAAATGACGCTTTATAGTTACTTTCCAACTAATCCGCCCGACGCCTTTTTATCGCTCAAAACGAACGATAGATTGCGGCGATTTTTCTTTGATGTTGTGTCCAAAGGCACGCCGCCTAGCGCCATCAATCGTCGCCTGGTAAGTTATATGGAATTTTTCGATGACGGCGGCTGGGACGCAACGAACAGCAATCTACCGAAGCTCCTATTTTTACTGGAAAATCCAGCCGCAAAAAACCGCTTGCGGCGCGCTGCTCATGCCGTGCGGAGCCGATTTGACTTGGATGATGAAATTGAGATATATACGGCGATGGCTGAGAATTTGTTGGGTGAAGATGTCGCGATTTGGTCGAACATTGATGAACCTGGCGAGCTTCTTTCCTTAGATGAGTTGTGAATTAATTTGAGGCTGCGTGTGTGTCAATCGGCCGTGCGATGATTGCGAGCACGCCACGGGCGAGCTTGCAATGGTCGCGCGAAAGTCGCCGCATGACTTTCGGGGTGAGGCTTATTTCGCAAATGACAGGCAGATGGCGCGTTTTGTGCGATAGCGCAGTGCGCGCTGGCTGGCTTGTCTTTTTGTGAAATAAGATAACGATTCATCAACTAATTTCACCAGCTTTTGTCCTAAGCTCGTTCATTCTTACATCCGCTCATCTTGACTGCGCTAGTAAGGCGCATGTCGAGTGAGCGGGGTAAGTATGGACGTTGTTGGGTGATGTGAATTGAGTGTAAGGTAATGACTAAGCGGTCTTTACTCCGGGCAGTTTCTTGTCATACCCAGGACGACGAAGCTAGCGATTATTCTCTATAATCTCTTGCCAACTGACGCGACCAAGAGAAGCTACGAGTAAGTCGCCTAGCAGACCTGACTCTTCCAAGCTACCCTCAAGATCATCTCGAATTAACGACTCAAGTTGCTCAGCTTGTTCATATTCATCGCATGTTTTGATGATGCGGCGCACCTCATCGCAGTACGTTTCGTCGTTCGCAAGCCACAGATTCATTACCCACGTCTCGCGATTACTCCACCCGCTATAAGTGGAGACGGTTAATGCTTGCTTTGCTACGATTGGCATACTTCCTCCTTTACTTTACGTAACGGAGTCTACGTACAAGCTCGCACGGCAAACCTGTCACAGGTGGAGATTCCCCTGAAAATACCACTTTAAAAGATGAAATGATTTTCATGGGCGAATACAACCTTGATAGGTTTGTACGAGCTGTATAATTGGGAGGTACGTGAAGTGAATAGACTATTGCATAATATCACTTATGCTTTTATGACAACCTTTGGTATAATTGAGTTATAGTTATTAATTTTTGAACATAACGGGGAATAAGATGGGTTTTATAGGAAAAGAAATTGATAGAGATACAGCAAAACAGCTTATTGAAAGGTATAAATTAACGAGACCTTGGCCGGATAATAATAAGTTTCTAGAGAGCGACATAGTAGCAGTGGCAAAAGATAAAGATAGTGGCGCAATCTATGTTCAAATTCAGCCGCAGAGAGGCATCTGTGTGGATGGTCGTCAAACACAAGAGTACGTTCCGCGCATAGATGCTTTATTATGGAAAGGTTATAATATTCGCGTCGATCTATATGAGGAGATACATGGCGATTACTTTAATGGTGAGATTGATAGTATGTCTTTTACAGTTAAACATATCGTAGCTCCGCAGGAACTTAAAGAAGAATCTAGCAAGATCAAAAGTCTCGTCGAGGGGGGTGTCGGTGCGCTTTTTAAAGAAAGTCTTCTCCCAAAAGATAGAGGTAGAGGGTATACTTTTACAAATGGTAACGTTTTGTTTGTAGGCAAGGATAAAATATGGGTTCGGTAGAAGAAATTATTGAATATGTATCTAAGTGGAGGAGTAGCAATACCTATACTACGTACAGCGACGGTACACTAACAGAGGAAAGTTTACTAGACCTACTCAATGATATAAACAGAAGGATCGAAAAATTATCGTTTGATACTCCGGAAGGTAAAGGTCGGGCTTTGTTGTACAGCAATTACGTATCTGGAGAGTATGGAAGTCGAGACTATGTAAATAAGATAATCGAATCTGACAAGACGAGCTTTTCCATTCACGATATAAAGGAAGCTAAGTTAATGAGCATAGAGATGCAAAAAGCCTTGTCAAAGACTATTGGAAGCGATGCCGCAGCCGCCACAGCAATGATGGGTGAAGTTGGTTTCGACCCCTCTTCTGGATATATATCTAAAAGCTCGCCCTACGGAGTGAAACTTCCCGATGGCAGACGCGCATTAAGCATCACAGACATAGTGTCAGCTCTTTTTGCGGAACGTACTGCCAAAGGCGACGTATTCATCATTATGCCCAATGCCGATGTAAATAGTGTGCTTTATCAAACAGAACTGTCCAGATTACTGAACAACCCAAAAGTGACCTCTATCAACGGAAAGCCAATAGCTGAACTCAGAGCTAGGCTAACTTCTAATGGGCTTCTTGATGTTTTTAACTACCTAAAGGCGGATAGTGCCCGTGTAATTGTCGAGGGTGGTCTGGTGAAGTCTAATGGCCAAGGTGGCTTTGATGTTAATGTAGATCCATTTATTAAAAAGCCTTCAGAAAGTTGGCTCAATAATATTGAAAAGCAGTTTAAAGATAATCTACCAACTTTTGAAAAGTGGGTAAAAAGTTTGGACAAGGCGCCGATAAAGGCAACTGCGGTTGAGTCATACATAGGCAAATTAAACCTCAACCTTTCTGACACGGCACAAATGACTCGTTCTATAAAGGCTATGGAGGGAATACTTGGAGGCGATAAGGCTGGCCCTATCGCCAAAGCATTTCAGCAAATAGGAACTAAAAATATGGCGATGTATATGGCAGCAAGGCCTGGCGTTATGAAGGCTTTTGGGGTCGTAGGCGTCGTGTTTATCGCTGCGGATGCTGCTATAACATTAAAAAATGCAAACGATGCGTTTAGTAAGGGAGATAATTATACCGGCACTAAAATACTTCACGATTGGGGATGGAGAACTTCTTTCGGGCTAGGTGCGGCTAGTGCATCTATGAAATTAGGCCTACCTCTCGCACTGCTTGCTGTTGCTGGTGTGTCTATGTTTGCCTCTGCGCCTATGGCGATGCTAGCTGGAATGGCGGTAGAGCTCCTGATTGGTGCAGCGGGATGGCATATTGGATCACACATGGGCGGTGGTATCGGTGATTTGATATGGTCTCTTATGGATCAAGCCGGCCTACTCCCCGCTCGCGTCGATCCAATAGTCCTCGACATCAGCGGTCTCGGGATTACTACGAAATCGGCTGCCGACGGAGTGTATTACGACCTTGACAACAATGGTTTCTCTGAGAAAACAGGCTGGATTGATGCGAAATCAGGCATACTTGTATTAGATAAAGACGCGAACGGGCAGATTGAAACAGGTAATGAATTGTTTGGCGATAGAACGATTTTGGAAGATGGCAAGACAGCTTCAAGCGGTTTCGCTGCCCTGGCGGCCTTGGACTCAAACCGTGATGGAGTTATAGACGCGAAAGATGATAAGTTTTCCGAGTTGCGAATATGGGTAGACCGTGACGGCGACGGCTTTTCTGCTCCAGATGAGTTGATGACCTTGGAAGAAGCTGGGATTAAATCTCTGAACTTGAGCCATACGTTCGTTGGGCAAGTTGACGAAAATGGTAACACAATTGCTCGGGTTGGTTCGTTCACACGCACCGATGGTACGACCGCTGATATGAAAGAGTTTTTCTTGCAACGCGATACAAAAGACGTGCAAATGACGCACTCAATTGAAATTCCTGAAGATATTATGGATATGCCAGAGCTGCACCCAATGGGCAATACTTACTCGCTTCGTCAAGCGATGGTTCGTGATGAATCTGGTGCGCTGAAACAATTAGTGCAGGAGTTTATCAACGACGAAGATGTTGTGTCTCGACAAGCTAAATTACAAGACATACTTTTCGCTTGGACTGGTGTGGCTGGCATTGATCCGAAGAGTCGTGGCAGTAATTTCGATACCCGCAAATTAGCAGCACTCGAAACCGTGACCGGCACGAGCTACCGTAATTCGCCGACCAGTTCTCCGGGTGCGGCTGAAGCACCAATTTTGGAGCGGTCGTATGCTATATTAGCAGAGAGCATCTATACTATGTTGTCTATACAGACAAATTTGCATGACGCTTTAAGGAGCTTTAACTACACTATAGATCTCGAAACTGAAAATCCAATCAAACTTGACATTGCCAGTGTGAGAGCGTATCTTGATGAACAGCTCCAAACTAACGAGGCTACCGGTGAAAGGCTCCTGGCTGAAGTAACTCGTGTATTGCGCAATCGCGGACTGGTTTCGGATTCCGAGTTTGCTGATCTACGGGCGTACTTTTCTAAGAAATCAATAAGATACCAGCAGATTATCGATACTGCGCCGATGACAACCTTAACGGGGACTGATGCGAATGAAACCATGAATGGCGTGGTTGATCGAGATAATGTGATGACAAGTGGTGCGGGTAATGATACGCTCAATGGGTCGAATCGTAACGACCTCCTCTACGGCGATGACGGCGATGACGAGATTCATAGCGGCGAAGGCGACGATGTCCTTTACGGCGGCACCGGCAACGACCGCCTCTACGCTGAAGCTGGCGACGACCTCCTAGTTGGCGGCACCGGCAACGACTATCTCAGAGGTGGCGAAGGCAACGACACCTACGTCTTCAGCAAGGGGGATGGCTTGGACACGGTTGTGGATTCAAGCGGCATAGACACTATTCAGTTCGGCGAAGGAATCTCGCCAGATGACATTGTCGCTAAGGTGATAAGAGATAGTGACGGCCGCGTAAATCTTGAACTGTCTGTAAAAGGTACGGATGACAAGATTACCGTATACCAACACTTTGGCTACAACTACAACAGCTACGAAGAAACACCTAGCTACCAAGTAGAAAAAATCACTTTCGCCGATGGCACAACCTGGGATACCAAAACCATCCACGACAAAGCCCACAATATGTCTGGCACTGAAGGTAGCGACACATACCGCGTTAGTGACCAGTCTGCCACCATCTTCCGCGGTCTCGGCGGCAATGACACCATAGTTGGCGGCATTGCCAACGACCTCCTCTACGGCGATGACGGCGATGACGAGATTCATAGCGGCGAAGGCGACGATGTCCTTTACGGCGGCACCGGCAACGACCGCCTCTACGCTGAAGCTGGCGACGACCTCCTAGTTGGCGGCACCGGCAACGACTATCTCAGAGGTGGCGAAGGCAACGACACCTACGTCTTCAGCAAGGGGGATGGCTTGGACACGGTTGTGGACATATCCGGAGAAGCAGATGAGATTCGTCTGGGTCATGAAACGATTGATGTTGTGTTTGAGCGAGTGAATAACAATTTACGCGTTCGCATGCCTGGAACGCTTGACTCCATAACTATAAACTCGTGGTACAATGGCGAGCAATACAAGATTGAAACATTTACATCAAACGATGGACAGGTCATTACTAATACGCGCATAGAAAGTCTCATTCAAGCTATGGCTAGTTTTCAAAATGACACCGGCATGACCTGGGAGCAGGCACTGACGACCCAGCCTACGCAAGTTCGCTCAATTATCCAAGAGTATTGGACAGTGCCAACCGCTTAGTGCTTAAAATTCTCAAAATATCTGTGCGTCATTAGCCTAATAAGCTTGTACAGTTTGTCAATCTCACTATCTTTATGGACTATACTAACGATGTTGTTATTCTTCGCGCCAATGTCGAGTTGAGTAACCGTATCCGTTAACAAGCTCAGCAAGAAATCAGCATCATAGCCTTCGCTATGAACAACTTGACGACGCGCAGCATCAATCGTCCTAAGCATAGATTTATACTCTGTCATGTCAATTCTCAACTTATTAAACGCAATTTCTAGCGACCTCATGAATGTAGGGCGTGTCATTAATTTATACACTTCTCTATCTGAACGCAGGTAGAATTTTTGCACATCCTCATGTAGACCATTTATATTTTTAATAGCTTCTAGCACTTGTGTTATAGATTCATATTTCAGCTGTCTTTCTTTTCTGTTCATATACCTGATTTCACCTTCCGCCACTGCCTCCGCAAAGCTCTGCAATGCAAATATTAAACTAGTAATATTCATATAAAACACCTCTGAATGGTTACCAAATCTATAGTCTATTAGGCGCACAAAAGCTAGACCAATCTTACTTGAACCTCCCAACTTCTTTGAGTTTTTTGGATTGAGAAAGAAATGGGTCATCTTTGCTAGAGTTTCGACATGGAGTTTACGACTCAATAATGGTGTCGAGCGATAATCTGGTGAAGTCGTAGATACAGAAAATAATTGACTATTCGCCAGATACAGAAATAATTCATTACCCAGTTTAATAGACTTAATGTTGCAATCAACATAGTCAAAATTGTCTATCCAATATAGCTTAAATGCCAACAAGATTTTTCCTATATCACCAAAAGAGAACGGTCTGTTTCTATATAAAAAACGATATCGTATAAATGTATCTAGTTGCGAGTGGCTCTTTCTTCTAGTCTGCACACCTTGACGACTGGTGATATATCCAGAAGAACAGTCTACTGAAATATCACAATAGTCTGCAGAACTCAATTTAGTTGAGAGTGCATGTCGCATAAGCCTCTCTGTAGTGCCTCTTGGATACACTTCTGACTGCAAGCTGTCTGGTGTATGTAGTGCCTGTATGGTTATATCTAACGATCTAAATTTCTCAAGGGGGTATGCAATATCCTGACTAGCTGACCAAAGTAAATAGGCGCGAATATCATACGAGACGCTAGTCTTAGTCTCAGCTAGTAATGTTTCTCTGTATAACACAAAAGGCGCAATGAACTCATCATGCGTTTTCAAAATGATGAGAATTTTATTGAAAATACCGGGAGTTACCACTTGAACATGGGCTGTTAGCCTGAGTTTCGATAAGCTAATTTGCCCATATCCTTTAGCTACAGCCTCACGACTAGATGTGTCAAGATATATTACTTCACCTATGCGTAAATCCTCATCCAGATAGCTGTTTTGCAACAATAGACACTCCCTTAAATTCAACTAACTATTAACATTATACATAACTTCTGTAGGGAGTAGTGTTAGTAATTTGACATTTAATCAAAACTCTGCTATATATTTACCTAGAGGTCATTATTAATACATATCTCTGGAGGGCATGTCCAGAGATATTTTATATCAGCTATTTTTACGCCAAATATACATTTACATCAACGGGAGGTAACCATGACAAAAACTACTGTATCCAAAAATCAGTACGCCGATTCGCGTGATTTCATGACAAGCCTGTTGTTTCGCAAATGGACTATTGCAATTATTCTTTCGCTTGGGACTGAGACTAAGCGCTATTCTGCGCTGCACCGCTCTCTTCCGGGGGTGACTCAAAAAGTGCTCACCGAGCACCTCAAACAGCTAGAACGCGCCGGCATCGTCCGGCGTTTTTTCTATCCGACGATTCCGCCGCGGGTTGAATATGAGTTAACGAAAACCGGTCTTGAATTATTGAAGCTAACAGGCGACATAACCGCCGTAATAGACTTTTAAGTGCCGTCTTGCCAGGTAAAATGATGCCTGCTAACGTAAAAATAACAGAGGTAAACACAAAGTTCACGCTCTGGCGAAAGGGAGTTTATGGTGTCAAGAAAAACATATTGTTTGGCGGCAATATTTATCGCGACTGGAGCGCCACTTGTATTGGCGAACGTAGCCTTAGCTGCACCTGCGGGTGTCAGCAATGTCGAGAATTTTATACGAAGCGTCATCCAAGTGGTGGCGGGACTAGCTGGTCTGGTAGCGACCGGCTTTTTTGTTGCCGGCGGCTTTACCTATATCACTAGTTCGGGAAATCCCGAGCAACTCGACAAGGCAAAGCGTACTATCACATGGTCGGCAATTGGTTTGGCAATTGTCATTGCGGCGTTTGTTTTGGCGAATATCGTGACGACTTTGGCGCGACAAGCCTTCGGAGGATAGTCACCCATGTTCGACTTTGTCGATATTTTTACTAGCAATTTAGTATTCTTTGCCGATACGGCTGGTGCCATAAAAACTGTGCGCGATTATGTTTTGCCGACAGCCAAAATTTTATCTGGCATAGCGTCGTTGGCTTGCGCTTTCTTTTTGACTCATGCTGGTTATATTTACATGACCAGTAGTGGCAAGCCAGACCGTATGGAATATGCTAAAAGTATTGCCAAAAAAGCCGTGATTGGGCTGGTCATCGTGCTGGCAGCTGTGACGATAGTTTCTATTTTGAATGGTTCATATCAAGCGGTGCAAAATCCAAACGACGCAAACCTACCGAACCTGCAAGCCGTTACACCCAAGTCAGAAAACAACGGTTTGATCGAAATGATTATCAAAGCCGTGACGGGATTATTGTCGTCAATCATTAACGCCATAGCCTCGCCATTCTTGAATGCGCTAGAATTTTTCACCAAATCTACACCGCTAATGGCGAGCAATAAAGCCGTGTTTAACCTGTGGCTGGCAATCGTTGGCATCGCTGATGTGCTGTTGATTTTAGTTGTGGCGCTAGTCGGATTTCAGGTCATGAGCGCGTCAAGTTTCGGTTTTGACGAAGTTGAGGTTAAGCACTTGCTGCCACGTATAGCGCTGATATTTTTACTAATGAATACCTCAATATTTTTGATTGATGGCATCATTAGTTTATCTAATGTCCTCATCTCAGCCGTAAATCAAGTTTCGGGCGCATCGACCGTCTGGAGTACGCTCATCAAAGTTGTCGAAAAAACGTCTGGTCAGGGCGTGGCAGCACTGCTAATTATGGTGGCATTTTTGATTTGCTCGATCATATTGTTGGTGTATTATGTTATGCGCTTGATTACTTTATTCATCGGCACTGTCTTGTCGCCGCTAGTGAGTATGCTATGGCTAGTGCCGGGGTTTCGTGATTTTGCCGAAACTTCAATGAAGACATTCCTGTCAACAATTTTCGTTTTGTTTGTTCATGTGATTATCTTGCAATTAGCGTCATCGCTATTTTCTGGTATGGCGACCACCAGCAACAATGCTCTTCCCGACACTTTGATGGCGATGGTAGCGGGCATAGCAACTATTCTAACTTTGCTAAAAGTTCAAGGTGTGATGATGCAATTTAGTTTCGTTAGTATGGGCGCACGCAATTTAAAGAAACTGGGCGGTCAATTTATGAACGGTGTTAGTTACCTGACGGGCACTGGCTCGAAAGTGGCGCACAAAACTACCCAGCGCGTCAGGAATACTACTTACGCCGCCAAAAAAGCCCGGGTTCACTCGACTCTTGAAACGGTAGCGTGCCAGACAAAATCGCCGATGAAAGTAAGTTACCTGAATAAAAAAGGTGATGCGGAAATCACCTACGCTGTAAATCCGCGCAGCAAAAATAATCCAACCGTTGTTAATATGCCCGAGTCAAAGCCACTCAAAACCGGCACAACTTACCGCGCCGGATCGAAGATAAAATCGACCAAACAACGAGGTGAAAAATCATGAAAACGACAGTCGTTCCTGCGCAAGTTACTACCGTAGAAGATCGGATTATCGGCAAGCTCGGTTTTTCACAAATCGTGCTCTTGATGATTCCTGTTTTCTTTAGCGCGGGAGTTTTCGCGCTGCTGCCGCCGGTTATGAACGGCGCGCTTTATAAATACGTTTTGATGGCGTTAAGTTTGATGATTTGTGGAGTTTTGTCGGTTCGTGTTAGGGGTAAAATCATTGCGCTTTGGCTGGTGACGGTACTGCGTTACAATTTGCGACCAAAATATTATCTGTTCAATAAAAACACTACTGCGTTTCGTGATGAATATAAAAGTACTCCACCTGAAGACGAAGAAGCCACAAATCAACCAACCAAAAAGCCGCAAAAGCTAGAAAAATTGGATGACGCATCAACCATCAAAACCCGCCAAATTATAGACGACCCAAACGCTGATGTTCGTTTTGAAACTGATAAGAAAGGGGGTTTACATGTTCGGTTTACGAAAGTCAAACACTAAATCTAGCGCCAGGCGGCAGATTGCGCTAAAGGGTGTGCGCGACGGAATTTTATTATTGCCGCAGAATAATTATCGGGCAATTTTGTCCGTTTCGGCGCTGAATTTTGAGCTGCGTAGCGAGGATGAGCAAGATGCAATCATTGATACCTACGAAAGTTTTCTCAATTCGATTGGTTGGCCGATTCAAATTTTAGTACGCACGCGCGAAATTGATATGGACGGATATTTAGAGGATTTGAACTACCGATTGCAGAGCGAGACGATTCCCGTTTACAAAACTCAACTGAAAAATTACGATGAATTTATTCGTTCGCTCATCACCGACAACAAGATTTTGACACGGCATTTTTATATCATTATTCCTTTTCGACCGACCGACAACAAAGCTGATTTTGATTTAATCCGCGAACAGCTCAAACTCCGCATTGATATTATCGCCAAAGGTATGGCGCGGCTCGGTATGCGCGCTGATCAGCTAGATAGCCTCGAAGTGCTTGATTTGTTCTATAGTTTTTACAGCCCAGTGCAAGCAAAAATTCAGCCGCTAACTGAACGCGCATTGCAAACAATTCACACCGCACTTGTGCTAGATGGGAGTAAAATTAATGACTAGAAAATCACGTACACCAATATTTATCAAAAGAATTAGTGACTCAATTAGTGCTCTGAAACGACGCCGCGACCGCCAGCGCGAGGAACAGCAAAAAGAACTCAATATCACATTTGGCAAACAAGACGCGCTGGATATTTTATCCTACGCTGGGCTGGAAGAAAACGTTGATTATCTTTGCATCGACGGTGTGTACATGCGCACGTTGTTTATTTCTGGATATCCGTTCGTAGCGAGTTCGGACTGGATGGATAGCTTGATTCATTTTAATCACGACATCGACATTAGTTATCATCTGCATGAAGTAGACGCCCGAGCGGCACTGCCAAAACTAAATCGTAAAATTACCGAGCTTGAATCCACACGCCGGGCGATGATGCGCGAGGGACGAATCGTTGGCTCGGAAATTACCGACCCGCTTGAGTCGGCGATTGATTTGCGCGATAAAATTCAGCGCGGTCAGGAAAAATTATTCCAAATGGCGATCTATATTTGCATTCGTTCTGAAACCAAAGAAGAACTTGATAAAACCGCCAAGTTGCTTGAAGCTAATCTGTCGGCGCGGTTGTTTTACTCAAAAGTAGCGCGCTATCAGCAGTTAGAGGCGCTGCAATCAATTTTGCCACGCGGCGAAGACCAATTGGCGCAAAAGCGCAACCTCGATAGTTCCAGCGCCGCTCTGACTTTTCCGTTTATGTCATCAGAATTGGTGCAGGAATCGGGTATTCTTTATGGTGTCAACAAATCAAACAACTCGCTGGTTATTTTGGATAGGTTTAGTTTACATAATGCTAACTCAATCACATTTGCGCAGTCGGGTGCTGGCAAAAGTTACACCACCAAGGTCGAGATTTTACGCCAACTCATGCAAGGCACGCGTGTCATCGTCATCGACCCAGAGCGTGAATACAAGCGCCTCGCCGAATCAGTAAAAGGCACGTATATAAAATTATCAGCCAAGAGTAAGCAGAAAATTAGCCCTTTTGACCTAGCGACGACTGTTCACGAAATTAGTGATTTGTCTGAGCATACGCAAGACTTAATGGACATAATCGGTTTGATGGCTGAAAGTCTAACGGCGCGCGAAAAAGCCGCCATCGACAAAGCAGTTTTGAAAATATACAAAAAGTCAAAAACCAAGTCGCCACTTTTAGAAGATTTATACGCGGAACTTCAAAAGTTGGGTCAGTTAAAGTTGTGCGAAAAGTTAGAAAAATATATTTCCGGCTCGTTGGCAGATGTGTTTAACGCGCAAACAAATGTTAAATTGGACAACCGCTTGGTCATTTTCGACATCAAAGATTTGCCAGAAAATTTGCGCCAAATTATGATGCTGATTATCTCTAATTTTGTGAAAAATCAAGTCATGGCTAAGCCAGAAAAGCGGCTACTGATTATTGATGAAGGCTGGATTTTATTGCAGCACGAGGAGTCGGCGCGATTCGTAGCAGGACTAGTGCGTCGAGCTCGTAAGTATTATCTCGGCGTGTCGATCATATCACAGCAAGCCAATGACTTTCTCAAAAGTGAATATGGCCGGGCCATCGCTTCGCAAAGCGCACTGCGGATTTTAATGCGCCAGGACACAACGACTATCAAAGGCGTGGTTAACGAATTTAACCTCAGTGAATATGAACAAAGTTTTCTGCTCACTTGCGAACGAGGCGATGCTTTGCTTATCGCCGACCAAAACCATGTTGCCGTTAAAGTTGTGGCAGCCGAAAAAGAACACCCGCTCATCACTACCAACCCTGCGGAGCTATATTCATCATGAATGGTGCAGTAATTTTGTTTACAAATTTTGGCTTCAGTATTAAGAAGATTCTAGCTATAATCATCGCTACCTTGTTGCTTATTTTGATGTTTCCGATTCTAGCTATTTCATCGCTTGGCTTGCCGGCAATGAGCTTTTTAGCAAATGCACCAAGTGCCAAAGCGGCGGAAGAACGCGGCTTTTATAATGGCGGCGTGATGCCTGGAAATACTTACGCCTGGGGCAACTGCACTTGGTGGGCGTATGCGATGCGTCAGTGGGCAAACAGTCCGATTCCGAACACTTGGGGTAACGCTAACACCTGGGATGATAACGCCAAGCGTGAGGGCTACATCGTCAATGATACCCCAGCGGCTGGTGCAGTTTTTCAGACCGACGAAGGTCCTTATGGTCATGTTGCATATGTGATAGAAGTTAATCAAATCAGCGGCGATTGGAAAATTTCTGAAATGAATGCGCGCGGTTTGAATATAGTTTCGCAGCGTACTTTTTCTAAAGAAGCCGCCAAAGCGTATAAATTTATTCACAATAAACCAGGAGCACACCCGTGGAATCCGCAGCCGATTACCTCGCCACCGCCTTACGGTTTGGGTCGATAGTCTTGTGTGTAATTGCGCTTGCAATTAGTGCAACTATTCTGTGGTTGATGGTTCGTTTTATTTTGAATTATCGATATTTACGAACGCGAGATATGATTTGGCTAGAAATCACGCCACCCGCCACGGTCGCTAAAACGTCCGAGGCAACCGAGCAATTATTTTCGGTGATTCATGGACATAGAGCAGCGCGCTCGCTCAAAGAAAAGCTACTCAGTCGGTCGCCAGTCATAAGTTTTGAAATCACATCAACTAAAAAGCACGGGGTGCGGTATTTGGTGCAGGTCGAACGGCGTCACGTCGCAAACATACAAAAAGCAATTACATCGTACATTGCCGACTCAAAAGTCCGCACGGTCAAGCGGAAAAGTGGTGATAATTATCAGGTCGTTGAATTTCGAGAAACTGGTCATTATGTTTTGCCGCTAGCTACAAATTCTACGCTAGAGCAACGTGATCCGCTGAGCTATGTAATGGGCGCGATGACTAGACTGAACGATGATGAGGAGATTATTTTACAACTCGTAGCAACACCGACTCGCTTGCGTGAAGCAGAAATTTTATCGCATAAAATTCTCGGCAATGAAAATATTTTGCAATATGTTAGCAGCAAAAACTTACCAATTCTCGGCAAACTAGTTAGTCTCTTTGGTAAAATTTCTTCTGGCGCAACCGACCTTATTGGCGAAGTTTATACTAGTATGACGGCCAATCACCGCAACTACTACAATTCAAAAACCACACTCCCGCGACAGCAAATCAAGGTGTTGCGAGACGACCGTCCGGCGCGTGTGCTCAGTGCTTTTGAATTGGAATTGATGGAGACCATGCACCAAAAAGTGACTCGTCCGCTATTTCGCGTCAACCTCCGAGTCATGGTAAATAGCCCAGAGCCAAAGAGGCATATTGCCGCTCTTAAATCTGCGCTAGACGGTTTTAGTACGCCGCCATATCAATCACTCAAGGCGAAATATCGTCTGCCGATTTTGAATAAACTGCTAATTCGTGCAGTCACAAACCGTCTGCCGTCATTGCAGGAAAGTAGCTCCGTAATTCTCGCTTCTAACGAACTCGCCAGCTTATTCCATTTTCCCTCAAGTTATCATAGCAAGACAGACAACCTGATAACTTCGCTAAGTCGCACACTGCCCGCGCCGATTTCGCTCAAGCAATCAGAAAAGTTTGATGTGGTTATTGGCGAAAATCATCATCACAATACGGTGACACCGATTGGCCTGACGGAGGCTGAGCGCGAGCGCCACCAATATATTATCGGTGGCACGGGCAGCGGTAAAACTACGATGTTGCAATATCAAATTGTGCAAGATATTTGTAACGGCAAGGGTGTGGCTGTAATTGACCCGCATGGCGATATGGCGGAGACGATTTTGCGACACGTTCCGCCAGAGCGCCTTGGCGATGTAATTTATTTCAATCCTGATGATTTGGATTATCCGATTGGTTTGAATTTATTGGAGCTAACACCTGGGCTAGATGGCAGCGAGTTGATGCGCGAAAAAGACCTTATCACTGAGTCGGTCGTGTCGATTTTTCGAAAAATCTTTAGCGACGAGGACTCGGGTGGGCATCGTATCGAATACATTTTGCGCAACACCATTCAGACAGCGCTTACACAGGAAAATCCCACACTCTTCACTGTGTTTGATTTGCTAAATGATCCTAAGTATCACCGCAGTGTTGTTAAAAATCTTGACGATACAAACTTGATAAACTTCTGGAAAAACGAATTTGGCAAAGCTGGAGACATGCAGAAAGTAAAAATGTCGGCGGGAATTACGGCGAAAATTGGGCGGTTTTTATTTTCGGCGTCAGCTCGGCAAATTCTCGAGCAACCAAAATCGACGATTGATTTTGATGATATTATCAACTCGGGAAAAATACTGATTTGTAATTTGTCAAAAGGCTTGCTCGGCGAAGACACGTCTGAGCTGTTTGGAATCACCGTACTTGCGAAGCTCCAACTCGCAAGTCTCCGCCGTGCCCGTCTCAAGCAGGCGGAGCGGCGGACGTTCTATTTGTATGTCGATGAGTTTCAAAATTTCGCCACGACGTCATTTGTACAAATGCTATCCGAAAGCCGCAAATATCGCGTCTTTATGATCATGGCTGAGCAGTCCACTTCGCAACAAAGCGACCAGCAAACAGTGAATATAATCCTGGCAAATGTTGGCACGATCATCTGCTTCCGAACCGGCAATCCGCAAGATGAACAGCGTTTGCTGCCGATGTTTAGTCCATATATTGAGCCGGGTGAAATTAGCAATCTGCCAGCGTACAATTATTACGCTCGACTGGCGGCGGTACACGCGCAAGAGCCACTGTCTGGGCAGACTTTGCTGCTAGAAAATGAGGGCAATGAAGCAATGCAAGATGAGATTGTTAGACATTCACGAAAGAAGTTTACCGGGAAACGACAAGAGGCTTCTGAGCGAAAAAGTACTGACGGAGCTTCGTCAAGAAAAACTGCCAAAACCAACAAGCGGGCAAAGAAAAAGCCACAGGTTGAGGCAGAGCCGATGATAGATGAAATCTGAGGCTTTAGCTAGGCACAAGCGATATCGAGTGATACAATAATAGACAAATGGGCATTTCTCAATCAAGTATGAAAATTCTGTGGGCAAAAAGCGGCAGTCGCTGTGCAATGTGCGACAATCTAGTAGTTGAGCGTCAAACTGACACCCTAATTCCTGTAGGAGAAATGGCTCACATTAAGGGGCATAAGCCGGATTCTGCACGCTACGACGACAGTCAGAGCGATATCGAACGTCATTCCTATAATAACCTTATTCTTCTCTGTCCGACATGTCACACTATTATTGATAAGAGTGCAGCAGAATACTCTGTTGACTATCTTCATGAGATCAAATCTTTACATGAGGAGCGCATTGAGCGAGCCATAAAGAAAAGCCTACCAACAATCACATTTAGAGAACTCGAGGAAACCCTTCGGCACATAATAGATAACCCTCCTTTGAAATACGATAACGAAGACTTTGGATTGATACCCATAGAGGACAAAGTACATAAAAATAGCCTAACCCCCCAGGCAGAACAAATGTTAAAAATGGGCATGGCTTCTGTATCGCTAATTGATGATTTTTTAAACAAAAATACCAACGAAGACTATCCAGAAAAATTAAGGATATTTTTTGTACAAAAATATAAAGGTTTAAAAAGGGACACTGATGACGGTAATGCTATATTTTATTCTCTAGTGCAAGCAGCCTCTAATGACAGTAGCGACCCTCGTCATATGGCTGCAGCTTACGGAATAGTGGCCTACTACTTTCAGTTGTGTGAGGTGTTTGAAAAATGATAATACTTCCAGATAAAACTATTCGTGTGGGGTTTTCGGTCGTTGGAGTTGGCGCAATACTTCTTCAAAACATAGATTCAGTTGAAACAGTGAGTTCGCTATGGAGTAAAGTGAAAGCGTACGAAGAAATAGGTACGTTTGAGAAGTTTATTGCAGCTCTGGTGCTACTGTACTCCTCCAGAGCTATACTGTATAATAATGGAGTAATCGAGAAAAATAAAAAACATGAAATTAGTTAAATTAAGTGCAAATAAAAGCAGTTTTAAAACCATACAATTTCGTAAAGGTTTTAATATAATCATAGCCGACCGCGACCAAGATTCCAGCGACAAACATTCTACCAATGGCTTAGGCAAAACGCTATTGCTGGAAATTGTAAATTATTGCCTGGGAAGCAAGCCATCAAAAACTCTCAAAAAAGAAGAGATGAAAGACTGGGTATTCAGCCTAACTATCAAGATAGACGGAGAAGAGATTGTTCTTAAGCGAGCAGTAAATGATCACAAAAAATACATAGTGGCACTAGGAGTTGAAGATATTAGCGCAGACGAAGTTTGCTTAATCCTAGGAGAGAAATTGTTTGGTCTTAGTGTGCGTGGAGTAAAAGACAAAAGTAATCATCCTACGTATCGCACATTAGCGTCGTACTTCATGAGAACTGATGACGGCGCATTTTCTAATCCTTTCTTATGCTTTGCTGGGCAGAACGCGCTATCTAGAAATAACAATGCTGCTTTTCTAATAGGGCTAAACTGGCGACTATCTGTCAAATTCTCGCAGCTCAAATCTGAATTTAATAAATTAAATAACGCAAACAAAGCCATTGAAACGGGTGCCTTTGAGGTGTTTGGGGGCACGGTGGGTGATTTGACCTCAGAAAAGATAGATGTTGAATCGCAGCTTGCAGAGAAGATGAAAAGACTTGAGAGTTTTCAAGTCCACGAAGACTATAGAGATATACAAGCTAAAGCAGACACTTTAACCAAAGAAATCCACGATATTATTAATGAAATCACTATAAACTCTCAAATTGTAGAGAGATACAAAGATAGTTTAAAAAACGAAAACGGTGATGATATAAAAATAGAGCAAATATACGAGGCAGCGGGCGCCATCTTTGAGAGATCATCTCTACGCACGCTCGATGAGGTGATTAATTTTCACAGAGACGTGGTGCTTAACAGGAAAAATTATCTAGAAAGCGAGATCGAGCTATACGTAACAAAAAACAGAGCTTTAGATAGTAAAATGGAAAAACTCTCAAACGAGAGAGCTGGCTATTTGAATATACTAAAGACACATGGAGCTCTTGATGAGTATACAAAACTTCAAGATGAAGTCAACAAGAGCAAGGCCAAGATAGCAGACATAGAGAGCAGAATTTCTCGACTCACGGAGATTAAGTCAAGGATTGATGACATACGAATAGAGATTAGCGATATCATATCAAAGATGCGGCAGGAATATAACGGAGACCAGCCCCTAATATCAACAGCTATACGTTTATTTAATTCAAACTCTCGATTTTTGTACGAACAGCCTGGGGTACTCTCTATTGATGTAGACAAAGAAGGATATAAGTTTAAAATTGATATTAAAAAAGCTGGCAGCGACGGCGTTAGTAGTATGAAGGTGTTCTGTTACGATCTTATGCTAGCTGAATATTGGTCTACTATACGTCACAGAGAATTTCCTTTATTCCACGATTCAAAAATATTTGCAGACGTAGACCCTAGACAGGTAGCAAAAGCTCTAGAAATTTCTAGTAGCAAAGCCGAGTCGTCGGATTTTCAGTATATTTGCTCCATGAATTCTGGGTATATGCCGTACGACTATCTACCGAAAGAATTCACCGACAACCTTAGTAAATACACTATCGCAAGATTTAATGACAAGGACGAACACGGCACACTACTGGGCGTAACTTTTTAATACACCGTAAGCCTCTATTAAGAATCGCTGTCCTGTTTCTTGTATTTATCCAAAAACCCCTCAAAATCAAACCCTTCACTCCTACTAGCAACATGCGCAAATCGCTGCATGAATTTCAAGAATCCGACCGCGTATTCGCGGTTGGCGTTGCCTGGGTCATGAAGTTCCAGATAGCGGATGGTTTTTTGAATCGTTTCTTCGTCTTCGTACAGATGAAGATTCTTGATCGTGTCCTCGTCGTTCATAGCTATTTCACCTCCATGAATTTATTTAAGCCGATAAAATCTATCAACATTTCCGCTTCGAGCGCAGATGTCGTCCTTCTCATTATCTCACAACTGTCGCGATATGAGAGGATATTTAGGCTGCCTTCGTAAATAATTTCTCTGTCGATGATGGCTAATTTACGGTGATGTTTGACTGTAAAAAGTACTTCGACGCCTGATGATTGTAGTAAACTTAGAGATTCTTGGGCTTGTAGCCGATATGTTCCGTCATGCTCTTCGGGCGGCTTAGTGTTAAGTAATATTTCCACGCCGCGTTTTTTGAGGCGATGGAATGTTGGGATAAATTTTTCAACTCGGGCGGTTCTGAGAAACGGGCTTTCGACGATGACGCTTTTTTGAGCTTTTCGTAAGTCACACATAAACTGGTTGTCAAAAGTGTTTTGGTCGTAGAGTTTTGAGTTCGATTTTCGTAGATTAAACATCACGCTCCTCCAAATCCGGCAAATACACCTCGCCATTTTTAATGACCATACCCAGCTCCTTGAAGCGATCCCGCAGCGCAAACAGATCGCGAAAAAGGAGTTCCACATTTATATTGGTTGGCTCACCAAATCGGAACTAAAACGGAAACGGTCGCCCGAACGGGCGGCTTTTTCGCTGGCGGCACGCAGCGCCGACCAGCAATTTTTCTGGGGGG
>CALJTR010000023.1:0-59262 GCA_937975975.1 uncultured Candidatus Saccharibacteria bacterium | reverse complement strand
CGCTTCAATACCTCAAAAACAATAACGCTACAGCGACTGGACATTCGTTGGGCGGAGCGATCGCGCAGTATTTGGTCTATATAAAGGGTGATATGCCTAGTTGTAGAAATAGTAGCAATACAACCACCTTTAATACCCCTGGAATAAGAGGTGTCATTGAAGATATGCATAAAACTTCTGTAAAACCCACGCGACTACGACAGCCATGTCATTGATTACACAAATGAAAGTGATGTGATTGGTAATTGGCAAAATGACAAACAGCTTGGCAAGACTTTTCATGTGAGATTGAAGAAAAACTTCTATAGAGCATATGTTTAATATTTGCTATAGTACTTATAGTTAAATAAAGTGGGGATGTTGTTTATGGCAAAAAAGTCGGAAAATTCGAACAAAAAAGGCGATAAAAACGTAAGACCGCACAGGGTTTTATATGTGATAGTTGTAGCTATTGTGGTACTATTGTCTGTGCCTTGGCTTTTTTACTTTAAAGGTGTGGCTAACGTAAATAATACCCAAAATGACATGAGAGAATATCTACAAAATAAATACAAACAAGATTTTAGGGTGAGTGAGTTAAGTCTAAATGGTAGCGGCTTAGGTGTTAAGGGTGTATGGCATGGTAAGGCGCATCCGGTTGATGATAGAAGCATGGAATTTGGGGTAAGTAAAAGTGAAAGTAGTGGGGTAATTTCAGATAGCTATATTAATAAAGTGTGGTCAATGGAAGAAACCGATAGTATTTCATTAAGTATTAAGCGCATCATACCGTCGGCTGTGCGAATAAGGATAAAAGTTGGGATTGATCCTGGGCTTCTTGAGACTCTGCATAACCCACTAAAGAGCTACAAAGTTGCCAGAAAGCAAAATCAAGATAGTTTGTCTTATACACTGGTAGTCGTGGTTGGTAAACGGAGCGATAATATAGCGGAGCAATTATTTAAATCAACGCAACAACTCAAAGAAAGCGGACTCAAAAAAGTGAGTGTTCTGTATGCTGAAAAAATTGATTCAGAGAAAATGCAGGGACAGTCTTGTGATGCCGACGAGTCTTCTTCTGTAGCTAATATTAGTAAATGTATAAATAATAAAGTGGAAATAAGTAGCGAGGAGGTGTAGCAATATGGAAGCTTTGGACTATCTAGTACTGTCAAAGCTAGCATATGTAGATTTTCGGGCTAGTGACAAAGGAAATTCTATCGGGTCTGTGCTTGACAAGGTTAAAAATAATGTAGGCGGAGAGGCTCGAAAGGGTCTTGATATTAACGATTTAGAATTATCTCCTCTCCTTGATTCCTCCAATCCTCTCCGCTCCTACAAATTAATAAACTTCGAAAAGAACGATATCACTGGATTTTCCGCTGTGCTTAGAGCTGGTTTAGACTTGTTTTATGCTTAAGCTTGCATTAGAATTATAGATAGCAACGTCAATCAATCTACGGTGGAGCGCTATGAAGAGTAGAGTCTTAAAATCTAAAGTGAAAAAGAGCTGGATGTTGCTTGCGGCTGGGGTAATTACGGTTGTTGCCCTCTCTCTGTTTCTGATTAATTCTAGCCTCAAAGAAGAATATATTCGTACCGACATGTCAAACTATCTGAAGAATAAATACAACAGGGATTTCAAAGTAGACCGTCCTAAATTGGGTAGTAAAGGTATAGGCTTTAGTGGAACCTGGAGTGCGGATGCGCATCCAAACGATGACGACAGTATGAAATTTAAGATTATTCGATCAGAGGGTAAGAGTAGTTTTGCAGATCAATACACAGCTCTCGTTTGGTCTAAGAGTGAGGAGAGTCGCATAAAGAAAATGATAGAAAAAAAGGACTCTCGATTAAAACTTGATGTACGAGTAAAAATTTATCTCGCAGAACCCCTATCCGACAAGGCTACGCCAGACAGTACGAAGCGTGAGGAAGTGATAAAACAGGATCACGGTATGTCATATACGCTTGATTTAAAGCACTCTAATGTAGACGAATCTGACAAAGAAAATGCTATTAGAAACGCAGAGATAATAGTAAAACATTTGCGTGACATTGATGGTGTGCGTAACCTTGACATAAACTATTCAATTGTCGGTAAAGATAGCTCAACTAGCAAATGTTCAATGATATATGATAAACTGTACGACTATTCGTATGAAGGAATAAGTAAATGTTTAAACATAGGGGAGGGATAAATGTCGTCAACATCTACGGTTCAATATCTACATTTAAGTGCATTAGCATATGGCGATTCTCATGTTTGCATATTGTTTACGCTTAATATAAAATAGTTGGTAAGGTAAAAGTGGACTAGAAGATGGCTCAAAAGGTGATAAAGAAGGGTAAATCGAAAAAAGCCTCTAGGCTGAGTGGTCGATTTATTACTTTAGCTATGACTATTATTTTTGTTATTGCCTGTCCCTTTGTGTATTTTTCTATCCTGTCATATAGAAATAAACAAGCCGCAGAATCAAAGATGGCAACCTACTTAAGTAAGAAATACCAAGAAGATTTTGTCGTAGAGAAACCTGAGTGTAAAGGGGGCGGTATTGGCATAGAATGTTCATGGAAATCTAAAGCTCATCCTGTATCGAATCCAGAAACGAAGTTCAACGTCAGTTGTGTTTTTTCCGACACGCCCAGCCCGTCAAGTTGCAGCGACCAGTATGTCGCTGCTCTTTGGAGTGTACAAGCAAACAAAGAACTTGGTCCTATTGTCAAATCTATTTATGGTGAAAGTCAAAACATTAAGATGAAGTCTAAGATAGTACTATCAGGGGATTTAGTGGAGACAGCTACAAAGACAAGTCCGACTTACGATCAAGCGAAGTCGTATGAATCGGGGTCGGGGTTTCATTATAAAATAGAGGCGGATATGAAAGAGGTATCAAGGGATAAATTCTTAGACGAGTCTAGAAAAGTTTCAGAAGTTCTGTTTCAGCTGCGTGCGTTGGGTGTAAAAAGCTTGTCACTAGACGCTAATGTGGATACAGATGATGGCGGTAAATATTTTTGCTCTACTTCACACTACAAGAACAACAATAAATTTCCAGACGATATAAATTCATGCCACGAAGGGGGGGGTAGCTAAAATGAATACGGTAGGTTATTTAAATTTATCAGCTTTGGCATATGTAAATTTTTCAGCCACCCATAAAGGCAAGTCTATTGGGGCTCTTATTGAAGAGTATGAAGTGATTTCTAAAGACGACTTAAATAAAAAACCTGAATTCTCCTCTCTCCAGGACCCCTCCAATCCTCTCCGCTCCTACAAACTAATAAACTTCGAAAAGAACGATATCACCGGCTTCGCAGCCGCAGCCTTTCAATCTCCTTCCGGTGAAATAGTATTCGCTTTTCGCGGGACGGAAACTACAAAGAATGGTATACCTGTATGGAATGACGCGGCTACCGACGCTATAATTGGTTTGACGGTTTTGCCTCCATTGCAGGCGCAGAATGTGCTAGATTTCGCTCAATCGACAGTGGCGAAACTGACTAATAATAAAGACATTAGCATAAATAGATCGCTTCAATACCTCAAAAACAATAACGCTACAGCGACTGGACATTCGTTGGGCGGTGGGCTAGCTTCTTATTTAACGCATGCGACATCAAACCTGGATACTGGCGGTTCTTATGGTGGTATTAAATCGGTTACCTTTAATGCTGTGGGTATAGCGCATAGTTTACCTAAGCTAGGTGGTGTAGCTAGGTTAAAGCAATATAACGTTACTGACCATGTCAACTCTTTAGATTGGGTTGGCATGTATGGTTTGCAGCTAGGGAGCCCTATTATTCATCTAGACAATTCGGACATAGATTATTCTAAAGTTAATTTTGACGCCTTAGGTAAGATGCTTGTTGAAAGGCTAAGGCTGAGTCGGGATAAAATTAGTCTACTTGCATACTACAAAACGATAGAGTCTATAAAGAAAAATATAGAAACTGGCTCTAACGGTAAAACAATCAAAGACACAGTAGCTGTATTTAAGGGATATGAAGAAGTTGGCGGAAAAGATGGTGGTGGACTATTCAATACTTCTCGTCATGGTTTGAGTGGGTTTTTAGAGGATGATCCAAGTAAACCGGGGCTGCAGTATAAGATGACAGAGACTGTAGAGACGCAAAAAGGTTTTGTCTCTAAACTCAAGGACTTATTTAATCTAATAAACGCATTTCAGGTTGTGGAGCGCGCTAAGATAGACGGTAATTATACGACAGACATAAAATCTACTCCGCCTATAAAAGATACTGTTACCTATGGAGATGTCACCTATTATAAGTTTGTAACGCTACCAGATGGTTCAGTATCTACTCATTCGTATACTCATGACCAGATAGCTTACGCGAACAGTGTTATTGATAGATTTGAACGATCAATAATGTCTAGAGCTTTTTCTGTCGTGTTAGATTATTACGGGCAAGCAGCCAAGGCGCATGCAGACCCGCTTATTCTAGACCTTAACGGCGATAGAAACTATACGATTAATCTAGAACGTTCTCGGGCTTACTTCGACCTCGATGCTAATGGTTTTGCTGAACGTACCGCTTGGGTAGATCCAAATGATGCTCTGTTGGTGCTCGATCGCGATAACGACGGCAAAATTACTAGTGGACAGGAGTTGTTTGGCGATCAAACGACTTTGTCTAATGGCGATAAAGCCGCTTCTGGGTTTGAGGCTTTGGCTGAGTTTGATGATAATAAGGATGGTAAAATTGATGCTAAAGACATAGTTTACGCCAAATTGAGGCTGTGGCAGGACGCGAACGGCGACGGCGTGTCGCAAGCAGATGAACTGAAATTACTTGCAGACGCTGGTGTTATGGCTATAAATCTCAACTCAAGTGTCGTCAACCCTGCGAATGTGATGGGCAATGTTCAGCGTAGACTTGGTAGTTTCGTTAGATCAGATGGCAGTGGCGGGCAGATTGCTGAGTATTTGTTGAATCGTGATACACTTGATTCGTTCGACCTCCTAAATCAAAATGTTGTCATACCCGAAGATATCGGTGCTTTGCCGAATTTGCAGGGTACAGGCAATATGACGTCATTGCACGTGGCTATGGCAAAGGACGAGAGTGGAGAATTGAAGCAATTGCTCGTTGATTTTCTCAAACCAGAGAATGCGATGGAGCACGAACAAATTTTTGCAAATATTTTGTATAAATGGGCGGAAGTAGAAGAGATTGATCCGAATAGTCGTGGCGGACTCGTGGATGCGCAGCATCTGACGATACTAGAAAAATTTATGGGTATGAAGTTTATTGGATCGGAAGGTGAGAATCCAAATAGGAATGCTGCGCCGCTCTTGAAGAAAGCGTACAGCAAGCTGTTTGACAGGCTGTATACACACTTGGCGAGTGGAGCGTTCCTGAAGGAATTATTGAGTAAGATAGATTGTAAGATTGTCGAATCTGGTGTTGTTATAGATTTGTCTAGGGTTCAGGCGGAAATAGACGCGCAGTTAGCGGCGGATGCTAATCTAGGTAAGCAGATGTTGTCTGATATAGTGCGAGCGCTTAATGGCTGTGATTTAGAAGAACAGGAGGTGGTGACAGAGTTTATTAATCATTTTGCACTGAAATCACCAGAACTGGTAGGCGTGGTTTATAGAATACATGAAGGAGCGATCATAGGTAGCGACGACGCAGACCAACTAAATGGAGCTGCTGGCAACGATATATTGGTTGGCGGCACTGGCAACGATCACCTTGAAGGCGGCGAAGGCAACGACACATACATATTCAACAGGGGCGACGGAGCAGATGTTATCGTAGACCACGACGGTATAGATTCTATACGGTTTGGCGAAGGCATATCGCCCGATGATATTGCTGTTAGATTTGTTAAAGACGATGCCGACCACGTAAATCTTGAATTGTCCGTTAAAGGTACGAGTGATAAAATCACCGTTAATCAGCACTTTGGCTACTTATGGAGCAACGAGCATCAAAAGATGCCAGAGTACCAGATTGAAAAAGTCGCTTTTACAGACGGAACTATTTGGGACCTGAAAACTATCCACGACAAGTCTCATGACGTTTATGGTACAGTTGAAGCAGATTACTTGTTCGCTTTTGACGACACAGCTGTTACTTTCCATGGTCTCGGAGGTGATGATTATATAGATGGCAGTTCTGAAAACGACCTCCTCTACGGCGATGACGGCAACGACACTATGTATGGTTATGAGGGTGACGACATTCTGATTGGCGGAACGGGCAACGATAATCTTAGTGGAGGTGAAGGCGACGACCAACTTGATGGCGGCGAAGGCAACGACGTTCTCTATGGTGACCATGGTAACGATACTTTGCGTGGTGGTTCCGGTGACGACATCTACATCTTTAACAAGGGAGACGGAGAAGATAGGATATTCGACGCGAACGGTCTAGCTGACGAAGTTCGCCTGGGTCATGAGTCTATCGATGTGGTATTCGAAAGAGTCAACAGCAGTCTGCGCGTTCGCATGCCTGGATCACTTGATGCGATTACGATTGACTCTTGGTATAACGGAGACGCGTACAAGATTGAGACCTTCAAGTCTACCGACGGAAACGTAATCACTCACACGCAAATCGAAAGCCTCATTCAGGCGATGGCGTCGTTCCAGAACGACACGGGCATGACATGGGAACAGGCGCTGTCCGAACAGCCGTCTCAAGTTCGCTCAATCGTTCAAGAGTATTGGACTGTGCCAACAGTGTAGCGTACGTGTTGGCATTTTGCTTGGCGCAGCGTTGATCAAAATGTGTCGAAAAATCGTTTTATCATCAAACGAAGTAGTTTGTATAGTTCGTTGATTTCGCTATTTTTGCGTATGATTTTTGGGTGGGAGTCCGCGTCCTTTCCTCTGAGATTGCCTTGAGTAGCTGTGTCCGTCAATAAGCTCAATAAAAATTCTACGTCGTAGCCTTCGCTATGAACTACTTGACGGCGCGCTGAATTTATAGATTTCAGAAGAGATTTATAATTGCTAATGTCGATACCTAATTTATCCAGCGCAATTTTTAGAGATTTCATAAAAGTTGGTCTGGTCATCAGCGCATATATTTCTGCTTCGGAGCGCAGGTAAAAGTCGCGTACGTCGCTAGTTATGTCTGTTTCGATTGCTTTAATTGCGGCGATGACTTTTTGAATAGACTCGCAATTGGCTTGTTTGTTGTGTTTGTTGATTTGCTTAAATTCTCGTTCAGCAACCGCTTCGGCGAAACTTTGCAAAGCAAAAATTAGGCTAGTTACGTCCATGAAAAACACTTCTGAATTTTCGCTAAATCTATAATCTGTAATTCGCGCAAAAGCTAGACCAAGTTTGCTAGTGGCACCCAAGCGTTTGCTGCGTTTTGGGTTTAAAAAATAATAAGTCATTTTCGCTAAGTTTTTTGAATGCAGCTCGCGGTTGATTTGTAAAATTGCTCGGTATTCCGAAGCGCTAGAATCCATGGCATATAGGTGGTTTTTAGCCAGATACAGGGAAATATCGTCGCCGAGTTTTATGGAATCTATCTGGCAGTCGATGTGGTCGAAGTAGCAAATCCAGTAGAGTTTAAATGCTAGTAAAATTTTACCTAGATCTACAAATGTCAGCGGTTTGTCTCTGCATTCGAATTGATATTTTAATAATGTGGCGAGCCGCGCATCAGATTTATCACGCGCCCGTTCGCTGTGTCGACGGATTGAATAGCCGGCGAAATTATTCACGTCGACACTTTTGTAGGTTGCGGATTCCAATTTTTTCGACAATGCAAATTTGGTGAGACGTTCATATGTGCCAGCTGTATTGACGACTGAATGGATGCTGTCTGGAATGTGCTGGGCGTGAATAGTTATGCTAATTGACGGCGCAGCAGCGTGAAGTATAAAAGTGATGCCACGGCTAATTGACCAATGCAAATAAGCGCGAATATCATATGAAACGTCGCGCACCTCGCCGCTAAGCAAAGTTTGCTTGTATGACGCGAAAGGAGCTATATAGCCGTCTGGTGTTTTTATAACAACAAGTATGCTTTTGAAGCTGCCTGGCTTGACGACCGACATGCTAGCTTTTAGTTTCAGTTTAGAGATGTCTAAATGACCGTGCCCTTGGGCGACTATTTTTCCTGTGGAGCTGTCTAGATAAAACACTTCGCCGATGTACGAGTTTTTGGTCAATTTTTCGCGCACTATCTTTCCCTATATTAATCGCATGACTTATTTACAATTATACAAAAACTTTTCTAGAGCTATCGTTTTACCCACGCTTAAGCTTTGAATTATCGGCAGCGCCTGTTATATTGTAGGCAATTAGAGGGCATTCAAGTGAAGCATGGTAAATCGTTCAATGACAAACGCGGCGCGAAAAACTCGGATGGTCGAGAGGGTATTAAGGTTGGCGCGTCGCAGGAAAAGCAGTCTATGGCAACCGACCCTGGACTGTTTTGCTTCATCAACATCGCTCACTTCCACGGTATTCCCGCCGATCCGGAGCAGATCGCGCATGCTTTGGCGATTGACTCGCATGAGGGCATGAGCGAAGGCGACATGCTGCGCGCCGCCAAATCTCTCAAGCTCAAAGCCCGCGCTGCGACCGTAAAATACAGCAAATTAGCGAAGCTGCCGCTGCCGGCAGTCGTCGGGCTCGAGAAAGAAAAGTACGCCATCCTAGCGCAAATTGTTGAGGGCAAAATGCTGATGTTGATGCCGGGTGGCACGCCGCCCAAAGTAATTTCTGCCGAAGAATTTCAGAAAAATTGGACGGGTAGAGTGCTGCTTTTTGCGCCGCGATTTTGGCAAGAAACCGATCGCAAATTTAATCTCAAATGGTTTATCCCGACGATTCTAAAGTACAAAAAGCCACTACTGCAGGTGTTACTGTCGGCATTGATCGTGCAAATTATCGGCATTTTCACGCCGATTCTCATGCAGGTTGTCATCGACAAAGCCTTGAGCCATCACAGCGTTTCGACGCTGGATGTAATCGTCGGCGGGCTGGTGATTATCGCGATTTTTGAGACGCTGCTCGGTATCGCGCGCAACTATATTTTCACCCACACCACCAGCCGTATTGATGTGATTTTGAGCTCGCGGCTGTTTCGGCATTTGTTTGCGCTGCCGCTACGCTATTTTGAAACTCGGCGCGTCGGCGACACTACGGCGCGCGTTTTGGAGCTGGAGAAAATTCGCAGCTTCTTAACCGGCACGCCGATGACGACGGTTATCGACATCAGTTTTATGTTCGTTTACATCGCGGTGATGTGGTTTTATAGTCCGAATTTGACGTGGTTGGTGCTGGCGAGTTTGCCAGTTTTTGCGCTGCTTTCAGCGATTATTACGCCGATGTTGCGCAGCCGTTTGGACGAAAAATTTAACACCGGCGCCGACGCGCAGTCGTATTTGGTGGAGTCTATCAGCGGCGCGCAAACCATCAAATCTTTTGCACTCGAGCCGCAGCTGCAGAAAAATTGGGAAGGGCGCCTTAGTAACTATGTGCGGGCAAATTACAAAACACAGCTGCTGTCTGGCAATGCTGGCGCGTTCGGGCAATTGATTCAGAAAGTTTTTGACATTGCGATTTTGTGGGCGGGCGCGCATATGGTGATGGCGGGCAGTTTGACGATCGGCGGGCTGATTGCCTTTCGCATGTTGAGCGGTCGAGTCAGCGGGCCGGTGTTGCGCCTGGTGCAATCGTGGCAAGATTTTCAGCAAACTGGGATTTCGATGAAGCGGCTGGGCGATATTTTCAACACCAAACCAGAGCCGACGCTTGACCCGAGCAAGTCGCGGCTGCCGGCGATAAAAGGCGACGTGCGATTTGAAAATGTTCGTTTTCGCTACAGTCCAGACAGCCCCGAGGTGGTGCGCGATGTGTCGTTTGGCATTCGTCCCGGTTCGGTGATCGGCGTGGTCGGGCGCAGCGGTTCGGGCAAAAGCACCATCTCGAAATTATTGCAAAGATTATATGTGCCAGAATCCGGCAAGATTTTGATCGACGGCGTCGATATCGCCACCACCGACCCGGCTTGGCTGCGCCGGCAAATTGGCGTTGTCTTGCAGGAAAATTTTTTGTTTAACGCCTCTATTCGCGACAACATCGCGGTGCACAAACCGAGCGCTAGCATGGAAGAAATTGTTCGCGTTGCCAAAATCGCCGGCGCGCACGAATTTATCACCGAACTGGCGGAAAGTTACGACACTCAAGTCGGCGAAAAAGGCGAGGGTTTGAGCGGCGGGCAAAAGCAGCGTATCGCTATCGCTCGCGCCCTATTGCACGATCCGAAAATTTTGATTTTTGATGAAGCAACGTCGGCACTGGATTATGAATCGGAAAATATCATCCAGCAAAACATGCAGCAAATTGCTGCCGGGCGCACGGTGATTATCATCGCGCATCGTTTGTCGACGCTCAAGTCGGTCGATAAAATTATGGCGATTGACCGCGGGCAATTGGTCGAATACGGCGCGCCGAGCACGCTGCTAAAACGCGGCGGTTTGTACGCGCATTTGTATCGTCAACAGTTTGGAGCCGAGGCATGAAACTTTCAAAAAATGTAAATAATTTACAATACGAATTTTTGCCGGCCGCTGAAGAAATTATCGAAAAACCAGCTGCGCCGCTCGGGCAAATTGTGATTTATTTAGTAACGTTGCTGATTGCGGTGGCGTTGGCTTGGTCGTATTTTGGCAAGCTCGATATCGTGGCGGTAGCCAGCGGGAAAGTTTCGACTGAAGGCAGCACCAAAATTATCCAGCCAGCTATTTCGGGCGTGGTGACGGAAATCAAAGTGCGCGAAGGGCAAGCCGTGAAGAAAGGCGAGGTTTTGGTTCAGCTCGATAAAACCGTGGTGGAAAAAGACTTAGCTGCCACTTCCCAAAGCCTAAACACAGCCCGCGTTGAGCGCGATATTTTGCGGCGTTTAGCCAGCGGCGGCAGCACTGATGATGTTATCGATTCGGCTGAACTTTCTATTGAGACCAAGGCGATTTTGCGTGAATTTGCCAGCTCGCAGGCGGCGCTAAAAAATGCGCGCCAGCAAACCTTGAGCGGCAATATCAATAACTACCAGCAGCAACTGAATTTTAATCAGCAAACCAAAAATCGGCTGGAAACGAACCTGCAAGAATTGAAAAATCGTAAAGCTGAAATCGAAAAGCAGCTGCCAGAAGCGAACTCAGTTGATAGGTTGCGACTACAGAATGAGCTTAGCACGTTGGAGCAACGTATCGCCAGCAGCGACAGCGCGGTGATTAGCCAAAATCAGCAGCTGCTGCAATCGCAATCGGCGCTCAATCAAGCCGAAAACCAGTCGCGCAGCCAAATCGCCGAAACCAACAGTACGATGAGCAGTCAAATTATCGCTACCGAAAAGCGCATCACCGAACTCGAAAACAGCCTGGTCAAAGCCAAGCAAAATTTAGCGCACACTACCATCACGGCGCCGGTTGACGGGACAGTTCTGCTGCTGGCGACCAAAACCGTTGGCGGCGTGGTGAATGCCGGGCAGCAGCTGGCGCAGGTCGTGCCCGAAAAAGTGCCGCTCTACGTCGATGCGACGTTAGAAAACCAAGATGTCGGCTTCGTCAAGCAAGGTCAGCGTGTCGTTGTCAAAATTGCTACATATCCGTTTCAGCGCTACGGCTATTTAGTGGGTGAAGTCGAAACCATCAGCCCAGACGCCATCGAGGACGAAAAGAAAGGTTTGGTCTACAAAGCCAAAATCAAATTAGACAGCAGTCAAAGCTCCAAACAAGCCGACCTCAAATTACTACCCGGCATGAGCGTCTCAGCCGAAATCACCACTGGCAAACGGCGAATTATTGAATTTTTCCTCGACCCACTCATTACACATACCAAAGATAGCTTGAAAGTTCGCTAGAGTGCGACTTTGTCGAAATAGCGGGTTGTTATTAGCCACAATAATTCATATAGCCGAGTAGTTTCATCATCCTCTTTCATGACGAGCCGTTGATTGCCTTTCTCGTTAGCGCTTAACTACATAAGGTTAGATAGGTGCTCCCGTATGTAAATATTCTTCCCAGCATTTCAATGAATCCCTGCTAAATTCCGGCAGGAGTCGCTCGCTTTCGGCGAGGTGTTTGATAAATTCGTAATATTTTCGCTCTTTTTCGCGAAGGTCGCCGATGAAAAATAGTGCTAAAATCTCATCGTTATTTTGCGAGTCTAATGTTTTGTAGATGTTTTGTGGCGAGCCGTCCGCTGCGCGCGCATGTGCCAACTGCTCAATAAAGCCGCGATAGCATTTGTAGGCTTGCCAATTTTCACTGCGGCGGCGATGTTTGATGTAGCGCAGCGAGCCCATCATCACGTCGAAATAATCGTGCTCGGCGCGTGGTTCCGACCATTTTTTAATTTGTTTTTCGCGTGGCGGGCGTACGTGATCATTGCGAAAAATTAGCTGTGAATTTGAAAAGAAATTAGTCGTATCGGGCAGCGAAAATCCGATGTCGATTTTGTGAAATGGGTTCACGCCAGCTAGGCAGAAGGTGCGGGCGATTTCATGCTCGTTATTCATAATCGTATATGTTGCGTTAACACCGAACTTATCCGTCAAACTTTGGCGAGCATAGGCTTCGGCGGCGGCCGGATATGGCGTAACGGCAGTTAAGTCGATATCAGAAAAATCATCGTTTCTTCCTGTTGCCCGCGAGCCAAAAAGATACAGCTCGTAGATGTGAGGATTCTCGATAAGTATTTTGGAGATTATATCAGCTCCTGCTTTAAGCACAGACATCACCTTTCTTATTATCTCGTAATTATCTACGCATGAGGCAGTATCTATGCTGCGATGCTAAGTATTATTGTAAACGATTTGTTGTTATAATGAGTTTTGGTGTAGCTTAGGCAAAATAAATAGCATAATGACAACTATCTCAGACGATAAAATAAAAGAATTCATCTCTTTGTTTGATGGCGATATTCCCTCTGCCCGTGCAGCGCTTGACAACTATGAACAACGGAGAGGCATGTCTATTGCAACTTCTCATGCAAATCGCCGGCTTCGATCGATCGGTGATGAAATTATTTCCGTACAGCATGTATCAAAGCACTACTTGCTCGGCAATCAGACGGTTGACGCGCTGCGTGGTGTTACACTGAGTGTTGGCAAGGGCGAGTTTATCGCAATTACCGGCGCGAGCGGCAGCGGGAAAAGCACACTTTTGCAAATAATTGGCTGCCTTGACAAGCCGACGTCTGGACGAGTCGTAATTGAGTCGGAAGAAACGACACACCTGAGTGATAGTGCGCTGAGCGACTTGCGCCAGCATGCGATCGGGTTTATCTTTCAATCGTTTTATTTGCAGCCATTTTTGTGCGTGAGAGATAATCTCGCTGTGCCTGTGATGTTTACAGATAAAAAGAAGAAAGATATTGATACCAATGTTAATAAATTGCTGCAGCGGGTTGGTTTGTCTGAGCGCGCTGAACATTTTCCGAGAGAGTTGTCCGGCGGGCAAATCCAGCGGGCAGCGATTGCTCGGGCGCTCGTCAACAACCCGCGCATCATACTGGCTGACGAGCCGACGGGCAATTTGGATTCGGCAAACAGCAAGGTAATTATTGATTTATTCCGCATGATTCGCGATAGATTTGATACGACTGTTATTATTGTGACGCACGATATGGAAATTGCTCGTCGAGCGGATCGTATCGTTGAGCTACGAGATGGGGCTATCGTATGATCCGGTCGTCTTATGCACTGAAGCTTGCGCGTACAAAACTTCGTTCTAAACGCGGCATGCTTGCAGCATCTGTTATCGTGGCGAGTCTTTTGTTTGCGGCGCTTATCGCAACAATTATTGTGTTTACTGGCGCAGAAAAAAGTGCACAGCAATTTATTGAAAAGGCAGGGAATAATAGCTATCTTGTCAAAACGGAACCAAATATACCGCGGGAGAAAATACTCTTCTCGCAGAGGCTATCGCTTGCAGAAGTTCATGAAATAAAAGCGTTTGAAAAGCAGTATTATCAAATGCTTAGAGAAAAATATGCATCGCTTAAACTTACGTACAATGAAGCTTCTGAAGCTCCTGCATTGCAACCAGCGGCGTGGGCAGACAAAACCTTACCTGAGGAGCAGCGCGTCGTAGTTAATTCTTCTTCGCCAGTCATTCAGGCTATGGAAGCGCAAAAAATTGAAGCATATGCAAAAACTGCGACGAACAAGCTAAGTGATTTGCGGAAAATTGGCAATAAATATGGTGCCAGCGGCTACTATATAACCGATATACCAAGTATGTTGCCGCAAATTCCGATGATGCGCTACGTGCAGGGTGGTAAAGAAAATTTTGGCGTGTCGGTGCAGAAAGGCGGTATGTTTGCGTACGACGTGTATATCAATGCGATATACAACAGCGCGTACCATTTCAGCGATCAGCGTTTGTTATCTCGCTATTTATTAACGACAAATACGTCTGACTTGAAAGGCATTCCGGTCGTTGTGTCGGCGCAAGAAGCTGTTTCGCTGTTTGGCGAAAATGTAGGTATCGGGAAAGAGCCGGTCTCGGCGCGCGAAAAGCGAGTTTGGCTCAAGTCGGTACAAGAAAAGTTGAAAGGACAAACCTACCAGGCATGCTACCGCAACACTGCCGAACAAACGATATTAGAGAAAATCCAGCGTGATTATACTGAAATGAAACATAATGAGCGCACGATAGGATATGAAAAGCCGCACTTACTCTACGATTATCCGACGGAACCGTGCGGCGATATTATCGTAAAGGAAGATTCACGCACCGTTGCCGAAAAACAGGCGGATGTGAACGCTGACGACGTGCAGAAAAAGCTTGGCACGTATGTTGCGCCAAGACATCAACTTGTTACATTTCAAATTGTTGGTATTAAGTATGCCCAACCGTATATTGATTACACCAAGGGACTAGATGAGTATGTAAAGAGTTTGCTAACTGCTCAGAATACATCAATGACGCTTGATATACCGCTCCAAATGTACAATACGCTGCCGGAACATTTGAAAGCTCAAGACGTTCGCCGCGAGCATAGTGTGCGGCCATCGCGATCTATGGACGCGAATGAAGATTTCGCAGCGCGCGTCCTTGAATTTGCCAGCCCCGAAAAGGCTCGGGCGTTTCTTGACAACGAGACCTGTCCGTCGTCGAGCACGCAGTGCGGCAAAAAATTTCTCGCTGCGCCATATGGTTCAAACTATCTCATCATTGATGAAATCGGCAAGCTATTCGCTAGAATTGCCGCAATTGCGTTTCCGGTAGCGCTCGGGCTTGCCGCGGTTATCATTTGGTTTACAGTTTCGCGTATCATGGCAGAGAACCGCAAAGAAACTGCTGTGTACCGCGCAATGGGCGCGAAGCGTCGCGACATTGCTCATATTTATGTTGTGTATATTATGCTCATTGCTTTGCGTGTCGTGTTTGTTTCTGCGATAGTCGGAATCGTAATAGCCTTAGCGGTCGATTACTCGTATGGTAGAACGCTGACCGATACAGCGGCGACGGCATTTGGTATTATTGATCGCGCACCAGCCGTTCGTTTATTTAATGTTGATTCGCCGTTATTGCTTGTCGTGGTCGCAGCGATCGTAGCTATTAGTCTGGTCGCGAGCATGCAGCCGCTTGTGCGCAATACGATGCGTAATCCTATTCGCGATATACGCGATGAGTGATGAATAGAATGCTTTTTCGCCTCGTACAACATATCGTTATTGTGCTAAAATATATAAGTAATGAAAGATATAATTAAACGAACGAAGATTCTGGCGACTCTGGGGCCAGCGACAAATTCACCGGAGAAAATTAAAGCATTGATTGAGGCGGGCGCAAATGGCTTTCGCTTGAACTTCAGCCATGGCAGTTATGAAGAACGCCTTGACCAAATCAAATGGATTCGCGATGCGAGCCGGCAAATTGGTCGTCCGGTAGCGATTTTGCAGGATTTGCAAGGGCCGAAAATCCGCTTAGGTGTGTTGAAGGATAATCACTTTGACGTAAAGGCGGGCAGCGAAATCGTTCTTGACCATGCGATTCAAGAGCATGACGGCAGCGCGAATCTGCCGATTCAATATAACTTGGCGGATAAAGTAAAAGTTGGCGAGCCGGTCTACTTGTTTGACGGTAAAATCCGCGGGCACATGATTGAGCGCGTAAGCGATACGGCGATTAAAGTACGAATCGACAACGACGGCTTTTTGATGAGCCGCAAAGGCTTGAACCTGCCGGATACTGACTTTGGCGGCGATATTATTACGCCGAAAGATATGGCAGATATTGAGTTTGGCGCTGATAAAGATATTGATTTTGTAGCGTTGAGTTTCATTCAGAGCGCAGATGATGTTAATAACTTGCGGCAAATCTTAGTGAGCCAAGGCTCAACGGCGCAGATTATTGCAAAGATTGAAACGAAGGCGGCGATTGAGCCGGAGACGCTGAAGGAAATTGTGAAAGCTGCCGATGGCGTGATGGCGGCGCGCGGCGATATGGCGGTTGAGACGAGCGCCGAAATCGTGCCGATTGTTGAGCGTGAAATTATTCGCTTGTGTCGTAAATACGGTAAATTGTCTATCGTGGCGACGCAGATGATGGCGAGTATGGTTGACAGTCCTGAGCCGACGCGCGCCGAAGTCAGCGATGTTGCGACTGCAGCAATCCTTGGCACGGATGTCGTGATGCTCAGCGATGAAACGGCGAACGGAAATTACCCGGTTGAGACGGTGAAAATGATGGCAGACACGGTGCGCTACACGCAGTCGCGCTGGCCGATGAACGACATGCCGATTGAAGAAGGTGAAGCAAACCGCCGTCGTAATGCTATCGCGCATGCGGCGGTTGAGGTGGCAGAGCGTGTTGATGCAGATCTTATTATCGCCGAGACGAAGTCGGGTGCAACGGCGGCGCGGATTGCGGCGCTTCGCCCTGAGTTGCCGATTATCGCCGTGACGCCGTCGCCGCGTGTGGCGCAGCAATTAGCATTGTCGTATGCGACGCGCAGTTATGTTCGCGATGATGAAGAGCATGCTGGCGTCAATGTCGCGAAGGAGTTGCTGACAACGGGCAAATACAGCAGTAATGGCCGCCTTGTTGTTGTGGTCGTGAGCGGTCGCCAGCCTGGCGCGACGGGCGGTACCGATACGCTGCGCGTGCGAGTTATTGAGTAGCGGGTTTGGGTGGCGCAATAAAATACACCTCGGCGTTCTTTAGTCTGAGGTGTATTTTTTATAAAAAATGATGCTTCGGAGTGCTAGACGCGCGCCGGCGAGTGTAGTACACTGGTAACAAGATTAATCATAAGTATTTTCGAAACGTGGGCAAGAAACTTATCATTGCGAACTGGAAAATGAACCTCACGGTGAACGAGGCGAGCTTGTTTGTGCACCGATTGGACGATCTGGTTGGCAAACGCCGCGGCGTCGAGATTGTGCTTGCGCCGACGATGCTAGCGGTTCAGCCGCTCCATTTGCAGGTGCAGCATCATCACTTTAATCTCGCGGCACAGAATTTTTATTGGCGCGACCATGGTGCATACACAGGCGAGGTGTCGGCGTCGCAATTGCGGGGGCTGGTGCAGTACGGCTTGGTCGGGCATAGCGAGCGGCGGCACGTGTTTGGTGAGCGGTCAAAAGATATTCGTAGCAAAGTTCAAGCGGCGGTGCGCAACGGTATCACGCCCGTGTTGTGTATCGGCGAAACGGCGAGCGAGCGCGCTGACGGCGAAGCGGCTGATGCTATCCATGACCAGTTGATTGGCGGACTTGCAAACATTACGAGTGTTGAAGTTGAACATATTGTCGTTGCGTACGAGCCGGTCTGGGCGATCGGTACGGGCAAATTTGCCGCCCCGCGTGACGTGTCGCGAGCGGTGAAATTGATTCGCAAACAAATCAAGCAGCTGTTTGGCGCGTTGGCAGCAAAACATGTGCGCGTGCTGTACGGCGGTAGCGTGAATGTTGATAATGCAAGCGCGTATTTGCAGATCGACGGTGTCGACGGTTTGCTAATCGGCGATACGAGTTTGGATGTACGCGCATTTGCGGAGATTATTAAAAAAGCCGATGTAATTGATAAGGCGGTAGCGAGGAAAGCGGCGTGACGGAATTTGATTTTGACGAGCTTGACCGCTCAATTAGTGCGGCAATGGCAAAAAACAACGCGAAAAAAGCGAACGACTCAGCGGGTCAGTCGGCGCCGGGCGTTAGCCGGTCAATGACACCTGAACGCCGCAGTGCACCAGAAATAAGCCGCCCAGCGGGCGCGAGTGAGTCGACGGTAAAGCCGATTGTTGGTTCGCACCGCCGTGGTCAGTTTATGGATATGGTGCATCCGTCGTCGAATATGACAGCGCGCCGCTCGCAGATTGTGTCGCGAAAGCCGCACACCGTGCAACCAATTACGCCGCCCAGCGAGCGCGATGCAACGCAAGAATCGTCTCTATCGTTGAATGCTAATACAGAAACGAATGATTCTAGAGTAGAAACTCATAGCGCCGGGCGGCCGGCGGTTGACGCATTTCAATTTGACAAAGAATCGACAGGCGCGGCAAATGATACTTCGCTCGCTGAGCCAAAAAACAGTGATATCGCCGAGCATGATTTTCACTCTAACATGAATAGCCAGACAGTAAATGATTCGCCGCTCCCGCTGGCGAGCTCTGCTAACGCGCCGCTTGCCGACGTGGCGGATACTGCCGTGCACGATAATCGTCAAGCGTCAGCGGCGAGCGAATTGCACGAGCCGGCGTACACGGAGTCGGAGACCCAAGCATCGCCATTCTTACCGAATACTAAACCAGCGAAACGTCCGCTTGACGCGTGGCAGCATGAGCAAGAGCCGTCAATGCAGCAAATGAATGATTTGTCGGCAGCGCTCCAGGCGGATTTGGAAGTATCGCAGCCGGGCGAGACGCTCACAGCGAATGCTATTCCCGCGGCGTCGCGCGATAATATACCAGCAGATGATGAAGATGGGATGTTAGGTGCCGAGCCGGTGGCAAATGCGGAGCCGAAAATGAGCACCCCAACGTCCGCGCCAGCCAGCCGCCGTTTGTCTGATGTCGATCGCTTATCAGCGCTTGATCGCGAAACGCCAGCGCCTGTTGAGCGCAATACTTCCGCAATTGCCGAGCCGGAAACAACAAACTTTTTTGACCCCACGAAGCCTGAAAATACTACTACCGAGAACAGCCGACCACCTATGCCCGCATCAGAACTGCTTGAGCACGATACGCCGCATATTGAAGCAGTGAAAGCTGATCCCGAACCAACGCTTGATATGTCTGCGACGATTGAAGAGGTGGCAGCACTTGAAAGCGAGCAAAAAGCAGTAAATAGCACGACGTCAATTCCGCAGCAATATGTTGAACGCGATGTCGTACCGGAGCCGAACGCGGCGATTTATGACACTGAGCAGTATCATATTGATGTTGATGACGATGCGCCGGCGATAAAACAAGCACCGGCGTCGAAAGCAAAGAAGAATCCGGCGGTGCGCGTCGTGTGGCTGATTGTACTATTACTATTTGGTTCGCTTGCCGGTGCGGCTGGCTATTATTTCTTGATGAACCGCTAGTATCGTATAATAAAGCTCATGGATGTTCTAGAGGGGCTGAATGACGCGCAAAAACAAGCGGTTGAGACGACAGCCGGTCCGTTGCTCGTTTTGGCGGGCGCTGGCAGCGGCAAAACGAAGACGCTGACACATCGTATTGCGTACCTGTTGGCACACGAGAGAGTTTGGCCGAATGAGATTCTATCCGTAACGTTTACAAATAAGGCCGCGCGCGAGATGCGCGAACGGTTAGCACATCTGACGAGGCAGGAAAATTCACGCCGTTTCATGCCGTGGATGGGAACGTTTCACGGCATTTGCGTGAGGATTTTGCGCATGGACGGCGAGCACATTGGTGTGCCGCAAAACTTCATTATTTACGACGAAGACGACCGGCAGGGGCTGATCAAACAGGCGATGAAGCAGCTGTCGATCGGTACCGATAAAGTCAAGCCGCGCGCTGTCAGCAGTGCAATTTCAAATGCAAAAAACGATTTGCTGACCCCTGACGAATATGCGGCAAATGCCAATTATCCGTTTCAGCAGTCAGTGGCAAAAATTTACGATACGTACGAACGGCTGCGCCGCGAGGCGGGCGCGCTTGATTTTGATGATTTGCTGATCGAAACAGTGCGTTTGCTGCGCGATGTACCGGATGTGCGCAGTAAGTATCGCCGGCGGTTCAAACATATTTTAATTGATGAATATCAGGACACGAATGCGGCGCAGTACGCGATTGTGAAATTTCTGGTGAACGATGCGCGTAATATTTGCGTCGTCGGCGATGATTGGCAGTCGATTTATTCGTGGCGCGGGGCGGATTTCAAAAATATTTTGAATTTCGAGCGCGATTTTCCAGGCGCAACCGTTGTGAAATTAGAGCAAAATTATCGTTCAACCGGTGCAATTCTTGATGCGGCACAACAGGTCATCAGCAAAAACCTAGAGCGCACCAATAAAACGCTTTGGACGAACGAAGGGCATGGTACGCCCGTACAGGTTCAGGCGGTAATGGACGAGTCAGAAGAAGCGTATGTTGTAGCGAGCCGGATTACGGCGCAGACGTCGATCGGTGCGCGCGATTTCGGCGATTTTGCTGTACTCTATCGCACGAATGCGCAGAGTTTTGCCTTTGAACGCGCATTTATGCAGCAGCGAATTCCGTACCAGTTGGTCGGCGGCGTGCGGTTTTATGATCGCAAAGAGATTAAAGATATCGTAGCGTATTTACGATTGTTATATCAGCCGAACGATCGTATGAGCTTTAGCCGGATTGTGAACGTGCCGGCGCGCGGGCTTGGTGCGACGAGTGTTGAAAAATTTTTACTGTGGCAGGCGGAAACAGATATGGATATCGTTGCGGCGCTGGCAAACGCCGACCAAACGAGCATGCTGACGCCGCGCGCTAAAAATGCGTTTATGCAGCTTGGCGATACGCTGGGTGCATTGCAAGCGCGCGTGATGTCTAGCGCGAACCCGAGCGAAATTATTGAGCAGCTAATTGAAAAAACCGGCTACCGGGACTACGTGCTTGATGGCACGCCGCAAGCTGAGGAGCGCGAAGCAAATCTTGGCGTACTCGCGGCGGATGCGCAGGCATTTGCAACGCTGCCGGATTTTTTGGAAGAAGTTGCCTTGATGAGTACAGCCGATCAGGCAAATGACGCCGCAAAAGTAACGCTGATGACGCTGCATGCCGCGAAAGGCCTGGAATTTCCGGTAGTATTTATGGCCGGTATGGAAGACGGGCTGTTCCCGAGCGAGCGCGCGCTTGAAGAGGGTCCGCGTAGTCTTGAGGAGGAGCGCCGTCTTTGCTACGTCGGCATGACGCGGGCGCGCCAAGAGCTGTACTTGACGTATGCGCAAAGCCGCCAGCAATTCGGACAGCGATCGTATCGTACACCGTCGCGCTTTCTGGAGGATATGGGCACGGATATATTTGATCAGCAGCCAGCCCGTCCGCCGCGACCGCGTTACAATGAATTTAACGAGTTTGTGATGGATTATGATATTGGCGACCGAGTGCGCTCGCCGCAATTTGGTGCGGGCGAAATTGTTGATATCGACGGCTTAGCGGTAAGCGTAACGTTTGAAAACGGTGTGACGAAAAAGCTTAATGTTGAGTACGCGCGGCTTGAGAAACTAGCATAAACGACGAAAATCTGCTATAATGAGCGGGCGTGCTTGAAAGGGTGCGCTCGTATGAAGCGATTGATTACAAAATCACCTTTTTACACTCATATTATTGGCGCGGTGTTTATCGCGCTGTTTGGCGTTGCGTTGTATGTGGCGGCGACACCGCCCGTTCGCGCTGGCGATACGTCGGTGGCAGCAGGCGAGCATATTATCGCGCTGCATGACGACGGCGCAGTAAAAGGATTTATAACGAAGAAAGCAACACTCAAAGAAGCACTCGCCGACGCGAATATCGCGATTGACGCAAACGATCGTACTGAGCCTGCGCTTGACACGAAGCTCGTTGCTAACTCATATCAGGTGAATGTTTACCGAGCTCGTCCGGTTGTGATAAAAGACGGACTAACGGCAACAAAAGTGATTACATCGTACCGCACAGGTGCGCAGATCGCAAAGCACGCAGGTTTAGCGCTTCATGACGAGGACAAGGCAGAATTGTCGCAGTCTACTAACCCGCTTGGCGATGGTGCTTCTGAAATCATGACGGTAACGCGCGCCACGCCGTTTACCTTCGACTTTTATGGTAAAACGTCGACGTCGTATAGCCTTGGCAAAACTGTTGGCGATATGCTTAATCGAAAACATATCGCATTGGCGCAGAATGATGTTGTTGTACCAAGTGTCGATACGCCGCTCGCCGCCGGCTTGCATGTGCGTTTGTATCGCGAAGGCACGCAGACGATAACACAAGAGGAGGAAGTACCGTTTGAAACTGAAAAAATTAAGGATGCGAATCAACCGGCGAGTTATAAAGAAGTGAAAACAGCCGGTAAAAAAGGCAAGCGCACGGTAACGTACGAAATTAAAATTGAGAATGGCGTTGAAGTGTCGCGCAAAGAAGTGAATAGTAATGTTACGGAGCAACCGGTGAAACAAGTGGAGGTGGTTGGTGCGAAATTTAATTATACCGGCGGCCCGTTGAACGAAGCGCAAATTACCGCGCTTGGCGTTTGTGAAACCGGCATGACGGCGACGCGTAATTCAGGAAACGGTTTTTACGGTGCATTTCAATTTATGCCAGGCACATGGCGAAGTAATGCGCCGGCAGAATATAAGGGCGTGTTGCCGCATCAGGCGCCGCTTGAAGCGCAGAAGCAAGCCGTCCAGAATTTATTGTCGCGCTCAAGTATCTATACACAGTTCCCTGGGTGTGCGCGAAAAATGCAAGCTCAAGGCGTGCTGTAGTGGCTATTCCAAAAAAATCTCTCGGTCAGCACTGGCTGCACGATCCAGACATACTCGCGTATATCGCCGATGCGGCGCAATTAACACCAAACGATACGGTGCTTGAGATTGGTCCTGGGCTCGGTACGCTAACGAGCCGTCTGCTTGCGCGCGCTGGTCGTGTGGTGGCGGTGGAGTTTGATACAGATTTGGCACGTAAATTACCTGGGCAATTTCCGGGTAAGAATCTTGAGGTTGTTAATCAAGATATTCTGCGGTTTGATCCGTCCAAACTGCCGCATGGCTACAAAATCGTTGCAAACGTGCCGTATTACATCACGAGTAAGATTATCCAAACGTTTTCTGAATGTAACAATCCGCCGAGTATGATGGTGTTGCTTGTGCAGAAAGAAGTCGCTGAACGGCTCGCAGCGAGCCCGGGCAAATACAGCATTTTAGCAATCGCCGCACAAGTGTTTCATCAAGTGAATACTGGTGTAGTTGTGCCGGCGGCACTATTCACGCCGCCGCCGAAAGTTGACTCACAGGTGGTGATACTAAAGCGTTATCGCGAGCCGGTCGTGCCGCACGACTGGCAGCCAATATTTTTTTGCTTGGTGAAGGCCGGTTTCTCGGCAAAGCGCAAGAAGCTGCGCAGTTCGTTGGCGGGCGGGCTGCAGCTAGATAAGAGTTGTGTTGAACAGCTTTTGTCTCGTGCACACATTTCGCCTGATGCTCGTGCAGAAGAGCTGTCGATTGCGCAGTGGCTGGACTTAGCGCGATTATACGCCAAAAAGAGCGAGCAGAATAAGACATGATCGCTGCTGATCGATGTCAATGCGGTTTCGCCCTATGCGGTCGTCAAAGTGCGACGACATAATGCTAATGCTTAATCACGGTATCTCTTATGAATGCGTCAGTCATGTCGTTCGTCGCTCCGTGTGTTTTGTGTTCGAGGCGACGTTGCGTATACTGTCATATCAACGGATCATATAGTAATAATTGGACGTATAATATGCTATACCCATTCAGCTAATGATACATGTAGATTTTACTATTATTGTGATGACGCGAATTAGTAGTGGTTAACAGGGCAATACATTCATTAACACTACGCTCTAATAGTTTGACCAGAGGTACAGTATTTTTTATAATACAAAATGATTATGGGCAAGAGGGTACGGTATGATTTTAATGATCGTCGAATGGGTTGTCGTTTGAGTAGCCCGCGCGTGCAGTGCCAAACATCTTGTCAATCGGCATGTATACCGCGCGTGAGAATGGTGTCGGACGTGAGAAATACTGCGGTACGTAGTAGAAAAAGCGTGCTACGTTCACCTATGCTACAAAAAAGCCGAAAAGCTCAAGCAGCTAATCAACGTAGAAATAGTGTGATAGCTCGACGCCTTACGCGTTCAGCGAAAATTCTCTATATGCTGGAGAATATAGAAGTGGCGCATCCCAAACGAGATAAACGACGAAGCGGGGCGTTGCGTAAAGTAAAGAAAAAGATTGTCACTTGGCAGTTCTTTTCGCGGTCAATAGCGATTGCGCTAACGGTGCTTGCGCTGTATACGGTAGCAGACACGCTTATATTGAATCAAAAGGTCAAAAAAGAAAGAAGCGATACAGTGGCAGCCGCTCAAAGCGATGACTCTAACAAACGCCAGGCGGCTGAAGGCAAGGACGAGAAAGATGTTAGCGATGATGTAATCGCTCGTTATAAAGTTGCGCCTGAATTGCCGCGAATCATTCATATCAACGCAATTGGCGTAAAAGCGCGCGTCTTGCAGATGGGCGTCAATGCTGATGGTTCTATGCAGGCTCCAATCAACGTTTTTGATACGGGATGGTATACGGGAAGCGTCCGTCCTGGGCAAAAAGGTGCGAGCATCATTGTGGGGCACGTGTCTGGCCCGACGCGGCATGGTATTTTTGAGAAACTTAGTCAGTTGAAAAATGGCGATTCAATAACGATAGAAAATGGTGCGGGAAACATATTCAATTATCAAGTTGTTGCGTCCGAGACGGTGAAGTTGGAGAATGTTGATATGAATAAATTTATGCGTCCCGCCAATGGCGTAGACGAAGGACTGAATTTGATGACATGCGCTGGAAAATGGATTGATAGCGGCAGTACAATGGATCACCGATTAATGGTGTATGCAAAACGTACGTCGTAGTCTGTTATAATAAGTGCTATGACAAAACAACACGCTTACATCACTACCGCTATTCCGTATGTTAACGGTCTGCCGCATATTGGTCATGCGATGGATTATATGTTGGCGGATGTTTGGGCGCGGTATGCACGGCAGAATGGTCGCGAGGTTCGATTTCAGACGGGTGTAGATGAGCACGGTAATAAGATTGCAGCAAAAGCAGCGGAGAATAATTTAACGCCGCAAGCGTATGTCGATCAGCTGTATGAAAACTTTAAAAAGATGATCGCCGAATTGAATATTTCATCGACCGATTTCATTCGTACGACCGACGCGCATCACTGCGAGGCGGTGCAGTACATTTGGCGGCAGTTAGCGGCAGGCGGCTATATTTATAAAGGCAGTTACGAGGGTTGGTACTGCCAGGGCTGCGAAGCATTTGTAACAGATACGGAAGCTGCTGAGAATAACGGCGTGTGCCCCGATCATAAAACACCATACCAGCGTTTGAGCGAAGAAAATTATTATTTTAAGACTAGCGCATTCTCCGATAAAATTCGCGAGGCGATTGAGTCGGGCAGGATGAAGATTATACCAGAGTTTCGTAAAAAAGAGTTTTTAGCATTAATGAGTGACGGTTTGCAGGACGTGTCGGTGTCTCGTCCGCGCAAAAATCTGAGCTGGGGTGTTGCCGTTCCTGACGACGACAGCCAAGTGATGTACGTGTGGCTGGACGCGCTCAGCAATTACATTACCGTAATCGGATATCCGGATCGTACAGAAGAATGGCAAAGCTTTTGGCCGGCAGATGTGCAGGTCGTCGGGAAAGATATTTTGCGGTTTCATGCTGGAATTTGGCCGGCAATGTTAATGGCGCTTGATTTGCCGTTGCCGAAAGTATTATTGGTCCACGGATTTATTAACGTCAATGGCGCAAAGATGTCGAAAAGTTTAGGTAATGGCGTTGGACCGAGCGATATCGTACCGCATTACGGCGTTGATGCGTTTCGCTACTATTTTCTGCGCCACGTGCCAACGCAAGAAGACGGTGATTTCACATGGGAGAAGTTTGAAGCGGCGTACAATGGCGAGCTTGGTAATGACCTTGGTAATTTAGTACAGCGCGTGGCAAAAATGGTGTTGAGCTATCAGGCGGGAGTAATCGGTGACGCGCCTCAAGCAGAACATGATATGGGTCCGTACCGTGCGGCTATGGAGTCATTTAATTTTGATCGGGCGCTTGCCGAAGTTTGGCAAACGATTCGTTCATTGAATCAGTATATTGAGCGCGTACAGCCCTGGCAAGTTGCGAAAAAACGCGATAAAGACCCGGAAGCAGAGGCGCACTTATCGGAGATTTTGGCGTATGCATGCGGCACATTGCTGCAGGTGGTGGATATGTTAACGCCGTTCTTACCACAAACTGCCGACAATATTCGCGGGTTGTTTGCAAGCGGCGTTGTGCCGCAGGAACTTGCGCCGCTATTTCCACGCATCTATATTCATACACCCGATCCGCGCGGCGCCAAACAAGCATCATGAAGCTTATTGATTCGCACTGCCATTTGCACGATTCGGAATTCTACGATGATGAAACGCGCGAGCGTGCGTACCGGGAAGCAATTCACGCCGGTGTTGCGATGATTTGCGTTGGTACGGATGTTCGTAGCTCGCATGAAGCGGTTGCCTTTGCGGAATCGCACGATAACGTATGGGCGATCGTTGGGATTCATCCGCACGAGGCGGCGGTCAATCAGGCGGACGATATCCGTAAGCTGCTGTCGCAAAAATCCGATAAAGTCGTTGGTATTGGCGAAATCGGGCTAGACTATCACTACGATCACAGTCCGCGAGAGGTGCAGTTGCAGCGGCTGCGCGAGCAGTTACAGCTGGCGGTAGCGTTTGATTTACCGGTGAGCTTTCATGTGCGCGATGCGTTTGATGATTTTTGGCCGGTATTTGACGAGTTTTCTGGCATTCGCGGTGTTCTGCACAGCTTCACTGATACGCAGGTAAATTTAGATGCAGGATTTACGCGCGGTTTGTATATGGGAATTAACGGCATTAGTACGTTTACGAAAGATACGGCGCAGCAAACAATGTATCGCCATGCGCCGCTTGAGCGTGTTTTACTCGAAACAGATGCGCCATACTTGACTCCGATACCATTTCGTGGTAAAGTGAATGTACCAGCTTACGTGGGCAAAGTTGCGGAGTTTCAGGCGAGAGTGCGAGGTATCTCGCTTGATGATATTGCGCGGATAACAACCGCGAATACGCGAACACTTTTTGGAGTACATTATGCGAGAGGAACGACGAGCCACCACCGAATTTCAAGCTTCAGAAAATCCTGAAGTTTTTGCGAATACAACTGAAGATCTGACGTATGAGGCAATTGAGCGAGCGCGGTCAATTGAGGCTTCTGTACCAAATGAAGAAACGCTTGTGCGCGTCGGCGAAGTCGCGCACGGTGCAATGTGGCAGCAGCAAACACGAGAGCGACCGCTAACGCTGCACGAGGAGATTGCTCACTATTCCAGCCTTGTGCCGTATCTCCGCGAGCTGTATCAATCTGATTTCGAACAGGCGGCATAAATGGCTTCCGTACTGAAAAAAGCGCTGAAATTACTCGTCGGCGATGACATGCCATCCGAGTGGTTAAAGCTACCAAAACGCAAACGACCGTTGCAGCCGTTGAGCGAACGCGAGCTGTTGACGCTTGAGAGTGAAATCGGCGCGCAATTATTCGGCCCGATTCCCGATGGGCATCGCCGCGAATTCTTCTGCCTGGACGACAAAACTTGGATTTGGCATGAAGAGTGGCTTGACGCGAAGCGTAAATTGCAAGCCGATACAATTAGGTACGAGATCACAGACAAAGGTATTCTAAAAGTGCAGGCTGGTCCGCATTACGATTATCTAGAAGGCGACGAGCTGCGCAATTTCGGCGTCGCTGTGCGCATGTACTATGAGCAAATTGCCCGGCAATTATACCGCCGCGATCCCGCGACGCACCAAAAATTGGTATAATATAATAGTGAATTTGGGTATGATGTATTTTGACCATGCGGCAGCGACGCCGCTTGATAAGCGTGTACTGGCGGCGATGCAGCCGTATTTTTCCGAGCAGTTTTTTAATCCATCTGCGCCATATGCTGCGGCAGTTGAGGTGAAAAGAGCGTATCAAGATGCAAAACATCGGTTAGCGGTATGTATCGGTGGGCAGGCTAGCGATGTGACTATGACGGCGGGAGCAACGGAGTCAATTAACTTGATAGTGCATAGCGCGCATGGACATATCGTAACAAGTGCAATTGAGCACGATGCAATACTTAATGCGGTAAAAACGCGCGAACATACGCTTGTCGCGCCGACAAAAAAAGGTGCTATTACGGCAGATACTGTGCGTGCGGCAATTCGTCCGGACACCGAACTGGTTACGATTGCGCTTGCAAATCACGAATTAGGAACGATTCAACCGCTGCGTGATATTGCTGATATTGTGCGCACTGAGCGCCGCCGCCGGTTTGAGGCAGGTGAAACAACACCGATCTGGCTTCATACCGATGCGTCGCAAGGCGCAGGGCAGCTTGACCTGCATGTATCGCGGCTTGGTGTTGATGCGATGACGCTGAATGCAGGTAAAATTTACGGACCAAAGCAGGTTGGCCTGTTGTGGCGCCAAGCGAATGTACGGTTGCGGCCGTTTATTCGTGGCGGCGGACAGGAGCGCGGGCTTCGCAGTGGTACTGAAAATGTGCCAGGTGTGATTGGGTTTGCTATGGCGCTTGAACTGGCGCAGCGCCATCGCAAGTCGGAGACAAAGCGACTTGATGAGCTACGAAACGGCATGCAGCAGCAAATTGCCGCGGCGATTCCCGATGTAGTTGTATCAGGCGACCAAAAACACCGTCTGGCAAGTCATTTACACGTATCATTTCCGGGTATCGACGCAGAGCGTTTAATTTTCATACTTGAACAGCAGCATATATATGTTGCAACTGGTAGTGCCTGTGCGGCGAATGCTGGTATGCGGTCGCATGTACTGCAGGCAATTGGGTTAACGCCGGATGTTGCCGATGGCAGTTTGCGTATTACGCTCGGGTGTTTGTCAAATCAGGAGATTTGCGAGCGCGGTACTACCAAAATCATCGCGGCAGTCCAAGCTGAGCGAGCGAGGATGCGGCGATGAAAAAAGTTGTAATCGCTGTGAGCGCTATTGTAGCGCTAATCGCCGTGATCATTTGGGGTATTGGCACATATCTGTACGTTGATGATTTACGTGGCTGCGGACAAGCGCCGACGACTTCCGATGCGTGTAGATCAGCCGACGCTATTGTTGCTGTGAGCGGCGGCGATACGCTTGCGCGCGCCGACGAGGCAATTAAATTATACCGTAACGGCTGGGCGAGGTATATCGTATTCTCGGGTGCGGCGGCAGATAAAAGCGGTCCGAGTAATGCACAGGTTATGAAGCGCCATGCGATCGCATCCGGCGTGCCGGCAGCCGCGATTTTGATTGAAACAATGAGCGAGACAACAGAAGAGAATGCTATGAATACGACACAAATTCTTGACCAACACCACATATCGTCGGTGATTCTAGTGACCAGCGTATATCATCAACGTCGTGCTACGCTGGAATTTCGCAAAAGCGCTCCGAAAATTTTCGTACGCAGTCATCCAGTTGAGTCAGATCGCCAGTGGCAAGGCAACGGCTGGTGGTTGACTCCGACCGGTTGGAATCTTGCAATTCAAGAGCTTGGTAAAATTATCGTATCGACGAGGAATTAGCGTATGGCAAAGCGGGTATTTGTCGGTATGAGCGGTGGCGTTGACAGCAGTGTTGCGGCGGCGCTTTTGGTTGAGCAGGGTTATGATGTGACCGGCGTCTATATGAAAAATTGGAGCCAGGATTTGCCCGGTATGGAGTGCCCGTGGCGTGAAGATTTAGCAGATGCAAAACGCGTGGCAGTACAGCTTGGGATTGATTTTGAAGTGTTTGATTTTCAGCGTGAGTATAAGCAAAAAGTTGTTGATTATATGCTTGATGAATACGAAGAGGGGCGCACGCCAAACCCTGATATCATGTGCAATCAAGAAGTGAAGTTTCGGTTGTTTCTTGATGTTGCGCTTGAAAAAGGCGCAGATTTTATCGCGACGGGGCATTATGCGCGTACCGAGCACGGCGTATTGATGATGGCAAAAGACCGCGCAAAAGACCAAACGTATTTTTTGTACCGCGTGACGCATGCGGCGTTGAGGCGTACACTGTTCCCGCTTGGTAATTATACAAAACCTGAGGTGCGTGAGATGGCAAAAGCACGCGGGTTATGGACGGCACGTAAAAAAGAGTCAATGGGTGTGTGTTTTGTCGGCAATGTCGGTATGCGCGAGTTTTTGAGCGAGTATGTGACGACAAAACCGGGCGATATTGTTGATCGTAAAACGGGCGCAATTCTTGGCCGGCATGACGGCGCGATATTTTATACGCTTGGTCAACGGCATGGGTTGGAGGTTGGCGGTGGACTACCTTATTATGTCGTTGGCAAAGACATGAACCGCAACGAAGTGTATGTGAGCCGAAATATCAACGACAATGCGATGTGGCAAACGGCAATCCCACTGACCGATTTGCACTGGATACATGGCGCGCCGAATGAAGCGGATGTGCTACGCGTACGCCTGCGCCATCGCGGCGAATTGAAATCGTGCCAATTACGCGGAACTGAATTATTTCTCACTGAACCCGAGCGTGCAGTTGCGCCTGGACAGTCGGCGGTGATATATGCCGATGGTGTCTGTTTGGGCGGCGGAATTGTCGCAGGGTAATGCTACTTCCGATGACGACCGTTCAGTGTATATGCCATTCTGTGGTATAATTTCCCCTATGAATGCCCAGGAAATTCGCAAAAAGTATTTGGAGTTTTATCAGCAGCGCGGTCATGCAATCGTCAAGCGCGCGCCGCTTATTCTACATGACGATCCGACGACGTTGTTTACCGGCTCTGGCATGCAGCCAATGATCCCGTTCCTGCTTGGCGAGTCGCACCCGCGCGGCACGCGGATTGCCGATAGCCAAACATGTTTGCGCGCGCAAGATATCGACGATATCGGCGACAATCGTCACACGACGTTTTTTGAGATGCTTGGCAACTGGAGTTTGGGCGATTATTTTAAGCAAGAGCAAATTCCGTGGATGTTTGAATTTCTGACAGAAGTTGTCGGACTTGATCCAGCGCGTCTCTATGTAACATGTTACCGCGGCAACGATAAATTTGGCATTCCAAAAGATCAAGAAGCGGCTGATTTATGGGCAAAGCTATTTGCTGATAAGGGTTTATCGCATGGACAAGCGGACATTGGTAGCGAAGCAGATGGTTATACGCGTGGTATTCATGAAGGTGAGCGAATTTTCTTTTATGATGGAACAAAGAACTGGTGGAGCCGCAACGGCTCAGAGGCGACGACGCCAGTGGGCGATCCGTGCGGACCGGACAGCGAAATGTTCTATTTGTTTGATACGCCGCACGACCCGGCGTTTGGCGAGCATTGCCATCCAAACTGCGACTGCGGGCGGTTCATGGAAATCGGCAATAACGTGTTTATGGCCTATAAAAAAGTCGCTGAGGGTAAATTTGAACCACTCGCTAAGCCAAACATTGACCATGGATCTGGGCTAGAACGAATTGCTGCGGCAGCAAATAACGATCCGGATGTATTCAAAGTGAGCTTGCTCTGGCCAATTATTGAGAAGCTTGAGCAGCTAAGCGGTAAAACGTATGCAGCGCACACCGAAAGTATGCGTGTCATTGCCGACCACTTGCGCGCAGCAACGTTTATGGCGGTTGATGGATGCGTGCCGAGCAATAAAGAGCAAGGGTATGTTATGCGGCGGCTATTGCGGCGGGCAATCCGGTTTGCGAATGAACTTGGTGTAAAGGAAGACTTTTTCGAAGAAATTATTCCGGTGATTGCTGATTTGTATGTAAACGATTTTCCGGAAATTGCCGAGCATCGCGATAAAATTATTATCACGCTCATGAAAGAAGAAAAAGCGTTCACGCGGACGCTCCTTAAGGGCGTGCGGCACTTGCGTAAATTTGTCGAAGACGGATTGACGGGCGTTGAGTTGTTCACTTTGTACGACACGTATGGATTTCCGGTTGAGCTCAGTACAGAAATCGCGCTCCGCGAAGGCGTCAAGCTTGACGCTGACTGGCGAGTACAATTTGATGCCAAAATGCAGGAGCAGCGCCAACGCAGTCAGACAGCGCGCAAGGGTCAATTCCACGGCGGACTAGAAGGTGCGGAGCCGATTCACTTGAAATACCACACGGCGACGCATTTGCTCGGTGCGGCGCTGCGGAAAGTACTGAACGCGCCGGATTTGCAGCAGCACGGCAGTAATATCACGACCGAGCGGCTGCGGTTTGATTTTAACCATGATAAGTTGACGCCAGCCGAGAAGCAAGCAGTTGAAGATCAAGTAAATGCTTGGATTGATGCGGATTTGCCTGTTAGCTACCACGTATATCCAACTGAAAAAGCACTTCAAATGGGTGCAATCGGCGCATTTGGCGAGCGTTACGGATCAGAGGTAAAAGTGTACTCTATTGGTGAAGGCGATAATTGCGTTAGTTTTGAAGTTTGCGGTGGTCCGCATGTGGGGCATACGGGCGAGTTGAAAGCAGGCGGCAAACAGTTTAAGATAATCAAAGAAGAATCGTCAAGCGCCGGCATTCGCCGTATCAAGGCGGTACTACGCTGATATTTTGTTGAAAAGGCAATGGACCAAAAAATGTACCGCGAAAATAGCGAGTACAAACAAAATAGTATATAATGAAACTGTCTATGGTTTTAGATAAAATTCGTGCATTACGCAAAAAAGTTGATACGCAAGCCGATGATTATATCGTCGCGCTTGATATTGGTACTGAATATATCAAAGCGCTGATCGCTAATGTTCAGGGCGAAGATATTGAGATCGTTGGCGTTGGACGCGCGCACCAAGAGCTTGGCGATATGCACCAAGGTGCGATTGCTGATATCGCGGGCGTTGTCCGCAACTGCGAAGAAGCACTCGGCGCCGCCGAAGAAGAAGCTGGTTTGCAGGCGAAGCGTGCGGTGATTGGTATCGCTGGCGAGCTCGTAAAAGGCGTGACAAATACGATTCGATACCGTCGCCCGCAGCCGGATCGTCCGCTTGACGAAACTGAGATGGAATTTATCATCGAAAAAGTCCAAGACCGCGCCGCTGTAAAAGCGCAAAAGCAGATTGCACTCGAAACCGGTAATGATGATGTTGAAGTAAAGCTAGTGAATTCAGCACTCGTCAGTATCCATATTGATGGCTACAAAGTGTCGAACCCGATTGGGTTTCAAGGAAAAGACGTTGCTGTGCAGATTTACACCGCTTTTGCGCCGATGGTACATATTGGCGCGCTCGAAAAAGTTGCAGACGAGCTTGATTTAACGCTGATGGCAGTGGCGGCTGAGCCGTTCGCTGTGAGCCGCAGCGTACTCGGAACGGATGCAAACAGTTCGTTTACGGCGATTTTGGCAGACGTTGGCGGCGGCACGACAGACATTGCTGTGGTGAATGATGGCGGCGTCGAAGGAACGAAAATGTTTGGTATCGGCGGACGCAGTTTCACGAAAACGATCGCAACGGAGCTGGCGATTAACTACACGCAGGCAGAAAAACTAAAGGTTAATTTGGACGGCGAGAAAATTAAGCCGTCAGTAAAAGAGCAAATTGACGCCGCGATAAACCGTACGCTTGAGGTTTGGTTATCCGGCGTGGAATTGGCGCTGAGCGAATTTGATTCAGTCGACCAGCTGCCGCCGCGTATTTTGCTATGCGGCGGCGGCGCAAGTTTAGCACCGCTCGTTGATGCGCTTAAAAAAGACGATTGGTACAAAGATTTGCCGTTTACTAAGCGCCCGAGCGTTCAGCGAATTAGTCCGCATGATGTTATCGGTATCGTTGATACAACTGAAAAAGCAAGCGACCACACGTATATTACAGCGATGGGATTGTTGCGCGTGGGGTATGATACAATAATAGGAGCGAGCGACGCGCAAACGATGCGAGATCGAATCAATCGTATCCTGCGTGTGTAATAGAAATATGCAAAAAGATGTTATTTATATTGATGTAGAGGACGATATTACCGCGATTATCGGTAAGATTAAAGCTGCCGAGCATGAGATTGTTGCGCTGGTGCCGCCGAAGCGAACAGGCGCAATCCAAAGCGCGGTTAATTTGAAGTTAGTGCAGCGTGCGGCAGAACGCGCTGATAAACATGTCGTGATTATCTCAAACAATGCAGCACTTACGGCGCTTGCTGGCGCGGCGCATATTCCGGTAGCGAAAAACCTCCAAAGCCGGCCGGAAATCGCGGAAGTGCCGGCGCTAAAAGTTGACGAGGACGACGATATCATTGACGGATCGGCGCAAGGCGGCGACCCGAAAAAGCCGGAATCAATTGATTCGATCGAAAGCGAGAATGCAACCGCAAATCCAAACAGCGATAAAAAGACATCGCCGGCAGACGCAAAAAACGGCAAGAAAAAAATTCCATCAATTCCTGATTTCAATAAATTCCGCAAAAAGTTTTTCCTGATTTTAGCGGGGGTTGTGCTACTGATTGGCGGCAGTATCTGGGCGTTTGTGATCGCGCCCCATGCTACGATTGCTATTACGGCGCAAACGTCGCAGGTCGCTGTGAATACGCAAGTAAAAGCCAGCGATACCGCAGCGACTAGTCTGAGCGAGGGTACGATCAAAACAACAACGAAAGCATCGGAAACGCCGGTGTCGAAGACAATTCCGGCAACAGGCACAAAAGATGTCGGGACAAAAGCGACGGGTACGATCCGCGTGACGCCGACGCGCGAGACGATTAGCGACATCGTCGATCATGACGTGACAGTCGCAGCAGGTTCGGAAGTGTCATCGTCGAGCGGCGCAAAATACCGGCTTGATAGCGCGCTGACATTCAGCTACGATACGCTGCGCACAACACGCAACGGCGTGACGGTCGGCGTGACAGCGGTCGAAAATGGCTCGAAATATAACGGCGCGTCCGGCAGTGCGAAAGGCTTATCAGGATTTGAGGCGAGTTTCACAGCATCAACGTCGGGCGGCACAGATAAGACTGTTACCGTCGTACAGCAGAGCGACATTGATTCCGCAACAGCGAATTTAGTGTCCGACGCCGAAAAAGATGCGGCAAAAAAGGCGCTCCAGTCGCAATTTGGCAAAGACGCTACGGTCATTGACGCGTCGTTCGTTGTTAACACAAGCGGCGTGTCAATTCCAGCGGCGGGCACCGAGGCGCCAGACGGCAAGGCGGCAATTGGCGGCGCAATCAAATATTCGCTCAAGGCGATCATAAAAGCCGATCTCAATACATTCCTTGATGCGTATTTCAAGCAGCAAATTGATGGAAAAAATAATCAAAAAGTGTATAGCAACGGCGTGTCATCGGTGTCGCTTACGAATGTTACGATTGCCGGGGAAACTGTAACGGCGAAGTTAACGGCAAACGGCAAAATTGGTCCAAAAATTGATGAAGCGGCAATCAAAGAATATGTGAAAGGCAAGCGCATTGGCGAAGTGCAAGAATACGTGAAAGCGATTGACGGCGTTAAATCGGTTGACGTTAATTTCTCGCCGTTTTGGGTACATACTGTGCCGGGCGATACAAAAAAGATAACGGTGAAATTTGTCGTCGATGAGTAAATCATACGTTGCGCTTGATGTCGGCGAGAAGCGAATTGGCGTCGCCTTAGCGCGTGATGACATAAAAATCGCGATGGCGTATGATACGCTCAATGTTGATGGCGGCGAAGTTCAGGCGATTGCTGAGATTATCGTGCGCGAAAAAGCCGATGTGCTCGTCGTCGGGTACCCGCGCAACCAAGCAGGCGAGCCAACGAAGCAGACAGAATTTGTCGAGCGGTTCGTCGAGCAGCTGCGCGATATTGCGTCAAAAATCGTTTTTCAAGACGAATCGCTTACGAGCGTTAAGGCTGAAGAGATTTTGAACGCGCGTAATCAGCCGTACGCAAAAGGCGAAGTCGACGCACTAGCGGCAAGTCTGATACTACAAGATTATTTGGAGACGCACTAATGGACGGATTTCGCCGGTCCAGGTCGCCAGAGCCGCGATTGCCGCAAGCTATGGCGCAGCCGCATTTTCAGCCGCGTCCGTCTCGTCCGCAATCTGCTGGGTTGCCGCACGCGGACTCTCGCCCGCAAGCGCAAATGGAGCGGCAGTCTCGCCCAGGTTCACAATACCAGCCGCTGCAGCGCCCACGCCCTCTGTCAAACGTCAACAATACGCTGCCAGACGTGGGGAGTGTGCCGCGCAACAATTCGCAGGACTCTACTGAACCGTTCCGTAACCGCCGTAATACATCAGAACAAGAACACGCATCGACTCCTCTAAGCAAAAAACCTCGCCGCCATAAAAAGTGGCTTATCGCTTTTGTCATATTTAGCATCATTGCTGCTATGGCTGCCGGCGCATACCTGTGGTATGTCAGCCAGCTGAAAGCAGCCTCGCGCAGTACAGAGAAGCACTCAGTTGTTATTAGCGACGGCGACTCAACGGCGACAATTGCTGCTAAGCTGAAAAAAATAGGTGTCATTCGCGATGAATTAGCATTCCGAATTTATGCGTATTTAGAAGGTAAGGCAATGGTGGGCAGTACGTGCCGCGTTTCGCCGTCGCAAACCGTTCCCGAAATAGTGGCTAAATTAGCGGCTGGATGCCGTGATTTCAAAGCGATTACATTCTACCCGGGCGGCACGCTTGAAGTGTCGCGCTACAAAGCATCGCGCGCGCGAAGCGGCACCGATAAAACAAATGCGCGCTACGTTCTAAAGCAAGCCGGCTTTAGCGACAACGACATTACGACGGCATTCCACGCGGCATACGATAGTCCGTTGTTTGCCGATAAACCGGCAGATACGTCGCTTGAAGGCTATGTATTTGGTGAGACATATCACGTGGCAGATGACGCGACGGCGAAGCAAGTTCTCGAAACGGTATTTGCGCATATGTATAAAATCGTGCAAAAGAACAATTTGGTCGCGAAATTTAAAGAGCAAGGGCTGAATTTATACCAGGGAATCACGCTTGCGTCAATTGTTGAGCGCGAGTTGACGTGCGAAGACAAGCCGACGGCAGAGCGTAAAGAACGCTGCTATCAGTACCAGCGCAGTATCGCGCAAGTATTTATCAAGCGTTTCCGTGCAGGCGCAAAGCTCGGATCCGACATTACGGCGGTCTATGCCGCTGATAAGGCAAAGATTGATATCCCTAGAGACGACACTAATGCGCTCGTGTCGATTGATTCGCCGTACAATACGCGCAAATACGAGGGCTTGCCGCCAACGCCGATCGCTGCGCCCGGCGAATTATCGCTGCGGGCGGTCGCGAACCCAACCGAAACTGATTACAATTTCTTTTTAGCAGGCGACGATGGTTTAATTTACTTTGCGAAAACAAACGAAGAGCATGAGGCGAATATTAAAAATCATTGTCAAAAACTCTGCGCAGCGATCTAGTAAAAAGCATTGACAATATAGGCGCTCATCTGCTATAATGAAACACGTACATTTCTGTAAGTTTGCGAGGTTTTACGGAGAGTGTTTATCGCGCAGCACCCAGAAATGACTACCTTGAGAAGTCGTACAACTGCCGAAACAATCTTTTTCGTTACTATTAGTTAATTAAAATGGTCGATGGCGGTTCGTCTCTGGATATCAGAGAGAAAGACTTTAATAGGTATAGGGAATGCATGTGAATGCGTTCCGGGAGAACGGTTATCATTACCAACGATTCATCAGCAAAAGCTCGCTCGAATTTCATGGCACGCAAGGCTCTTGATTCGTCGGCGCGTACTCATGTGAGTAAACGATCACGCCGCGGTGCGCTTTCTATTTCGTCAATTGCGTCGTATTTCGGCGTATTTTTGTTAATTACAACGCTAATCGCGGTTAGCTATCAGCCGGTCGCGACAGAACGATCGTCGGCGCTTGCAAATGCCTCGCCGACAACACAGACGACGACGCTCGCTAAGGTACAGAGTGAAGCTGGCTCGGTTGATCCGGTGGTGGCGGCAAATATCGCATCTTCGCTTGCCGATACGACAAATATGCCGGTCAGCAATAACGTGGCGAATCTATCGCAATCGCTTGCAGTCGAAACGATGATGGCGCAGACCGATTCAAGTACGATTAGCAAGCCGCAAGTCGTAAATATGACGGCTGATTCGCGCAGTACGACAACCTACGTGACGCAAGCGGGTGATACGCTTGACGGCGTTGCCGAGAAATATGGATTAAAGAAAACGACAATCGCTTGGGCGAATAATTTGAGCTCTGATGCGCTTGAGCCAAACGTGACGCTGACAATTCTGCCGACAGACGGTATTTTGTATACGACGAAAGATGGCGATACGCTTGATGCGATCGCCGAAAAATATGGCAGCAAGAAGAGCGACATTGTTACATATAACGACCTTGAGCTTTCGGCGAATGTCGCAAACGGTACGCGCTTAATTATTCCTGGCGGCGTCTTGCCGGAAAATGAACGCCCAGGCTATGCCGCATCATCGCGCAACGCTAATTCGTCGCGCCGCGGCGTGCCAGCAAATAGCAACTGGGGCGCTGGTACGGCAGCAGGTGCTGCCTCATCGTTCAGGGGTGTGGTATCTGCTGGCAATAAATATGCTTGGGGTAATTGCACGTGGTACGCGTATGAACGCCGTATTCAGCTCGGTTTGCCGGTCGGTAGTTACTGGGGTAACGCTAGCACGTGGGCATACAATGCGCGCGCTGCAGGATTAATGGTAGATGGTACGCCGAGTGCTGGGGCAATTATGGCAAATGGCGGCGGTTATGGTCACGTGGCAATCGTCGAATCGGTGAATCCAGGTGTTTCTGTCACGATTAGCGAAATGAACGGGTATCGCTGGGGCGGCGGTTTCAATCGCGTCGGTCGCGGGACACTCTCGTGGAGCGAAGCGACTAGCGGCTACTATAAATATATCCATTAAAATAACATTGTGAAATGTAAAAACGCCTCTGTCAAATTCGGGGCGTTTTTGTTATACTGAAAGTATGTTTGTTGATACAGCAAAGGTAACGGTAATAGCCGGTAAAGGAGGCGACGGCGCAGTGAGCTTTCGCCACGAGATTTTTGTCGATAAAGGCGGTCCGGACGGCGGCGACGGCGGCAAGGGCGGCGACGTTGTTTTTGTCGCGACCGAGCAGCTCAATACGCTGTTGAAATTCCGTTATCAGCCAAAGCTCAAAGCAGAGAACGGTGTAGCTGGCAGTAAAAGAAAAAAGGCTGGACGAGCGGGCGAGCGCTTGATCGTAAAAGTCCCCGTTGGCACGATCGTTAAACGCGACGGTGCTATCGTAGCTGATTTGGCGCGCCACGGCGAAGAAGCAGTGATTGCGAAAGGCGGCGATGGCGGGTTCGGCAATGCACACTTTAAGTCGAGCGTACGCCAAACGCCGCGCATGGCAGAGCTTGGCGAGCCGGGCGAATCGTTTGAGGCTGAATTGGAATTGAAATTGTTGGCGGATGTCGGGTTGGTCGGCTTTCCGAATGCGGGAAAATCAACCTTTTTGAGTGTCGTGTCAAATGCGCGCCCGGAAATTGCGAATTATGAATTTACCACTTTGACACCAAATCTAGGAGTGGCTGATATTGATGATGGCAGTATTCTTATTGCTGATATTCCAGGGTTGATTGAAGGTGCGAGCGAAGGTAAAGGTCTGGGCGACCGATTTTTACGCCATGTCGAGCGAACGGCGGTGCTGCTCCATATGATTGATGTGTATAGCGATGATCCGGCGGAAAAATATACAGCGATTCGCCGCGAGCTTGAAAAATATAGCACGGAGTTAGCAGCGCGCCCAGAGATTATTGCACTGACAAAATGCGAAGGATTGGACGATGAGATTATTGCGATGCAAAAAACAGCACTACAAAAAGCGGCGAATAATGCGGAGATTATGGCTATCTCATCGCAATCGGGGCAGGGCGTGAAAGATTTGTTACGGTTGCTGCGGCGCGCAGTCAAAGCGTACCGCCAGCGCGAGCAGCCGCAAAAGGGCGAAGCAGAGACCGGCCTGCCGGTAATTTCGCTTGATGAAGACCAATTGACAGACGCGTGGACAGTTGAGCGGCTGCCAGATGAGACGAACGAGGGCGGCGAGCTGGTAGCAGTTTTTATAGTTCGAGGTAAAAAAATCGAGAAGTTTGCCCGCCGGACGAATTTTGATCAATTTGAGGCAGTAAACCGCCTGCGCGACATCATGAAACGGACGGGTATTACGCACGAGCTAGTCCGCCAGGGCGCGACAGGTGAGAGCGTCGTGCGGATCGGCGAGAGCGAGCTGACGTTAGTTGAACAATAGTTGTGCAGGGAGTGCTGCGGCTATCTTAATTATGGGCTTTAACACGCTAAAACTATTTTTTGCTATACTATAAAAGTATGGCAAAAACATTCTTTTTCTATGATTTAGAAACCAGCGGATTAAACGCGCGTGAAGACCGGATCATGCAGTTTGCTGGGCGGCGGACAAACATGGATCTTACGCCAATCGGCAAGCCGTATAATATGCTCGTAGCGCTCAGCGACGACACGCTGCCGAACCCTGATGCGCTAATGGTCACTGGTATTACGCCGCAAAAAACTGTCGATGAGGGCTATAGCGAGGCGCAGTTTGCGCGCATACTAAATGATGAAATTTTTACGCCTGACACAATCGTTGTCGGGTTCAATAACGTTCGGTTTGACGATGAATTCATTCGCCATCTGCTGTGGCGTAATTTTTACGATCCATATGAATGGTGCTGGAAAGATGGACGGTCGCGCTGGGATATGCTTGACGTGGTGCGTATGACACGGGCGCTCCGGTCTGAAGGTATTAGCTGGCCGCTTGATGATGCTGGCGAGCCGACAAACCGGCTTGAACTCATTACGCACGAAAATGGTATTGCTCACAAGAATGCTCATGACGCGATGAGCGATGTTGATGCATTAATTGATGTCACAAAGTTGATTCGCAATAAACAGCCGCAACTGTTTGAATATTTGCTAAAAATGCGCGATAAAAAAGAGGTTGTAAAACTTGTAAATGTTGACAATAAAAAGCCGTTTGTTTATAGCAGCGGGCGTTACGACAAGGAATTCGCTAAGACGACAGTCGCACTTCCGCTGGCGGCAGGGCGCAATGGCAACGTTGTGGTGTATGATTTACGATATGATCCGACACCGTTTATTGATTTAAGTGAGTCGGAGTTGGCGCACAAAGTGTACGCGAGCTGGCAGGAGCGCCAGGCTGAAGATTTCGTAAAGTTGCCGGCAAAAGAGTTGCAGCCGAACCGCTGTCCGGCGGTAGCGCCGCTTGGCGTGTTGGCGCACGGAGACGGGTGGGCGAAAATATCGCTTGACGCTGAGACGATAGCGAAACACCAAAAAAATCTCCTGGCACACCCAGAATTCGCTGAGAAATTACGTACGATTTTTGAAAACAAACCCGAATTTACGCGATCGCCCGATCCGGAAGCGCAGTTATACGATGGTTTTTTGAACGACCGCGATCGGTTGCGCGCTGAAGCAGTACGCAATGCAAGCGAGCGCGAGCTGGCTGATTTTCATCCCAATTTTGCCGATAAACGGCTGCCGGGACTGTTGTTGCACTATAAAGCACGTAACTTTCCGAAAACGCTGAGTGATGATGAGCGTGCAATGTGGCAAACATGGCGCGCAGCACGCGTACAGGCGCAATTACCAAAATATATGGCGGCGCTGCAGCGGCTTGCGGCTAGTATGCTTGATCCTGACAAAGAATTTATCGTGCAAGAACTGCAATTGTGGGCAGGGTCAATTTTGCCAGAGCCGGACTGACTAGTATCCTGAAGTATGTGTCGGCGGTTTGAGCGGCGCTGTGCTGCATGCCGCATCAATGATACCGGCGATCAGAATGACACAGCTGCCAAGTATTATCCAATAGGGAACGCTGATTGTCGTCCCGGGAATCATGCCAGTGAGCATAAAGCTAAGCAATGTGTCGAAAAAGCTGTTGCTATGTACGAAAAATATTCCCGCTATCGCGAGTCCGAATGTAGTAAGAAATAAGTACTTGCATTTCATAGTGGCGCGCCCTAGATTACTTTTATTTATAATAATAATATAGCAATTAGGTCAAAAACATGCAACGATAAGCGCCATAATGGTCGCTACGATTTTTTCGTTTGAGCGCAGTGCGTGCAAATTCCTTGAATTTCAAGGATGTGTGATGGATTATGAATATGATATTCGGCGGCAATTGATGCAATAAGGCGTTCAAGCGTGTGATTCTCGGGCAAATCAATCACGCGTCCGCATTGCCGGCAAGTGGCGTGGTGGTGGTGTTTGCTAAATGTGTCGGATAATTCGATTTTATGTTTCCAGCCGACAGGGACGACGCGTACGATACCAAGGCGCTCAAATAGCTCAACTGTGCGGTATACGCTAACGCGATCAATTGATGATGCTGTTGCGCGTATCAGCTCGCCGATATAGCGCGGCGGCTGATCATATAATGCAGTAAATACCGTACGGCGCGGTTTGGTGACATGTAGTTGATGCTGCCGTAGGATGGTTTCTAGTGTTTGCAGAGCGTCATTCATAATGCTACTTAGTATATCTATATTGCAACAAATTTGCAATATTGTGCGTAAAAATGCGCATCTATGTTTCGTGTCGCTTCGCTTTTACCGCGCCGATCGCGGCTAGTATGGTGTGCGTAAAAATGCTATAATATATAGCCATGTCAAAGAGCATAAAAATTATCGGCGCGCGCCAAAATAACTTAAAAAATGTTAATATTGAGATTCCGCGCGACCAATTTGTCGTCGTGACGGGCTTAAGCGGCAGCGGTAAATCAAGCTTGGTGTTTGATACGATTTACGCCGAGGGGCAGCGCCGTTACGTTGAGAGTCTGAGCAGCTATGCACGGCAATTTTTAGGTATCATGGACAAGCCGGACGTTGATAGCATTGAAGGGCTGAGTCCGGCGATTAGTATTGATCAAAAATCGACATCGCGCAACCCGCGTTCAACGGTTGCAACGGTAACGGAGATCTACGATTATTTGCGATTGTTGTTTGCACGCGTTGGCGTGCCGCACTGCCCGGTTTGTAATAAGCCGGTGCAGCGGCGCACGGCGCAGGCGATCATTGATGAAATCATGAAATTACCAGAGGGCGAACGGCTCATGATACTGGCGCCGATCGTCGTGCAGAAAAAAGGCGAGTTTCAGCACGTGCCAGAGCAATATATGCGTTCCGGTTTCGCGCGGGCACGGGTGGACGGCGTGGTGTATGCGCTTGATGAATTTCCAGAGCTGCAGAAAAGCTACAAGCATGATATCGAAATTGTTATTGACCGAATCGTTATGAAACCGGATATGATTAGCCGCGTGTCGCAGGCGGTGGAGCAGTCGCTTGATTTGGCGTCGGGTGTTGTGCAGATCATGAATGTTGATAGTGGCGAGCTGCTGACGTACAGCCAGCGCTACGCGTGTGTTGATCACCCGAACGAAGAGATTCCAGAGCTTGAGCCGCGCCTGTTTAGTTTTAATGCACCGCAGGGCGCGTGCCCGACGTGCACGGGGCTTGGTACGCGGCTAGAGATTGATCCAGAATTAGTATTTAACGGTAATTTAACGATCGCCGAGGGTGCAATTCGCCCGTATAATCGTATTAATGTTGATAATTTTTATATGCGCAAAATCAAAGCGGTCGCCGATGCGCATGGATTTAGTCTGCAGGTGCCGGTCAAGCAATTACCAGATGATGTTCGGCAGAAAATTTTATATGGGACGGGTTCTCAAAAATATCGTATTGACTTGGCGGGCGGACGCTATTATGATGCGACATACGAAGGCGTGATTCCGAATCTGGAGCGTCGGCATCGCGAGACGGAAAGCGACTTTATGCGCAAAGATATTGAGCGCTTTATGCGCGAGCGGAAATGTACGACATGTCAAGGTGCGCGTCTCAAACCGGTTGTGCTGGCGGTGACAGTAAACGGGCTGTCGATTATGGATATGTGTAATCTTGATGTAGCAAATGCGCTTGATTTATTTAGTAAGCTAAAATTCAGCGAGTCGGAAATGCATATTGTGCGGTTGATTCTGAAAGAGATTGCGGCGCGGCTTGGTTTTATGAATAACGTCGGTCTAAACTACTTAGAGCTGAGTCGAGCGGCAAATACGCTTAGCGGCGGCGAAGCGCAGCGGATTCGTTTGGCAACGCAGATCGGCTCTGGCCTGCAAGGCGTCCTCTATGTACTTGATGAGCCGTCGATCGGGTTGCACCAGCGTGATAACGATCGGTTAATCGCGACATTAAAACACCTACGCGATTTAGGCAATTCGGTGCTTGTTGTTGAGCATGATGAGGATACAATCGCGCAGGCGGACTATCTGGTAGATATTGGTCCGGGTGCGGGCGTGCACGGCGGCGAAGTTGTAGCAGCAGGTACGCCAGCTGAGGTTGCGGAAAATCCCGCAAGCATAACAGGGCGGTATTTAAGCGGCGCCGAGAAAATCGCTGTACCAAAAAAACGCCGCGCTGTGCAAAAAGACCGCAAACTCGTTGTGCGCGGCGCGCGTGAAAATAATTTGAAATGTATTGATGTTGAATTTCCGCTTGGCGTGATGACGCTCGTGACAGGCGTGAGTGGCAGCGGCAAATCAACGCTTGTGAATGATATTGTCGCAAACGAGCTAACAGCACGGTTGCATCGGGCGCAAGCAGTGCCAGGCGCGCACGAGCGAATTGATGGTATCAATCAATTAGACAAGGCGATTGTAATTGATCAATCGGCGATTGGGCGTACGCCGCGCTCAAACCCGGCGACATACACCGGCGTGTTTACACAGATCCGTGAGTTGTTTGCAAATACGCCTGAAGCAAATATTCGCGGTTACAAAGCGGGACGGTTTAGCTTTAATGTGAAAGGCGGGCGCTGCGAGCATTGCCAGGGTGACGGCATGATAAAAATTGAAATGCACTTTTTGCCGGATGTATACGTTCAGTGTCCGGAATGCCATGGTAAGCGGTATAACCGCGAAGCGCTTGAAATTAAGTATAAAGGTAAAACGATTAGCGATATTTTGAATATGACAGTTGAGCAGGCGTGTGATTTTTTCGCGAATGTGCCGGCGATTGCGCGCAAACTGCAAACAATCAACGAGGTAGGGCTTGGCTATGTTAAACTTGGGCAGCCGGCAACGACATTTTCGGGCGGCGAAGCGCAGCGAATCAAACTTGCGACTGAATTGAGCCGCCGTTCAACTGGTAAAACGCTTTACATTCTAGATGAGCCGACAACGGGGTTGCATACGGCAGACGTTAAAAAACTACTCGATATTCTACAAAAACTTGTCGACGGCGGTAATAGTATGATTATCATCGAGCATAATTTAGAGGTAATAAAATGCGCCGACTGGATTATTGATATGGGTCCGGAAGGCGGGCAAGGCGGCGGCACGGTGGTTACATCAGGTACGCCGGAAGACGTTGCAAAATCGCTGGAATCATTCACTGGCAAGTACTTGAAAAAGCTTTTATAGTCTACGGGCTATTTGTAACGACAGGTAATTTAGCTATCTTTTTTCGAAAACAACACTTTGAATTGGCGTTTGAGTTTAGTGCGCGTACTTTCTTGTTTGAGTGCGTGAATAATCATCGGCAAAACCGATAGGAATATAATAATGAGCGCTGCGACCTCGATATTTACACCCGCTTTGGTCAAAAACTCGCCGGCGTAATATCCGAGATAGACAAACAGCGACGACCACAAGAACCCGCCGATAATGTTGTATGTAATAAATGTGCGGTAATGCATATTGCTTGCGCCGGCAACAATTGGCGCAAACGTGCGAACAATCGGCACAAACCGTGCGAGTACGATCGTAATTGAGCCGTGCTTAGCATAGAATGCTTCGGTTTGGTCGAGATATTTTTTCTTAAAAAATCGCGAGTTTTCTTTTTGAAATAATTTACGGCCGACTTTATGCCCGAATTCAAATCCAACGCTATCGCCGGCAACAGCTGCGGCAAAAATAAGCAGTGCAAAGATATGAATATCAATTGGTTGTCCATTGAATCCGAGAATTTGCTGCTGCACCATGTAACCGGCGGTGAATAGTAAACTATCGCCCGGAAAAATGAATCCAATGAGCAATCCCGACTCGGCAAAGACAACGAGCAGGATTGCGATAATTCCAAAGCTGGTGATGGCGTGAACGAGCGCTTCCATATCAAGTAAAATTGTACCATAGTTTAATACTATTGCAGAAGCGTGGTAAAAACATTAGAGGCGCCGCAGATAAGGTGATGGGGTGCGGCCTAGCTGCAAGGACGGTAAGATTAAGAGCTCCTCTTGGAAGGAGCTTATCTGTTGACAGGCGTAAGCGATTTGTGGTACAGTGGAACCGAGGTACAAAACATTAACAGAAAAAGGCGGAATAGGGCGGTGATAAAACTAGGCTCAAATAGAAGGAAATTGTATAAAATAATCGTTGCACATGTGGCGGTTTTGTTTGTTGCTGGTTTGGGGCTAATGCACTTTATACCGGCGCATGCTGTCCGTATTAATAATATGTATCAGTTTACTGATACAAACTACGCGGTGCCGACGAGCAACGTTGCGTGGGTGTCACCGGATGGTGATGATGTATCGGGGAATGGTACTGAAAGCGTGCCATATAAGACATTTAAGTTTGCCTTGTCGAAGCTTTCAAACGGCGGTACAGTAGTCGCGAAATCTGGAATTTACCGTGAACCGCATTTTTCGATCGACAAAACAAACATAACGTTGCAAGCTGCACCGCACGCTGAAGTCTGGCTCAAAGGCAGTGATGTCGTGAGCGGCTCTGTTTGGACGAAAGAAGGAAATCTCTGGAAAACGAAAGGACGGTACACCAATTTTTGCCACGTCTGTACAGTAAATAGTAATCCAGCAGAAGAAGGCACAGCAGCATTTCCGGAGCAAGTGTTTATTAACGATAAGCCGCTGAAACAAGTCGCAAGCAAGGCGGAAGTGTCGGCTGGTAAATTCTACGCCGAAGATCAAACGCCGACAACAAGGACATTCAACTCGGATACCGGTAAATATGACTACCATCCAGGTGTAGAAGACGACATTACGTATTATGTTGGCTCTGATCCGACTGAAGGCGTAACGGAAATATCGCAGCGGTCGCGGGCGTTTACGGCGGCTGGTGCTGGATTTAACATGAAAGGTATAAACGTTGCACAGTATGCGCCGGTACAAGCGTGGGGTTTTACGGATACGTCTGGTGTGTCGCAGGCATTTGTGGTTTCGAAAAATGCGGTTATTCAAGATTCTATCTTTGCACAAAGTTCAGCGATAGGGTTACACACCGGCGAGGCTGATAATCTAGTCGTAAAAAATACGAAATTCTTAGATAACGGCGCAAACGGTGCGGGTGCCAATAGAACACATAAGGCAACGTATATTGGTAATACATTTTCTGGCAGTAACGCCGCCGGGTTTAAAGTGAAGAAATGCGGTGCATTCTGTACGATATCAGAAATAAAAGTGACGCACACGAAAGACTTTACATTTCGTAATAATATCATTGATCGATCGGAATCTGGTGTTGAAGAAAGCGATCCTAATAATATAACAAAGGCAAGCCCGATTGGTTTTTGGTGCGACGAGGGCTGTATTGATGCAAAGATAGTTGGTAACTTCTTTACAAACAATGGAACGGCAATATTCCATGAAGTATCTGGTCCTGCTATTATTGCCTCTAATATTATTGAAGGTTCTGGTACAGGCATACGTATTTCGGGTAGCAATGATGTAAAAATTTATAACAATACGATTTCGCGAACGAACCGGCCGATTGATTTGTTTGAAGACAGTCGCGAGAGCGGATGTAATGCTTACGCAGCGGATAATGTAACCTGTACGACGTGGGAGCCGTGGTCGAAGAGCCAAGGATTAAGCTGGAACCTGACTGGTTTAGAAATGTATAATAATATTCTATCGTCGCGTGCATATGTACCAAATGACGGTTCGCAGTTCTATTCGTTCCCCGTGCGTTCTGACGGTGACAAGAATAATGGCGTTGCAGCGACGAAAATCTACACGAACGAAATGTTCAAAGGGTTTGATTATAATGTTTACTACCGAAGCAGCCTTGCGAATGAGCCAACAGTATTTACTTGGGATCTTGACGGCGGAAATACGATTGATATACAATTCGCTCGAATAGCAGATATCAAGAATGACGCTCGGGTCCGAAGTTCCATCAAGGGGCGCGGCGAGCACTCATTTGATGAGTTTGGTTCGCGGGAAAATAATCCGTATTTTATAAAAGAGGCGGTACATAATGCCGACTATAAGAAGAGCAACTACACGCTAAAAGCCGGTAGTCCTGCAATTAACTCTGGTAAGCCGTTGCCGAGCGACGTTGCGCTTGCGATTGATCCGTCGGGTACGACGGTAAAAGCTGGTGTAGTAGTGAATCGCGGGGCACTTGTTAATACATTAATGGACGCGACAGGTACAACGCCGGTTGATAAAACTGCTCTTCGCGCTGCAATAGCAGCTGCACAAAACGAACCGTTGTACATTAGGCGGGACGAAACTGTAGCGAGAGCACTTGTGAAAGCTCAGGAAATAAATAGCTCGCAGAGCGCTACCGAGCAAGATGTAACTTTAGCCACGACCACGCTAAATAATGCTGTTTCGGCGGCGAAGAAGAAAGAATCAGACGCTCAGGCGGCTGCTGAAACTGCTGTGGCAAAAGCGGAACACGACAAAACACGAACCGCTATAGATGCCGCGAAAGTGCTTGTCGACAAGGTCCAAGACCAAGTCAAGAAAAAATCCTTCCAAGATCGCCTTGATGCAATCGTTATACCGGCGCCGGTTGATAAAACTGCTCTTCGCGCTGCAATAGCAGCTGCACAAAACGAACCGTTGTACATTAGGCGGGACGAAACTGTAGCGAGAGCACTTGTGAAAGCTCAGGAAATAAATAGCTCGCAGAGCGCTACCGAGCAAGATGTAACTTTAGCCACGACCACGCTAAATAATGCTGTTTCGGCGGCGAAGAAGAAAGAATCAGACGCTCAGGCGGCTGCTGAAACTGCTGTGGCAAAAGCGGAACACGACAAAACACGAACCGCTATAGATGCCGCGAAAGTGCTTGTCGACAAGGTCCAAGACCAAGTCAAGAAAAAAGCTCTACAGGATCGTTTGAATGCGATTACAATTGTAACGCCGCCAGCTCCGGCGCCGGTGACAAAACGGCAGATCATTCAGCCTGAAGGTGGTATATTGACAGTTTCTGTCTCTGGTAGTCAGTGCTCTAATATAGCCCAGATTGCACTCGGTACGATTTCGTCGAAACACCAGGGTAGCGATTTACGCGAGCAGGTTGCATTCACGGTTGATTGTGCGCATTCAGCGCCGGCGAGCGGTTATTCGGTGCAGGTTCAACTGCAGCTTAGTCGCTTATACCCAGACACGTCAAAATTGCGAGTCGTAAAGGAATATAACGGGACAGCGAGCGATATAACAAATAAAGTGAGTTTCTTGGCATCGGCAGATGGTTTGCGTACGGTTGTGTCGTATCAGCTTACAGATGGCGGATTTGGCGATTCGGACGGTATCGCGAACGGTGAGATTGTTGATCCGGTGGGTGTTTACTTGGTGCCGGCATCTCCAACTCCTCCCAGCACTCAGCCGGGCGGTACGTCTGCTCGCTCATCGGCGCAGAGTGCAAATAATAAGGTGAGTGGTCGGCAACTTGCAAATACGGGAGATAGTGTAATGTTTTATATATTCGGCGCGGTCGCACTGCTCGGAGGTGGCATAGTTGGCGGTTACTATTTAATGAAACGCCGGACCCGATAGATTCTGGATAAACATACATTGCGTTTTTGCGAGCAGGGTAGTATTTATGCTCGTTTGCAGACAGAGTGTTAGGGTGCTATGAATAATAGTTTCCGCATATGCTATAATAAATACACAGTATTATGTAACTCCGGAAACATATCCGAAAAGGAGAAATATGGGAGACAAGATAACATTGAGAGTAGATCGCCGAGAAATTTTCGGCAAGAAAGTAAAGCAGCTGCGGAGACGAGGGTTGACACCGGGTGTTGTGTATGGTGCGAATATGGAGTCGATTGCAATTCAGGCTGACGCGGGCGAGGTGATGCGTGTGTACGCGGAAGCCGGCAAGCATACGCCGGTGCAGTTGTCGGGCACGAAACATCGTATTGCGATGATTAAAGCTGCGGAATTTCATCCTATTAAGCATGGTGTTATTCGCCACATTTCATTTCATGCAGTTCGTGCCGATGAGCCGGTAGTGGCAGAAGTGCCGATCCGCTTGGTCGGCGAGGGCGAATCAGCAGCGGAGCGTAACGGATTGGTCGTTTTGCAAGCGATTGAGAAAATTGAGGTGAAGGCGCTGCCGATGGAACTGCCAGAGTATCTAGAGGTGTCGATTATGAACCTCGCGGACGCTGGCGATCGCGTTACGATCGGCGATATACTGTTGCCATCAGGTGTAGAGATTGTCGACAATGACGATGGTCGTGAGGGTACGGCTGATGACGATGTGACCGTGAAAGATTTAGTCGTTGCAAGCGTGTATGAGCCGGCTGCAATTGAAGCTGCAAATGAAGCGGCGGCAGGAGAATCGACTTCGGCTGACGCTGAGGACATACCAGTTGAAGGCGAAAAGCCAGGCGCGGAAGCAGAATAAAAAGTAATATAAATGTTTAATCGTCCCCAGAATTGGGGGGGCGATTTTTATTCCTCAATAAACCCGCCAGACTGCCGTTGCCATAATTGCGCGTATGTACCGTTCTTTTCCAGCAACTCGTTGTGCGTGCCGTCCTCAATAATGCGGCCGCGTTTCATGACGACGATACGGTCAAGTTTAGCGATAGTCGACAGGCGATGAGCGATAACGATAGACGTACGATTTTTCATCAGCGTCTCAAGCGACTCTTGAATCAGCGCCTCAGATTCCGAGTCGAGCGCTGATGTTGCCTCGTCAAGGACTAAAATTGGTGCATCTTTCAAAATAGCGCGGGCGATAGCAATACGTTGGCGTTGTCCGCCCGATAATTTCACGCCGCGCTCGCCGACAAGCGTATCAAATCCATCGTGTAATTTCGTAATGAAGTCATACGCGCCAGCTTGCTTGGCAGTTCTCTTTATGGCGGCTTTTGTTGCGCCAGGTCGCCCGTACGCGATATTGTCCAGCACTGAGCGGTGAAAGAGTAATGGTTCTTGTGGTACATACGCAATACTTGAGCGTAAGCTTGCCTGTGTGACGTCGGCGATATTTTGCGAGTCGATTAAAATCTCGCCGCTATCAATGTCAGCAAAGCGTAGGAGTAGTTTTGTCAGCGTCGTCTTTCCTGAGCCGGATGTGCCAACTAGTCCAACTTTTTCGCCGGGTTTGATGGTCAGCGAGAAATTCTTAAACAACGTGTCGCCTTGTCCTTCATCATGCGTGAATGTCACATTATTCATGACGATTTCGCCGTGCGAAATGCGTAATTTTCTCGCACTTTTATCAATCAAGCTTGTCGGTGTTTGTAGAATTTCCGCCATGTCGCGCGCGTCGCCAAGCACGCGGTTATAATTGCGCATAATACCGTTCATATTCCATAGCTCGCGCGTCATTGTACCGGTGTAGGTAATAATTAGGTAAATCGCTGCTACCGATACAGTATTATGCTGCGCAGCATAGACGGCGAACGCGATAGCGGCAACTTTGATGGTCGTCGTAATTGATGAATAAATAGCGCTCATTTTCAGAAAACCGGACATCAAATTAAATGAAGCGCTGCGCCAGTTGTTTGCTGTTTTGGTAAATTCTTTACTTTCTCGCATCTCGGCGCCTGATGATTTCACTGCCATAATATTAGAGATAGCATCAGCGATTTTGCCGCTCATAGTATTGTTGGCAGCCGCTTCTTTTTCGTTTAGCTTCATCATTGGTCGCGAACCAAAATAGACCACTATAATGAAAATAACCGCTAAAATCGCCAAGAAGATAGCGTATTGCCATAACAATGTTGAGAGAACAACGATTGATCCAATAATGGAAATCACGACCGGCAGAATCGACCAAATGATAGTATCCCAGAAGCGTTCAAACGCTCCGGTAAATTTATTTGTTTGGCTAACGAGCGAGCCGCCAAACTTGTTAGCGTGGAAAAATAACGTTTCGTTTGCTAATTTGTTGAATATTTTTACATACAAATCGCGCATCACAGAGACCTCAAATGTCCACACTAGATAAAGCACTAAGCGCCAACCGATAATCTCCGACCATAGTTGTGATAATCCATATAATATCACGAGCTGCCATAAGTTGTTGGTGCTGCTAAGCTGTCTATGCTGGATCATATCAAGCAGCTGCGCAATAATCAGCGGACCAACAAACATGCCGACAATAAACGTAGCTGCCGTGGCAATAATTGCTATATTTCGCCGCCATTTATATAGCTGCGACGCACGCCAAAATAAGCGCAGAATAGATTGGCTGTTTTTTGATTTTTTACTCACGATAAATCTCCTTTTTTGTAGTGTTTTGCAACTTAAATTCTTATGTATTGTCGAGCGAATAAGTGAAGAGAAAATAGAGGAACTCTCTTACGAGTTCATAATAAGTAGATTATATAGCAAGATAGAGTCATGAGTCAAACTGCAAGGCTGTTTATTGCTCGTCATGGTCAAAATGAAGATAACACAAACGGAGTTTTGAATGGTTATCACGAGCTTTTGAAACCGTGCAGATTTATCATTAATGTAAATGATTTACTAGAACCAATCGTTGTACTAGAAATTATTAAGTGCGATTTTGGCGTAATGATAGAACGACTTGATGGTTGCACAGAAGAGATGTGCTCGCCAGACATTATTAAAACTGATACGATTATATATTTTCTTAATCCCGATGATGTAGAAACATTTGATGGTGCATATCGTAAGGTTGGAGCAATTTAATCGTTGGGCTTGTTTAATAAAATTAACATTCTGTAGTCTATTGTATTGTGATAGCGCTAGAAAAGTAAATCTTGTATTTTTAATGTAAACGATTTACAATAAGAATATGACAACCATCATGCGCCGCGAAAGTAAATATGCTAATTTAGTGCGGGATTGTATAAAGCAGTTAGGCCATGCGACTCATGCTGATATTATGCAGTACTACACGGATCGTTACATACAGGTGAGCGCAACGACAATTCACCGAATCACGCAGCGATTAGTTGAGGACGGCGAAATAGTGCTTGCACCAAAGACAAAGAATGGTGATAAACGGTTCGACGCAAATATGAAACCGCACGATCATTTTTGCTGCACTCGGTGCGATTGTTTGATTGACATTACGTGCCCTGCGCCATGTCGCAAGATTCTGCAAGCCCAATTGTGTAATTGCGTGCTAGACGGTTCTTTGACGGTTTATGGTGAGTGTCAAGAATGTAGCTGTTGTAGAAAGGAGGAACATGTCGATGAATAAAGCATGCAAGTGTATAAAAACCACATGCCAAGATTGCGCTAGCAATTGTAATTGTTCTGCTGAATAGACAGTTGGCATAATGGTATAATAAAAGAGCGACAAGGAGGGAATATGGCATTATACAATATAACGAATCGTCAGGAGTTTGAGGAGAAAGTGCTGCAAAGTGCCAATCCGGTATTAGTGGATTTTTGGGCGACCTGGTGTCCGCCGTGCCGTGCGATGGCGCCAATTTTACAGCAAATTGCCGACGAAACTAATTTTGATGTTATCAAAATTGACACGGAAGCGAGCGGTGATAGTAGCGAATTGGCAAGAGAATATCGCGTACAAGGTATTCCGAACATGAAGATTTTTGCAGGCGGCAAGGAAGTTCAAGAACTGATTGGCATGAGACCGAAGCAGGTCTTGATTGACGCGCTCGAAAAAGCCGTGAAGAAGTAGGTGAACGGCTGAGTAATTCTATGTCGAGCCCGTTGCTTTTTCAGCAAATTGTCGACGATGATATGAACGCGGCGTTTCGCGCCAAAGGGTGGACGCCAGTATATACTGCGTCGTCCTATTCGCGCATTGTGCTAGTTGGGCAAGCGCCAGGGCGAATCGCACAGCAAACACACAAGCCGTGGAATGATGCAAGCGGGCGATTGTTGCGCCAGTGGCTGGGCATAAGTGATGAGCAGTTTTACAATCCTGATTTGTTTGCACTCATGCCGATGGATTTTTATTATCCTGGCAAAGGCGCGCACGGCGATTTGCCGCCGCGAAACAATTTTGCCGCAATGTGGCATCCGCGGTTGCTAGAGCGTATGCCGTATGTGCGTTTAATAATTTTAGTTGGCGCATATGCGCAGAAATATTATTTAATGGGACACGCTAAAAAGAATGTAACTGCAACGGTAGCGCAATTTGATGCGTATTTACCGAATTATTTTCCGCTTGTGCACCCGTCGCCGCTCAATATTGGTTGGCGTAAACGTAACCCATGGTTTGAAGCGGAGGTGATTCCGATTTTGCAGGATTTAGTAAAGGAGGCGCTGGCATGACGACGTACGATACTAAGCGAATATATGAAGATGCGAAGCCAGGCGATGGTTACCGTGTTTTGGTTGATCGATTGTGGCCGCGCGGCATAAGCAAAGATAAGGCGGCGCTTGGCGAATGGTGCAGAGAGATTGCGCCAAGTAATGAACTGCGGCAATGGTTTGCGCACGATCCTGCTAAGTATGATGAGTTTAAGGTAAAATATTTACAAGAGTTGGCGAATAATCCTGAAGCGGCAGCAGCTCTTGCGCGTTGGCGTTCTTATACGCGAGTTACACTGCTCTATGGCGCAAAAGATACAGCACATAATCAAGCAGTAGTGTTGTTAGAATACTTACACTTGCATGAATCAGACAATCTAAGGGTTGTTCCATAGTAGTATGCTATTGTCGTGAACCAAAACGCGCTATTCGCGATATAATAAACATATGAATGCGGCGCTTAAGGAAAAATTGAAAACGCTCCCGCGCACTCCAGGCGTGTACTTTCATAAGTCTAAAGATGATGAGATTATTTATATTGGCAAGGCGGCTATTTTGAAAAATCGCGTACGGCAATACTTTCAAGGCAAGGCTGATATGGACGTAAAAACGCGCGCATTGGTAGCGGAAATCAATGATACCGATTGGATCGAAACTGAAAGTGAAATGGATGCGCTATTTTTGGAAAGCGAAATGGTGAAGCGTTATATGCCGCGCTATAATATTTTGTTGCGCGATGATAAATCGCAAACATTCGTCCGTATTGATATGAAGAGCGAATGGCCGACGGTAACGTTTACGCGGAATCCGGCAGACGATGGCGCGACATATATTGGTCCGTTCTATAGTGGCTTTGCAGTGAAAAAAGCGCTGCGGTATTTGCGTAAAATTTTTCCATATTATATTAAGCCGCCGAAACGTGAACGTATGAATCTAGAGGAACAAATTGGATTGGCGCCAAGTGCTGACATGACGAGTCAAGAATATAAAAAATCACTGCGCAAATTGATTAGATATATTGAAGGCGGGCGCATGAAAATCGCCAAAGAAATTGAGCGCGACATGAAGCGGGCGGCGCGTAGCCAAGAGTTTGAAACAGCGGCGCAGCTGCGCAATAAGTTGTCGTACATGCGCGAACTGCAGCGGCGGATTATGTTCGGCGACCGCGAGTTTTTGGACATATCAAAAGACCAGGCGTTGACGCAGCTAGCTCAATTGCTCGGATTGCAATCGCCGCCAGCGCGCATTGAGGGCTATGATATTTCGCATATGAGCGGCACGAATGTAGTGGCGAGCATGGTAGTATTCACAAACGGTGTGAGCGACCGTGCGCAGTATCGTAAATTTAAAATGCACGTGCAGCGCAACGACGATACGGCAAATATGCGCGAAACGATTCGTCGCCGTTTTAGTGCAAAAAATGTAAAAGCATGGGGTATGCCAGATTTACTGCTCATTGATGGCGGTAAAGGACAGTTGAACGCGGTACTATGTGAATTAGAAGTTCTCGGCGTGAATGTGCCGGCGATTGGGGTAGCGAAGCGCGATGAAGAAATTGTGATTGCAAAAGGCCGTTCGCCGATTGACGAGTCGTATATCGAGAAAATGGTAGCGAAGCCGACCCCTGGTGTGGTGGTGATTGATTCAAGCGGATACTATTTTGTGAATTTACATGTCGGGCGGCAGAATGCCGGTTCACATTCAAAGAATTTGCGTGGCGGTGATGCGCCTAGTCCATACGAAGATACGATAAAATTATTTCAGCGTATTCGCGACGAGGCCCATCGATTTGCTGTTAGCTATCACACGACGCTGAAGCGGGCGAATGCGACTAAGAGTGTTCTTAGTACGATTACCGGCGTTGGTCCGGCGACGCAGAAAAAACTTGTGCGTGCATTTGGCAGCGTGCGCGGTGTGCAGACGGCAAGCGAAGAGCAGCTGCGAACGGTTGTGAATCCTGTGCTGGCGGCGCGTATTCGGGCAACGTTTATAGACAACGGCTCGAAACTCTAGCGAAATATATCGTAATGCGCTATACTAAGATGAAATGAAAAGGCAATTCTTGACGTTTATATTGCGCTGGATCTTGAATTCGTTTGGTCTGTGGGTTGCTGTGCGTATTTTCGGGACTGGATATAGCGAAGTGCAAATTAGCGCTGGAGCGCCGGCATTTTTGATAGCTGGGCTTATTTTTTCAATCGTGAACGCTGTACTGAAACCGATTGTTATTATTTTGTCGCTGCCAGCGATATTGATCACGCTTGGATTCTTTACTATAATTGTCAATGGCCTGATGGTATGGGTTTCTCTGAAATTGGCACCTGGATTGCAAATGACATTTTGGAATTCGGTATTGACGGGCTTAGTGTTGAGTTTGGTAAACTATATAGTAAGCAGTTTGCTTGAATTGGAGTATACTCAAGCGCGGGAGGAGGATTAGGCGATGAATATAACGATGATATTACAGATTGCAACAATTGTATCAGCCGTGCTGATGGTGATTGCAATTCTGCTGCAGCAACGCGGCGCAAGCCTTGGTGCTGGATTTGGCGGCTCTGGCGAGTTATATACCACGCGGCGCGGGCTTGATAAGAGTTTGTTTGAAGTGACGATTTTTTTGGCAGTGATATTTGTATTATCAATTATTGCGTCGCTCGTACTGCCAAGTTTGTCATAATGGGGCTGGTGTGTGAGCGATTTGGGCGACCTACAACCAAAACCGCAGCGTTCCGCACTGAACCGTAAAGATATTACGCGTCGATTGAAGCGTGCTGGCGGCGTAACGCAGCGTCATGCGCGGCGTTTTATTCTGCGGCGCATCAATAGTGTTCGGTTGGTGACTGGTGAAATTATTACGTGGCTGGCAGTTGTTGGCATTTTGGTTGCAACGCTTGGATTGCAGCAAACATGGGGTAACGTGTCGGCGTATATGCAGGGCGGGTATCGTTCGGGTGGCGTATACGCCGAAGGTATTGTTGGTTCGCTTGATACACTTAACCCGTTATTAGCATCAAACGAGGCGGAGGCGTCGGCGGCGCGGCTGATGTTTTCAAGCTTATATCATTATGATACAACTGGCGCACTCCATGCTGATGTTGCGTCGTCCATGACGATACGCGATTCAAAAATCTACACTGTCACACTGCGCGACGCAACGTGGCAAGACGGACATGCGCTTACAGCGGACGATGTTGTGTATACTATTGGGCTTATTAAAAATCCGCAAACGCGCTCGCCGCTACGCGTTAATTGGACGGACGCGGTTGTGAAAAAAATCAATCAGCATACTGTTGAATTTACGCTGCCGACTGTTTATGCAGCGTTTCCGCATGCGCTTACATTCCCGATTGTGCCGAAGCATCTTTTGCAAAATGTCGAACCGTCGGTGCTCCGTGAGTCGTCGTTTAGCCAAAATCCGATTGGAAGCGGTCCGTTCAAGTTTCGCCGCCTGCAGACAGCAGGGTTGTCGAATGCTTCAAAGGTGTTGCAACTTGTACCGCATACAGAATATTACAACACTGTGCCTCGTGTTTCGCGTTTTGAATTACGCGCCTACACCGATGACGCAGCGTTTACGAAAGCTATCAAGAACAGTGAAGTGACCGGTGCGGTAAGCGCGCCGGCGGCGCTTGCGCATAGTAAGCGTCCGTCGCAGTACCGCGTCATATCGGAGCCGCTTAATAAGGGCGTATATTTACTGTTTAATACAAGAAATCCGGTGCTGCAGGACAAAACAGTGCGCCAAGCTTTGCAGTTCGCGACAGATACGGCGGCAATTCGCCAAGCAGTCGGCGGCGGCGTGCAAACGCTAGATGGTCCGATTCTACATTCAATGTTCTCAAGCGGAGAGGTGCCGCGTGCGTCAAAGCCAAACGCTGAAAAAGCTGCCCAGCTGCTTGATAGTGCTGGATGGAGAATAAAAAATGGTGTGCGGTATAAGGGCGATCAAGAACTTAAGCTGACTATCACAACGACGAATAGCAGCCAGTATAGCAAGATCATTGATACGGTGAAGCGGCAATGGAATGCGGTTGGTGTGTCGATTGATGTTAATCAAGTCGATACAAATTCGGCAGTTTCAAATTTTGTACAAGGCGTGCTGCAACCGCGCAATTTTGATGTGCTGCTGTATGAACTTGCGCTTGGCGCCGATCCGGACGTGTATGCGTATTGGCACTCGTCGCAGGCTTCGGCGACAGGTTATAATTTTTCGAATTATTCAAATCAATTGAGCGACGCGGCGCTTGCAAGCGCGCGAACTCGGTTGGAGTCAAATTTGCGCATGGCGAAATATGCGCAGTTTGCACGGCAATGGCTGAGCGATGTGCCGGCAATTGCGCTATACCAAGCGTCGTCGGAATATCTTGTCAATACGAATGCGTACGTCGTTAAGCCGAAAGGGTCGCTGCCTGAGTTGTCGGATCGCTATGCTCGTGTGAGCGAGTGGTCGGTTTCGCCGGCAACTGTTTACAAAACACCGTGAGCTACAGTATAATGATGAGGTATTTTGCTATCGCATGGTACAATTTGCAATATGCAGACGTGGCGGAATTGGTAGACGCGCTAGCTTGAGGGGCTAGTGAGCATTGCGCTCGT
>CALJTR010000022.1:0-1705 GCA_937975975.1 uncultured Candidatus Saccharibacteria bacterium | reverse complement strand
GAGTTAAGAAAATGGTCGTCATTTATGACGACTTCTTTTTGTCGTATTTGTAGGTTCGACCCGAAAATTTCAAGGCATAAGGATTTTTTCGCATTGAGATCGTCGCCTTTTGCGATTTTACGGATAGAAACAGCAGTTTCTATCCATTGTTTCATCGGTTCGACCCAAGTCGAAACACCAAGCGTAGCTTGCTCAATTTTTTCTTCAAGGAGCTTCTTCTTGCCCAGTATTTCCGCGCGCTTATCTTGATATAGTTCACGCTCAACATCACCGTCTAGGTAGCTATCGAGTAACCGTTGCATTTTTTCGGACAGGCGGGCGATAGTCTCCTTGTCACCCGCCACGCGGTGCACAAAATCGGCTTTCTCGCTTGCTTCGTCTTTATCTATCAGCTCGCGCAGTTTATCCGCCCATGAAGCAGGCATGGCATAACGAAACAACAGCGCAGACAGTTGCCTGTCTAGCTCCTCGGCGCGAATATGTGGTTCACGACAAACCACCGTCTTGCTTTTGCGAGTGCAACGGTAATACGCATAAACATGCACATTGCCATTTTTCTGTCGTTTTATGCGTGTTTCTGCTGTAAACATCATGCCACACGAGCAATGTACCAGTCCGCAAAGCGGCAAAGGGTCGTTGGTTTTTCTAGTTGGCTTGCCGCGCCGCTCCAAAACCGTTTGCACTTGGTCAAATAACTGTTTTGAGATAATGCCTTTGTGTTTGCCCTCGTGTACTTCTCCTAAATAGCGAAAATGTCCATAATAAAACGGATTTGCCAGCATACGAGCCACGCGTGTGCGCGAATGAGGCTTGTTGCCGGTTGTTTTCTTACCGCGCACCATACCTTTTTTGGTATGTATGCCATGGGTAAACAAAAAGTCGGCGATTTCATCCAATCGTTTATCTCCGCGAGCGTACAGCTCAAACGCTTGGCGCACAATCGGAGCAGTTTTGCGATCAATCTTGATAGTTTTACTGCGCATATCGTTGTAATATCCCAGCGGCGCGCCTCGCGGATAGCGCCCGTCGCGCACCATTTGTCGCAAACCTCGTTTAGTGTTGAGCGATAAGTTATCTACATATTGCTTAGAAGCATTAAACTCATTTGCTAGCATATATTTGCCCTGTGGCGTATTTTCAAACCAAAAATGCGGAAACTTCAGGTCAAGCAATATATTTTGATCTAGCATATAGATGATTTTGCCGCTGTCGATACTGTTGCGAGATAGTCGGTCGGGCATCCATGCTAAAATACCGTTTGCCTCGCCAGTTTCTATGCGCTCAAGCATTTTATTAAACTTTTTGCGTCCCGGTTTTTTGGCAGTTTCTTTTTCAATAATCACATCGACGATATAAATGCCCATGCGCGCGGCAAACTCTTTAAGTTCGGTAATTTGTGCTGCGACAGATAGCACTTGCTTATCCTCTACGTCCGTACTTTTGCGGACATAGAGGAAATACGTTAGTTTTTGCTTAGCTGGTAACATAAACCCTCCCAACTCAAAAGGCTACTCCGTTGCACACAAACCAGAACAAGTCTAATCTGTACGAAGTAGCCATTTGAGGCAAAGCCAATAAAAATGACCTGTTCTAATGATTTGTGTGCATTTTCATTATACCACAAAGCGAACAACGCGAAGCGTGTCGGCTTCGAGCCGACCCGAACAAAAAGAACCACGCCGCAAGGCGTGGTAATTTCTTAACT
>CALJTR010000021.1:0-1994 GCA_937975975.1 uncultured Candidatus Saccharibacteria bacterium | reverse complement strand
ATTTTTCCGCTATTAAGTGAAATCGAGCGCGATAAAAACTTCTTATCTAACTGGCGCGCGCATGAATATTACCAGGAAGATGGCGCTGCTAAAAAGTGGCAAGATTATAAACCAAATAATTCGTAAGGGTCTTCTGGTTGCGGTATCGCGGTAGCGGTAGACTCGGTGATGACATATTCAGCTTTACCGTTAATTATTTTTTGCATCAATTTCCCTTTGACGGTTAACCAAGTGCCATCGCGGTAGCTATTCGCAGGAGTTTTTTCTACTAAGATTTTCATGGGTATGCTATCGGCGGCGCAGCAGCTGATAACGTAGCGTGCCAGTTCGAAATAATCGTAGCCATAGTTTTGTAGTGTGCCACTCGAGACGAAACCAGTTATCGTTATGCTAGTATTGTCAAAATACGATAGTTTTTGGCAGGAGTTGAAAGCAGATCGCCAGCGGTTGATCGATACATTCGTCTCGCCTTCCTTAGGTTTAGGAATATTGCAATAGTTTGTTTGACTGGTGGCGATAGAATTTTCTCTTTGAGTGACGCTGCTCGGTGATAACGGTTTTGGCGGCAGCAGATAGCCCGCTAGTAAAATTAGAACAGATAGACACGGGGCGAGCTTGACATGGCGGAATTCGAAACGGTTATGTACAAGCGATGCTCTACTTTTTAATTGCAACACTATATCAATAACCAAGAAAACGATACCTATCGTGCTCAAAATGGCAGCAAAAAGATGGTAGCGCGGATGGATGTAGAAACCGAGCTGACCGCGGCAAGCTAGCAGCAAAACGTATCCGCAGGCAGCAATTCCGCCCAATGATTTCGCCAAATTAGCCCGCATAAAGCAAGTTTACTCCTATGCCTGCCGCGAACGACAATGCGAAAATTATTAGCATCACCACAGCGATAAATCGCCAACGGAAAGTGGTTCGCATCAATACGATTAGCTTGATATCAATCATCGGACCAGCTAATAGAAATGATAGAATCGAGCCTGCTGTGAAACTGCGTGCATAGGCTAACGCAAAAAAGGCATCGATGCTGGAACAGATCGAGACCACGAAACTCAAACCAATCATGGCGATAACTGATAAGATGATGTCGTTACCGACAGTGTTAATGATGGCGCGCGGTACGAAAACTTGAGTAGCGGCAGCGATGATAGCGCCGATACTTAGCATGGTTAATAGTTGCCAGAATTCGTCGCGCGAGGATCCAAGCATCTCCTTGAGCTTAGAGCTGTGCTCGTGCGCGCGGCAATACTCTTTGAAAGCTGGGCGAACGATTTTATTTTCGTCCATGAAGCTGACGATCAAAGCGGTCAGTTGGACGATTATCAATGCAAAAATAATTCGCCACCAAACCATGTATGGCTGAAAACTGAAAGCGGTCATTGTTGCAATAATGGTGATGGGATTGAGAATCGGCGCGGCGAATAGAAAGCTGACGACGTCGGCGGGTTTTAATCCGCGAGCTAGTAAGCTACGAGCGACCGGTACGTTGCCGCATTCGCAGACTGGTAGTGCTAGTCCGGCTAGCGATAATGTAAATCGGCGCCAAAATGGGTTACGCGGTAAAATTTTAGTGAGTTTGGCTGGCGGCAAAAAGCGGCGAATCAAAGATGAAATGATAATTCCGAGGATAACAAAAGGTAAAGCTTCAATGACTATGCTTAGCGTGATGGTTAGGAAGTCTTGCAACATTGTTGCAGTTTCGTTGAACCAAATGTCTGATTTGTCGCTGATTAGCCATAGTCCAAGCTGGGGGCTATATAAGTATATTGCGACAATCAATACTGGCGCAATTGTCCAGCCGGTAAGTATCTTGGCTGTGTTAATTAGCTTATTTATGTCGAAGCTTTTGACACGTTTTTTTGCCATACTTATAAATTATAACAGTAAGCTTGTGCTATACTAAATCATTATGAAACATCTCTGGCATTCGCATCACCCATTTCGGATTTTTTGGTTTTCGGCGCTGTTGACGCTGGCTTTGG
>CALJTR010000020.1:0-34585 GCA_937975975.1 uncultured Candidatus Saccharibacteria bacterium | reverse complement strand
AATCAATTTCCAAACGAACGCTGAAATTCATTGACTCATGGCTAACGTTGCGCAGAAAAGTTGAGGAATACTTCCGAAAATGACGCGTATCCAAATATCGCTTACCAACTATTATTCCTCGGCGATATTAAAAATATCGAAAATGATTTTGCGAAAGAGCACGAGGTGTCGGAGCGTGCTTTTATAGACCCGCACGATTTTTTGAACTACCACCACAACCCCGAAAACTATGCAGAAATTATCGAATACATTAAGCAGCGTCGATGACGGAATTAGCCCCTTCGTCGCGCATCGTTCGCTAAAAGATGGTAAGATGTAGGTATGGATAGGGCAGGTTTAGCAGCGTTTTCTGGCGTTGATTGAGGATTGCGTAAGTGAAATATTAAAAGTAAATAGGTAATTTATCATGAAACTAATCTACGCCACCACCAACCTATACAAACTAGCTGGCGCCAACCACGCGCTTGCTGGCTACGACCTAGAGTTGGTGGCGCTCGACAAAAATCTGCCTGATGTGCCCGAAATTCAGTCCGATGACCAAGCAGAGGTCGCCATCGACAAAGCGCGCAAATATTACGAGCTGCTCCGGCAGCCGCTGGTGGTGATGGATTCCGGCTTGTTTGTCGAGTCGCTCGGCGGGTTTCCCGGCGTTTACACCAAGTACGTCATTCGCACGGTGGTTTATTTCGACGGGCAAACGCCGCAAATTTTTACCTCGAAAGTTCACGGCAAACTAACGAGCGCGCCGCGCGGCGATAACAGCGCAGGCTACGATTTATATTTCGAAGTCGCCCAAACCGGCAAAACCGCCGCCGAAATGCTCGACGCCGAAAAAGACGAACTCGCCGCACCAGTTTGGTGTGAATTAGCCGAGTGGCTGGCAAAAACCAAGAGGTAAATTATGCCGACATACAACAAATTAGTTCGCGATAAAATTTTAGAAATCATCGAAGCAAACGGGCAGCAATCGACCCACAAAATACTCGAGGACGATGAATACGCTGAAGAGCTCACTAAAAAACTTTTCGAGGAAGTCGAGGAATATAAAAAAGACAGGAACACCGACGAGCTGGCGGACATCATAGAGGTGGTGTACGCACTGGCGAAGCTTCACGGCTGCACGCCCGAGCAATTGGAGCAAATTCGCCTAGACAAAGCGCAAAAACGCGGCGGCTTTGATAAGAAAATATTTCTTGAGGAGGTGAGGGGTTGAGGTTTGTTTTCTCTCAAAGATTTTACTAAACTTTACCGCATATAATCCATCAAAAGCCTGCGCAAATCCGGGTAAGTTATGTCTAACTCCGCCAGTTCTTCGCGCGTAAAATAGCCAATTTCTGCGACGTCGTCGCTGGGCTGTGGCTCGCCGTCAACAATTTTCGCTACGAAATAAATCGCCAAAAACGGTACTGCTACTCCGCCAAATTCATAGACTTCAGGAAAGCTGCCAAGGAAATCTTCGACGCGCACTGTCACGTCTAGTTCCTCCTTCGCTTCGCGTAAGGCGGCATCTTCAAGTGATTCGTCCAGACCCACAAAACCACCGACCGACTGCCAGGTGCCCTTGTACGGCTCGAACTTGCGCTTCGCCAACATGACCCGTCCCGCCTCGTCAAAAATCACCAACCCAGCCGTCGGCGCTTGATTGACAAAATAGCTGTATTCGCACGCCTCGCACTTCAAATGATTGCCGTCGCGGTGCGTGAAATCCCCGCCGCACTTCGGGCAAAATTTGTACATTTTTAGGGGTGAGTTTGGGTTGGTGGTCTGGGTCATAGCTAGGGCTCCTTTGTGATGATTTGAGTATTTGCAAATCGGGTTGATTTTTCATAATCATAGCATAAATCAAGTTGTCATAATAAAATAAATAAAGAATTTAAGGAGTAAATATGATTTCCGATAAAACAATAAAAACCATCACAGACGCTGATTTGGGGCTAAGTTCCAAATCGTCTGGCGCTGGCAAATCAACCCGAACCGGTGCCCGCGCTATTTTGTTTGATGAGAGCGGGCGGGTGGCGTTGGTTTACGAGCACAGGTATGACCATTACAAATTGCCCGGCGGGTGCGTCGAGGCGGGCGAGGATATCGAGCGGGCTTTGCGGCGCGAAGTCAAAGAGGAGGTCGGCGCTCGCGTCAAAAATTTGCGCTATCTCGGGGTCGTGCGCTCGCATTTATCCCGGTACAACGAAGATTGCAATCAGCATTATTTCACCGTCGAAGTTGACGGCGAGCTCGGCGAAAGCGCTTGGATTGACGAGGAGGAGCTGCACGGTTGCTCGATAGTTTGGTGTCGCGACCTCGCCGACGCCACCGAAAAAGTGAAGGGCGCGTCCTCCCGAGAATACGTACATTTGTTTGAGCGAGCGCGCGAATTGGCGGGATTGGCAGCGGTGGAATTATGAAATCGCCGCGCTTATTTGCATGATAATTTTGCGACTGATAAAGCCAAACGCGACTTGGCGGAAATCGTTAAATTTATCTCGACATTAGACGCCGCGCCCACCAAAATGCTAAAATAATCAGAAGATGAACGACAGTAAACATATTCTCATAATCGGCGGCATGGGACCGCAGGCGAGTGCTTTCGCGCACCGGCGTTTGGTCGAGGAGTTTCAGCGAGCGCATCGAGGCGGCGAACTCGGCAACGCTGATTACCCCAGAATAACGCACCTTTCGATCAATGTTGATGATTTTATCGCTGACCCAGGCAAGAAAATCGACGCGCTCAATTACATCAATGCTTGCCTGCGCGACATCAACCTCGAGTCGGTGGACTGCGGTTTTATCGCTTGCAATACGGCGCACCTTTTGTTCGATGACCTGCAGCAAACGACCGGCGGTCGGCTGATTTCCATGATTGAGACGGCCAAAGAGTCTGTTGCTGGTCAGAAGATCGGGCTGGTGGCGACGCCGGCTACGATTAGCTCTGGTCTATATGGGGAGGCGATTGCACCAGACGAGGCTGGCGTGCTAAAAATCGAGGAAATTATCCGCCAAGTTATCAGCGGCGTACCCGCGCGGGATTTGGCGGGCGGTCTGCAAATCGAGATAGAAAAACTGAAAAACCGCGGCGCCGAAAAGGTGATACTAGGCTGCAGCGAACTATCGATTCTGGGCGAATTCATCAACCTCGACTACATCATCGACCCTGTGACGCTGATAGCGCGCAAAGTTATCGAGTAATCCGTATTTTCGCCGCTTCGCCGCAAGCCGAGATTGACCAAACGCAAAAAATACGCGACAATAAAAGAGATGAAACGTGTATGTATTTTGCTGGTTTTGGCAATTGCCGTGTTGATAAGTCCTCAAGTGCACGCTGAAGGCTCGCAGCCGATTGTGTTTAGCAGCGCGCAGCTTGCACTGATCCGCGCGAACTGCGTGTCGGTTCGTTCGTCGTTGCAGCGGCTGCATGTAAACGATACGCTTACACGGGTGAACCTGGCGCGCGAGTATGAGACGATTTCAGATAAGCTGATGGCGCCGATGAACAGCCGTATCGCGCTTAATAAACTTGACGGTGTTGCGGCTGCGAAAACGACGGTTGAGTTTAGTCGCGAGCTTGCGACATTCCGCTCAAGCTACCAGCGCTACGAGGAGAGTGTTACGAAAACGATTGATATTGACTGCCAGGAGCGCCCCGTTGACTTTTACCAGATGATTGAGTATGCGCGTATGTACCGTGCTGAAGTCCGTCAAACCGTGATGAAAATGAGCGAGTTGATCAAAAAATACCGCGCGCAAATTGATACGATTTACCAAGCAAGCGTCAAAAAACAAGCGGGGGCAAAATGATGGAGGGAGCCGTCGCGCCGCGTCTTAATCTTAACCAAGCCGCCGAGAATCGCCGCCGGAAGATTCGCTTTGCGAGTATGATTATTTGTGTGATCACAGTGGCATGTATACTTACAGGTATTTCGTTGTATATCTATGGCGCGAGTGGAGCGGTGCAGGTTGATTTGAGCCGTCCGGGCTACCAGTCGGTGCGCAAAGAAGCTACCGCCAACACGTCGGACGAGCAGTTCTCGGCGACAGGCAATCTCGACACCAAAGCATACTCGCAATTTAACGCGATGTACGACCGCCACGCCAAACGTACTGTCGACGCGCCGAGTTTCGGCGAAGAAGCGCTGTCTGATGATTCGCTGCAAATTTTTGCTGACACAAGTGCGAATAACGCGGCTAATCCCAGCTCAAGCGCGCCAGAAAGCCCGCCCGCACAATGAGCCAACTGCTCGACCCGAACGACTTTATTATCACTCGCAAGCGTAAAAAATACCGCTTCGCCCTATTCGCAAACTCGCCGCTCTGCTCTGAGTTTAGCGAGTGGACGCCGCGTGCTGTTGACGTGCTAGAAATCGGCGCAGGAACGGGGTTATTTAGCGTGGAGTTGGCAACGCGCCATCCCGAGCAGATGTTTGTTGCGCTTGATGTTAAGGGCGATCGGCTGCAAAAAGGCGCGCGCCAGGCGGAGGCGCGCGGGCTTAGCAATGTATTTTTTGTGCGGGCGCGGGCAGATCAATTAGTAGAACTCGTTGCTGCGCGATCGCTCCGCGCAATCTGGCTCACGTTTCCCGATCCGTTTCCGCGCCAGCGTTCGGCGGGACGCCGGCTCACGCACCCGCATTTTCTGCGTATCTATGCCGAGCTGTTATGTTCTGATGGTAAATTATTGCTTAAACATGATAACCTTGATTTTTTCTGCTGGAGTCTAGAGCAACTTGTCGCGGCGCAGTGGCGTGTTCAGGAGCTGTCGTTTGACCTGCACGAATCAAATTTGTATGATGAGTATAAAATTAAAACTACCTACGAGCAGCGTTGGCTGGATGAAGGGCGAAAAACGAACTTTGTCTGTGCGAAGACCTGCAAAATAATTGAAAGATGAACTGGAGAAAAAATCATGCCACATATTCATACGCAGCCAAATCAGCACGATGCTAGTGTGACAATGTTTATCGTACGCCTGGACGGCGACCAACCGCGGCTGCTGATGCATATGCACCGCAAACTCGGTAAATTGATGCCGCCGGGCGGGCATGTTGAGCTCAGTGAAACGCCATGGGCGGCGGTTAGCCACGAGCTTCAAGAAGAGACAGGCTATCGGTTGGCTGATCTAGAAATCATGCAGCCGAAATTGCGCATGAAATCAGCGCGCGGCATTACGATCCATCCGCAGCCGTTCGCGAGCAACACGCATGCGGTGACGCAGGAACATTTTCATACTGATTTAGATTACCTCTTTATCGCGCGATCAGAGCCGAGCGTGCCGCCTGCTGAGGGCGAATCAACCGACTTTCGCTGGATGAACGCGGCAGACGTCGCGGCGCTTGACGAGGCGCAAACATATCCAAATATTCAGGATTTTTGTGCCTATGTGTTTGAAAAATTACTGCCAAGCGATGCTTGGGAGGCTGTGCCGGCGACGAGCTACGACACAACAGATACCACCGCGAAATTTACTAGCAAGGAGGAGCTATGACAATTGATGATTATTCGCGACAAGCCCTTCGCACATTGCTCGGCGAGCATGCTTACGGCGAGGTTGACGCTAAATTGATGGCGCAAGTGTTGGGCTTGGGCGGTGAATCGGGCGAAGTACTCGAAAAATTCAAGAAAATCTTGCGCGACAAGCAGGGTAGGATTTCTGATAGTGATCGCACGGCGATTGTTAAAGAGCTTGGCGACGTTCTTTGGTACGTTAATGCTATCGCTCATCTTATTGGTTCAAGCCTTGAGGAGGTTGCGCGTCTCAATAACGAAAAGCTCGCTAGCCGCCAGCGTCGCGACCAACTGCAGGGTAGCGGTGATAACCGCTGACTTTATGCTGAAATAAGCGTTTATGCAGTGGGCGCATCATTAGCGTTATCAAATTTTTCCGTCGTATTCGCTTTTGCTAGCTGCTCTCGCAGCCAACCGTCAATCGTACCCGCGCCCATACATAGTACCAGTTTGCCATCGCGCCGCGCTGTTTCAATATGCTGCCACAACTCGTCGTTAAGTTCGGCATAATGGACGGCATTGCGATTCGTTAAATTGCTCGCTAATTCTTGCGGCGTTAATATTGGCAGCCTTGGATCTTCGCGCGTTAGGTACGTCGGCAGCCAGTAGATCTCTTCGGCAAGCTCCATACAGCCGTCGTATTGGTCGCGGATTTCGTGTTGGCGGACATTTTGATGCGGCTGATAAACAAGCACGACACGGTCTGATAGCTCGCGTGCCATCTGCAGCGTGGCGGCAATTTCAACCGGATGATGTCCGTAATCGCTGTATAAATTCTCTGCTAACTTTTCAAAGCGGCGCGAGGTGCCGGGGAAGCTTGATAGCGCTGCCAGCACGGCGTGCTGCTGCCCGAGTTTCAAATACTCGCAGGCTTTCGCAATGAGCGTCGCGTTGGCGCGGTTGTGTGCGCCCGCTAGCCGAAGCGGCATAACCTCGCTATCTTTGAGCAGCCACGCGTTTTTCGGCGTTTGCAAACCGGAAAATGTGTCGCGCAGCCACATGACAGTTTGCTTTGACTGCGTTAAAAAGCGCTCAAACGCAGCGCGGTAATCGCCTTCTGTCGGGTAGGTGTCCGGGTGGTCGTAGTCAAGCGATGTGATGATCGAAATGTCAGGCTCAAAATGCAAAAAATTATAATCAAATTCGTCGCATTCGTACACAAAGTAGCGTGAGTTCGGATCAAAATGCCCGGCAGGAGCAAATGATGTCGTCGCCCCGATCGAAAAGCTTACTGGTATATCCAGTTGGCGAAATACCCACACCATCATTGCTGTGGTGGTAGTTTTGCCGTGTGTGCCGGCGATAGCAATGAGGTTGAGCCTTTTTTCGCCGATGATGTAATTAATCAACTCGTCGCGTTTCGCCAGGTGCAATCCTAATTCGCGTGCTTTAAGCAGTTCCGGATGGTCGTTCGGCAAGCCGGCGGTGTATACAAACCAGTCAATTGATTGCTGCCGGTGACAGTACATTAAGTAATCGCCCGTTTGATCGGTACTCACGGGAATACCGCGCTCTTGCAACTCGCGCGTTGTGAGGCTTTCCTGTGCATCGCTGCCGTGCACAATATGACCGGCGTCGCGTGCGATTTCTGCAAGCGGTCCTAGCCCGACACCGCCGATACCCGAAAAGTAGATATTCATATCTTTTAGTATAGCATGCTCGGCGCTTATGGTATGGTATACTAATAGAGTATGAAGGTGGGGCGATAGTGGCAGACAAGCGCTCAATTCGGCGCGATATCAAAAAATTGCAGCGCGTCAAAACGTGGCAGCTATTGATCCTGTTGATTTTAGCAGGGTTTCTATCAGCAACATTCTTACGCTTAAATAACACAGGCATGGTGCAGCGCCGTAATGCTGTCACTGCTGCTGATAAGGTAGGCGATACGCAGCAAATTACCGAGCGGCTGGCGGAATTACAGCGATACACTACTGCGCACATGAACGCAAGCAGCAGCGTAATTTATTTACAGCATCAATATGATCGCGACGCGCAAGCGGCGATTAAAGCGGTATCAAACACTTCGTCTGAAGGCGCTACCGCCAATGCGCGCGCCGAAGCCGTTTGCCATCCGCAGTATTCTGGCTGGTCGACGGCGTATATGCAGTGTGTTTTGGCGGAGCTTGCAAAATATCCGACATCAGACAAGCTTGCCGAACCGAAGCTGCCTAATACCGAACTATACCGCTACGAATTCGTATCGCCATTGTGGTCGCCTGATTTTGCTGGGTTTAGTTTGCTGCTGGTCGGTTTTTTGGTTTTTATCATCATCGTGCGGTTAATCAGCATGGGCATTTTACGAATTTTGCTGCGCCGCCATTACCGCTCAATTTGATTCTGTGTTATATAAAAAAGAGGTTCTTTATTGAAGAACCTACAATTTACTGCAAGTGCTTTTAGTGACACCTTTAGGGCTGTCTCCTGCCCAATAGTAGCGCTAGTATACCTCCTCGTCAACGGTCAACCCAATCACTGCATCAAATAACTCTCTATCTATTAATCTTTTGTCCTGTAGGTACTGTCGTAGTATCGGTACCATATGTAAGCTTGCCCAATTAATATATTGATTAGGCGATGGGTGACCTTTGGCGCGTAATTTATTAAAAGATACCTCTAATTCATCAAAAGATGGATGGGCATCACCAAGCAACTCTAGGCCCAAGAGACCGCCAATAGTACGACTTGCAACCGTATAAGCAAATAATTCATTATATACCGCACGCCAATTGTATCCTGCGGGCGGCCTTATTTTACGAGGTACTATGTTTGTCTGGTACGATGCTTTGGCGGAATCTGCAAACGACTGCGAAGCGTGCGCCAACAAGTGAGTATACTCATGAAAAATTGTCACCATCGTGCCTTGTTTTGTAGCTTTGCCTAAGTCGCGTGGCGGGCGCAGTAAAATAAAATCAGTATTTCTGATAGTATGACCAGCTGCACCAAGCGGCCGTAGACTTGGCGGTAATAGAAATATTTTTACATCACGTACATTATCCTCAGATAGCCCTAGAAATATTGCTAATCTTCTGAGCGTGTATTCAACATTATGGCATGAAAACTGGTTTATGTAATGTTGCCACTGCGCTAATAACGCCTGATTCTCGTTCCATAAAAATTCGAACTGCGAGCGTAGTGGTTCACTAATCTTTGCGATCTTTTGTGCGTCATGGCTTTGAGCATTTCCGCTATATAATTGCGCTAATAATCCGTATGGACTAGCTTGCTGATGTAAAATTGCTCGTATAGCATTTAAGACTGATTCATTTTCTGTCGTTATCGTCTGTTGATAATAATCAAGCAATTTCTCATTGTGTGCATATGATTTATCCCACTGTGCTACCACTTGGAGCCAGTAAAAAAATGCTACAGTATCATCGAGCTTTGCTCGCAACTTCACATCATTATTGCCCGTTGTGTCACGTGATAAATCATCCGCCGCCATATCGTGTTCATATTCTATGATTATAGCACGTTCTAACATTGCTCGATTTGATTTTGCGCTATAGAGGTAGCAGGTGTTGACACAGCTATACGGTATACGCTAAGCTAGCAGGTGTAACCAGACACTTAAATAGGAGGTACCACTTATGGCGTATCAGCACACAAACTCGAAGGGCATTACGTATTACTTACACAAGACTGAATCCGTTCTGCGCGGCGGCAAGCACCAAATTATCTACTTTTTTGCCAAGGTAGCGAAGAATAAAAAAGGCACGCCGTGCGACTTGCCGGAAGACCGTTTTGTTAAAGAAAATCCGCGCAACGGCTTTTTGACTGTCTCGAAGAAGAAAGACGACGACGGTTCCAATAAAGCGGAATAGGAATAGTTTTTAGAGTAGCCTCGCTTTAGGGATAAGGGCGGGGCTATTTTATTAGATAGTCCGAGCGGCATAGCTAGAGGAGAAGAATGCATGGCGACACGGTATAGCGATAATATCATTGGCACTATTAAATTCACTGCTCGCAGTGCTGTACTTGAAGATTATATAATCTCTTGGGGTTATCAGCTGCTTGACGCGCTGTATCGGGTGTCGCGGTATGATGAGATTGAAGCAGTTCACGAATTAATTTTGGAATTTTCGGCGCTAACTGAACGCTATGGCGAATGCGTACATTCTTTTCGTAAAGATATAAGTGTTAGTTTACTTGAAGCATGCCAACTCAGGCGCGGCGTAATGGTGCGTAGCGATAATTCTCAGGAGTGGCTGCACTATGCTGCCGATACGATTGTCAGGCTAAATTGTTTGTACCGGAATAGAATTATTGAGAAACATATGTGTGGCGATGATGCGATGGTAGACATTGCGAACTATCGCGCACAAACTGCGATTGACATGAAGCGCCCAAAGGTGGAGACGGAATGTCTAGAGGAGAATCTCGCGTATCTTGAGGCATAAATATTACAATAATAAGCGCTTGCGCTTTTTTTCGAAACGCGATATGCTACATATAGAAACAAACAGGTGCCAAACTTGCCCTCCGTTCCCCGACGGAGGGCTTTTTGTTGAGTGTGTATCATTGATTTTATGAGTATAAAATGGTATTACTATACAGTAGATGAGTTGCGAAGAGTTGAGAGAGCCGACATTGCGCGAGTCGGTTGTGATGGATCGTGTGTTTGCGCCGCACGCTTTTCATGAGCTTGCTAGTATTGTTGAGGAATCAACTTTATCAAGCTCACTGCCGCCGATCGAGAGGCGTGAAATTTCTGATGACGAAAAACTCGTACGGCACCTTGGCGCAAACGGTCTACGCTTTGCGTTTGAGGTTTGCAACGACGACGGTATCACTCACCCAGATCACCTGGATAAAGTGTATCAAATTATCACCGACCCAGAATCGCTTACTGATGAAATCCCGTCTGATGTACTGGAGTGGGCGGAGGCATATGGTGCGGCCTTGCTCGACGAAACGTTTGGTTGCTTGGGCGACGATGCTCCCGCAAAAGCTGAAGCCTATAAGAATTCACAGTCTGCCAATGAGCAGATGGAAATCCTGAAGTGGCTTGACGAGCGTTTGAATACAATGGCGCGAAAAACGAAAAATATCACGAATGACAACGTGTATCATCCAGCGCGCTTATCGCCGAAACTGATCGGGCGTTATCCAAATACCACCTTGCCACCGACTTGTCTTGGTCTCGAAATCTTGTCGGCGAGCTTTTTGCGCAAAGCAGAAGCGCCAATGTTGCATGCTGGCGTGATGTGTACGGAGTATTATAACGATCTCGTGCGGGTGGCGGCGTACGCTACCGCTGTTGGACGCCGGCTGTACGAACGTGCCGGCGATACTGATTTAGTGCAGCTGCTGGACTCGTGGCATTCATACACGCTTGATCAGCTGAATAGAGGGCATAATGGATTTCATACGGCGACTGTAACGCGTCTCGCTGACGGCAAATGGGCGATTGTCGACCCTAATTTCTCATATACATCATATTCAAGTCTTGACGAAAACAACAAAAAGCTTGATGAAGTCTACGCGCAGCTGAACGATCTTGCTGATGTAGCACCCAATTTAATGATCGGGGCGCGGTTTTGGAGCCTCACATACCCTAAGGATCTTATTAGTTTTGATAAGGACGTTGAACTGTCTTGCTACGAACCGAGCGATAATGTGCGCGCGTCGATAGAGCAAGTACTAACAGACGACGAAGACGAGTCAATTCCGCGGCAAATTGCTGGCGTCGTAATGCGGATTTACGATGAAATATACGGACAATATGATGACGGGCTTAATACTATGATCCGCGATAAGCTTGCATATAGAGGTGAAACTTGTGAAACCTGCGACAAGGGAATGTGCGGTACGGTATATGGACTCATTGAAAAGTATGTGCTGCGCGAACAATCACCAATTGAGATGAAAGAACTTTGTCGTCGCGATAAGAATTATTTGAATCGTTGCGTCAACGATATCGTCAATGTGGCGGCGGCACTTCGGGCGGCAGAGGCCAACTATTTGACTGGCGATTCCGTGTTGTACAGCCAGCGCATTGTTGAGGAGGACGATTTTCGCGGCGGTATGCATCCGTCAATGGAGTTGGGGCGAACGGAAATTAATATCGGGCTTGCTGTGTTGAGCGATTTTGCTTCGGTCGTCGCCGGCGATCCGCTGCCGCCGACGTTTTGGCATAGCGCCTGGACGAGTCTCGTACCGATCGTCGAGACAGCGCATGCGGCAAAAACTGATGCGCAGCGCCAAGCAGTCGCGAAAATGGGAGAGTATTTACGTTACCGTGGGTTGACGTATGCGACTGCAAATTGTATAGTAGAGAACGATGTGTCCGCCTAGCGTAGAAAGGAGGTGAGACGCATGGGCAAGAAGGTGTCCTCGAAGAAGCTTGAAAAGCTGATTCAAGAAGCTGGGCTTTCTTCCGAGGCCGCCGCCGCGTTGCGTGCGGCCAATGAGGGGGAGGAGGTTCCTGTCAGAGGACATGGCGCGCCTGCTCAGGCACGCGTCACGTCCCCGCTCGACCGGCGCTAGTCCGCTGGTCACTGGTCTGGTGCGGTGGTCGCAAACGCGACTGTCGCACCAGACCTATTTCATGTTAAATGTTGTATATCCTTTAATATTTAGTAAGGGCTAGCAGTTTCAATCTTAAATACGCTTTCATTGCTATGAAGGACAATAGATGAGACGCTGCTTATTTTAATATAAGAGTGTATTTTTATAACGTAGTCTATTGATTTTAGATCACAAATATTGTTATTTTATAATAAATGTTTCATAATATAGAGTATGAGCAACAATAGACCTTTTGGGAATTTTATGCCGTCAATATCGCTTGACCAGCCCCTTCCGGGAATAGACGATATGCTTGAGGTGTGCCAGCGTCAAAATGGTGATGCTGCTGATAGCGCTGACACAGTAAATTTACATGAGCGTTCACAAGAATGGGAAAGCTTACTCGCTATGGCGATTGAAGAAAAGACTCTGAAAGCGAAAATTGATGCAAAACGCCGTGATAGCGCAGGAAAACGTGCGCTTATCGCGCAGTGGCGCGAATGCAACTATGCACTCTACCGAGCACTCGCAGCGCGCGCGGGCATTAACCCTGAATCGATCGTTTCGAGAAACTTGAAGACAGGCGATATCACGTATCACACAGAAGCGGACGGTTATATTACGGTACTTACGGCGCGGCGCGAACTATATGATGATGTCATCCGCCGCGAACAAGAAACGCAAAAAATAGCAACGTTGCAGGCGCGGCGCGAAAGTGCGCCCGTGCGGCAGCAAGCACCCGCGAGCAGGTTAGGGCAATGCGTAATTGCGGATACTACTAATTTACGCCGCTGGGAAAGCTTTGACCACGCTGAGCGCGCTAGCGGCGCATATCTTGAACGTGATTGATGAATGCTTATGTAAAAAAATAATTCCGTGGTGGGGGCGGCTGGATTTGAACCAGCGACCAACAGGTTATGAGCCCGCTGCTCTAACCACTGAGCTACGCCCCCGCCTGAGGCTATTATAGCTGATTTTGCTCCGTTCGGCTATAATAAAATCATGATATCGCTTATGCGTTCGAAACAATTCATACGCTATATATGGCATCGTTACGCGACGTTTAATACGGGTGTCACGATCGTAGCGGCGTTTGTGGTATTGAGCTGGGCTTGGGGTGCAGCATCGACAATTCAAGCGAATTTTGAAGCGCAAAAGGTCGTTGAAGAGCGGCAGCGCGAGCGCGACGTGTTAGAGCTTGAGGTAGCAACATTGCGCTACCGGCAGAATTATTATCGCAGCGATGAATTCAAAGATTTAGAAGCACGTTCAAAGTTAGGTTTGGCAAGTCCTGGTGAAAAAGTATTAATTTTGCCGCCCAACAGTGAGCGTGCTCGCCAGCAAGACGAGCAAGACCAAAAACTTAGAACAGCGGCGCCGGCGGAAAAACCCGTATCCGGGTCGAATTTTCAGCAGTGGATCAATTTTTTGTCAGGTAAAAGCGCCTCGCGGTTGCAAAAGTAGTCGTCGGCGTGTATAATGATGGCTGTATCGCGGGGTGGAGCAGCCTGGTCAGCTCGGTTGGCTCATAACCAACAGGTCGCTGGTTCAAATCCAGCCCCCGCTACCAAAAAAGGCGTTTCAGACTCTGAAAGGTCTTTTTTTGTTTAGAGCTTTTATTGCATAGCATACAAAACATGTACGATTCATCGTACGTAATTTTAGCGTGCCACGGCCAACTAACTAGTGCGCTAATTTACTCGCAGCAACACGTACGACTTCGCTCCAGCTAAGAAATGCGTGCTGCGTGTCGGCAATATCGCGCGCGGATAATCCGAGCCGAACAGCAAGAGCGAGCTCGTGAATAACCTCGCCCGCGTCCGGCGCGACGACAGTTGCGCCCAAGATAGTACCTTTCTTGTCGGCAATAATTTTGGCGAATCCATCACGGAAATCGCTGGTATTGGCGCGCGCGACGATGGTGAGCGGCGCCAAAGCTTTATTGACTTTCAGGTCGCGCTTGATGCAGTCGTCCTCGGTCAGCCCGACTGATGCGACGCTCGGCATCGTGAATGTGACGCGCGGCGTAGCAGTGTAATCTGGTGCGAGCTGGCTTTTGCTAAACATATTGTGCGCTGCAATTTGCGATTCCAACAGGGCAGTATGTGTGTGTTCGGCATGCCCGACGACGTCGCCCGCAGCGTAAATATGCCGAGCGCTCGTTTGTAAATATTCATTTGTTTTTATGCCGGTTGGGTCATACTCAACGTGCGCGTTTTCAAGGCCTAAGTCAACATTTGGCACGCGTCCTGCCGCTACTAAAATCTCCTCAACGCGAATCGTTTTTTCGACGCCGCCGCGCAAAAAGCTAACGCGGTACCCAAGCCCGTCTTTCACGATAGCGACGGTGCGGGTTTGCGTGAGCGCGGTGACGCCCTTATGGTCTTTCAGATAGTGTTCAAGCAGCCTGCCGACCTCCTCTTCCTCTTTCGGCAAGATGCGCGCCGCGATCTCTGCCAAGTACACTTTCGTACCGAAAATCGCCATTAGCTGCGCGATCTCTACACCAATAGAATCCGCGCCGATAACGTACAAACTTTTCGGCGGGCGGATCGATTCAAGCATTGTGCGCGGCGTCAGATACGAGATGTCGGTCAGCCCTGGAATGTCCGGCGCGATCCAGCGCGAGCCGGTCGCGATCAAAAAATGTCCGGCGCTGATATGCTTGCGATTGATGGAGATCTCGTTTGGCGACAAAAATTGCGCGTGCCCGGCGTACGTGTCAATATTATGCGACTCGTAGAATTTACGATTACCAGCGGCGCCAGTGCGCTTGACTGCTAAATCTTTCCAGGCGCGCAAGCTCGGATAATTATAGCTCAGTGTGCCGGAACGCAGCCCAAACTTTGTACCGTGCCGCGCTTCGTCGTATAAATGCGCTGCGTGTAACAAGGCTTTTGTTGGGATGTCACTCCAGTTTGGCGAGTCACCGCCGAAAGTATCCTCTTCAATGATAGCAACGCGCTTATTGGCGCGCGCTGCGATAGTGGCCGCCGCCGATCCGCCTGCACCGCTGCCGATAACGATAAGATCATAATCAAAATGATTTTTTTTAGCCATAAAGCCTCCTACATGATTGTTTTGTGGTGTTTATATAAATATGCTGCGTCGGGGTGAAACGCCTTGAGTGCTAGCGCCGCCTGCGTACGTATATCAGTGGTGGTGATTTCGGGCTTATTTGTGCACCAGGCGACGACGGTGTTGCAGGTAGTGGTTGCGGCGTCGTGGGCGAGTCCGTCCGGACTGCCGGTACTAATACAAACGGCGTAAATGCTAGCATATAATTTGCCGGGATCAAACGGTTCGTTCGACCGCTTACCTTGGCGTTTGACGACGTCAACGGCGAGGCTGTTCATAGGCCCGCCGCCTTTACGGTGACGTCAGCGACTTGATTTGCGTATAGGTAGAATCCGAGTACGATGAGCCCCGTGCCGGCGGCGAACTGCAGAAAGCGTTTATTGCGCTCGCGCCAACGCTGGATGCTACTCAGCGAATGTCCGCTGCCGATGAGAATAGCAACGAGCAATGTGCCGAGTGACGCGACGATTGTATATAATATAATGCCAGCGATCTGCCATTGGAGCGGTAATGCGGCAATCGAGATTGCCGCAGCGGTAGCGGGTACTGCGATAAATAATAGCTCGGATGCGACGCTTGCCAGCCCAAGGCCATACGCTTCGGTAGCCAGTGAGGCTTGAGCTATGCGCTGCTGTAAAAACCGCGAAAAACCGCGCGGAATCCATAAGCTCGTGCCGTCGCCGCGGCGGTAGTATAATAACCATACAAACACGCCGATGCTTGCGAGTAGAATGGCAATAATCGTCCACGCTTGCGGTGTTGATACGCTGTGGTAGAAGCCGCTTGCGATACAGCCGGCGAGCGATACGGTTAGCAATATCATCGTCATAACACCGCCCAAAAACCCGCCGGTTAGACGCTGCAGCGTCTTGTTCGGCGCTTTTCGTCCGCGCGCATAGCTTGAAAGTGCTGTAATAATACTGACACCCAGCTGAAAACTGGCGTGAATAAGCGCAGCGAGCGCGACGACACTGAGGGCGGTTAGGGTATCCATGTTTGTCTTCGTAAATCCTCTCATAATATTATAGCGTAAGCGGTGTAAATATGTAAAGATTTTTTTCGTAAAACTATTGCGTTTATGGTGAGTTTATGATATTATAAAAGTATTGATACTAATACAAAAAGAAAGAAGCAACAGCAACATGAAAATTATCGCCGGCAAATTAGCTAACAATTTTACCAATAATGACGCCACTTGGAATCGTTCGCGCTCGCTTGCCGAGCTGCGCGCATTCGTCGCGGCGCACGACGAAGCGCTTGAAGTTGAAGATTTTGAACTGTAGGTGTTAACTTATTTTATGTAAAATGATTGTATGGCACGTGAAAAACACGGCATATTATTTGCCACAAAAAATCCCGGAAAATTAGCTGAGTTCAAAGAAACTTTCAATAAGTTCAGCACTGATTACGAGATAATGTCATTTCGCGACCTTGCTTACAATATTCCCGACTGCGACGAAACGGGCGCGACGTTTGAAGAGAATGCACGCTTGAAGGTTCGTAATGCGCGGCGGCATCTGCGGGGAGCTGATAAAAATTTAATTGTCGTCGGCGATGATTCTGGTATGCGGATATCGTATCTAAATGGAGAGCCGGGCGTTTACACGCGCCGTTGGAGTGGAAGCGAGATGACCGACGAAGCCATTATCACTTGTTGCCTTGACAAGATGCGTGGAGCGAATAATCGCTCGGCAAAGTATATTACGTATTTTGCAGTTTCGACTCCTGATGATGATATAGCAATAATAAGCGGCGATAACCGCGGCGTTATTCTTGAACGCCCGCGGTGCAGTTCGCTGCTACCAGGTCTGCCATTTCGAGCGTTATTTTTCGTACCAGAATTAAATCTGATGTTTCATGAAGTTAGAGAGCTTTCTGCCGAAAAACGAAAGGGTTACATTCTCGGGCATGAGCAGGCGATACGACAAATCGTTAATTATTTGGATAAATAATAAATAAAAAATTGGCGGGAAATCCGCCGAAAAATTAGTTTGTTAGTTTGGTAGCACTGACTGGGATCGAACCAGTGACCTTAGGCTTATGAGTCCTACGCTCTAACCAACTGAGCTACAGTGCCATAGTGCTATAATTATACCAGACGTGCGCGTGAATTTCTAGCAGCTTTGACGCTGGGTGTAGTCGACCAATCCGAATATGACTTTGCTAGTGTCCTGCTAGATCGACGACCTTGCGCCATATCTTTTTAGCTCTCTTCAAGTTCGCTTCGTACTCCGCCGGTATATGTCCGTGTAGTTTCGTGAGAGAGTTTAGAGGACCTGCCATAAATCCGTTGCGAAGCATTTCGTTTTGAGCGGCATGGTAGTCGTCTTTGGTCAAAAGTACTCCTTGTATATGAGCCGAATCAATTGCTCCCTTGTGCTTAATCTCTCCAGTGTTGAGCTTCGTGTGGGATACAACTGGTACTGTGCCATTTGATATGACGTTTCTTAAAGCCTTTCGAGCCGTTATCTCAAGCCAGCGCTCTCCCGTAACCAGTGTTTGCAAGTATGCCTCTAAATATTCGGTATCCGTTTTATTTAATTCAGTGTACGGAAAATTGGCTCCCGCGCCAATGTGAAGCGTAATATCGTATGGACTGGCAATTGTTTCGTCTGACAATAATATTTTTTCCGTACATAATAATAGCGTAGAAGACCCGTATATAGAATGCTTGTGCGTATCGCCCCAGCTTGCGAACGCATACTCATCTAAGCCTAGCGACTCATCAAGAGGCAGCGTGTGAGTGAGTTTGCCTTCCGGCAGGACTTTTGCTGGCTTGATGGCGCTGTTTTGAATAGTATTTAGGCTCTCGGGCTCTGTCGAGTGGGTGAGCGGAAGCCCGTCTAGCAGTATCTCTTCAATTTTACCGATGGCACGCTCTTCTTTCCCGGTTGTTGGCTGCTGGAGTACTTTATAGTTGCGAGCGTTCTCTTCTAAATCGACTTTGTCAAGCAACTTCCAGGACAGGCATGGGAGATAGGCGAGATTCTCTGGCGTTGACATGCATAAAATTATACCATGTTTTAATAAAAATGCAATACACTACGGTGGCAGCTATCGGGTGCTGAGTAATAATGCGATACTGCTATGCGCTATACTGGATACGTGAAAGCAAGAAGTAGCGGCAGCCACATTTTAGCGGTGAGTGGCGGCGTTGACTCGGTAGTCATGTTCGACATGGCGCGGCGGCGCTATGGCGCAGCACGGCTGATTGTGGCGCATTTCGACCACGGTATCCGTCCGGAATCGGCGGCGGATGCGCGGTTTGTGGCGGCACTGGCGACGCAATACGGCTGTGTATTTCGGACACAGCGGGCGGAGCTGGGCGCGCGTGCGGGCGAGGATGCGGCGCGGCGGGCGCGGTATGATTTTTTGTACGCTGCGGCGCGGGATTTCCAGGCTGATATTTGGCTTGCGCACCATCAAGAAGACGTGGTGGAGTCGGTGGCAGTGAATCTGACGCGCGGTACGGGCTGGCGCGGGCTGGCGGTGATGGATCGTCCGGGGCTGTATCGCCCGTTGCTGCACATGACGAAGCGGGAAATTTACGCGTACGCATGCCGGTATCGCTTGGAATGGGTTGAAGATGAGAGTAACCAAGAAGATAGTTATTTGCGGAATCGCTTACGTCGCAAAATATCAAAATTGTTATCAAATGACGACCAGGCGCGTATCGTACAGCTGCGCAACAAACAGATTGCCATAAAGCATAAAATGATTGCCGAAACGGCTTCCCTATTGCCGAATACGCGGCAGGCGCGTTATTTTTTGACGCAAATTCCGCGCGCTATCGCCGAAGAGATGGTACGGATCGTCATTGAGCGGGAAACGGGCGTACTGGTGGCGCGCCCGCATGCTGCGCGGGCGCTTGCAGCGATTCAGACGCTACGCATTGGCGCAGTTCACCAGGTGGCGGATGGCGTATATCTGACGATGGCGAAAAAAGGGTTCACGATTGGGCGGCAAGCGTAACGCGTCCGTTCGTTTATAGCTATACGTGATGATAGGCATTTGCTGTCCGAGCATAGTAAAAGCCTATCAAAAATGATATAGTAGAAAGAGTTTTTCTGATTGTTAACCGAAAGGATGAGGGTTTTATGCCGACGAAGAAACCGAAACGTACGACAAGCGTTTCAAATACTATTAGGCTCAGTTTGTTTTGGGCGATCGTTATTCTGGCGGTGCTGGCAATGTGGGCGTTCTTTTCGCCGCACCAGCCGCTGAAAGACGTACCGATATCGCAGGTGATTAAAGATGCGAACGAAGGTAAATTGGCAAAGATTGAAGGTCGCGGCAACGATCTGAAAATTACTGTTAAAGACCAAGATAAGCCGACGCAAGCATCGTATATCAACGGCGGTGTCGGGACGCTGCTGCGCAACGACACGCTGAACAACAAAGGTAGGGCGGTGATTTCTGATAGCGCGCCGAGCGACAACACTATAATGTGGAATATCTTGACGTTTGTGACACCAGTGGTACTGATAGGGATACTGTTTATGTTTATGATGCGCCAGGCGCAGGGGCAAAACAGTCAAGCGATGAGTTTTGGCAAGAGTAAGGCAAAGTTGTACGGACTTGATAAAGAACGCATCAAATTTGAAGACATTGCTGGTAATGATAATGCTAAGCAAGACCTAGAAGAGGTGGTGGACTTTTTGAAGCACCCGAAAAAATACCAAGGATTGGGTGCGAAAATCCCGAAAGGCGTGTTGCTGGTCGGTAATCCGGGTACGGGTAAAACGATGCTGGCGCGCGCGGTGGCGGGTGAAGCAAACGTGCCGTTTTTCAGTATTTCCGGTTCAGAATTTGTCGAGATGTTTGTGGGTGTCGGCGCGAGCCGTGTACGCGATCTATTTCAAAAAGCGAAAAAGAATTCGCCGGCGATTATTTTTATAGACGAAATTGATGCGGTAGGGCGTAAACGCGGTAGTGGCATGGGCGGCGGTCATGATGAGCGCGAGCAGACGTTGAACCAGATTCTCGTTGAGATGGATGGGTTTGATTCGGATACAAATGTGATTATTATCGCAGCGACGAACCGTGCTGATGTGCTTGATCCCGCCCTGCTCCGCCCCGGACGCTTTGACCGCCACGTAACGATTAGTTTGCCGGAGCGCAAAGACCGCGAAGCGATTCTGAAAGTTCATTTCAAAAACAAACCGACGGACGATTCAGTTGATTTGGATAAATTAGCGGCAAAAACTGCTGGTTCAAGTGGTGCAGATTTAGCAAATATGGCGAACGAAGCGGCAATTATTGCAGCGCGGCGTGATTCGAAAGTGATTACGAATGATGACTTAACTGAGGCGTTTGAGAAGGTTGCAATCGGTCCGGAGCGTAAAGCTAAGGTAATGAACGATCACGAAAAGGAACTAACGGCGTACCACGAAGCGGGGCATGCAATCGTCGGGCATGTGTTGCCGGATAGCGATCCGGTGCACAAAATTACAATTATTCCGCGCGGCGGTACAGGCGGCGTGACGTGGTTTTTGCCGCCGGAAGACAAAAGCTATACGAGCGTGTACGAATATAAAGACATTCTAGCTCGTGCTATGGGCGGTCGTATCGCTGAGAAGCTAAAATATGGTGATGATGGTGTGACGACAGGTGCAGGCAGTGATTTGCGCAGTGCAACACAGATTGCACGCGATATGATTATTGAGCAAGGTATGGGTAGTAAGCTTCGTAATCAAGTTTTCCATGAGGATAACGGCGGGCTGATGTTTGATAAAATGACGCGCGAACGTCCGTACAGCGACGCGACAGCGAATGAAATAGATAAGGAGGTTGAGGCGCTTATCACCGAGGCAGCGCGGCGTGCCGAGCTGGTAATATCGCATAATATGTCGATTCTTGAAAAGCTGAAGGATGCGCTGCTTGAGCACGAAACACTTGAAGAGGATGCGGCGTCGAAATATATGGCGAAAGCAGTACTGCCGAAGGAGGCGGCACTTCACAAGTAGCGGTCATGAGAGGGAAAGGGCGAGTCAAGTCGGTCGTCGCGCGCGCCAACAGCAAATTGTCGGTACAGTGGGCGGCTGCACTGTTGTCTGGCTCGACACTGCTTTCAAGCTTGCTCGGCATATATCGCGAGCGCTTGATCAACGGTATGTACTATGACACTTATAAAGTAGGTGCCGACGCGTACGTAGCGGCGTTTACGATTCCCGATTTCATGTTCTTTATTTTAGTGTCGGGTGCGCTCAGTGTATCGTTTATTCCGGTATTTAATCAGCGTTTAGCAACTGGTAATAAAAAGTCGGCATGGGAATTGAGTTCAAGTTTAGTGAATTTTTTGGCACTTATTACGCTCGTAACAAGCGTGCTGATTATTATATTCGCTGATCCGCTTGTGCGCTACGTTGTTGGTCCGGGATTTGACGAACAAGGGCGCAGCTTGGCGGTGAGCATGATGCGCGTGATTGCAGTGAATCCGTTTTTGTTTGCAGTTGCGACAGTGCTGTCAAGCATGCAGCAGGCGATTGGGCGGTTTACTTTTTTGGCGCTTGCGCCGACGATATACAATATTGGTATTGTGGTCGGCGCGCGCTGGTTCACGGGCGGTATCAATATTTTTGGCTGGCAGGTGTTTGAGGGCGGTATCATGGGTGTGGCGCTTGGCGTGGTGCTTGGCGCAATTTTGCAGCTTATTGTGAGCTCGCTTGGATTGATCGGTACCGACTTTGATTATCGCTGGAAAATATCGTGGAAAAATAAGGGATTCCGGCGCGTATTGCGGTTGCTGCCGCCGCGTTCGCTTGACCAGGGGATTGATTATTTTAATAGTATCGTTGAGATAAACTTAGCATCGCGCATGGCGCAAGGGGTGACGCGCGCATACCAGCAGGCGTCGAGTTTGAGCTTAATGCCGGTGAATCTTGTCGGCGTGGCGATTAGCAATGCAGCCTTTCCACGCATGACCGAGCGGCTAGCGGAGGGGCGCCCGGACTTGTTCAAAAAGGAATTGCGTTCAGTGATGCGCTGGATTCTGTGGCTGGCGCTGCCGATTGCGGTGATTACGTATTTTGCGCGCGGTTATGTCGTGGCGTTTGTGAAGAACGGCGGCGATTTATTGATCGCGAATATTCTAGGCGCGCTTGTTATTTCTATTTTGTTTCGTACGATTTACCATATCATGGCGCGCTCATTTTACGCGCAGCAGGATACGAAAACGCCGCTGTATATTTCAGTCGGGACGATTACGCTGAATGTCATTCTCGCAGTAATTTTTACGCTTGTGTTTGGTTGGGGCGTGTTCGGGCTGGCATGGGCGCAATCAATTGTCGCAGTTGTCGAGGTGATCGTTTTATTTGTAATTTTGTGCCGTCGTATGCCGGGAATTTTTACGCGTGATTTTATACAAGCAGCAATAAAGATGGTTTTGGCAAGCGCTGGCATGGGCGCGATTACGTATGCGACGACGCAACTGCTGCAGCTGCAGAGCAGCGACATGAGCTTTATGTCGACCTTCCCGAAGTTTTCGATGATCGTGCTTGTGAGTTTTTGCGTGTATGTTGAGTTGAGTGTGCTGCTTAAACTGCGCGAAGCCGATCCAGTGCTTGGGCGGCTATATAAGCTCTTCTTTGGGAGATTGCGCCGGTGAAGTTAGACCGCATTCGTAATTTTTGTATTATCGCGCACATTGACCACGGTAAATCGACGCTCGCCGACCGCATGATGGAGATGACGGGGACGGTAGCGAAGCGCGAGATGAAATCGCAACTGCTGGATAGCATGGAACTAGAGCGCGAGAAAGGGATTACCATAAAGCTGGCGCCGGTGCGGATGAAATATGAGTATCAGCTGGAGCAATCGGATACTCTGCGCGACCAAGAATGGGACGAAATTACCCAGGCAGACTCAGGCTGTGCAGGCGGTGTATATGATCTCAATCTCATTGATACCCCAGGTCATGTCGATTTTAGCTATGAGGTGTCGCGCAGTTTGCAGGCGTGCGAAGGTGCGGTGCTAGTGGTTGATGCTAGCCAGGGGATTCAAGCGCAAACGCTTGCGAATGTATATTTGGCGATGGAACAGAATTTGGTGATTATTCCCGTGCTCAATAAAGTTGATTTACCGGCTGCCGACGTGCCGCGCGTGTCTCGGCAAGTGATCAATCTGCTTGGTTGCCGCGAAGATGAGATAATTCAGATTTCAGCAAAGACGGGAAATAACGTTGACCAGGTTCTTGCGGCGATCGTTAAACGGGTTCCAGCGCCGACGGGCAACACGCATGATAAAACGCGAGCGCTGATTTTCGATAGTTATTATGACGATTACCGCGGGGTGATTTTGTATGTGCGCGTGGTTGATGGGCAAATTAAAAAAGGCGAGGCGATAAAAATGCTCGCGACGGACGCGAATGGCTTGGCACTGGAAGTCGGTCACCTCAGCCCGATGATGACGCCCGACCCGCTGCTTGATACCGGCGAAATCGGCTACATCGTCACCAACCTAAAAACCACGCGTGAAGCGCGAGTGGGTGATACGGTGACGCTGAAGAAGTATATAGAATAAAACTAGAAGATTGTATATAGCTTGTCCGACGGAGCTGGAAAATACCGTGCATCAAACCCGTAAAGAGAGGGCTATCATCCTTAGTGATAAGACTAAGGGTGCTTAGGATGATAGAATTAAGCGTAGGTAGTTATTTACCATGATAATATTGACGATTAGAAAGAAATCTGTTATTATTAAATTATGAGCGATAGTCATCAGAATTTATTGCCTCATGATCACGCCGAAGCAGAGTGGTCATATGGTAGTATTTGTGATGGTACACTTCCTGATTCAGCGAGCGGTACCGTTCTTGATCCAGATTTAGAATTATGGCTAATCTAGCTACTCCCGACGAAATGGAGCAGTTCTTAAACAGCGATGCAGCCGCAAGGTTAACGGATGAGTGGGGTGATGACAAGCTAAATACATTGCTACAGAGGTATGGGAGTTTAGGCGATTCGTATCATCGGGAAAAGAATCCGGGCGATTCAAAGAAGCTGGAATTATTGACCCGGTATGTTTTAGGGAGAACGGTCGACGAGGGAGAAGATAGAGTAGCGCAGCATTCCCTGGGGAGAACAGCTGACGAGAGGGAAGAGATAGCAGCGCAAGTAGCCGAGGAGGCGAGGCGAGAAACGGAAACTATACAAGAGGATATTGCGCGTCGGGAGGCTGAACGAAAACGGGAGAGTGCGTTTAATGAGCAGCTAGATGGGTTCGTTGCGGCCATCTCCTCTGAACCAAATAAATGTTTCGGCGAGATTGTGAGTAAAGAATTTGAGATAGATGTGCCAGATGCAGATAGGTATAGAGAAAACATTAAAAGCCGCTGTGCTGATGCGTATTTGAAAGCAACAGCAATTGAAGGTTCTGATCCGCAGCTTCACGATCGTGCAGTTCTCGCTTTGTCGGAGGTCTTTCATGAGAAATTAGCAGAGCGCAGCAAAGAAGGGCGCCGCGACGAAGTGTGGTGGCAGCACTACCCTTTTATTCGCCATAACTTAGCAATGATTATTCCAGATATCGAATCGTATAAAGAGCTTGTCTGTCAATATCCAGGTCTGGAAGAAAACGATGAGATGTATGAAGATTGGAAAGAATCATTCATAGATTTGCGCTTGAAAGAACGCGCGCTGCATGAAGTCGACTCTTCGGTGCTTAGTTTGCTTCGTGAAGCCGATGTCTCCGGTCTTGATATAGAAGTAGGACAGATGTGTGTCAAATATACCAGTAGGGCGGATTTATATAGCGACTTGGAGAAGTATTTTATTGGTCCAATTGATAGTGAAAACAGTGAATCTTCTTTGTGCTCATGGGGTTGTCGAAGCAACAGTAATATTCTTCAAGAGGATATAATTGAACCGCTAGATCGACTGACAAAAGAGCTACGACCAGGCGAATATAGAACATTTATGCCAAAGGGCGGCGCTGAATATCCAGATGCTCCCTACGAATACGAGGGAACTTCCTTTGAAGGTAACGCTATAACCATTGATGTTACGAAACAGGAGGACGGTACGTTTGTGTATGCGTTCGGTATTCGAGGCGATGCGACATCTCGGTTTGCTGCCTTCGTTGGGAAACCTGTTGGACTTTTGAAACCAACCGCTCAAGCTTATGTGCGTATAGATATTACATCACGAAATAATAAAGCTACAGCGGAGCAATTAGAGAATCAGTATCAAGCAATCAAAGACGAGAGACGTCCGGATATAACATCAGAACTAGGGACGAAAACGTATCGCTACTGGGATTTGCCATACAGCGGCACGCCGAATCATACTACTGCGCACCTGCTGCAGGATTTAGTGGGTGACTCGCAACTATATATGAAACGATTTGGGCCGTATGATGATGAGCTGCCTATTGAGGCAGACCTATCCAACTTGCCAGAGGCTCAGCGAATGCTGTGTGCTGTAATAGACACAGAATCAGGAGAATTCAAGCGGTTAGATGAGATTGTACCGCATGCGGACATGAGGGTTAAAAATATCCGACCAGACCAAGCTAGGAAGCTAAAAGCTCTTGAATATCTGCTATCTATCACACGAACTGATAGAAACTATTGATATGTGATATATTTTCTCGCAGTAACAATATATCACCAGCTAACTTTGAGTTTTTGGTCTCTAAGGCTATCAAAGCTCCATCAGGCTACAATACTCAGCCGTGGCGCTTTCGTCAGAACGAGTCGGCAGTAGAATAACCCGCAGAGTTAATTGTGCATTATTTAGGAAAGAATGTCAAATTATAAAAATCTCAACCTTAAGATCTCCATTCCGACTGATAGTTAGCTATACTGCTTATTGTTGACATATATAAATAACGGCACTATGATGAGGACTGTTAATTAATCATTTGGGAGTACTGCGTTATGGGAGAAAATCCTAGTTTTTTAGAAAGGGTAGGCACTTTTCGGGATATTGTATGTTTTGGCTGGAATGTTGCCAAATTTGGTAGGGAGGCTGATTATGACCGAAGGGATTCTCAGCTTGGTGAACTAGCAACTTCATTAGTCGCGGAGGTAGAAGCGGGTAGCATAGATCCTATTGCTGCAGAGGATAAAATGAATAAATTAAGCCGTCCACAGCCAGTCCGGGAAGCAATGCTCACCGACCGTCGCGCTGAAAAGGCTAGCGTATGTCTCAGTCGACTCGTTGAGAGTGGTTTTATCGACCCTGTGATTGCCGAGAATCTACTTAATTCGGGACTTAATCCCCGTACTGTTCAGAGGGCATTGGATAAAAGTAAACGTACTGCTTATTAAACGCAAATGTATCGACTGCGAGAGTTAGTAAACATGTTTCTACCTTTTTGCAGTGTCCCTCATTGTGCTGGCGTCTGTATGCTGGCTCGGTCTGGATTCATTTGGTGAATACTCGGTCTGGGTGTTATTGACAATTCACAAATAATAACTTATATTATTAGTAATATTATAGATAATTTGTGGAGTGTTATATCGTGGAACAGAGGAGAGAGTATGGATTTGATGAAAGAAGCGAAGCTACTAGAAATCTTGTCAGCCTTACGTGGGCTGTTATTGAGTTTAAGGATTTGTTTGGATGTGATGACTATGATGGTCGACGTTAAGGTTTGCGTGACGAGTGGGCTAACGGCCGGTTGATTTAAATAGCTAAGATGGTAGAAAAGGATTGTTCTAATGGCTATAATCCAGATACTATTCTTGCGGAGTATTGGATGAATAACGCAATTCGCCCGCTGACGCTCCAGGAAGCAATGTCCACCGACCGTCGCGCTGAAAGGGCTAGCATACGTCTCAGCCGTCTCGTTGAGGGTGGCCACATAGATCCTGTTGTTGCGGAGGGATTTATTGATTCTGGTCTTAATCCACGTATTCTTGAAAATATCAAAGATGAGCTAATTAAACAGGGGGCTATAGACGTCGAGGCATATAAAAATCCAGAGAGGCACTATTCTTATTTGGTGTAGTTTGACGTGTCGTTAGTTTCTGTCCAGCCCCTCCCTGGCTACAAAGAAGTCAAGCCCTTCGTCTATGCGGGCTTTTTTCCGGTGTCTAACGAAGATTACAATGATCTGAAGGACAGCAACTGAAAGCTTAGTCTTGGCGATATTGATTGACCTCGCTCCTATAGGGCGAGTATGCTTGGTTATAAGAAGTAGCTAACGAGATAGGAAGGCTCGCGTATTGGGTAGAATTATGGCAAGAGTGTCTCGCAGTAACAATATGTCACCAGCTGACTTTGAGTTTTTGGTTTCTAAGGCAACCAAAGCGCCGTCAGGACACAATACTCAGCCTTGGAGGTTTCGTCAGAACGGGTCGGTGGTGGAAATTCACCCTGATTTTGACAGAAGACTGCCGGTAGTTGATCCTGATGACAGGGAGCTATTTGTGAGCCTAGGTTGTGCAGCTGAGAATTTGTGTTTGGCGGCACAAAACATAGGTTATGAGTCTTCTGTTGCGGTTGGAGATACGGGAGTTATTGCAGTTGCGCTCACAGAAGGAGTGGACGTCAAGTCCAGTCCACTGTTTGAGCAGATAGATTTACGGCAGACCAATCGTAGTATTTATACTGGTGAGGAAATTGCCTTAGATGTACTAAAGAAATTACAATCTATCCGCAGTGAAAAGGGCATCTCGGTTCATTATTACGTGCGTCAAACCAAACAGTTTAATGATATTGAGCAATACGTTCTTCAGGGCAATACGCGTCAAATGCAAAATGAGGCATTTAAGGCTGAGCTGAAAAGCTGGATGCGATTTAACAAAAAACATCAAGATCAGACACTTGACGGACTGAGCTATGCCGTGTTTGGTGCGCCTAATGTGCCGCGTTGGATGGCTGAGCCGATCATGTCGATGGCTATCAATGCTAAGACGCAGAATAAGGCCGATCGCGAAAAGATAGCATCGGCTTCTCATCTGGTTCTCTTTACAACAAGAGAAAATAGTCGGCGCGAATGGGTGAATTTGGGTCGGACGCTGCAGCGTTTCTTGCTGACTGCCACGGAACTTGGGATCGCTCATGCCTATTTGAATCAGCCAAACGAAGAAGCAGAGATTGCCTCAGAAATGACGAGGACGCTGGGTCTGGCCGGAGAATATCCAACCATTTTGCTACGCATCGGTTATGGCAAGCAGCAGGCTTATTCTAAGCGGCGGCCTATTGGGGATGTTATTGCGGCGGATTGAGTACTTCCAACTTGAAGATCGCGCGCGATGTGCAAATTAGTACTAAGAAAGGAGTGACACTAATGATTGATGTTTGGTTTGATTGTCGTCAAGACGCTAACAATAAAGATCCAGATCAGCACAGTCCGACATTAAAACGCTATCATGCTGAATTGTGGACTAAACCACTGCCTAATGGTCGTCAACTGACTATGCTAGATCAGGGATCGTATTTGATAGCTAGTGATGGTCGGTGTCAGATTCCTGTTTCGAGCGATAATATGGCAGCTACTTTTAGATCTTGGAAGCGTAATAAGTTGATTGTTGAGCAGACATCACAAGATGTTTTGACGGCAATAGACAATGTTGATTGGCGCATCGGTTCAGAAATTATTTTTCCCAGTGAGCTACGCGGTGGCACACAAACCATCAATCGTGCGAGAGGTTGGCACCGTAAAATTAGCGATCGGTTTGACCTGACGTTAGAATGCATTGCCCGCTGGTATCGGGGCGAAGACAGTCCGCTGGCTGATGTTTTTGATCGTTATGATGACTTTTTTGAGTGGTTTGGTGATTTTCAGGGTTATGTCGATTTTTTCTTGTTGCAAGATTTTGTTGATGACGAATACCAAGTTAACATACTGACAGATTTTGATGATTTCCAAACGTCACCGTTGCCTCAGACTGTTGAGCAGTATACGGCATATTTGCAAGGCTTGACTGAGGTGCTAACTCTGCGAGCTGAGCGTATTGAGCGGTATGTCAATTAGCGTGGTTTTTGTGAAGTCTTCGGACAAAAATGTTATAATACACTTTACTAATATGTCGCAAATAATAGTCCAACCCCTCCCTGGCTACAAAGAAGTCAAGCCCTTTGTCTATGCGGGCTTTTTTCCGGTGTCGAATGAGGATTATAATGATCTGAAGGAAGCAATTGAGAAGCTGAGTTTAAGTGATTCGGCATTGCAGTTTGAGCCGGAAAATTCGCCAGTGTTGGGATTTGGCGTGCGGATCGGCTTTTTGGGGTTGTTGCATATGGACATTATCCGCGAGCGGCTGGAGCGCGAGTACAATCTTGATTTGGTAGTAACGAATCCAAGTACCGACTATCAAATTACTATGACAAACGGCGAAGAATTAGATATTAAGTCTGCCAGCGAGTTGCCCGACCCTGCGCAGATTGTCGAGATCCGCGAGCCGTGGATAAATGGCGAAATTGTTGTACCGCAGGAATATATTGGCGCAGTGATTCAGTTGATCGTATCGAAACGCGGGCGGCAAAAAAACCTCAGCTACATTGATGAGCGGGCGCTTGTTTCGTTTGTTGCGCCGCTCGCCAATTTGCTAACCGATTTTTACGATCAGCTCAAAAGCGTGACGTCGGGATATGGTTCGTTTAACTATGAGTTAGCAGGCTACCAGGCGGAAGATCTCGTGCGGGTAGACTTTTACGTGGCAGGTGAAATGGTTGACGCTCTGAGTGTAATGTGCCACCGCAGCGAGGCGCAAAAATTAGGGCGAGAAGTTGTCAAAAAATTAAAAGATGTCGTGCCGCGCCAAAGCTTTGAAGTTAGTTTGCAGGCGGCAATCGGCGGTAAATTTATTGCCCGTGAAAATATCGGTGCCTATCGCAAAGATGTTACCGGCTATTTGTACGGCGGCGATGTTTCGCGTAAGAAAAAGTTGCTTGCCAAGCAGGCGCGCGGTAAAAAACGCATGAAGCGCTTTGGAAAAGTCGATATTCCGAGCGAGGCGTTTACGGTGATGTTGAAGCGAAATTGAACGTCGTTTTCTTTTAATTTTTCCTATTGATAGTCAGCTAAAGAATGATATAGATGAATTTTCTGGGCGGAATATTCATTTTGGTTCGCCAGATTTTCTGATTGGCGGGATCTATAACTGACAAGTCATAACAGAGACGTGCTATTCTATGCTAGAATAATATGTGTAAGTAGTCTATATGAAATTGCGTGACGCTTAAAATCAATAAAGGAGCTTAAAAGTGGCTAAAAAACTAAAAAGAATCAGTTTCACACTGCTCGGTATTATCGCTGCGATTACATTACTTATCATTGGCGTACGGACATATAACGACCATGTGTATGGCGGCGAAGCATACAGATTTGATGCGCCGGCGTATTTTCGCGATCCAGCGAATCTATCGCTCTACCCAACGAATATTGACGGGGTGGACGTGCGGCGCGTTGATGACGGTGCGGCGCAGGGATTTCATCTCGTACCGCGTGAAATTAAACATAAAGGCGCGATTATCGTTTACGGCGGATCGGACGGCACGCCGAATTATGCGCAGGCGGTTTATTTTGCAAAGAACGGCTACGAGGTGCTGTCGCTGTTTATGTTTGGGCAGAAAAACCAGCCGAAGACATTGGCGCGCGTGCCGCTTGAGCAGTTTGGGCAGGCGCTGCGCTACGTAGAGACGCATGCTAAAAGTGCATCGCCATTGACAGTGATGGGTACGTCGAAAGGCGCGGAGTATGTGCTTAACCTCACATCGAAATATCCGCAAATCAATAATGCGATCTTGGCGGCGCCGTCGGCATATAATTTCAACGGGCTTGATTTTGAAAATTATGGTTCGTCGTGGACGTGGCAAGGTAAGGAGCTACCGTATGTTGATATCCAAAAAACAAGTTTCGGACATTTTATTGGTGATATGATAATTCCGATGATAGCAAAAGCGCCGGTTACATATAAAAACGCGTACCAAGCGGCGGTTGATATGGATGAGAACAATGAGAGTAAGAAGATTCCGCTCAATACCAAAGCGAACCTATTGATTATTGCGGGTAGCGATGATCAAATGTGGAACAGCGCCAGCATGGGTAAAAGCATTAAAGACCAGCGACCGCAGAATACTGATCTGGCGGTATACGGTGGGGCGGGGCATGTGTTTGCGGGTAACGGTGTATTGTCAACGAAGTCAATACGCATGAACGTTGGTGGCACGACGGACGCAAATACGCGGGCAGCGCGCGAAAGCCGCAAGCTGATGTACGATAGACTGCAGATATGGCATCCGTAGCGTGAACTTTGGGCAGCGTGTAGTTCTGGCGGTTTAGTAAGTGTGCTGATGTTGGCTGTATATTTGATTTGGCGTTAAGTATCGTCAAGATATCATGTGGTACAATAGGGCATGGATTTAGCACAAAAAATTGCCGCCTACCAGCCGAATGGCGGCGTGCGGCAGCTTGTCGCAGATACGAAACTTGTTTTATTGGTGGGAGTTTCCGGCGCAGGCAAGGACACGACAAAACAGCGGCTGTTGCAAGACCCGGAGTTTGCCGATATTGTGTCGTATACGACGCGCTCGCCGCGGCAAAACGCCGGCGTGCAAGAGCGCGATGGCGTGGATTATCATTTCATTGACGAGGCGACAGCGGAAAAAATGCTTGATGCCCATGACTTTATTGAGGCGAAGTTCGTGCACGGTACAGTCTATGGCACAGGCGTAGCGGAGATTCAGGCGATTCACGATGCGGGCAGAATTGCTATTACCGATATTGATGTGCAGGGTGTGGACGAGTATAAGAATCTGTCGCAGACAGTTGTTGCGATTTTTTTATTGCCGCCAAATTATGACGAATGGCGCCGCCGGCTGCAGACGCGTTATGCGAGTGTTGAGGAATTTGAAGCCGAATGGCCGAAACGTTTCGCGAGCGCTATCAAAGAGTTGACGCATGCTTTGGAAGTGCCGTACTATCACTTTATTATTAACGACAATTTGGACGAAACGGTGCGTATCGCAGGTGATATCGCGCGAAAACCAGATGCATATAACCGCAAAGACGATGAAGCGCGACTAGTGGCGCGGGATCTACTTGAGGAACTGCAAGGGTTGGCACAGCCGCGCCGCGGATAGAGTTTGTTGTGACGGTTATGTAGTGCCGACGATTTAGCACTCGCCTTGCATGAGTGCTAAATATGCGTTACAATATAGCCATGACCGACCGCCAACAAGCGATTTTAGCAGCGATTATTGAACAATACGCCGAGATTGCGGCGCCCGTAGGCAGCGTTACGCTAGCGAAACTTTTTGGCGTAAGCAGTGCGACGATTCGCAGCGAAATGGCGAAACTTGAAGATATGGGATTTATTGAAGCGCCGCATACGAGCGCGGGGCGTATTCCGACCGACAAGGGCTATCGGTTTTATGTGAATGGTATCACCGAAGCGACGATGACGGAGTTGCCGAGCGGCATTGACCGCAGTGCGCGAGCGATTGAGGCTCATGTCAGTTCGCATATCAACAAGGCTGATCGAGCAATTCGTTCGGCAGTTGATAGCTTGGTGGACTTGACGGGAAATTTTGGATTTGCGACGATTGGCAGCGAGTTGTATATGAACGGTATTGCGAATTTGTTTAGCCACCCGGAGTTTCGCGAAGGCGACCATGTGCGCGCCGTTGCGACATTGATTGATAATATTGAGCCGTGGCTGAGTGAGGCACAGCCAAATGAGCCTTTGAACGTATTCATTGGCAGCGAAAATCCGATCGGCAAATCAAGCGGTGCAACACTTATTATTAGCCGATTCCGCTCGCCATTCAGCGATCGTAGCTACATCGGTATTATTGGTCCGACTCGTCAGCACTATCGTCGTACGATGGAATTGGTTCGACGCGCCGGAACAATGTTAGAGGAGGTTTTATAGATGACAAAGCGAAAAAAAGCAGAAGAGTATGAGCAATTAATTGGTGAGTTGACGCAGGACTTGCAGCGTACGCGGGCGGATTTTGAAAATTATCGCAAGCGCATGGAAAGTGAAAAACAAGCGGCGCGCCAGGCGGGTGAAACGAAGGCGATTTTGAAGCTGCTCGCAGTAATAGATACAATTGAGCGGGCAGTGGCGAATGTACCGGCGGACTTAGCAAATAATCCATGGGCAAAAGGCATCGCGGGCATTGACAAGCAGCTCGCGAAACAGCTTGAGGCGCTCGGTGTGAAAAAAATTGCCGCTGCGCCGGGTACGATGTTTAATCCGGAATTGCACCAGGCAGTGCAATTTGACGAAGAATCTGAAGGTGACAGCGAAGTTGTCTCTGAGGAAATGCAAGCTGGCTACACGTTGAATGGCGTACCAATTCGCCATGCAATGGTGCGCGTCATGCGGAGATAATTCGTGCTAGCGCGGCATTAAGTATTCTTAACTCTCTGAAACGTCTGCAGGTATTACGCTCAGTGCAGGCAGCTATGACTATAGTAGATATTTCTTTTGTTAGTCAGCGTCGTTTTGTAATTACATATAAGGCACTAGCTATACATATTAGGCCTAAGCTAGCAATCGCTAGCGTCGGGTTTGGTTTGCCGAGCGGAGCTGCTCCGGTATTTGGTGCTGTGACTGGTCTCTGCGCGCCAGTACCTGGTTGATTTAGTTTATTTTGTTGAGGATTAAACTGGTTGCCGCTGACAGTGAGACCAATTATGTGCGCAGTATTTATTGTTTCTATAAATTCAGGATGATTACCTGTCACCCATACGGTATTACCTGAAATTGTAAGAGTATTGATGGGCGTTGTGCCATAGGGGCCGGGTAGAACTTGCGCCAGAACGTATGCCTTGGTTGGTTTTACGTTTTTAAAAGTATTACCGGTAATGGCGATATTTTCAAGCGGTAGCATATTTGGTAATTTAGCGTATGACTCTACGGAGATAATATAACTGTTTGCCGGCGCTGTCTTATATTCAAATGTGTTGTTGGAAATGGTCAAATTTTTTGTCGATAGGAAATGTATTACTCCGAGAATTTCGTTTCTATTTGTTGAAGCGGGTAATGGATCAAGGATGTAATTATTCGTAAAAGCGATATCATGAATTTGTTGATTAGAAACATCGGCATGTTCGCCAATCGGAACTGGTGCTAGTGAAGTAATATTACCGTTGTCGTCGTAAGAAGGAGTGAATGAACCATCTTTGACAACAATATGGTGGCTAGGCAAACTATCAAATACTTGGGGTGTTGCATCTAGGGCATTGCTTCCGAGGGAGCCTCGTGTTGCGTAACTGACTTGGATTGCTTCCTTGAACCAATTTGCCTGGCTATTTTTTTGAGCCTCGGTGACGCCTATAACTTTAGGTGCGTTAACAGTGATATAGCTACTGCCCATGATGTCGAGTAGATGATTACCGGCTCCAAGTGCTCGATACCAGGTGGGGTGATTGTAGGTGATGTTTTTAGCGTGAACCATTGACGACGAAAAGTGCCCATCATTGGTGTCCGGTGCACTTGAAAAGTACGGATTATTCCAAGTAACGTTCTGTACCCCCGAATCATACCCAGGTTCTGTTGAAAAATATGAAAAATTGGTGTTATTGTGTGAGATGAATTTTGCCC
>CALJTR010000019.1:0-1893 GCA_937975975.1 uncultured Candidatus Saccharibacteria bacterium | reverse complement strand
CGTCCTCTAAATTGTATCGCGTCTGCGCACCAAATATTTCAGTTGTGCCAGTGCCAGTACGGTCGCCTTTCTGGATGCCGTTGTCGCGGACGTATCGTAATATATCTAAATACTGCCTCATATCACCTTTCCTAATGTTATCTATTATGCCGATGTTTTTATAAAACCACAAGTAGAGATGAAAAATAAATGCACATCGTCTCGCTCATTATATATCTACCTAGGAACTAAATACTCATTACGGTGGCCGTATCTCTATTGTTACGAATCATCGCCAGTATAAAATATTGTATTATAGTCATAGGCTGTACAGCTAAAGTTGTCTTTTAGTGCCGTAATCATAGCGTCAACTTCTTTTCGTCTGGTATTTTGTATTTCACGCAGGAAGAACTGTTTGTTATACCGTTATACCGCGTAAACTTATTCATAGCTTCCTCTTCAAGTACAACTGCCATCCCCTCTAATTATTATGCCATCAAACATTGTCTCTGTATGTTCTGGAATAAAGAATATGCCAACTCATGACACATTGTCTCAAAGAGAAAGTCCTCGTTAACTTAATATGATGAAACGCGAGTTATATGTTCTTATGTTCTTCCTGCAATCCCATCTTCGGTAATGTTTGGTAATAAGAAAGATGGGACAACCACGGCAACCACGACTATGTCGACATTGTAATTGAATTGTTGAAACATTTTTGAAATAATTTAAGACATGGTACGGCTATGTGGGTCTTTGCGGTTTGACCTCACAAAAGCAGCCCGCCACCACTTGGATGACGCTTCGTATAAAATTCTTGACATTACTGACACCCGCTGGCGCAGCCAGGGCTACGTTCGCCAGTATAAATGGCGCTCCAACCACGATAAATATTGCCGCCAAACAATATGTTTTTCTTGACACCATAAACTCCCTTTCATCAGAGCGTGAACTTTGTGGTTAACTCTGTTATTTTTACGTTAGCAGGCATCATTTTACTTGGCAAGACGGCACTTAAAAGTCTGCTGCGACAGCAATAGTTTGTTAGTTTCTGAAAGGTTTGCTAGATTTATAGAGGTGTAACCATGTTTTAGTTTGAGTTAAAAATTAAATTAACGAACTTACTAAAAATGATATTTGACTGCTAACTTTACATTAATAAAAATTACAAGTAGAATAAAAACATGAGCAAACTAAAATCCGAAAAGGTTGTTATATCTTCGCCGTTATCGTTTAGTGGTTCGGCAAAACGTATTTGGAAAATCACGGACGTAGATAATCCGGCTATGAAAGTGTTGCTCAGTTTGGTGGCTGCTGCGCTCATTCCGTTTGCTTGGATTTTTGTGGCGTTTCGGTATGTGATGATTCATGTTGTTTTTTCAATTTTGTACATTTTCGGTTAATGCGGCGGAGTAGTTGTAAGCAAAAAACAAGCAAAATTGCGACACCGCGAAGTGCTGGAAGCGATAGAGAAAAAGCGTAACTTATAATCGCCGCAGTACGGTCACGCGTTTCTTGTCGTAGGTTTTCTGGGACTTGTGCAGAACTTCAGAATGAGAATCAAACCACGTGGTTATATCGCCCGTCAACTTCAATAATTCAAGACCAGCTTTCGTCAATTCATATTCGACCCGTGGCGGAATCGTCGGATAGAAAAAGTGCTGGACGATGCCGGCGCGTTCTAGCTGCTTGAGTTGAATAAAGTATGCGCCTCTACCGCTGCGCCTACGTTCATCTATTATGGCTTTAACTGTCTCTTTGGGTAGTGATTTAGCGTTTTTAATTGGCGCTGAGCTAAAGGTTGGTATATTTGCATTCCATCGCAAATCTAGCTCTCTAGCTTTGGGCGCATGCGGATTGCTACAATATGACATAGCAGCTATTCTCCTGATTATTTTTCCAACTTTCAGTTTA
>CALJTR010000018.1:0-31227 GCA_937975975.1 uncultured Candidatus Saccharibacteria bacterium | reverse complement strand
CCTACATCCATGGTATTGGGCGCACGCTTGCTCGAGACATCCTTGCGGCGGCAAAGATTGAGCCGACCACTCGGGTGAAAGATCTCACCGAGGCTGAAGAGCAGAAGCTTCGCGACATTATCGACAAGGATTATGTCACCGAGGGCGATCTGCAACGCCTGGTGACAAATAATATTAAGCGTCTGAAAGACATTAATGCCTACCGCGGCTTGCGCCACAAGGCTGGTCTTCCGACTCGCGGTCAGCGTACTCGTACGAATGCACGGACTCGTAAGGGTAAGGCAATCGCCGTGGGCGGCGCGCAACCAAAAGCAGCAAGCAAGACTTGATGAGGAAGGATTAGATTTATGGCAGAAGCAAAATCTTCAAAGAAAAAGCAGCGCCGATCTGTTCCGAACGGTCAGCTGCATGTACAAGCAACATTTAACAATACAATTGTGACATTTGCAGATGGTAAGGGCAATGCACTTACTGCGTCAAGCGCTGGCGCGTGCGGTTTTCGCGGCAGTAAAAAAGGTACCGCTTATGCTGCGCAAATCGCTGCCGAAAAAGCGGCTGAAGCAGCCAAAAGCAGCTACGGTCTGCGCACGGTCGATGTCTTCGTCGAAGGCGTTGGTTTGGGCCGCGATGCAGCGATTCGTACACTCAGTACGTTTGATATCACAGTTAATAGCATAAAAGACGTGACCGGCGTTCCGCACGGCGGTGTCCGTCCGCGAAAGGCAAGGAGGGCGTAATGGCGCGAGATAGAAGCCCAATAGTGAAGCAAAGCCGCCGCGAAGGTGTTGCGCTTCATCCGAAAGCGCATAAGATTCTTGCGCGCAAAAGTGGTATTCCAGGCGAACACGCGCATGGTCGCCAAGGTAAGCAGAGTATGTACGCTACGCAGCTGCGTGAAAAGCAAAAAGTGCGCCGCATGTATGGTTTGCTTGAAAAGCAATTCGCAAAGTTGATGAACGAAGCGGTTCGCAAGCCGGGACTCGCTGGTGAAAACCTACTGAAATTCCTGGAGCTGCGCTTAGATAATGCTGTATATCGCGCTGGTTTCGCAACGAGCCGTCGCCAAGCGCGTCAGCTCGTGAGCCACGGGCATTTTGAGCTCAATGGCCGCCGCGTTGACATTCCGTCGATTCGCGTTAAAGCCGGCGATATCATTACCGTTCGTCCAAAGAGCGTCAAATCAGGCTATTTCACGAATATAAACGATATCTACAGCAATACGTCGCAAGTACCGCTTAGCTGGTTGACGGGTGATGTTAAAAAGCTGAAGATTGAAATCACTGGTGTGCCGAAGCGCGAGGAAGCCGAAGCGGATATTAATGAGCAGCTAATTGTTGAGTACTACTCACGCTAAAAAGGGTAAGGAGATATAAAATGTCTAAAGTAATTCACAATCCAGCACTTGCTCAGATTATTGATAATAGCGAGTTTTCGAGTACGTTTATTGTTGAGCCTCTGCATGTCAATTACGGCAACACGCTTGGTAATAGCTTGCGCCGCGTGCTACTTTCGAGTATTCGCGGCGGTGCCGTCGTGGCATTCCGTATTGAGGGCGCAACACACGAGTTTACGACCGTTCCGGGTATCAAAGAAGACGTCGTCGACATTATGCTAAACCTCAAAGGCGTGAATTTCCGTATTGCGACCGACGAGCCTATTGAGTTGCGTATCGAAAAACATGGTGCGGGTGAAATCACTGCCGCTGATATTCAAGCGAACGCTGATGTTGAGGTAATGAATCCAGATCATGTCATCTGCACCGTTGACGATGACAGCCGAACGACCGTTTTCGATCTCGTGGTTGAATCCGGGCGTGGTTACCAAACGATTGAAGAATCGAGCGAAAAGCGTTTGCATAGCGATATGATCGCTGTCGACGCAATGTTTAGCCCGGTGACACGCGTGCGGTTTAAGGTTGACCCGACCCGCGTTGGTCAAGAGACGAACCTTGACAAACTGGAACTTACGATCGAAACCGACGGTTCGCTCACGCCGCGCGAAGCGTTCGAGGAAGCTGCCGCGATTTTAGTAAACCAATATAGCGCGCTGGCGGGCAGTACGAAAGTTGAAGCCGCACCGGCGCTTGGCACTGAAGCTAAAGACGACGTAGACGAGCTTGACCGGTCAATTGAAGACTTAGGTTTAAGCGCTCGTACGGTAAACGCGCTTACTAACAATGGCATCCGCACGGTTCGTGACTTAGTCACGCTCAGCGAGCAAGATCTGCGCGAACTCAGAGGGTTCGGCAGTAAAGCGCTTGACGAAGTTAAAGATAAATTAGCAGAATTGGAGCTCTAATAAATGCATCGACACGGATATAAAGGGCGCAAGTTTGGCCGCGAACGCGATCAGCGCAGAGCGCTTCTGAAAGGTCTAGCGACGAGCTTGGTGATGGAAGAGCGGATCGAAACGACATTGCCAAAAGCCAAAGAGCTCGTGCGCTATATTGAAAAGTTAATTACCAAGGCGAAAAAAGGCGACCTTGCAAACCGCCGCGCGGTTATTGCCGGGCTCAGCACGCAGATTGCCGCCGTTAAATTGGTTGATCAAATTGCACCGCAGCTAACTGGCCGCACCAGTGGTCATGTTCGCGTTGAGCGCACGCGTTTACGCGTGGGCGATGGTGCTCAAATGGCGGTTATTGAGTTTGTCGACGAGCTGAAAGACATGCCGAAACCAGAGAAGGAGGCGAAGTAATGGTAGATCGCACCTACAGTCAAAAACCAGCTGATGTCAGCCGGCGTTGGATTTTGATCGACGCTAAAGACGCAACGCTTGGACGCTTGTCGACCGAAATCGCTAAATATCTGATTGGTAAGTATAAGCCAACTTATACGCCGCACGTTGACGGTGGTGACTATGTTATTGTTATTAATGCCGCTGAAGTACCGGTAACAGGCGATAAAGAAACCGACAAAATGTACTACCGCCACAGCGGATTTCCGGGCGGGCTTAAAGAAGCGCAGCTTAAAGAGTTGCGTGAAAAGAGCCCGGAAAACATCATTGAACTTGCGGTTAAAGGTATGTTACCAAAAAATAAGCTCGCGGCAGGCCGCTTGGCTCGCCTGAAGATTTTTGCTGGAAGCGAGCACGCGCATGCTGCACAGAAACCAGAGAAAGTAGAGGTTAACTAATGGCTACGAACACTGCACCATACGACTATGGGCTAGGCCGGCGCAAAAGCGCAACAGCACGCGCCCGCCTAACCGTTGGCAAAGGCAAGGTGACGATTAACGGCAAATCTGCCAGCGATTACTTATCGGATAATAAAACGCTGCTCGCTGAAATCACCGATCCGCTTGCGCTTGTCGGCAAGCAAAAGGAATTTGATGTCAGCGTGCTCGTGAAAGGCGGCGGCCTAAGCGGACAAGTTGACGCAATCAAGCAGGCAATTGCTAAAGCGATTACTGTCGGTGCGCCAGACTTGCGCGCTCCGCTGAAAAAAGCCGGTTTCATGAAGCGCGACCCGCGCGAGAAGGAGCGCAAAAAATACGGTTTACGCAGTGCTCGCAAACGTGAGCAGTACTCAAAGCGCTAAGGGCTTTCCGCGCTGTTTTGTTCGGCGAACTTACAAAAAACCTCCCCCGCAGGCAGGGGTGGTTTTTTCGTGACTATGATATAATAGACGCATGGTATTATCACAAAGCACATTCGCTTGGCGCACCAGCACATTATGTGGCGGTTTGCTCTGTGCTTTGTAGATAATTTCTGGAGATTACTGATCAGCCCGTCACACGATCGGCGGGCTTGGCTTTTGGTTTTACTGTTCGGCGGTTAATTAGGTCGCCGCGTAGCACTACTGGAGCTGATTATTTTTCTAATAAAAATACCTGTTATAATAGGAGTTACTTATGACTAAACCCGTTATCCTCACTGGTGTTCGCGCCAACAATGATTTGCACATTGGCAATTATTTTGGTGCGATACTGCCGATTATCGATATGGCGCGGCGCCGTTCGGCTGAGTATACTGTTAATTTATTTATTCCCGACCTGCATAGTTTTACAACGCCGATTGACCACAACCAACTGTTTGATAGCATTATGAATAACGCGCGTGTCTACGCGGCGGCCGGCTTGCCGCTTGATGACGACGCGATTCAATTATATCGTCAGAGTTATGTGCCAGCACATAGCGAATTGGCGGTGATAATGAGCAATTTTACCGGCTTTGGAGAAATGCGCCGCATGACGCAGTTTAAGGAAAAAACCAAAAAACTAAGATCTGATCCAGTGTTCTATGAGCGTACAGATCTTGAATACAAGATGCACGGAACTTATTCAAATTATACCTCAGTCGGGCTATTCACGTACCCTATTCTGATGGCTGCAGACATTTTACTTTACAATGCCACATACGTTCCGGTCGGCGACGACCAAACGCAGCACCTAGAATTCACGCGTGATATTGCCGAGCGCATGAACCATAAGTTCGGCAAATTGTTTACTGTGCCAGAGCCGGTCGCGAAACAGCATCAATTTTTTGGTAAAGACCAGGGCTTGCGCATCAAAGACTTACAAAATCCGACGAAAAAAATGAGTAAATCGGACGAAACAGGCAAGGGCGTGATTTTCTTAAACGATACGCCAGATGTTGCACGTAAAAAAATCATGTCGGCGGCAACCGATTCGCTCGGGCGGGTGCGTTACGACAAAGCCGCGCAGCCCGGCATCAGCAACTTGCTAGAAATTTTGACGCTTGTGCGCCAGGCAAACGGTCGTGCGGTCTCATTGAAGCAGACCATTGACGAGTTCACTGGATTAGAGCGCTACGGCGATTTCAAAAAGATTGTCGCAGATGAAATGTCAGAATTTCTTGCAAACTTTCAAGCACGCTTGGCGCAGGTCAACGATGATACTATTTTGCGTAAACTTGAATCATCCGAGATCACCGCCAACCAAACCGCCAACCAAACACTTTTGCGCGTGCAAAAAGCCATCGGATTGAGGCGCTAATGAAAGTCACCGCAAGCGACCTATTAGCGATTTTGCGCCGGTTTGATGCGGCAACTGAAGATAATGTGCCACGCCATATTGATCAGATTAATGTCACGAATCCTAGCCCGATCAACCGGCTTGTTTCGTTTCGGTTTGATCGTAAGCGCTTTTTTGTTTTGTTTGACGAGACAGCCGAAGACCGCGAATCGTATATCATGCAGCAGATATTTACCGCAAAGAGCGACGCCGAAGGGGTGCTTTATGAAAATCCGACGAGCGACTTGACAACCTACGGTTTGCCGTTCAAAGGTAAAGACGTATATCTGTTTCAGTTAACGAGTCGTAAACGTCGTCTTGATATCGTGCTCGCTGAGCGCCATCCTGAATATAGCCGTAGTGTATGGCAGAAATATATCAAATCTGGTACTATTTTTGTCAATAATTCGCCCGCCAAAAGCCCGAAGCAAGAAGTCACCGAAGCGGATCGGATTGAAATTAATCTGCCGAGTGCAGCAGACTACAGTAGCCAAGCGCTTCCGATTTTGTATATTAACGATGACGTTATCGTCATTAATAAGCCTGCAGGGATTTTGACGCACAGTAAGGGCGCGCTGAACGACGAGTTCACGGTCGCTGACTTTTTTCGGCGTTATACGACTGTTGGACTGAATACGAATCGCCCCGGCATCGTCCACCGGCTCGACCGCGACACGAGCGGCGTACTAATCGGTGCGCGAACGCCGGAAGCGGCAGTGCGGCTTAAAAAACAATTTGCCGAACGTAAAACGAAAAAATATTACCTAGCGATCGTGGACGGCATACTGAAGCAGCCGCATGCAAAAATCGACGTTCCGCTCGGCCGCAATCCTGCTGCTCCGAGCATCTGGCGTCCAGACGTAAATGGCAAACCGGCGCAAACGGTATATAAGGCGCTCGCACACCGCGACGGTAAAAGCCTCGTTTTGCTTCGCCCACTTACTGGACGCACCCACCAGCTGCGCGTGCATTTGCGGCACGTCGGTGCGCCGATCACTGGCGACCGCGTGTACGGCGTGCCAGCCGCGCGGCTATTTTTGCATGCGTATTCTCTTGAAATCACCATCGCGCCAGGCGACCGCCGCACATTTACCGCGCCGGTTCCGCGCGAGTTCATTGAGTTATTCCCAGAGGCGAATGATGTCGACCCTGCTATTTGAAAGCACAACGAAACAGCAGCTTGATGCGCTTGCCGCTGACTTGCCGCAATCAACATTGCTAACTGGCGCTGACGGCGCTGGATTGCTCACTGCTGCAAAGTATGTCGCTGGTGCAAATATTGCTACAATAATTCAACCGACCGATAAAGATGGCGCTGTTGCTCCTGCGGGCTCAATTAAGCTTGATGCGATTCGCCAGCTGCGCCAGCAGGCGAGGGGGCGAGCTGCTGCGCGAACTATTTTTATCATTGATGATGCCGACCGCATGAACCACCGGGCGCAGAATGCATTTTTGAAATTACTTGAAGAGCCAACGCCGCACATTCACTTTATTCTAACGTCGCACAAGCCGCATTTGATGCTTGCTACGATTTTGTCGCGCGTAGAACGATTTAGTATTAGACCGATTTCGTTGCACCAAACGCGCCAGCTGCTTAAGCAGCTTGGCGTCGATGACCCGCGTATCGAGCAGCAGCTTTTGTTTTTAGCATCCGGAAAACCGGCTGCACTTACGCGGCTCGCGCGCGAACCGGTGAATTTAGAGAAGATTGGTAATATCGTGCGCGACGCGCAGCAGTTTATTCGCGGATCAAACTACCAACGCGCTGTAATCGCTATGCGCTACACCGACCGGCAGGCGGCACAGCAGTTGTTATCGTACTGTCTCGCGATCATTACGCATACATTGCATCGCAATCCGTCGCACAGCCTTATCCATAAAAGCGAGCATATCGCCGACGCATACGAGCGAATTGCCGCCAACGGAAACGTACGTCTGCAACTTGTCGCCCTGACGCAGTTAATGGTATAATAACGGCAACATGTTTGGACTATTGTTTGTCGTTGCGGTTGGGATTTTTACTCTGTGGTATACGCAGTCGCCAAATGAAGCGACGCGGGATTTGCCGCAGAGGCTGTCGGCGAAACTTGATAAATTATGGGAAATTGCTCAGGAATCATTGAAGTCGCAGCGATATTTGCGCGCCGAAAAAGCCTTGTTAACTATTCTGCGTATCGACGAACGTAATGCTACTGCCTACAACCGGCTCGGTATTTTATACGCCAAGCAGCAAGCGTACAGCGATGCGATTGAATGTTTTGAGATTGCGCAGAGCTTAGAGCCGAGCGCATCAAGTTTACACAACGTTGGTCTGATTTATTATGAAACTGAAAATTACGAAAAAGCGGCGCTGGCGTTTGAACAGGCGCTCGCGATGGAAGAAACGGTCGCTTCGCGCCATATTGCGTATGCAAAGGTGCAGGAAAAGCTTGACCATCCAAAGCGAATGTTTGAGCACCTAGAGCGCGCGATTGAGCTAGAGCCGAGCGTGCAAAGCTACAACATTTTAGCAGACGCTTACGAGCGTAATGGCGAGCACGAAAAAGCTGACGCGCTACGCAAGCGAATTAACCGCGCGATTAACAGCAAAAATCCGCCCGCCGCACGTATCAAGCAGCCTCGCCGCGTTGCGATGTAAAGGACTTGCCCTTACCGCACAAATACGCTACACTATATCTTGAGCGTAAGCTAGTACCTTTCTAATTTTTTGGATATTACCGTGCCGCTTTAGCTCAGCTGGTTAGAGCACCTCTTTTGTAAAGAGGGGGTCCCGGGTTCGAATCCCTGAAGCGGCTCCATATTATGCAAGATTTTCATATTTATGAGCTTGCGTTATATATCGTCACGCCGGAGTCGTCTAGTGGCAATGACAGGAGACTGTAAATCTCCCGCTTTTTAGCTTCGTAGGTTCGAGTCCTACCTCCGGTACCATTCTTTGTTTCTTATCCCCGCGTCTGAGGAGATTTTTTGCTTTCGTATAGGTATGCTTGATTGCTTTTTACGTAAAGTTATGCTATAATTAAAATATGAGAGAGTTTTTGCGGCAATTTGTTGCCGAGTGGAATGGCGACCGGAATCAACGTACAAAATTGCAGCGGGCGTACATAACAATAGCCGTACTACTGTCTACTGTTGCAGGCATATTTGTGCTAGTCAATACGGATGTCAGTCGAGCACTGGTGCTTTCTGCCGTAGGTCTAGCGGGCGTGTACATTGCAAATGCTGTCATGTGGCTGTTGATTGATTCTATCGTTTCGCCGAAATTGCCAAAACCCGAAGCTAAATCTGCTAGAGCTCCCCGCCGAAAATAACTGGCGCACTAGGCAGGGGCTGTGGAGTTTGGTATAATTTTGAAGTGCTATGCTCCGCGGGTATGTTGCGAAGCGTGGTGATATGTGCCGCGATAGCTCAGCCGGTAGAGCGACGCCATGGTAAGGCGTAGGTCCCGAGTTCAAACCTCGGTCGTGGCTCCAGAATGTTTTTCATCATAGATCGACAGAAATGTCGGTCTTTTTTTGTTGGTATTAGTACCTTGCCCGAACGCAAGATAAGGCGTAGGTGCGATCAGAGTTCTCAAAGTCTGTGGTGGACTGTTCTCCCTCTGTTCGCACCAGAAGCTGGCGGTGAAATTCCGCTCCTAGCTGCAGCTAGTAGAATCTCAAGCGCGGGCAGCGTACTGATACGAACGACAGGCTGGCACTTCGCCGGTCTTTTCGTTCACTCGATGAGGCTGTCACTCTCGGAAGATTCGGTATATGACGGAGCAAAGGTGGCATGATTACGCTTATGGATACGGTATTGATATTTTCTTAACACTCCATGATCTATGCAGCGGACTCAAGGTCACGGAAATACCGCTCGGCAAGAAAGTTCACAAGCCAAGTTTTAATAAAATGATACCTATGTTTCGAGAGGTCGCAACTTCCTACTACGAGACGGTTCAGGAGCTACTAACGAGCAAGGCAAAACACAACATATCCCTAGATCAAGTTGATGCCCCGGTGCTCATACAGGCAGAGCCTATTTCCGCTGATGCTATAGCAGAAAGAAAGTTTGAAGCGATGAATATATATGCCAACACGCCAAGCCTGATAGATACAATACCTTTGAGCTCATCGGATCGCGTCACGAAAGAGTTATGGGTTGATATCCTAATGAGGCACGAACACGTGGTAGGTCAAACCTCCTCATATCGCATTGCCGAATCAATACTCCCTTGGTATCTTATGCGAGTCGTCACGTACCTAGACGATAATGACAATGCAAAAGCGGCTACCGACGAAATACAACAGCAATCTGACCTAGCTGTGAGACAATGGAACTATGAAGCTACTCATCACTAGACATGGTCAGGCTGAAGACAACGTGGCGGGCATCACTATGGGGCAGCGCGATAGCGCATTAACTCCTCTTGGCGTGGAGCAAGCACACAATAAAGCCCTGGCGCTGAAGAGATTGCCCTATAAAATTGATTGTATCTATGCTTCAGACCTCGGTAGATGCATGCAAACTGCAAAGATTATCTCGGACAAACTTGGCTCCATAGAAATTATCCCGGACAAAAGACTGCGCGAGATCGGTTTTGGGAAATATGAGGGGCTGCCGTATGATGCCATTCCTAAAGTAGAGGGCGGATATATGCAGAAACGCTTTCCAGGGGGAGAATCAAACGAAATAATGGCTACACGAACTATTGATGCCATTAACTACATATATGACGCAAGCTCTAAACTGTGCGTGTTGATCGTGACACATTCTGGACCGATTTCTGCGATACTTGCTAGCTACCATAATCGAGATTTAAGAGAGATGCTAAATGAAAAAATTAACAACGAAGATATAGTCAAGCTACAAATCAATAATCGGTTGGCGTATCCAGCGTATAAAAAGGAGAATTGATGTTATGGAAAAAAGGCATATTTCAGAATTTGAATACGACAGGCACGAGATTGAGAGGGCACTATTCTTTCTTTCGAATGCTCTGCAAGAGTCTGGCAATAACGCCAAGCCGGTGTTATTGCATTCAATTCAGGTTGCTCAGATGATCTGGGAAAAAGACTTTTCTGAAAACACGGTTATTGCCGCCATTCTTCATGATATTGTCGAAGATACAGACATTACTGTTGCTGATGTAGAGCGTGAATTTGGTCAACAGGTTGCACGATATGTCGAATCCTTGACGATACCTGACTATCAAGATGTCAAACAATCTTTTGCGCGAGCGGCTCAACTTGGCAGTGATGTACTGGCTATTTGCGCAGCAGACCTTATCCAGAACAGCTACTACTATAGCCTAGCCTCTGTCGATATACAAAAAGAGTTGCGCAGCAAATACGAGTATTTCATGGAGTTGTCTGATGAGGCTTTGGAGAAATCTCTGGCTGACGAACTTCAGAAAACTTATGATCAGAACGTAAAAACTTTACCGGCTTAGGTCAATATTCAAGATTTGGGGCGCGTAGCGCGTCGGCCCCGCCGACCAAAGCCGCGACACCCTACCATTTGTGGTAGGCAACCCACCAGAAAACCCTTTACAACTAAAAAATAAAATCGGCGGGGGAAATTTTAAAAATATGAAAAGGGTTTTTCTGGTGAATTACGTGCGGGCTTACCCGCACAGGTGGAGTGGCTCGGGGCTATCGCTTGCGCCTCGTGGCTTGAATTAAATTATCTTCAGGCTTCCAGCGCTCTGGCTCGCCAGCGCTGAAATGGGTTCTAGCGAAAGTATAAAAACGCTCCAGATTTGATTTATTTCAGCTCAGCCTTGGCTGGTTTTTTACAATTTATAATAGTGTCCGGCTCTATCTTGAAATCTCGCCCTCAATCTGTTATATTGTATAGTCGAAGCTTAGTACAAAGGTAAAAAGGGAAGTTATGGCAAAGAAGAATAACACCAAGCGGAATATTGTGGCGCTCGTCAGCGAGCTGACGGGGCATCGTACGTATGTTACGCGTAAAAATAAGATGAATACGCCGGATAAATTAAAGTTGCGCAAATACGATCCAAAAGCGCGCAAGCATGCAACGTATACCGAAACGAAAAAATCGCTCGGCCGCAATGAGGTGAAACCGCGCAAGGGCTAACACAATCTGTTTTATGCAATAAAATACCGCTCTAAAATCACGGGCGGTTTTTGCTATCTGCAGTAAGTGGACCGTAAATGACTGCGCCCTCACATTTCAGCGCCATACGCCGTATCAATCGCTTCGGCGATCCACAGCGCATTTGACAGAATTCGCTCAAGCTGCACTTCGTTCGGCTGCTCGTTTTCGGAATAAACGTACACTGTGCCGCGGTCGATTTCGATGCTCATTTTGCTAAAATGCGAAGTGATGACGCTGGCGATTTGCGGCGATATCAACTGTTCAATTTCGAGCGCATGCGTCGGCGTGCCGTATACCGTATATTTGCTCAAAAACTGAGGCGCGTACGCCGCGAGATTCCCGATCGCGAGCGGCCGCACATGCGAATACGACGAACGGTATACGGCATCGTGCTGCTTGAGCCCGATGTAAGCGTGCGGAACTGTCCGCGGAGTATGCAAATCAATCGCCACGATGAGCCAATGGCAACGCTGGCGCTTGGTTTTTGCGGTCGTGTTCGGCGCGTGAAGCTGCACGACATCATTGCGAATAAGCACTGTCGCATCGTAGCCGCGCACTGTACCGATACAAACGTGATTATCAATGTGCGTGTGCGATACCGTGTGCCCGCGCACTGGGCGGCGATCGCCATCGCGCTGGTCGACATAACCAAAATAAACCAGCCCGACTTGATCGGCAAAACTTTGAATCGTTTTCTTCGTCAGGCGCGTCCGCACAACGTGCGCCGGCGTCATGTGGCGTAGCGCCCGCGCAAGCCTAATCTTTAGGCGGTCGTGTCCAGACACTATTTGCTTGTTCCTTTCGTAATTGTGTCAAGCACGGTCGAAACGAATTCTGCTTGGCTCCACGATAATGGCGAAACTGATTCTTCTGCCTCTGTTTCCGGATCGATTTGTTCGCACAATGTGCCGGTCTTCCGAGCGTGCGCACGCACCCATGCGAGCGTCTTGTGCGCCGATGCGGCATCGCCTTTTTCTAAGTCGTACTGTGCGAGCCATAGCGACGTGACGAACCACCAATTGCCGAGGCTCGCTGGATTGCGGCGGCGGTAGTTGTCGTTTTCATAGCGAGGAACGCCCGGGCGATCGGGCGACACGTTGAATACACGCCGCGCCGTTTGCACTGCGCGCTCGACAATGCCGCTATCAGCAGAAAAAAGCCCGAACATAAATGCGCCGTAGATACTAGATAAGTCGATCGTTTGATCCGGCTCGTATGAGCCGTCAGCATGCCGGCGTAAGCCTTTGTAGAGCGCATCGCGGTCGTGATTGACTAAATATTTTTGCGCTGCTTCGGCGATGTCCGACGCCGCTGAGCGCCAGGCGACCGCATGTCCATCATCATGATTATCGTCTGCTAAATCTGCTGCTGCCGATAGTGCCGCGTAGACGACAGCCGTCGTGTAAGTAGTCGTCATGTATTGCTCCTCCCACAAATCGTACGATGGTTTCGGCAAGCCGGTCGACGAATCAATGTAGCTCGCCAAAAAATCCGCCATTGGCACAACCATCGGCTCATAAAAACGTTTCATAAGCCGCTGATCATTTGCACTGCGATACAATTGGCCGAACAAGAATAATACCAGCGCCGTTTCATCTTCTTGAATTGGCGGTGTCACTGAACCATCATCGTGAATGTATGGGTGCCAGCTACTACCGACCGCACCGTCTGCCCGATATTTATGCATCAGAAACCCGCCAGAGTTTAGCCCGCGCCGGCAAAAATCGAAAAATTGGTACGCTTCTTCGTAATAGCCCATGCGAATCAGTGGCCATAGCACATAGGCGCCGTCGCGCGGCCAACAGTAGGCGTATGCGTCGCGCCAATAATTCAGCATGCCGCTATCGGTGCTAGCGATAATCGCGCCGCGCTTGTCGATGTGAGCTTTGAGCAGCATGACGCTCCGCAGGAATAGTTCGCGGTACGCTGGATCAATTTTGCGTGAAACCTTTTCGGCGGGGCGCAGCCAGCGGTACCACCATTTTGTTGTTAGAATGTAGCGATCGTTTAGACCATTATCGCGCAGTTGTTTATGCACAAATAATGCTTCGCGCAGCGTCGTGCCGCACGCGATCCAGTAGTGTATGCGCGCAGAACTGTGCGCTTTAAGCGCTAACTTAAATCGAATCGTCGAGTCAACGCGCCCATGCTCGACAGGGCAGCCCCATAATTCGCCGTCTTCGGCATCGCGGAATGTACCTTCGCGCCCTTCAGTACCAAATAGCCCGATCGTGTACTGATCAAACGCGCGTTTCTGATCGTCGGTGCCGGAAATAACGAAAGTGCGCCGCCCGCGATAATGAACGATTGCTTGGTCGTTCGGCAAAAATTGCGCCGTGTCGGTCATGCTAGCGGAGTCGCCAATGACGAACGCCTGGCGGAAGAACAGTCGCACGTCTTTATCATGCATATCAAGATTGACAATATGCACGTTTCGCATAAACGCGTTGAGTTCGCCGTCGACCGTATCGTCAAACTCAAGCATAATGCCGAGCGCCTGATTTTTCGCGACGATATGCCCGACCAGCGCGTCGTGCGGATAGCTAAATACAAACGTCCACGAGCCGTCATGCAACCACGAGCACTTGCCGTCAACCCACACCCCTATGTGATGGCTCGTTTCTTTGCCGATAGTGTGATTTTCAAGTCCGACATACGGGAAGTAGAAATCATGCACTTCGCCGAACGTATTTAGCCCGACGTGCAACTCGCCATTGCTCAGGATAATTGGACGCGCCATTAAAATCCTCCGTGCCGATGGTGCTCATATACGCGGTAGCGAATGTCGCGCAGTGCGTTCATGAAATATAAGAATGCATCATACGGCGAATCGTATGGGCTGAAATACGCGTGTACGTCGCCGTCGGAGAACCATTTCGTACACATGTAATATGGATGGTCGCTCGTGGTTAAACGCCGCCAATCTGAAATTAAATCGGTGTCGTCGGTACGCATGACGTCGTCTTCCAGCGCATACAAATGGCGCATCGCCTCGTGCTGCATGCTATTGCCGAGCCACGCCGTGAGGTCGCGCTCCGTGTCTGCCCACGTGGTCGTGTACGGGCAATCGATTTCGTCTGCTGCGTCGAATGCGTCGCACGCGCCGCTTGCTGTATAAAATGTGTTGGCGGGATTTTTCAGCCACCGATCGACGAAATCTGAAAAGAATGAGAAAATACCCGTGTCTTCCCAAATGTTCTCGCCGAACGTTTCAAAATCCATAAACAAATTTACAATTTGCCCGTCACTGCCAAGCGCGTTATTCAGCCAAGTGTCGTATTTGCTGGCGCGCAGGGGAAATTCCTCCCAATCGCGGTTGCCGAAGCGAAATGCAATGTCGTCGCTCAGGCGGTAGTTTTTCATCAGCAACTTGATGTGCTTCGTATTAATTGGACGGTACACGTAGTTCGGGCTGCGCCACCCGAGAATTGGATCCCAGCCCTCTGCTAAAATGCCTTTGAAGCCGTTGTCGTCCGCCCATTTAGCGAGATTATTGTCGTAACTGAGTTCGGTGTTACGAAAAACGCGCGTTTCAACGCCGAACAAGTCGCGAATTTTCGCGCGGTACAGCGCGACCTGCCGCTCAAACTCTGCCCGGCTAAAGAAAAACGCAAGACTATGATAATAGGTATCAGCGACGATTTCGGTCCGCCCAGTCTCAACGAGCACGCGAAATGCGTCAATCACGTCAGGCGCCCAGGCTTCGGCTTGCTCAAGCATTGTGCCGGAAATCGATAGCGACACTTTGAAGTCCGGATGTGTATCAAGCAGTTGCTTAAGTAGCCGCGTCATTGGGCGGTATGATTTATCGGCGACTTTTTCGAAAATTGCGCGGTTATTACGGTGCGGCTCTTTGCATTCGCCAAAATAATCATGATTGACCGCCGTATCAAACACTGTGTACTCGCGCACGCGCCACGGTTGGTGAACGTGCAGATATAATACGATTCCGCGCTTGCTACTCATTGACTTCTCCTGTTTTCATGTTGTTATAGACGTGAATGCATTTTTCAGCGACATCATTCCAGCTGATACGCGCGTATTCATTTTTGACATTACGCTTCAAACTGTCGCGCAGCGCCGGTGACGTCGCAAGTGCCACGAGCTGGTCGGCGAGCTTTTCGGTATCCCAAAAATCATAGCGCAGTACGCTTTGTAGTATTTCGCCGACGCCGGACTGCTTAGTGATGATCAGCGCCGTATCATGGTGCGCTGCTTCAAGCGCCGTTAGCCCGAACGGCTCCGACACTGAGCTCATCACGAACACATCCGATACGCTATACGCATCGCGCCACTGCTTGCCGCGCACGAATCCGCTGAAAAATACTTTGTCGGAAATGCCGAGATCCGCAGAAAGCTGAATAAGCTCGTCGCGCTGATCGCCGTCGCCGGCAAACAAAAACGCGAACCGGTCGTAGCGCTCGCACGCCCGCGCCGCGCCACGCATCAATTGCACTAAACCTTTTTGCGCCGTGAAGCGCGTGATCGTCGACACCACCGTGTAGCCCTCGTTTTTTAGCACTTCAAGATAGCGATACGTGCGGCGGTCATATTCGTAATCGCCGAACGAATCAATGTCGATCGCGTTGTGAATCACTTCAATCTTGTCTGCTGGAATGCCGTATTTCTGTACGATGATTTGCTTGGTGATATTGCTTACGGCAATGATCCGATCCGCCATCATCAAACCATTATATTCAATCTCATGAATAATCGGATTGCCGCCATTGTGCGAACCAGCGCGGTCAAATTCGGTAGCATGCACATGAACGATCAGCGGCGCGTCGGTCAGCTCTTTGGCGCGCAAGCCTGCTTCAATTGTAAGCCAATCGTGCGCATGAATGATATCAGGGCTACCCGTCTTGCGCACAAAACGCTCAACGTACTTGATGTAGCGTTTCTGCAAGCCGCGCATTGTCTGCAGATCGCGCATATCGACCTGGTCAAGATCAAGTATATCAACGCCTTTATTGTCATACGCGCCCATCGCGCCGAACCGATGCAATGGCGTTAGTTTTGTCGCCGCATGAACGTTCATGTAGTCGACATTTGAATGCCGAGCTGAGTAGGGCAGGATGAAATCAATCGACGCGCCGTGTTGTGCGAGCGCCTTGGACAGATGGTAGCACGCTACACCTAATCCGCCGCTGTTGTGCGGTGGAAGTTCCCACCCAAGCATCAAAATCTTCATGTATACACCTTGCGGTCCGTTGATTCCCCTTATGTTATCTCACCTATAGTTATACACCCCTCAGCGGCGAAATGCAACCGGCGGCGCCGCGGCACGCAAGATTGGCTGTACGTTCGCGAAATATTCATACAATTTGACAGCGCGCCCGCTAATTGTATACAATAGAAATTGTCAATTATTAACAGAGAAAAACATGAACGCAAGCACGCCAACCGCCTCGTCGATTATCGACGAAATCAAACAGATCGTATTATCGCCGCACTCGTTTCGGTCAGTCTTCATTTTGATTATGTCGCTATTGGTAGCGTATTGGCTGAGCCGGTTTTTAGCGAAAGGCTTGATTTTTATCGCCCAGCGTATCGCATCACGTAGCGACAAAGAGTCGGACGAAGCGCGTGCTATGCGATTGCGCCAAACTGAAACGTATTTAAGTATGTTTATCGCCATCGTGCGGGCACTCGTGGTAATTGTAGTCGGGTATATAGCGTGGATTTTACTGAGCCCGACAGCGGGGAATAACTCATCCGGTGCGAGCGGGCTAGCGGCTATCGGTGCCGGAGCAATGTTCGCGTTGATTGCTGGGCAGACGATCGGCATTATTTTGCGCGATTTAACAGCCGGCGCAATTATGATTTCGGAAAATTGGTATAAGATTGGTGACTATGTGAAACTTGAGCCGTATTCGGATTTGTCTGGCGTAGTTGAGCGCTTTACGTTGCGGTCGACGCGTGTCCGCTCGCTCAACGGCGAGCTTATCACGGTGCACAATCAAAATATTACCGGTGTGCGCGTAGCACCGCGTGGCGTGCGCACTATCGCGGTTGACATCTTTGTGCGCGATAAAGACCGCGGCGTTAACGCAATTCAGCGCGTCATCGCCGCAATTCCAAAAGGTCCAGCCATGCTGGCGCGTCCGCTGCATATCACCGATATCAACCAGTGGGGAGACAACCGCTGGCACATCACCGTCGTCGGGCAGACGGCGCCGGGACGCGAGTGGCTGATCGAAAAGTTTTTCGTGAATGCCGTGAGCGCGTTTGATGAAGATAAAGAGCCGAGCGAACGCTTATTGTCGCTGCCGCCCATATCGCACAACGCCGACGAAACGGCTAACAAGCGCTTGAAACGCGCTGTCCGCGTGAAACGCGATCGTCCGCAGACGCCATCGAATAGTAAATCGTCTGAATCGGCACGCCGCACGAAACGCACGCCTGTGCATACTTACATCAACCAGCGGTTACGTACGATTAGCAAGAACAATACGCGCGCACAACAACCGGCGCGCGAACCGCGCCCGCCAACCCGAAAGAACTAGCCAAAACGCCACCGCTCATGGTATAATACCATCGTCCGTATAGGGGAGTAGCTCAGTTGGTAGAGCACCGGTCTCCAAAACCGGGTGTCGCAGGTTCAAGTCCTGTCTCCCCTGCCAAATTGCGGATAATGTGCCTAAATGAGGTTTGTCTATGTCCTGGAAATAGCTCTATAGCAAGGGCTATTTTGTTTTTCTGCCTTGATCCTCATTACTTCGATAGGATACAGCAATAAACAGGCGGCAACTAAAAATACACCCGAAACATCGGGTGTATTTTAACTAATTGCTATGAGCTATGAGACATGAGCCATGCGCTAGCGCAAGCTGCGGCGGCTCGCGACATAAGCATATGCCATGCCGGCGATACCGCTGACGCCGAATAGTCCGCTCGCAACATTCAACGGTCCAGTCTGCGGCATGACTGTCACAGTCGGTGCCGACGGCGCTGGCGTTGAGGGCTGCGCCGGAGTTGATGGTGTCTGCGGCGCAGGCGGTGTCGGCTGCGATGGAGTCGACGGCGGAGTCTGTGGTGTTGACGGCGGATTTACCGGTTTAGTTTTGCACTCGTCTGAGTTTTTGTCGACGTGTTTGCTGGCGTCGTACTCGCTGCGCTTGATCGTACGAATCGTTTTTTCTGCTTTCACGCAGACTTCAATGGTCTCGTCGGTTTGCGTCGTTGCATTGTCACAAGCATCTGGTCCGCCGGAGATAGTCGGCGTATCAACGCAAACGTTGTTTTTGTGCGTACCTGCAGCGTACTTGCTGTACTTTGCGGTGAGCACGAAACTTTTTGCTTCGCCCGCTTTGAACTCAGAAATCGTATATGTCCAGGTATTGTCCTTGACTGCACCCGCGTCTACCTTGACTAGCGACACTTCTGCCGGCGCGTTGTCGGTGACGACGACGTCTTTTAGCGCGACTTTGCCAGTGTTTGTGACGGTAATCTCATAGGTAAATTCTTGACCGACAGCGACCGCGGCGTGTTTTTGCTTATTGACCGTTTTTGCAATCGTAATGCTCGGCTTGTCGGGCGTCGGAGTCGGTGTGACTGGTTTTTCCGGCACGGTGATTTGCGCCGTGCACGACGTGCTTGTGATATTGCCAAGGTCGCTTATTGCGTACACTTGCGCCTTATACGCGCCAGCAGCGTCTGGCAATTCAATCGTTGTCGAGCTTTCTGCGCCAGGCGCTGAAGCTTGAATGATCGTATTACCGTTCGCGTCAAACACATAGTAGCGGAGCTCTTTTACAACGCCGCCGTTCTGGCCGGACGCTTTGCCGCTGATACGAACTTTCGTACGCGAGCCTTGAATCGGCGCGACCGTCAGGCTGTCGCACGTTACCGCAGGCTGCGGTTTCGGCTCCGGCTTTGGCGTTGGTTTCGGAGCAGGTGGCGTTGGCACGCTGTATGTCACCAAATTGCCGCACGCCGACACGATACGGAATGTGCCGCGCGTCGCTGATTTGCCCTCCCAGCCGTTATACCAGCTAAAATCCCACAAGCTATGTGGCCGCGAGTAAACCGTGCGCCCTGCTACCGAATGCGCGCGCTGACCTTGCGCTTCGCTAAAGCGCGGCGTCCAACCCCACGAATACGAGCTAGAGTCAACCGTGAAACGTTTCATTGCCGACATGCTCGCTAGCTCTGCCCGCGTAATGCCATTGTACGTCATGACATCGCGGAAGTTATTCGTGTTCGCGTCGTAGTGCGCTAAAATTTGTTCTTTGCTGCCGACGCCGCCCGAAATCATATCGTCGCTCGACGCCTGCGCTTGTGTGCCCATCACGAGCACGAACGATTGCAGCACGAGCGCAATTGCCACGAACGACATGCCTGTCCGCCGTGCCACCATTTGGCGCGACGCGCTTAACGTACGAAGCATTTGTTTCGTACGGCTTAGTATTGCGATCTGCATAGATACCCTCCTTACCGTGCCCCACCACTCGCACGTTTATATGTACTTCTCTCTACATTTTGCCACAAATCTTAAGCAAAATCAACGCCCGCGAAACCTCACGCGCTTCACCTGTAAATCAGTGTGCTATAATACCTGCATGAAGCCAGTTCATCTATCTCGTCCGCACGCTATCATGATGGTAGGATTGCCCGGCAGTGGTAAAACGTTTTTCGCGCAGCAATTCGCCGAGACCTTTAACGCGCCGTTTATCAACGCGGCGTACGTGGAAGAGCGCGGGCGCGACGAGGAGGCGTCAAGCGAACTGAACGCAATGTTTCTGGGCGAAATAGCACGCACTAATCAGACATTCATTTACGAGGGCGATAGTCTCAGCCGCACGCACCGCACCGACTTCGCGCGTTGGGCGCGTATGCATAATTATCAGCCGCTTTTTGTGTGGGTGCAGGTCGACGAGTCCACGTGCCGCCGCCGCATACTAAAAGCGCAAACTATGACCGCCGAACAATTTGACAGCGCCGTCAAGCGTTTCAGCGAACCGCACGTCCACGAAAAACCAATCGTCATTAGCGGCAAGCATACGTATGCCACGCAGGCGCGTACTGTTTTGAGCCGCCTGGGCAGTGAAAACCGCTCTGCCGCACGTCCATCGGTGCAGCCTGCCGAGCGTGTTGTGCAGCGCCCGATTCGCGTGCAATGACGAGGCGCATTTGTGCAGTAATATTAGGGGCTATATATGCCGCGTAGCCCGCAAACGATCCGTGATGCTGAATTCGGCGACATTATCGTGAAGCGCCGGGCGGGGGCGCGCAGCGTACGGATTCATCTGGGAACAGGCGGGCAGTTTACGGTATCGTGCGGGCGGTTGACGCCACTCAAATTCATTCGCGAATTTATCGATCAATCGCGCGGCGAATTACGCCGCATGGTGGCGCGGACATCAATTACCTCGCCGTATCAGCATGGGCAGATAATCGGCAAGCAGCATCGCATCGCCGTTGTACCGACGCAAATGGTAGAAGCACCAAGTGCAGCGATCCGCGGACAGCATATTATCGTGAAGCTGCCGCCAGCGTACGCACTTGAAGACGGCGCCGTGCAACAGCAGATTCGCGATGCGGTCGGACGCGCGTTGCGCAAAGAAGCTAAGCAGCTATTGCCGCCGCTCCTTGCGAAACTTGCGGCGCAGTATAATTTTCACTACGCCCGCGTCCGCTTTAGTCATGCCGGCAGCCGGTGGGGAAGTTGTAGCAGCACGGGCACAATTAGCCTCAACATTGCATTGATGAAATTGCCAGACGAACTGATTCGCTACGTGTTAATTCACGAGCTATGCCACACGCGCCATATGAATCATTCAACTGCGTTTTGGCGCGAAGTGGAGCGCTACGACCCGCATTACCGCACGCACCGCCAGCAGATCAAGCGCCACACGCCTGTATTGTAGCGCATAGTCGCGGTTGACGAGGGCGATAGTTAGAGAAGCCGGCGTACAGAAACTCTACATCCTATTAGCTCTTTGCAATTGTCTCGCTTACGGTTATACTAAGGATAATTATGGGTGAGCCGTCTCAGAATAATGATATTCTCCTGGAAGTAAATGTACGCCGTGCTAAGATCTTGCGTTACGCCGGATTGTTTTTGCCGCTGTTATTGGTCGCGTATAGCGTGTACTTGCAATTAGTGCCGGGTGTACGGCATTATCCGCTAACGCCGCTCATTATTGCGATTAACGCTTCGTGGGTCATTCTAGCGCTTTATCATTTCTTTGCGCCAATGAAAACGCGGCACGGCGCGATTGCGCGGATTATATTATTCCATATTATCGCGTTGCTGTATATATTGTTTGTGTCGGGCTTTGACATGCCGTTTATTTACGTGTGGTCGGTGCTATTTTTGGCGAGCGCTGTGCACGCTGGCGCAGGCGGCGTGAAGCTTAGTTTGGCGATGTTGTTTGTTGCGGCGAGCGCGAGTGTTATCATTTCGGCGGACGATTTAACGCGCGTGTTTCAAATTGGGCTGCACTTTGCCGGCACGCTGATAGTGGCGTGTATTATGAATGCGATTGTCACGGCGCAGGCGATTGATCAGCGCGAGTTGCTGCGTTCGCAAACCGAGGAAAAACTGCAGCGCGACCGCGTGCTGACGATTGTGAATAATTTGGCGGACGCAATTTTGAGTGTTGATAGCCGCGGCACAATTCAATTGTACAATGCGGCAGCACTTGATTTGCTTGACACCAACTCCGAGCTGACCGGAAAGAAAATCGACGCTGTGCTCACTATGAAAAATAACGAGGGCGAGACGGTTAAATTTACGCAGCTTTTGCATCGTATTCACAGCGTTCGCATGCGCGATGACCTGAGTGCTAAAATATCCGGAGAAGTTGTCCATCTAAGCGTCGTCTACTCGCCGATTCGGAACGCCAACAGTACGCATGCGAGCGGTAGGGACGGTTATATTATTATTCTACGCGACATAACCAAGCAGAAGTCGCTTGAAGACGAGCGCGACGAATTCATATCGGTTGTCAGCCATGAACTACGTACGCCGATCGCCATCGCCGAAGGTTCGCTCAGCAATGTTCAGCTCATGATGGAGCGCCCCGACATTCCGCAGTCTACATTGCACGACGGCGTCAACGCAGCGCACCAGCAAGTCGTATTTCTCGCGAAAATGGCAAATGATTTATCTACACTGAGCCGCGCCGAGCGCGGTGTTGCCGACACGCCGGAACTAATTGATGTTGCCGAGCTAATTAGCGAGCTATATGCTGAGTACTCGCCTGAAGCTACCGAGAAATCGCTCTACTTCGATCTAGATCTTGATCCGCAGCTTGGCGCCGTTAACGAGAGCCGCCTCTATTTGAAAGAGTTATTGCAAAATATCATTACGAACGCTATCAAGTATACGCAAACGGGCGGCGTCACCGTGTCGGTTAAACGCTCGGCGCCGCGGTTGCTGACATTCACCGTGAAGGATACCGGCATCGGCATCAGCCGCAGCGACCAGCAGCATTTATTCCAGAAGTTCTGGCGCAGCGAGGACTATCGTACGCGCGAAACAGGCGGTACGGGGTTGGGGCTGTACGTCGCGCATAAACTTGCGAAAAAATTAAACACGACGATTGAGCTAAAAAGCCGCCTGAATCACGGTTCAACCTTTAGTTTTAGTTTGCCGTCGACGAAGCGCAGGAAGTAACGCCCGCTTGCAATTTTAGCGCGTGCGGCGTACAATAAACTTGACAGTCTGGTTCATACCAGACTTATTTAATTGGGAGAAACCATCGTGGCAGCATCAACAAAATCAACGAAAGGCAAAAAAAAACAGCCAACTGTAACGCGTATTAAGGCGAGCGACAATAGCGCACCGAAACGCGCAGCTGCAGTAAAATCCAAACAGAATGCGGCAGCGGGCGCAGCAACAAAATCCACGCCAAGCGCAAAAGAGAAGTCCGCCTCTAAAGCCAAAAGACTCTTAGGTGGCACCCGAAAGTCCAAGGATGTAGCAAGCAGCAAAAAATCTACAAGTTCGCGCCGTAATCCGCTGCGCGCTGTTCGCGGCTATTTCGTTGGTGCGTGGCAAGAGCTCAGGCAAGTCCGCTGGCCTGACCGCCGCAGCACCTGGGCGATGACAGGCGCACTTATCGCGTTTACTGTTGTGTTTGTCGTCGTTATTCTATTGATCGACTACGGATTTTCGTGGCTATTCAAACTAATTATCGGTACAAAGTAGAAAAGAAAGGAATCAATTAGCATGGTAAAAAATCGTTACGACAGCGCACGGCAGTGGTATGCAATCCACACGTACTCAGGCTATGAGGAAAAGGTCGCGGATAGTATCAAGCAGCGCGCGCAAACCATTGACATGGCAGACAAAATCTTCGACGCGATGGTACCGAAAGAAAAACAAATCCAAATCAAAAACGGCAAGCGAAAGATCGTCGACGCAAAGATTTTTCAGGGCTATGTGCTCGTTGAAATGAAATTGACCGACGAAACGTGGTATATTGTGCGCAATACGCCAGGCGTAACGGGATTCGTGGGCAGCGGCACATCGCCGACGCCTGTGTCCGATGCGGAAATGAATAAGATTAAAAAGCGTATGGGCGTGGAAGATCCAAAACATCAAATTGATTTTTCAGAGGGCGAAGTTGTCAATATTATTGACGGACCATTCAAAGGTTTTGAGGGCGCGGTAAGTGAAATTGACACCGCCAAAGGCAAACTCAAGGTTATGGTTAGCATGTTCGGGCGCGATACGCCGGTAGAGCTGGACGCACTGCAGGTGAAGAAAGTATAGCGCCTCATAATGCTGTATGAGCGTGCGGATAGCGTATGCTCTGGTTGCATAATCACGCGAAATAGCGTATAATTGACCTGTTACGCACTTACAATTTATTGTTTTTTGCAAATTGCACAAGAAAAGGGACTAACATTATGGCAAAACAAGTTATTGGTAATCTGAAACTCCGTATTCCAGCTGGTCGCGCGACTGCTGGTCCGCCGGTTGGCAGCACGCTCGGTCAGTGGGGTTTGAATATGATGGATTTCATCAACCCGTTTAACGAGGCAACTAAAAAGGATATGGGCAAAGACGTTATTGTGCATATCCAAGTGTACGAAGACCGTACGTTTACATGGAAATCGCTCGGCCAGCCGGTTGACGATATGATCCGCGAGAAGATTGGCATCAAAAAGGGCAGCGGTAAACCGCACGCCGAAAAAGTCGGCAAAATTACACGCGCGCAGCTAGAAGAAATTGCCGAAATAAAGAAAGATCAGCTCAACGCGATTGATTTAGACGGTGCAGTAAAAGTTATTGCTGGTACTGCCCGCAGCATGGGCGTGGAAGTTGTCGACTAGACCTAGACGGTAATGTAAACAGTGAGAGCGCTTTGGTCTTTGGCTGGAGCGCTTTTTATTATCTGCGAAGATGCGATAAGCCGCCGCGAACACTTTACGGAAAGAAATATTACGCGTTTCACGCCGCGCGAAAAAACACACGCGAGTGCTATAATGGAATCATCGGGATGTAGCGCAGTTTGGTAGCGCACACGGCTGGGGGCCGTGAGGTCGCAAGTTCGAGCCTTGTCATCCCGACCAGTTTTTGGTACGGAAAAATCAAGTAAAATTATTTTTAAATTTTAAAGAAGACATTAAAAGAATATCTTGATTTAATGATTTACGGAATTGCCATCAAATAAAACTTTCCAATTATTATAATTAGGGGGAATGTTGAATGAACTATAAATATAAAAATCCGTACGAACATTTGTCTGGAAAACTAAATGATAGAAAACTGATTACCGCTGGTTTTTCAGAAAAAACCTATGATACAGGGAATGTCAAGCTGAACTATGTCATTGGCCCTAATAATGGACCAAGTTTGTTGTTGATTCCAGCTCAAATTGGCATATGGGAAAGTTATAGGAAAGTACTCTTACCACTATCGAAAACTTTTCAGGTATATGCCATAGACGTGAGGGGTCATGGAAAATCTTCTTGGACACCGGGACATTATTCATGGAAAATTATTGGTGAGGACATAAAGCTATTTATAGAAAATGTGATAAAACAAAAGGTAATTATCAGCGGAAATTCATCGGGTGGCATTATCGCTCTGTGGTGTGCTGCTAATATTCCCGAATATGTTTCCGGGATTGTTCTTGAGGACGCGCCTATTTTTTCTGCTGAAATGCCGCGGTTTAAAGAACAAGATAAATTTGTATATGACGGGCTGAAACACCTCGTTGATCAAATCGGGAATATACAAGATAGAGATTTGGCAAATTATTTTAAAGACATGGAAGTGCCGGCCTCTGATAAGAGGATCAAAAGAATTCCAAATTGGTTTGTCAGTTGGTTATCGCGAAAGATAAAGAAGTCTCAAGATAAATACCCTGATAGTCTAGTCGAAATTGGATTCCCGTTCCCGAATAGCTTGCGTTTGCTAATTAAATCACTATCTATGTTTGACCCGGATTTTGCCAGAGCCTTCGTAGACGGTAGATTTTATGATGGTATTGAACATGCAGAGGCTTTTGAGAAAACGAAATGCCCCATATTGCTTATTCAAGCCGATTGGAAACGATACGAAAATTACGGGCTTGTGGGAGCATTTGACGATGACGATGCTCAGCATGCTATTTCCTTAGCTCCGCAAATAATATATAAAAAAGTTTCCGCTAATCATGTCATTCATGCTTTCAAGCCAAAAGAGTATATTAAACTATTATCAGAATTTAGAGAAATAGTATCTGATAATTCCATAGTCTAATGCGCCTCACTATAAAACGTACTCCTTCATAAATAAAGGAGTATGTTTTGTTTTTTACATTCGCGCCGTTTAGTAAATAAACTGTCCAAACGTCCCAGGGCGCACCGTGCGTTTATTATAATTGCCGGCTTTGTAGTTCCAACCCATTTCAGACACAGTATACGAGCCATCGGCATTAACGCTTTCGACATAAGCGACGTGTCCATTCGTGACGGCAACCGCGCCGGCTTGCGGTGACGTGCCGGTAGATTTGCCGGCGCGCTGTGCAGCACCGATCCAGTTATAACCAGCGTTGCCGTACACTGCAACATCAGGACGGCGGCTGTGTACGTAATCGGTGCACCACATGCCGTTGCCAACGTAGTAGCTGCTTGAGCTGACCGGCTTGCTCGTGTACTGGCGCGTTGTATATGTACTGCGCCGAGCGGCAGGTGTAGGCGCCGCCTGTGCGTGGGCTGTTTGCTGGGCGGCAAGCGCGGCGCTCGTGCGGTCGGCGAGCTGCTCGTCGGCAGCTGGCACGCGAATTTTATCGCCCGGGTTAATCGCGTCTGGGTTGGCGATTGATTCGTTCGCATCAAATAAACGCGTCCATGTCGTACCGTTTGCCTCGGCGATTGAGCTCAGCGAGTCGCCCTCCGCCACCGTTACGATAACATCTTTTTTATCGTTTTTTGGCTCTTTGTCTTTTTTGTCAGATTCTTGTTTACTATCGGTTGACGTTTTGTCGTCCGATGTGGTTGGTGCAGATTCGGCAAACGCCGGAGCACTCCAGAGCGCTGCGGCAATGGCAACCGCCAACACCGCTAATGCTTTGTTGAAACGCATCGTTTCCTCCTTATACCCCCACGGCAAAAGGTAATAAAATTTATAAATTATCAAACCGTGGAACGCAATGCTTACGCTTATATGTCAATAGCAAAGTGCAAACACGCAAAGCCGATACTAGCACGCCAAAAATATACTGTCAACGATTTTTTGCGTAATATGGCAAAAGAACAGATATAAAATACCTAGACTTTTGATGCGCTTTTTGGTACAATCAAATGTGTAATAATTCAATAGGTTGGGAGATTAGTCAAGGAAATGGCTCATCGTTCGTACCACAGAAAGGAATCGCTAAACTATGGCAAGGAAAGCTGAATTGCTTGAGCAGGCAGCTAAGCTGAAACTTGATGTTTCGGCAAAAAACACGATCGCAGAGATTGAAGCAGCGATTAATGCGGCGAACGCGTCAGTTGCTGCAAATGATTCAACTAAAGACTCCGGCGTTGTCGCAGAGCGCGAGGCTGCCGTGGCAAAAAGCGGCAAACGCAGCGCTAAGGCGCTTGAAGAGGCTGAAGCAAAAGCAGAAAAAGAGGCTCGCAAACAAGCTGGCGACACTACGCCGCAAGGCGACGCTGACGCAGCGGTTAAAAAAGGTCCGGCGCCAAAAGTCCGTCCGTTGATTGAGCGCCGCGGCAAAGCCTATCGCAAAGCCGCCGAAAAAGTTGAGGCAGACAAGATTTATAAACTGCATGATGCGCTTATGCTTGCAGTCGAAACCAATCCGGCAAAATTCGATGCTAGCGTTGAGGTTCACGTGCGCTTGGGCGTTGATCCGCGTCAAGCCGACCAAAACATTCGCGCTACTGTCGTGCTACCGCACGGTACAGGCAAAACCGTCCGTGTTGCCGTCTTTGCGCCAGAAGCTGACGCCGCTAAAGCAAAGGAAGCCGGCGCCGACGTTGCAGGTGAAGAAGCTATTGTGAAATTGCTCGACAAAGGTACGCTTGACTTTGACGTGCTGATCGCAACGCCCGCCTACATGCCAAAACTTGGCAAGTACGCCCGTCAGCTTGGTCCGAAAGGTTTAATGCCGAACCCGAAGAGCGGTACTGTCGCTGCTGACGTTGTTAAGGCAGTTTCCGAGGCCAAAGCCGGCAAGGTTGAATATCGTGTTGACAAGCAAGCGATCATCCATCTAGGTATTGGCAAAGTTAGCTTTGGTGTCGACAAGCTTGAAGAGAATGCCAAAACGTTCTTCGCTAATTTGCAGAGCCAAAAGCCGTCTAGCTTGAAAGGCAGTTACGTTAAGTCGACCGCTATTGCCACGACGATGGGGCCGGGGATTGCGACCGAAAACCAAGTAAATTAAACGCGGCATAAAATTAAGCCTGTGCGCACCGCGAGGGCGTCATACCATCAGGACGTCGCTCACTCATTAGTAACAACATTATACACTATATTGTTAATGCTGTCAATGCTTATGCCGTAGCTAACAGGGGAGTAGGACTATGGCTTTGATGGTAACTATTGACATTTCATACTATTAGTGATATAAACATAGTAGGCTTTTGTTGACGAAGTTTTGTGACTTTGTCCAAAAAGCGCAAGCAGTACTCACTACGCAGATATTATGGTATAATATAAAAGAATATTATGTCATTTGTTTTGTCAGTCGTCAGCTTGCTTATGCAGTGGTACGTTTGGACGCCAATCGTACTCATTTTAGGGTATATGACCTGGCGCAATTACCGCAGTATTGACGCCGTGAAGAATATCGAAAGCGTCCTGTTGATGCTTGAAATTCCAAAAACAAACGACAAGTCAGAGCTCGCCGCCGAACAAATGTTTGCGAGCCTGCACGGTATTTTGCGCGATGCGCGCGAACTCAAGGCGAATGGCGGATACCAAGAGCACCTCAGCTTTGAAATTGCCTCGGTTGGCGGACGCATTCAATTCTACGTGTGGACGCCGAAGGCGCTGCAAAGCTTCGTTGAAGGGCAAATCTACGCGCAATACCCGCAAGTACAAATTCACACTGCCGAAGAGGATTACGTCACACACGAGCGCCACCACACCGTCGTCTATACGTCGGAATTATCACTAACCGATCGAGAGTTTCTGCCGATTAAAACGTTCCAGAGCTTTGAAGTCGACCCGCTCGCCGGTATTACCGGCACGCTTGCCAAACTTGAAGACACCGACGAGGAAATCTGGATTCAAATGCTCGTACGCCCAGTGCGCGACGACTGGCATAAAGCGGCAGACAGTTGGATTACATCAATCAAAACGGGCGGCTTCAACTTATTCGGGCAAGGCGGCGGCGGACGATGGGTTGCCAGCTTGATTGAGGCATTGTGGGCGCCGCCAGAGCAGGGAACTGGCACAGCGAAAGAATTATCCGAGCGTGATAAAACACGCATCGCCGAGGCTGAGAAAAAAGCGACAAAACTTGGTTACCAGGTGAAAATCCGCGTTGCTTATCTGGGAGAAAGCGTCAGCGACGCACGTTTGCGCATGCAGGGGATTGTCGGCACGTTTAAGCAATTTAATTCAACTAATCTCAATGGCTTCAAGATGACAAACGACAGTTTTGCCAAAGAAGCGCTCGCTAAATACAAAACGCGGCTGTTTGCCGACCGCGGCTATCTGATGAATATTGAAGAGGTCGCAAGCGTGTTTCACTTGCCGCACACCAATGTTGAGACGCCAAACATCGTCTGGGCAAGCACCAAGACTGCCGAACCGCCGGCAAAACTGCCAGTTCTCACCGGCGATCCAGCGCAAGACGAAAATATTTCAGCATTCGGTATGACCAATTTCCGCGGCATCAACCACCAGTTTGGCATGCTGCGCTACGACCGCTCGCGCCACGTCTACATCATCGGACAAACGGGAGCAGGAAAATCAGGATTACTTGAGTTGTTTGCGCTCAGCGATATTTTCCACGGACAGGGCTATGCGATTATTGACCCGCACGGCGATTTCGCGATTAACAATATGCGCTTTATCCCAGGTTCGCGACTAAAAGACATCGTCTATTTCAATCCAGCCGATACACAATTTCCGCTCGGTTTCAACCCGCTTGAAGTAACAAACCCTGAGCAAAAGAATAATATAAGTTCAGAAGTTATTGGCGTATTGAAGCGCATGTTTGGCGAAAGTTGGGGACCGCGCCTTGAATATATTTTGCGCTACACAATCCTCGCGCTCCTTGACCGTCCCGAAACTACGATGCTTGACATTACGCGCATGCTCACCGATAAAAAATTCCGCAAAGAAACGCTTAGTTACTGCCAAGATACTGTCGTATTGCAATTTTGGAATGTTGAATTTGCCAGCTGGACGGATAAGTTCCAAGCAGAAGCAATCGCGCCGGTACTCAACAAAGTCGGCGCCTTTACGGCGAACCCGATCATTCGTAATATTATTGGTCAGCCAAAGTCAACGTTTAACATTCGCCAAATCATGGACGAGGGCAAAATCCTCATCGTTAACTTAAGTAAAGGTTTAATCGGCGAAGACAACGCCGGCATCTTAGGTTCATTCATCGTCACGAAAATTCAACTCGCCGCTATGAGCCGCAGCGACATTCCCGATGTTAAAGATCGCCGCCCGTTCTACTTATACGTCGACGAGTTCCAGAATTTTGCCACTGATAGCTTTGCAACGATTTTGTCCGAAGCGCGCAAATACGGTCTCAATCTTACTGTTGCGAATCAGTATATCAGCCAAATGCAGGACACGGTGCGCGACGCCGTCTTTGGCAACGTTGGTACAATGATTTCATTTCGCGTCTCTGCCGACGACAGCCCGATCCTCGCTAAACAATTTGAGCCGCAATTTGAACCAAACGATCTCCTGCAAATGCATAACCGCAATTTCATCATCAACATGGTAATCAATGGCGAAAAAGCGCCAGCGTTTAGCGCGAAAACATTAAATCTGCCAACCTACCAAGACGACAATACGGGGCGGATCATCCAGTGGACGCGCGAGCATTATTCGCGCCAGCGATCCGAAATTGAAGCCGAAATCAACGAGCGTATGCTGCCGCCTGAGAATCTCACTGTCAAGCGCCCTGGTCCAGCCTACACGCCGCCAAAAACACCCGAACAGCGCGCCGCCGATCGCGCCGCCCGCCAGCAAGCGCAAAACCAAACCCAGCCACAGCCAGCAGGGGAGGTGAACGTTTCGAAAAAGACGCTATCGCCAACCATTGAGTCTGGCGTATTGCAAATTGACCATGGACACGCCAAACCGTCAGCAAAGGCAGCCGCGAGCACTTCGTCTACGCCAGCAAAACCTACGCCAAGCAAGAGTGAATCCGAAAGCAATGACGCCGCCGCGAAACCAAAGCGCAAACGCACTCGCAGCCGCCGGCGCAAAACTCCAGCGGCAGCTACTTCCAATTCGTAATCAACTATTGCTATGCCTCTACCGTTAGAAATAGCCACCACGCCGCATGCTCATGACGCTCAAGTCGGCGAGATTATCGATCTATTATGCAAGCCCAGCATCTGCGGCCCAATTTCAGACATACTAGGCCGATATGCTTTCATGGAAGCAGCTACCGACCTAACGCAGCGTTTATACTTGGGTGAGTGTGCCGCTGCACTGGCCAGATACATCGATGAAAGCAGCAATACCATCAAACCAGTTGGCACAATTATCTATAGCCAGGAC
>CALJTR010000017.1:0-1185 GCA_937975975.1 uncultured Candidatus Saccharibacteria bacterium | reverse complement strand
AAAGACTGCATTACTACAGAGAAAAACATCTTACTGAGTTGAAATCATTGATTGAGAAGAAGCTTCGGCAATACAATTTTACTGAAGCAGAGGGTATTTTATCGAGGTCTGATCTGATTGATGTAACCTGGTTTGAACAAAGACTACAATACTATAAGAAAAAACAATTCAACGAATTGAAAGTGTTGATTGAAGATAAATTATGTCAATATGATTTTATCGGTGCGGATAAAATATCTAATGCGCTAGATAGACAAAGTTATGAGACTATAAAAGCAAAATACGTAAAGCAATGGTTTGAGAAGCACGTTTCTGAAGATGGCAGGTCTTATGTGCTTGATGAACAACAAGTGATTGCGGTGCTGAATGATAATAAAAATACTATCGTGACTGCTCGCGCTGGTTCAGGCAAGACGCGTACCTTGGTTGCCAAAGTCGTTTATTTGGCTGCAAAATATAATATTAAACCTGACGAGTTGTTGGTTTTCGTCTTTAACAAGAAAGCTAGCGACGAGATCAATGAGCGGTTAGAAAAAATTACAGTTGACGGCAAGCAAATTTTTTATAATCCAGAGATTGCAACGACATTTCATGCCTTTGCACGCAGAATCGTCTATTCAATTTGCGGTGAAAATGAAAAATACGGTAAGATTTTAGCAGAAGAAAAAGCATATTTTATTCAGGCGGTTATTAAGACTATACCGAAGCGTAAAGTTTATCAGTTCTTTCGCAGTGAGTGTTTTCAGATCAAGCGCGATAAATTCGCTAGCGAGCAAGAATATTTTGAGGCACTGCGCAATTCAAAGTATGAAACGCTTGATGGCAAGGTTGTAAAGTCGGAAGCTGAAAAAATTATTAGCGATTACCTGTTTGAGCATGGTGTTGCATATTACTATGAGAATGAATATTATCTAAACAGCGCATATAGCATCTGTCAAAAGGCTAACAGAAATAGATTATATGAATTGAAAAATAAGTTCAAACAAGAATCGATTAAGCCAGATTTTTACTTAAAAGATTATGATATTCCGTGGGAACATTGGGCGATAAACGGCGATGAATCCTTGAGCAAAATTGCTGATATAAATAAATGCGGCGTCATTGGCGACTACGATGAATATAAAGCAAAAATGATTTGGAAAAGGTGGTTTTATCAAAAATCCTGGATTGATAATGGTAAACCAG
>CALJTR010000016.1:0-66000 GCA_937975975.1 uncultured Candidatus Saccharibacteria bacterium | reverse complement strand
GGGCGCGGTCGTAGTCATCTTCTTTGAGAGCTACGCCAATTTCACCGCTAGCACAGCCGCTCATCACAATTAAACCTTCATTCAACTCCTCTAGCAAGTCGTGATCAATCCGCGGTTTGTAATACATACCCTCCAGATTAGCCTGCGTCGATAGCTTCATCAAATTATGAAAGCCTGTGTTATTCATCGCTAGCACTGTCAAGTGGAAGCGCTGCTTATCCTTAGCCGGATCGCGATCAAAGCGCGAACGTGCCGCTACGTATGTCTCGATACCAAGGATCGGCTTAATGCCGGCAGCTTTAGCGGCTTTATAATATTCTAAGATTCCGCTCATCGTGCCATGATCAGTCACCGCCGCTGCTTCCATGCCGAACTCTTTCACCTTATCAACCAAATCGCCGATGCGCGTCAGTCCATCCAGCACCGAATGATACGTATGGTTGTGCAGGTGAACAAAATCGCTCGGCTGCAATGATTCCACCGCCTGTTTCGTCTGTGTACTCCCCATAGATTACTTTTCATTATACCGCTTTTGCCTGGCGGTTTCACGAGCTTCTTTGTAGTAAAATCAACGATACTTTAGTGGCGCGCCTGCACGATTCGTACGATTTCATCAACAAACCCTGCGATGCCCGGAATGAATTGTCCTGTTAGATTCAGCAGCCAAATAGCGCCCGCAATCAGCACTGTGCCGCCCAGCACCGATCCAAGCCCGAAAAATATGCCGCGTATAAAATTAAATTTATAAACCTGTGCCCGGTTCGCATTAAAGTCGTTAAACAAATCCTCAAGCACGCCCTTGCGCGCACCGACTTCGTTATCATGCGCAATTTTCTGGACGATCCGTTTCACGATATTTTGTTGTTTTGCCATAGCCCTAGTGTACGCGAAGTGGATCGTTTTCACAATAAAATGCGCCGGAATTAACGCCGGCGCCTACAGTCAAAACGGCAAGAGTTCTGCTGCTACTTTTTTTGCGCTTCACGCGCGCTTTTGCTAAATTCTTCTTTTGCACTCGCAGCTGCACGCCCAGCACGCTCGCGGTAATCATCAACTGTTTTGCGCCCCTCTTCGACAGCCGTCTCGACATGTTTTTTCGTGTCTTTATAGACTTTTTCACCTTTTTTCTTGGCTTCGTCGACTGCCTTATCGGTATCTTTTTTCAATTCGTCCGCTTTTGCTTTTAGGTCGGCGCGCGTCTCCTTGCCTGATTTTGGCGCAGTCAATACGCCAGCGATCACGCCAGCGACCGCTCCAAACAATGCTCCGAGTGCAAATTTACCTTTTGACATAATTCCTCCTTTATTTTTTTGCTCGTTTAATAAACCTTGTGATAATTTTTAATAGCGCCATCGGCGACGTAACCGCCGCAACATTACCAGCGATGGTTTCGAATTTCACCGCTGTACGCTCCGCTACGTCGGTGACGCGCTTAATCTGCCGGGTTAGCTTGATAAGTTTTATCGCCAGCACAATCGCCAGCAACAAGAACACTGCTAAAAATACCGACAAAATAATGACCAGTACTTGCGCCCATATCATGCGCATGCTCCTTTTTATTTTATTAATGACAAACCAAAACGGTTACGTCTATAACTATAGCGCATTTTGCAAAAATACGCAAGAGTTTACTCGGCTATTTCAGATAATTCCGCCACGCGCTGCAGCAAATGTTCGCGAAGCGCCGGACCAAGCTTGGGATGATCAAGTCCGAAATCAATCATTGTTTTTAGATATTCAAGCTTGTCGCCCGTATCGTAGAATTTGCCGTCGGTAATCTCACGCGCATACACGCCCCAGCCATCGTTAATCATCGCTTGCACGATCGGCTGGATCATGAACTCGCCGTGCCCATCAAAGCTAGCGTGCGCTTTTTCTAGATAATCAAATATTTCCGGCGTAAACAGAAATTCGCTTACGCTACCGAGTTCGCTCGGCGCATTCGCTTTACCAGGCTTTTCGATAATGCGATCAACCTTAACCTCGCCCGTCTGTTCTGCCGCGCCGCTGACGAAACCGTATTTGTCATACTCATCGTCCTTCTCGGCGCGTTTACACGCAAGCACGCTGCCGCCGTAGCGCTCGTACGTCTCAATCAGCTGTTTCGTAACGCCTGGCCGGCTGACAAAAAAATCGTCCGCCCAAGTATAGATAAACGGTTCGCTGCCCATCAAATGCGCCGCACACTGAATCGGCGTCGCGTTGCCATACGCGCCTTTTTGGCGCAGATAGACGAAATTCGCCAGATTTGCAATCGCCTCAACCTGGTCAAGCAATGGTTTTTTCTTGTCGCCGCCTGCTCGCAAATTTGCAAGCAGATCTTCGTTTGGCAAATCGAAATGATCTTCAATTGCACGCTTGCTCGCGCTCCCAACAATGATGATATCTTTAATGCCTGCATCAACCAACTCCTCAACGACATACTGAATGATCGGCTTATCAATAAGCGGCATCATTTCTTTCGGCATCGCCTTAGTCTGCGGTAAAAAGCGCGTACCGAATCCGGCGGCAGCAATAATAGCTTTGGTTGGTCGTTTCATCATTTATAACCTTTCTCGAATTAATTTCTGCGCCAAACTTGGGTTCGCTTGCCCTTTCGACCGCTTCATAACTTGACCAACAAGATAGCCGATGGCTTTATCTTTGCCTGCTTTAATGTCAGCAATCGAGGCGGCGCTTGCAGGATCATTCATAACGTCGTCAACAATAGCAGTGATAGCACTTTCATCCGACACCTGCAATAGATTCTTCTCTTTAGCGATGTCGCGCGGCATCTTGCCGGCGAACGATTCGTCGAACAGAAAGAGGAAAATCTCTTTGGCGTTATTTGAGCTAATTTCGTTTTTTTCTGCCAACAGCGCCAAGTGGACGAGACGGCGCGGCTCAACCAAGCCAGACCGAATACGCGTAAGATCAATCATCTCATCGGGTGTCGAAGCAAACCAGTTGAAGATCCGGCGCATCAGCGCCGCGTAGCCTTGTTTATCCACACCCAACTTGCTCAGCACACCGCCTTGATCCGAATCTGCCAGGCGATACGTCTGCTGCAATAAATCGGCAACTTCCTGATGACCTAATATCGTATCGACTACCGATTTATCAAGAGATAAGCCAGTCCACGACTCGCGGTATTCGCCCGGCAGCATCGGCATACCAGCTTGAATATCGGCAATTTCTTCATCAGTCAAAACGATCGGCGGAATGTCGGGATCGGGCATATAACGGTAATCCTGCGCATCCTCTTTGCTACGCTGGCTCGTCGTTACCCCTCTGTCATCGTTCCAACCGCGGGTTTCCTGCACAACCGGCTCGCCCGCTTCAACTAATGCAACCTGGCGCTCAAATTCATACTGCGCAGCGTGCTCAACACTCCGAAAACTATTCAGATTCTTCACCTCGGTGCGCTTGCCAAGCGTCGTTGAGCCTTTTGGCGCAATACTAATGTTCACGTCAAATCGCATATTGCCATGGTATAAATCACCATATGTCACGCCTGCGTATGTCATTAAACGGTACAACTCCGTCGCATAGGCGCGCGCCTCTGCAGCCGAATGCATATCAGGCTCAGATACAATTTCGATAAGCGGCGTGCCGGCGCGGTTCAAATCAACGAGCGAATAGTTATCGTGGTGCGTTAACTTACCCGCATCTTCTTCCATGTGCGCATGCTCAATACGCACACGTTTTACTGTGCCGTCCTCAAGCGGTGCATCAACGTAGCCGGCAAGAATAATCGGTTGATACATTTGGCTTGTCTGATAACCTTTCGGCAAGTCAGGATAAAAATAGTGCTTACGATCAAAGCGCGACACGTTCGCAATCGGCGCGTTAAGAGCTTTTCCGGCGCGAATCGCTAAATCAACCGCACGCCGGTTCAGTACCGGTAGCATGCCCGGCAGCCCAAAATCAATCGGATGAACTTTGGTATTCGGCGCCGCATCGCGCGCATCGTTGTCTGCTGGACTAAATAATTTCGTATCGGTCGCAAGTTGGACATGGCACTCAATGCCGATTGTCATTTCATATTTCTGCAATATTTCTGCGGATGCTGCCATTAAATCGCTCCTAAATCTTTCAATGCTTGTTTATAGGCTGATAATGCGCGCAGGGCGAGATCGTGCGAAAGTTTTACCTCGGTGTCGTGCGCCAGGCGATTACGAATTTTGTGCGCGCCCCAGATATGATTCGGATGCGACCAAGTGTCTTGCGCCGATTTCATACGCTCGCCCATCGTCTCGCCTTTGTATCTGCTTTCGCGCAGAGCTTTGTCAACAAGTTTATCGGCATTGAAAATTGCAACGTGCCAGCTCGCCGGATTACTTTTTGAAAAACTATTCTCGATCGCTAACCACTGCGTACGAAACTTCGTTACGTTAAGTTTTGGCGTGGCGCGCGCAAACGCCAAATACAGAATTCCAACGACCGCCAAAATCAAAATAGCAATCAAAATAAACCAAATCGCGAAGCTATTCATGATCGCGCCTCCACACTGCCCGCAAGCGCGATCAGCGCCGCATCCGACTTAGCACGGCCGACCAACTGCGCGCCAATCGGCAACCCTTGCGCATTCACACCCGCCGGCACACTCAGCGCCGGCAAACCCGCCAGACTCGGCGGCACAGTCATGACGTCCGCTAAATACATCTTAACCGGATCATCCGTGTTCTCGCCAATGCCAAACGCCGGCGTCGGCGCGGTCGGCATCAACAAGAAATCATACTGCTCAAATAGTGTATTAAATTCATTGATAAGCACCGTGCGCGCTTTTTGCGCCTGCAAATAATATGCATCAAAGAATCCGCTGCTCAGCACGTAGCTGCCGATCATAATACGGCGCTTATTTTCGGTAACAAAACCTTCGCCGCGCGAACGCCCATACAGTTCTGCTAGCGTTTTCACGCCTTCGGCACGGCGACCGTAGCGCACTCCGTCGTAGCGCGCTAAATTCGACGAAATCTCCGCCGGCACAACGATATAATAAATTGCAAGCGCATGCTTAATGCTCGGCATAGCGACCATTTCAACCGTGTGCCCCGCTGCGCGCAACGCATCAGCGTAGTTATTCACTGCCGCACGCACATCCGTATCGACGTCGTCAGTCATTGTTTCGCGAATGATACCGATCCTCAAGTTTTTTGACACATCATGCTGCACTTCAAAATAATCTGGCAGTGTCGTCATATCACGCGAATCGCGCCCCGCCATCACGCTCGTAACTAGTGCAATGTCGTCGGCAGATTTAGCAAAACAGCCCATCGTGTCGGTGCTCGACGCCATCGCCACGACACCGTAGCGGCTACTCAATCCATAGGTTGGCTTAAACCCAAGTACGCCGTTGAAGCTAGCTGGCTGGCGAATTGAACCACCCGTGTCGGTGCCAAGCGCAAACGGCACGACATCAAGTGCCGTCACGACCGCCGATCCGCCGCTTGAGCCGCCCGCAACCTTTGTTGTATCGACTGCATTGTGCGTCACACCGAACGCCGAATTCTCGGTACTGCCGCCGTGCGCAAACGCATCCATATTTGATTTACCAATACAAATTGCGCCTGCCGCTTCAAGCTTTTCGACGACCGTCGCCTGCAGCGGCGCGTTAAAGTGTTCAAGCATTTTGCTCGCCGCTGTCGTCGGCGCACCAAACGCCAAGTAGTTATCCTTTACCACAAATGTTACGCCCGCCAGTACGCCCGCATTTTCGCCATTCGCAATTTTCGTATCAATCTCGCCAGCACGCGCCAACGCCCGCTCTTCAGTCAAACTCAACAACGCATGATATTCTTCAACGCTATGTGCTTTAGCAATAGACGCTTCGACTTGCTCGCGCGCCGTTGTTTTACGCGCCGCGATTTGCTGTACTAATTCCGCAATTTTCATATTTTATAACACCTTTGGCACTTTTACGCAATGGCCGCTCTGTTCTGCTGCTAGATCAAGTAGTTGCTCTGGCGTTACGCTGCCAGCGTCAATTTCGTCGCCGCGCCACACGTTTTCAAGCCCCGTCACTTGGTATGTCGGTTCGACGCCGCTCGTATCGACTTCGTTCAGCTGCTTGATATAGTTGATAATATTTTCGAGATCTGCGCGTAGATTTTCAACCTCGCTATCAGATAACTGTAAACTGCTTAACTGTGCCAGATGGTGCACATCATCGGTAGTAATTGTACTCATCAACCCTTAGTATAACGCAAAATTGCGCCAGATGGTAATCGTTTTTGCCTGAGATAACCGCTTATGGTATAATTTGAGAAAATGGCACATCAAATCAAAAAGAACCTGGGCGTCATCACACACAGAGGCGGCGCGGAGTTTCGCGTGTGGGCGCCGTTCGCCAAACAAGTTTACATTGACGGCACATTTACGCCGAACGGCAAGCAGCCGCTCACCAGCGAGGACGACGGCTATTGGTTTGCGCTGATTCACGGCGCAGAACCAGGACACCAATACAAATATATTATCGAGACGCCAGACGGACGCTTGCTTGAAAGAAACGACCCGCGCGCTCGGGCTATTACGTCAAGCGACAAAGGATTCTCAGTAATTGTCGACAATGAATTCGACTGGCATGGCGACAATTTTATAATGCCGCCAAAGTGCGACCACGTTATTTACGAACTGCATGTTGGCACATTCAACCGTCCCGATGCCGCGACCTCAGGTACATTTGATTCTGCGATTGAAAAACTTGATTACTTGCGCGATCTCGGCATCAATATTATTGAGCTTATGCCGGTCACGAGCATGGCGTTTAGCAACGGTTGGGGTTATGCGCCAAATCATATTTTTAGCGTCGAGAGTATGCTCGGCGGACGGCATGGACTGATGAAATTCGTACGCGCCTGCCATCAGCACGGTATCGGCGTCATTCTCGACGTTGTATACAACCATTTTTACGGCGATACTGATTTGTGGCGCTTTGACGGCTGGAGTGAGAATGATCGCGGCGGCATTTATTTTTATAACGACGAGCGCGGCGATACGCCGTGGGGCGGACGACCCGACTACGGGCGGCCGGAAGTACGCCAATTTATCCTTGATAACGTCGCAATGTGGTTCGCTGAATATCATATAGACGGTTTGCGCGTTGATAGTACGATTTACATGCGCAATACCGCCGGGCGCGACAACGACCCTGATCACGACATTAGCGACGCCTGGAGTTTGTTGCAAGACATCGTATCGTTAGCGCACAAGATCAAGCCCGACTCGCTCATTATTGCCGAAGATTCTGCGAGCAATGCGCAGATTGTCACGCCGCGGCTTGATGGCGGCTGCGGATTTGATAGCCAGTGGGAATTAGGCTTTCCGCATGCCCTGCGCGCCGCGCTTGGGCTATCAACCGACCAGCCAAATTTAGACGGCATCCAATATGAGTTCAATCATACTTACGGCAGCGACGCCTTTGCGCGTACAATTTTCAGCGATTCGCACGATACTGCCGCCAACGGCTCAGTCCGGCTAAACGAAGCTGTTGCGCCCGCAGGTGGCGCCACGCTCTTCGCGCGCGAAAAAACACTGCTCGCAAACGCTGTTACGCTAACGTCTCCCGGTATTCCAATGTTACTGCAAGGTAGCGAATTCTTACAAGACGGCTCGTTCAACGACTGGGCAGCGCTTGAGTGGCAAAAAACCGAGAAATACGATGGCATTGTGACAGCGCACCGCCATTTGCTTGATCTGCGGCACAACCGCTACGGACACACTGGCGGGCTACAAGGGCAATCAACCGCGCTTTTTCATGTCAACACCGATGGACTTGTCATTGGATACCACCGCTGGGTTAATGGCGGCACAGGCGACGATGTGATTGTTATCGCTAATTTCAGCAGCACCGATTACAACCATTACGCTATGCAATTTCCACTCGGCGGCAAATGGCATATTCGATTTAACAGCAGCTGGCGCGGGTACAGCAAGGATTTTCGCGGCGGGCATCAAAGTATCATTCACGCCGACAAGGATTCCACCGCACATTTTTCGCTGCCGGCGTATACGCTTTATGTTTTGTCGCAGGAATAATTTACAGAGCATATCCCAAGTGAGATTATTCTACATTTGAATCACTGAGGGGGCGACTGTCGTCGCTTAAGATTACATCTTCCGCTTAATCTCCGCAATCAAATCGCGCAGTTCGGCGGCACGTTCAAACTCCAGGTTTGCACTCGCTAATTTCATTTGCCCCGTTAGGTCTTTAACTAGACTCGCGTATTCATCTCTCGGAATTTTCCTGAGGTCAAGCTTCGGCTTTTCATCCTCTTTTTGTGGAATAATCGCGCGTAATCCCTCGTCGATCGCTTTCGTAATTCCCCGAGGTGTAATGCCATGCTCCTGATTATATGCCTGCTGGATACTACGGCGGCGCTTGGTCTCGTCGATCGCTACACGCATACTATCGGTAATCGTATCACCGTACATAATAACCGCGCCATCAACATGGCGAGCAGCACGCCCGATCGTCTGGATAAGAGAACGCTCGCTGCGCAAAAAGCCTTCTTTATCGGCGTCCATAATCGCAACCAAACTTACTTCTGGCAAGTCAATTCCCTCGCGCAGTAAATTGATGCCAACTAAAACATCATACACGCCCATACGCAAGTCTCGTAAAATATCGCCGCGCTCTAGCGTGTCAATTTCACTGTGAATGTACGCCGTTTTCACACCCATATCCGTCAGATAGCTCGACAAATCTTCTGCCATACGCTTTGTTAACGTTGTCACGAGTACGCGCTGCTTTTTATCAATGCGGTCTTTGATTTCAGCGATCAAATCGTCAACTTGCCCGTCCGTCGGACGCACGCTAATTTCAGGGTCAAGCAAACCTGTCGGGCGAATCACCTGCTGCGCCGGCGCAGGCGATCGCTCCAACTCATAGTCGCCCGGTGTCGCCGAAACATAAATCACCTGGTTAATATGGTGATTAAATTCATCAAAACGAAGTGGGCGATTGTCAAGCGCACTCGGTAGCCGAAACCCGTATTGCACCAACACCTCTTTGCGCGCACGGTCACCATTATACATACTACGCACTTGTGGTACAGTCACATGGCTTTCGTCAATCATCATCAAAAAATCGTCCGGAAAATAGTCAAGCAGCGTCGCTGGCTGCTCGCCTGGTTCACGATTCGTTAGATAGCGACTATAGTTTTCAATACCTTTCACAAATCCAGTTTGTTCAAGCATTTCTAAATCATATTTTGTACGCTGTGTCAAACGTTGCGCCTCCAGCAACTTATCATTCGCCTCAAACCACGCCACACGCTCATCATATTCGCGGCGGATTCCCTCAATCGCCGCCTGAATCTTCTGCTTCGGCGTAGCATAGTGACTGCTCGGAAATAATGTGAATTGGCTTGGCTCATCAATAATCTCGCCCGTCAGCGGGTCAATATGAGTAATCCGATCAACGTCGTCACCAAAAAACTCCACACGATATGCCGTCTCGCCGCTCGCCGGAAAAACATCAACCACATCGCCGCGCACGCGAAAGGTGCCACGCGCAAAATCAATGTCGTTGCGGTGATATTGAATGTCCATTAGCTGGCGCAGAAATTTATCCTGCAGGCGCCGCTCGCCCGTTTTCACTGTAATTGATAAATCGTAATAATCGCTCGGACTACCCAAACCATAAATACAACTGACACTCGCAACAATAATTACATCGCGGCGCGTCAACAACGCGTCAGTCGCAGCATGGCGCAGGCGGTCAATCTCTTCATTAATTGCCGAATCCTTTTCGATATATGTATCGCTCGACGCAATATACGCCTCTGGCTGATAATAATCAAAATAACTGACAAAATAGTGAACTTCGTTTTCGGGAAAAAATTGCTTAAACTCGCTAAATAATTGCGCTGCAAGCGTCTTATTGTGCGCAAGAATCAGCGTCGGCACATTACGTTCAGCAATGATGTTCGCCATCGTAAACGTCTTGCCGCTGCCCGTCACGCCGAGCAGAGTTTGCTCGCGCTCGCCCGACTGCAGACCGCCAACAAGCTGCCGAATAGCTTGCGGCTGATCGCCGGTTGGCTGATAATCGGAATGAAGAATGAATCGATTCATGCAGCTATTATAACAAGCTTGCGCAACTACGCCGCCACAACCTACCAACCTACCGCTATCGCAGGCGCGCCGTCAGTCCAGGCATGAGCATTGTCATTCTGCCGCCATACTTAGCTTCCGAAAAGTTGTTTGAACTCATCGTAATCGTATTCAGCCTGCCTTCACGATCATACCACGTCAATTGGTCGGTCTCTATCTTGCTGTTTCCGTTTTCTACCCGCGAGTCACACACGTAACGAAGACTCACCACAGGCGTACCGTCGGTAACTTCACCTGTGTTAACGGTAAGATCAGAAAAATCACTCGGCTCGTATTTTTTGCAGATAAGCTGCTCGTGGCGCAGTACATCAGTAAGACCGCTGCCACCGGACTGAGCCCGCTCGAACAACGAATTCATCTCGCTTTTCATCTGCGATTTAGACATGCCAGCCGGGTGCCCATCGTCTTTAATTTGCGTGTAGACGACGAAATAATTCATATCTTTATCGCCAAAAACGCGGCGATCGCTAATCGTTCCTTTGCGGACAGTATAGTTCCAGCCCTCAAGCGACATTTCTTGCAGGCTGCTCGGATATCTAAATGAAATCGTATCGTTTGTGTAGGTTTTGTGCTTTGCGGGATTTGTATAAGGTTCGGTTTTTCTGTCATAATAATCCTTTGCATCTTTGACTGCGCGGTTCATGCTCCCGCTCAGCGCAATAACTCCAACGATGATGACAACGATAGCGACAATAGCACCAGCAACCGCAATACTGACGATCTGCCAAGTTTTTATGCCGCGCGGACGAGGCGGCATCGCCGGCGGTTGGTATGGTGATGGCGCATATGCAGCCGGAGGATTCTGCGAAGGACTATTATTGCCGGCTTTGTTTGTTTGTTTGTTATTCATATCCCCTGCCTCTAGGTTATCGTCTTGTTATTTTATAATCAAACGCGTCATAGCACAATCGCTAGCCATTTCGTTTAGGAAGTACCTTTACCTGCGAGTCGGTGCCGTCGTGTTCGAAGTCGGCGTATTTTTTGTCGAGCGCTTCGACGACGCGCGCCACTAGGCGTTTTGGATCGGAGTCATAAATTACATCTTTTGCGCCTGGCGCTTCAACGTTTTTAAGCAGCTGCGCCGCATAATCCGCCAGCCCGCCGCTGCCCACCAAGATACCGCACACTTTGCGGCTTTCAAGCGCCGTTGAAAACTCATGCAAGCTACCCATGCGCCCGCCGATCGTGATCACTGCATCAGCGCTGCGTACCAAATACACGTCGCGCCCGACATATTCCATGCTGGTGAAATTGATATAGTCAAACTCTACAGTCGGCAACCGGTAGGTTGATACATGCTCGCGAAAACTGCTCGCCGGCGAAAACCCCACCGACACGCCTTTAGTATTACTAACACTCTTGAATCCGCGCGCAGCAGCATGCGGCAATCCGGTTGTCGCGCCCGTTAGCAATGTCTTACCGGCGCGCGCAATCTCCGCGCCAAGCATAAACGCTAAATCGTTTGACGCCATCACAGTTTCGCCAGATGCCGCACCCGATACGCAAATTTGATACTTCATCGCCTCCTCCTATCTTGCAATTGGTTTTTCGCTAATTGGCATATCGTGTAAATGCACGCCGCGGCGCAAAATACCAGCCTTAGCACCGATTTTTGTCACGACACTTGTGCTGTTTGCACTTGCGAAAATAATTGAATCTTTCAAACTTTTGCCACGCGCCCATTGGCTCAGAAAGCCGCTCGCGAACGCATCGCCTGCGCCTGTCCGATCGACCACCGGCACATCCTCGTACATACCAGCGCGCACAATCGTTTTACCGTCGGTCGCGACCACACCGTTCGGACCGTCGCTTACAATAGCAACTGGCACATAATTCAGCGCGTGCAGCGCTAGCTCCTCGCAAGTCTTACCGCTCACCAGTTGCTGCATCTCTTCCTTATTTGTAATGAGCACGTCAACCGTTTCAAGCAGCGGAATTAATTTGTCTTTTTCCGCCAACTCCGGACCAGCCGGATTAAGCATCACACTCGCGCCATATTTTTCTGCCGCATCAATAATTTCGCGCAGTAACTTCAAACCGCCATGGCCTAAACTCGTCGGATAAATCCAATCGTAACCCTCAATTGCTGTTAAATTAAAATTATGCCGCCCGCTGCGCCCAAACGCATTACCGCGGTGATTTAAGATCGTACGCTCACCGTTCGTCGCAATCATAATTACCGAGTAACCCGATTGATAATGCGGATCCTGCACGACATGGCAAGTATCAACACCCTCACAGTCAAGTTCGTGCAGAATCGACTGGCTCGCCGGATCTTCGCCCAGCCCCCACATATACGCCGTCTCGATCCCCTGGCGCGCCAGCGTCGTTGCCACGTTCGTCGCATTACCGCCCGTACTAAACGTAACATCGTCGACTTCCATTTTGAGCCCGAGCGGGATTTCAGTATAGACTTTTTTGCCGCGCGTGTGCGGGTCAAACTCGTCGCTGCGCAAAAATACGTCTTGTGTCCCCTTGCCGATCGCTAAAATTTTTACCACTTACGCCGCCTTACCCACGCTGCCAAACGCCTGAATTTTTTCTTCAACGACCGCCTGCACCGCCGCGCACACCTGCGGCATCAATTTGTACACCGCGTACTCGTCAGGATTTTCGCGCAGCACTTTCTCAAGCGTCGTACGAAACGCATAGCGCAAATCACTATTGATATTAATCTTGCTGACACCGATTTTTGCCGCATCTTCAAAATAATGGAGCGGTGTGCCGCTGCCGCCATGCAAACTAATCTGACAGTCAATCGCCGCACGAATCTCCCGCAGCAAGTCTAAATCTAAAATTTTCGGCACGGGATACAATCCGTGCAGATTGCCGATTTGCACCGCCATCGTATCAATTCCCGTCGCCGCCACGAAATCGCGCGCTTCATTTGGCTTGGTGTTCCATTTTTTCACCTCTTCATAGTCAATCGCTTCCTTGTGCACATTTGAATCGCCGAAGAAATAGCGCTCTTCCGCCTCGACAAGCGCGCCGGTTGAACGCGCGTACGCCACGACATCTTTCGTCTTCGCGATAATTTCTTCAAGCGTCGCATCATGATTCGCCTGCGAAATATCAATATGAATAAATTCAAACCCAGCGTCAATCGCCTGCTGGCACAGTTCAACCGTTGGCGCATGGTCAAGGTTGATATACATCTCTATATTATACGTACTGCGGTAATTACTCACCATGTCGCGGATGTTTTGGCAGCCGCCCATCGTCTTAACTTCGCCGGCGCTCACCTCAACCATTACCGGCGCTTGCAGCTTTTGCGCTGCTTGCGAAATCGCTTGCAATGTTTCTTGGTTATCAATATTAAACGCTCCGACCGCAAAGCCCTCCTGGCGACTGCGGTGCATTAGTTCGCGCGCGCGCGCGGTATTTTCATAGATCTGTTCGACAATCAGACTCATAAGTTTCTCCTAAACGCTGTTATGGTTATCTAGCGTCTAGTATATCACTTATGGTTTATCGACGTAACTATATTGACTAATCATTCCACAATAGAAAGGCTATATTCACGCAGCTAATCAAATATTTTACCACTTAAAATCCAGCGCGATATTGCGGACAATGCGCAATAAATTCTTTCGTTTTGACAACAATCGTATCGTCTGCCAATCCAAGCTTTTGATGGACTTCAAGCGGTTTACCCGACTCGCCGTAGCGATCTTGCACGCCAATACGCAATAAAGGTGCCGGCATTTCATCGCACAGCAGTTCAGCGACCGCGCCGCCAAAACCGCCAGCAGCCTGCGCATCTTCGCACGTTACTGCGCGGCCAGTTTTCTTAATACTCGCGATAATCGTTGCACGGTCAAGCGGCTTCACTGTCGGCACGTGCACAACCTCAGCCTGCACGCCATCGCGCGCCATCGCATCTGCTGCCCGCAGTGCGTACGGCGTTTCAATACCCGTACTCAGAATCGTCACATCACTGCCTTCGCGCAGTACATACGCTTTTCCAATATCAAACGGACTAGCGTTTGTACTGAAAATCGGCGTTTTTTCACGAGCTACGCGCAAATAATTCGGACGGGAATCGCGCGCCATCGCGCGGGTTGCTTTGTCAGCTTCAATGCTATCGCCTGGGCAAATCACCACCATATTCGGCAATACGCGCATAAGCGCAATATCCTCAAACATCTGATGTGTCGCGCCGTCTGGACCGACCGTACTACCACTATGGCCGCCGATGATTTTCACCGGCATATCATTCAGGCACGCTGTCGTCTTGATTTGTTCCCAGTTGCGCCCGGGGCTAAACGCCGCGTAGCTGGCTGCAAACGGTATTTTACCGGCGCGCGCTAATCCCGCTGCCACCGTCACGAGATTTTGCTCGGCAATACCAACTTCAATATAGCGCTCGGGAAACTCGCGCGCAAACGCATCCATTTTGACGCTTTCTACCAAATCAGCGCATAGCCCAACGATACGTTCGTCCGCTTGTCCAGCAGCCTTTAGTCCACGTCCAAACCCAGTACGCGTTGGCTCAACATCAGGGTTATTGGTGTAGATATTATCGTTAAGCGGGTACATTTATACGTCCTCCTGATTAGCCGGTAACTCGGCAAGCGCCTGTTCTGCCTGCTCGCTATTCGGCGCGATACCGTGCCACGTGTAATCGTATTCCATGAAATCGACACCCTTGCCGGGAATTGTGTGCGTAATGATGCAGCACGGTTTATTTTCGACCGCTTTTGCAAAATTCACTGCGTCGATCACGGCACGTACGTTGTTGCCGTCAATTTCTTGCACGTGCCAACCAAAACTTTCCCATTTTTCACGAAGATTTTCAAGCGGCATAACATCTTCCGTCGGACCGTCAATTTGGATATTATTACGATCAACAAAGACAATCAGCTGCGCTAATTTATACTTGCCGGCAAACATTGCCGACTCCCAAATATTGCCCTCGTCAAGCTCGCCGTCACCCGTAACAACATACACCCAGCGATGACGCTGCTTATCAAGGTACTGCAGCGCATACGCCATGCCCGCGCCTTGCGCAACACCGCAGCCAAGCGGACCGCTGGTCGTCTCAAGTCCTGGCAACATCATGCGCTCGGGATGCCCTTGCAAGCGCGAACCCCACTGGCGCAAGGTCATTAGCTCGCTTTCGGGGAAAAATCCCGCTTCCGCCATCGCGGCATACTGCACCGGCACGGTATGCCCATTACTAAGCATGAACAAATCGCGCTCCGGATTTTCGGGATTTTTTGGATCAATATTCATAATACCGAAATACAGCGCTGCCACCAAATCCGCCATGCCAAGTGCGCCTGCCGAATGCCCGCTGCCAGCATGTTCAAGCATCCGAATAATATTTCGGCGCATACGTGTTGCTTTCTGCTTAATTTCTGCTTCGCTGTACACCATCAGATAACACTCTCTCTGTTAATTTCAGTCACGAGCTGCTGGTAGGCTTGTGCCGCGTCGGCTGCCTGCGAAATCGCACCGCCGCAATTAATGACGTCAACGCCACCCTGCGCCAAACTAAACGCATTTTCAAGATTCGCGCCGCCGTCCCAGCCGATTTCAACGTCGGGATGAATGTTGCGGATTAACCGCACTTTCTCAAGCTGCATCAGGCTAGCTTTGCCGCCATAGTATCCCAAATTACCGCAGAATACCAAGACATGATCTGCTGTCTCAATATATTCCGTGACGGTATTTGGCACTGTCGGTTTGAGTAATCCAACACCTGCGTGAACGCCAACCGCTTTCAGCTGCTGAATAACCGGCGTAAGATCCTCTTTCACCTCAGCATGGAAAATCACCGTTGCCGGGCGCATTTGCATCAGCGCTTGAACGTATTGGCTCGGGTGCGCCACCATAGCGTGAATGTCAACCGTCCATTCCTGCGGCCACCAGATTTTATTGACCGGAATACTTTTAGTCGGCGCAAATTCGCCGTCCATAATGTCAATATGTACGCGCGTCGCAAACGGCGACAAGCGCTCAACTGCCGCTTTGTAATCGTCTTCCGACTCTACGGTGATACAAGGAACAATGTGCGCCATTAAAATTTATCCAGTTCTGCGTTTCGCCGTATATACCGCGCTGCGCCGGCAAACGGCGTATCAAGCCATTCGTCGACGATTTCTTTCCAATTATCATGCGCTTCGCCTGGCGGATCGACGACGCGCGCCGGCAGGCACAATACATTAGCGTCGTTATCATGGCGGCATTCATGCGCTTCAAATTTATCCCAAATCACTGCGGCGCGAATACCGCTGAAGCGATTTGCCGCCATCGCCATGCCTTGCCCGCCCGTGCAAATCAGAATCGCGCGCGGGTCGTTCGCGTCATCCTCGCCCAGCACTTTGGTTGCTGCCATTTGCGCAAACTGCGGGAAGTCATCGTTCGGATCAAGCTCTTTATCACCGACATCTTCCCATTCAAAACCACGCTTTGTCAAATAAGCCTGCAATTTTTCCTTTAGATAGTATCCGCCATGATCGGCGCCGAGAAATAATTTCATAATGATAAGTATAAGCGCTATTGCTCTCCCTGTAAAGTTATTGATTATGTACGATTCCGCGCCACGCGCCCAGCGTCGACAGACAACTCAACGAGACGGTTCGCATAGCCCCACTCGCTGTCAAACCATACCGCCAACTGTACTAAGTCGCCGCCAATTACGCGCGTCAGCTGCGTATCAACCGTCGCGCTATAGCTGCTGCCGCGCAAATCGAATGATACGAGCGGCTTATTGGTCGTATTGATAATTCCCTGATAAAACGGCTCTTTAGCAGCACGCTCAAATACTTGATTTACAATCGCTGTTGTTGTCGGTGCAGCAAGCACTGCCGTAATAACCGCCAGCCCGACATTTGCAACTGGCGTATGGATCGACAAGCCGTCAATTGTCTGCTGTCCAAGCGCCTGGCGCGACGGCGTTAACCCCGCGAACGGCGCCGGAATAATATTCTGTTGCTGCGTACGCTTCGTACGGAGCGTATCGTCGACCGGCGAGCCGCCGTCAATCACCGTAAGCGCTGATTTCTTCGGTGCAAACGCTTGCTCAAGTACAGCAAGTACAGGCGCAATTGCTACTGCACCCGGCTCGCCAGCGCTGACGACCGGCGAGATCGAGCCGATCGAGTCGTCGTTCACGCCCATAATAATCGTCTCAATCGTGTCCGCCGTCGACATCGCAACGACCTGCTTTGCGCCGGCTATAATATGCTCTTTCAACCGCACCGGATTGGTATTTGTCGTATCAATCACGACGTCAACCATGCGGTCTTGCCACGACTTTTTAACTGACTGCAAATTTGACACAATATCAACCCGCGATTCGCCGACAGCAATATAATTATCCTCAGACTTCACGGCGCGCGCATAATTGCCGTACACGGAATCGTGCTTCAACAAATACGCCGTCGTGTTAACATCGTACTCGCTCCGAATTGCGACAACATGAACATCATTGCGCCCCTGCGCGATCTTGAACGCGCTGCGCCCGATTCTATCAAAACCATTGATTGCTATTTTTATCGCTGCCATCCCCACTCCTTGATTTAGCGCTAGCTCTTTAGCCTCTAGTGTAGCGCGAATCTGAATTTTTCGCAACTTTTCGCTATACTAAGAGTATGGATAAGCACGAGCTAATCAAACTTGCCGGAGCGCACTATACCGACGCGCAAGTCGAACTGCTCACGCATGCGATTGATTATGCTACCGAGCAGCACGCCGGGCAAATGCGCCAAAGCGGGGAGCCGTACATCTCGCATCCGCTGCAGGTAGCAGCGACACTCATTGACTGGGGTATGGATATTGATTCAGCCGTTGCAGGAGTCTTACACGACACGGTTGAAGACACCGACGCAACGCTTGAAGAAATTACTGAACTGTTTGGCAAAGATATTGCGTTTCTCGTCGACGGCGTCACAAAAGTTAGCCAAGCGCGCGCTGGCATGCGCGATCTAGCAAGTTACCTGCCGGCAACACGCGATAATCTAACAAAGCTGCTTATCGCCGTCGGGCAAGACGTTCGCGTTATCATTATCAAGTTATCCGACCGCCTGCATAATATGCAAACGCTGCAGTTCAAGAGCGAAGGAAAACAGAAAAAAATTGCCCGCGAGACGCTTAACGTCTTTGCGCCGCTTGCCGACCGCCTGAATATGGGGCGGCTGCGCGTGCAGCTTGAAGAACTCAGCTTCAAATATCTTATGCCCGAAAAGTACAACCAAACCGTCGCGCTCAAAGACAGCCGCATCAAGAAAAGCCAGCGCAAACTTGATACAGTGCGCCGCGCCGTCGACGCGCACCTCACTAAAGAAAATATTGCACACGACATCGACGGGCGCGTGAAAAGCACCTACAGCCTGTACAAAAAAATGCAGCGCGTGCCGAACATCGACGATATTTACGATTTGATAGCTTTGCGCATTATTGTCAACGATATTGATACATGCTATCTCGTACTAAGCGAACTGCATAGTATGTACGAGCCGATGGTTGGGCGCATCAAGGATTATATTTCCAAGCCAAAACCAAACGGCTACCAGAGCCTGCACACAACGGTCACGACAAAAAACGGCCAAGCGGTGGAATTTCAAATTCGCACGCACGAAATGCACGACTACGCCGAGCGCGGCTTGGCGGCAAGCTTTCACTACAACGAGCAAAAACTGACCGACGCCTATAAATCCGGCACGATGGCGTCGCTGCCGACAGATTTACATTGGATCCGACATCTACAATCGGCGGCAGCGCTGATTCGCGAAGGCAAAGAATTTGATACTGAAAATCTAAAAGTTGATTTGTTTGGCGACCGAATTTTTGTGTACTCGCCGAAGGGCGACATCTACGATTTACCGGACGGCTCGTTTCCGCTTGACTACGCCTACCGCGTACACTCTGATCTGGCGGCGAAAGCAAGCGGCTTTTTGGTAAACGGCAAGATGGAGCCGTTTAGTTATAAATTACAGCATGGCGATACGATTGAAATTCTTACCAACAAAAAAGCCAAGCCAAAACCAGGTTGGAGCAATCATATGATCACCGGACACGCGCGCATGAAATTCAAAGCGCAGCTGCGTAAAAATAGCTTGCTCGGACAACTCGGCCACGTCGGTGAAATTATTCACCGGACGGCGCGGCGGCGGAAAAATAAAAAATAGCCGGACAACTACCGTACCGGCTATTTTTATGCTCTCCATATATTATGGATTATTTCGCTTGCGGCGGCTGCGGCTGTCCGCTATCGCCTTGAGCCGGAGCTTGCGCTGGTTGCGCTGGCGGCTGGGATTGACCAGGCTGATAAGCTGGCGCGCCCGGATATGCCGGCTGCATCGCCGCGACCGGACCTGTATACGCCGACTTATCGAAACCGAGCATCATATAGCCGACAGGCGGCAGTAATATCAAGAGCGCCGCGAATCCGCCCGATTTACCAAACGCTTTCGCCAAATCAATCGCTACCATGATGATTACATAAAGGTTTGCGAACGGCACAAATGTCAAAAGTACCCACCATGCCGGACGACCAACGATCTCAAATAGCGTAATCATATTATAAATCGGCACAATCGCCGCCCAGCCTGGCTTACCGGCTTTAGTGAACACCTTCCACAAACCAATGATCATCAATACCGACGCGATCATTGCCACCAACGAGAAGATCAGCGAAACGACCAGCATCGCACCCGTCGCGGCGCTCGTCGCTGTACTTGTCGTTGTGTAGCTATATGTATCATAATTACTATAGTAATCCATTTTTTCTCCCTTACAGTTACTATTTCAGCGTACTAACGATTATTCCAGCGTTCAATAGCGGCGCGGATAATTTCTTTGGCGCGCGCGGTATCGCCGAAGCCTTTCACGACGGTTGAGCCTGGCTTTTTCAAGTCTTTATAGTGGTTAAAATGGTGCTCAATTTGCTTGAGTAATTGCGGCAGCACGTCTTCTAGCGAATTAATCGCGTTGCCGGTGTTGCGGTCGTCTGCCGGCACAACAATAACCTTATCGTCGACTTCATCGTCATCCACAAACTCCAATACGCCGATCACTTTTGCCTCCAAAAATACGCCGGTTGCAAGCGGCTGATCGGTGACAATGAGCGCATCTAGCTCATCGCCGTCCTCATCAAGCGTTTGCGGAATAAATCCGTAATTCGTCGGTTTCGCAAAAATCGCCGGCTCAACGCGGTCAAGCTGCATCACTGCGAGGTCACGATTCCATTCGATTTTGTGGTTTGATCCCTGCGGAATCTCTACCACCACATTAACAACGCCGTTGTCGACATCGCCGGGCGCGAGTATTTGATTAAAATCTGCCATTATACCTCCTTCATGGTTAGCTATGTATCTAGTGTACCAGCTTTTAGCATAGAGTAGTATACTAGACGAATGAACGCGTTACATTCACCGAAATTATTGCCTGCAGTCGATTATGCGCGCGATGTGGCGAAAAAAATTGCCAAAGCTCGCTACCGCGTCGCAATGATTGCAACGACATTCCGAGCCAACGACGAGCGGTCGCAAGCAATCGTCGACGAACTCGTACGCGCTGCCGAACGCGGCGTTGACGTCTGCATTTGCGCCGACACCTTTACCTACATCGAACCGAAAGAATTTATTTTGCGCGCGCCGAAGCGCCAGCCGGCACGCGCCATGCAGGCGCTAAAATTAGAACGGCGCATCAAGAAAGCCGGCGGATCATTCCACTGGCTCGGGCGCAAAGCAAATACGTTGTTTGCCGGTCGAACGCACAGCAAATGGACAGTCATAGACGATATTGCTTACGTCGGCGGCGGCGTTAATATGGACGACGAAAGCTTTTCAAACGTCGATTATATGTTTCGCTTTTCCGACCAAGCGCTTGCCGATAGGCTCATACAGGAACAACAGCACATCTACCGCGCTGATCGCGGCGGCGGTGCGGCGCGCAACCACTCAGCGCCCGTGTCGAAGACCACGACAATTTTGTTTGACAACGGATTGCCGACAAATTCACTCATATACAAACGAGCGCGTGCACTCACGAAACAAGCAGAACACGTTGCACTTGTATCGCAATATTGCCCAACAGGCGCACTCAACCGCACGCTAAAACGAAAACAAGCGGTCCTTTATTTTAATCACTGGCGCACTGCTTCATCGCTCAATAAACTGCTCATTCGCCTCGGTATGATGACGGCGAGGCAAAAAACACTATATAATCATGATTGTTATCTGCACGCAAAATTTTTAATCGCAACAATGCCGGACGGCAGCAAAGCTGCGATTACCGGATCGCATAATTTTATGTACGGGTCGGGGCTAGTTGGTACGCGCGAAGTTGCCCTTGAAACCTACGACCCGCACTTGATACGGCAGCTTGAAACATTCCGCCGCCGATACGTCGAATAGCCCCGCAATGATATAATAGGAAACGTTATGCTTGTCATTGGACATCGCGGCGCGGGCGGCTTAGCGCCTGAGAATACGCTGCCGGCGTTTCGCGCTGGCTACGAAGCTGGCGCTGATATGCTTGAACTTGACGTGCGTTTGACCGCTGATCATCGGCTTGTTGTTATCCATGACGCCTTACTGCTACGCACGCATTATGCCGCAGATAGCGTCGCGTCGCTGACGTACAGAAAACTACAGGAATTAACGCGCGATAATCCCGTGCCGCTGCTTGAAGATGTGCTACGCGAGTTCTTTGGAAAAATCTTGCTTAATATTGAAATCAAAAGTCGCCACACAGGCGACGCACTCGTACGGCTGCTTCGGCGGCATTTCATCACTTGCGCCGACGATTGGGATCTGGTACTAATTTCATCATTCAAAGCACGCGAGCTCATGCGCGTTCGCCGGCGGTCGAAACGCGCTAATCTTGCGCTTTTACATCATCAAAACCCGTTCGCATTTATCGCGTATCACCGCTATCTTAAGCTAACGGCAGTTGGTTTTCACCGCTTGTATTTACATCGGCTTGCACTTGAAATTGCGCGGCGCGCTGGCATTTTTATTTACGCATATACTGTTGATCGTCCGAGCGCAATCCACCGCCTAGAGCATCAGGGTGTGCAAGCAATTGTTACTAATTACCCCGACAAGTGTATCGCGTACATAAATGCGCACGCCGAAACACGCGATTAACTGCCCCTAACCTATATCCAACCGCGCGGATATTAGCACGAACAATACAACTATGCTATTTACGATCTAAATATTCGCGAATACTTAGCGCTGCCGTCGCGCCCTCGCCGACCGCGCTCGCGACTTGCATCGTCGCGCCGCTACGTACATCGCCGCTTGCGAACACGCCCGGCACATTCGTCGCCAAGTGCTCGTCGGTTTTGATGAGTCCGCGCGTGTCAAGCTCAACACCGCTGCCCGCCAAAAATTGCGTATTCGGCTTTAGCCCGATGAATACAAATACGCCGTCAACCGCAAATTCAACTGGCTTGCCGTCGCACTGCGCCCGAACTGCTCGCACTGCGCCATTCTTTGTAACGATTTCTTGCGGCACCGTTTTCACATGCACCGTCACTTTGCCATCGTCAATATACGGCTGCAATTCGTCTTGCAGCACCTTGCTCGCTTTTACCGTACTACGCACCAGCAAATCAATATGGCTCGCAAACCGCGTCAAAAAAATCGCTTCTTGTACGCCGGAATTACCGCCGCCGACAACTGCCAAGCGCTTGCCTTTATAAAACGCGCCATCGCACGTCGCGCAATAGTGCACGCCGCGCCCGTACAATTCCTTTTCGCCCGGAATACCAAGTTTATTGTAATCACTGCCCGTCGCGATCAGCACAGCGCGCGCCGCCACATCCTTCCCGTCGACCGTCACAATGTTCACGCCATTTTCGTGCCGCAATGCCGACACATCACCGTATTCAATTTTCGCGCCGAAACGCTCCGCCTGCTTTTGCAATTGTTCCGCTAGCTGCATACCGGCAATGCCGTCAGGAAAACCCGGGTAATTATCAACCTGATCGGTAATAGCTGCCAGCCCGCCAACGACACCTTTTTCGTACAGCACCGTATCAATCGCTTCGCGCGTTGTGTAAATCGCTGCCGCTAACGCGCTTGGTCCAGCACCAACCATCACAACTGGAATAATATCATTTTTCACTTGCACCCCCTATTGATTTCCATACACTTTCATATACGCTTCCATCAGTTTTGATGAGTCCGGCTGAGGAATAGTCGGCGGCTGCGGAATCGCCATGACGACAAATTTCAGCGGCATATTTGCAGGAATTGTCTGCTTGCCGTTTTTGTCTTTTTGCCCCGCTTCACCGTACGCTTTGTCAGATGGGATACTCAGCAAGCGCACGCCGCCGATTTTCATGCCTTTCAGACCCTCTTTCCAGCCGGCTATTAACCCAGCTTTGTCAAGTCCGTTTGCCACAGCAGTCGGCTCTTTCAATTTGCCGCTATCAATACTTTGGTCAAATACATTGCCGTTCGCGTCCCAGCCGATATAATACGCCGCAAATTTTGTCGAGCCGTCAATCACCGCGCCGTCGCCTTCAGCTAGATCTTCCGTTTTCAACTCTTTGACGCTATTCACATCATACGTGCCCGCCTGCGTACTGTACTGCTTAAATGTATCGTAATATTTTGCCGACAACTCATCTGCCTGCGCCTGCACTTTTGCCTTGTATGCTTTTAATTGCGTCTGGTATTCATTATTGACTTTTTCATAGTCGGCTTGTATTCGCTGCTGATTTTGCATTGATAAAATCATCACCGCAAACGACCCAAGCGTGCCGACTACCGTCACGATCAAAATCGTCATAATTCCCCAACGCTGCACTTTCGATGTTACCATATTCCCCTCTCGTTATAATCAGCCTATAGTATAGCAAATTCTCTCTGCGCGCGCTAGGCGATTCCGGCGGCAAAAAACAAAAAATCATCAGTAACTTTTTGCGTGCAGCTTGCTATAATGAACGGTATGAATTCATTCACGCAACTGGTTCGCCGTTCGTTCGGCAAAATTATTGCCGCGCAAGGTTCGGCAAAAATCGCAGATTTCGAAAAAATCGACAACACGCTCACGCCAAATATGCGTGCGTTGCGTCTCGTCATGACGATGGCAGATCAACTATCATCAATGGGCATGCCGGCGCATAGCGTCACGAATTTAGCGCTCAATATCACTGATGTTTATTGCCAGCAGAAAGTCCATATTGATATCAGCTACACGCAAATTTTCGTCTCGCAAGACCGCGGCATCGACCGCGAACCACTCACGCTAATCCGCACAATCACGCCGCGCGAAACGAACTACCAGTTCATGCAGCAATTGCAAGACCTGAGCGCAAAAATTGCCAACCACACGCTCACGCTTGACGATGCCGAAAAATCTCTCGACAAAATATTATCGCGCGTGCGCCGTTATCCGCGCTGGGTCATCTATATCGCGAGCGGCGGAATCAGCGCCGGCTCAGCGATTCTCTACTCAGCAACCTGGCCGCTTGTCTTAATTGCATTTTTTGTCGGCGCCGTTACAGCGTGGCTACTCGGAAGGCTCGGACGGTTGGCTTTACCGCCGTTTTTCACGCAAGTCGTCGCATCATTATTCATTACGCTATTCGCTTCCGCGCTTATGTGGTTCGTTAGCCATGGCTATGTCGACTTCATGGGAAGCGTCAACCCGACACTCATCACGGTCGGCGGAATCGTCTTGCTTGTTGCCGGTATGGCGATTGTCGGCGCCTTTCAAGACGCGATCGACGAATATTACGTTACCGCCGGCGCACGGCTATTGCGCGTCGCCATGATGACGACCGGCATCGTCGCCGGCGTTGGCATCGGCTTATACGCTAGCCGGAAACTTGGCATTTCGTTCATTCCAACGCCCGACCGCCTAACGTTTGCAAGCGCGAGTTATCAATATCTAGGCGCTGTTATTATTTCGGCATCGTTTGCGCTTGGCAACCATACACGGCTCGGCGGTATTATTTTGACCGGCGCGACCGGACTGCTCGGCTATTACACATTTTTAGCAAGCAGCAGCGCGGGGCTTTCATCAATCCCTGCTAACGCGCTTGCCGGCATTACGATTGGATTTATCGCTACGCTTGTGTCGCGCGTTTGGCATATGCCAAGCCTTGCGATCGTCAATGCTAGCATCGTGCCGCTCGTACCGGGGCTAATTCTGTACAACGGGCTAATGGGGTTAATCGCACCGGAAAATGCGCCCGGCGGAGACGATTTGCTGCTGCGCGCTATTCTTATTTCCGTCGCTATTGCCGCAGGCGCGTCGTTTGGCGTGCTTGTCGGGCGCCCGACGCGCCGCAGCTTTGTGCTGATTCGCAACAGCTTGCCGCAATGGCCATTGCGCAGCGAAGATCAAGAGTAGTACCTTCTCTTATATTTTTATTACACGCACTCCGCGCCAAGTTTTGCGAGCGCCATCGTCGCCACACGGTCGACAATTGGTTTCGCGTCCGCATCCGTCAGTGTGCGCTCATAATGCGTCATGCGCAATCGGAATGTCGTCGTCTTTATTGAGTGATCATTTGCCGGCTGAAAAATTGCGCGCGGCTCAATTGTCACGGTGATATCGCCTGCCGATTCGCCGACTGCCGCTTGCACCACATGGTAAAGCTCAGCATACGATACGTCGCGCGGTGCCCGCAGCGACACATCGCGGCTCGTTGATGGAAAACGGCTCAGCGGCCGATAGGTTTGTTTATCGCGCGGCTGCGCCAACAACTGATCGAAATCAATAGAAAATCCAGCAGCATATTCCGGCAGCTTGAAATTACGGCGTACCGCCTGCTTAAATTCACCAACAATACCAAACCGCTTCTTACCGCACAGTATCCACGCGCTTCGCCGCCGATCAAATGGCGCAGCGACCTCAAACTCAACGCCGCCTAGCTCTTCACCGTCATCGTTCTCAGTCGCCATTGGGATTAATTCAAACTGCGCGCCCAGTGAGCTGAGCAATCGTACCGCCATGCGCTGCACCTGATAATACGGCGCACTAGCGCATGCTTTCTTCGCCGCATACACCGCATCAACAAATGTCCGCTCGCTCGGCAAACCATCTTCGTTATGCGGCAACCGCGCGTCGTGTCCTTTGCCGATTTCAAATAAGCAAAACTCATCATGCCCCGCCTTGATATTCGCATGAACTTTGTCAAGCAAACTTGGCAGCACGCTCAAACGATAATATTGTAAATCAGGGCTTAGCGCATTGCTCAGCTTATACGCTTGATCTGCATGTTGCTCGGCGCGCTTCAGTATATGCTCGTGCACAAAACTATAGGTAAGCGCTTCGTTTGCGCCGGCGCGCGACAACTGCTCGCGAATTTGCCGCTTCAATTCGCGGCGCGGATTTTTTAGCGCCGGCTTCGTCGAACGCTGCGGCAACTGGCGCGGCAATTTGCCAAAGTCATACAATCGCCCCACCTCCTCGACGACATCTTCTTTCAATTCAATATCAGTGCGCCAGAACGGCGGTTCTATATATAGTGCATCCTCTTCCTGTTTGACTTCATACCCCGTCAAGCGAATATCACCAGAAACATCTACCGGCTGTAGGGATTCTTCGCCGTATAATGTATGTTTTTTTACAGCGATCTCAACATTTTTTAACAAAGTCTCAATTTCGTCATTATCAGGTCTCATGCCTAATCTGCTAAATATAAACGTAGGCGTGATAGCTTTACCACAAATCTCTTTTCTATCAAAAATATCCTTTCGGTGAATATCGAAAACCGCACTTGCCTGCTCACCGCCGACCATACTCATCAACCGCTTCAATACGGGCGCATTTTGCAATGGCGACTGACCTTTGTTAAACCGGCTTAGCGCGTCGGTAAATACGCCGTGGCGCATAGCAGTTTTTCGCACCGCATACATATCAAAATTCGCGCATTCTAGTACGATACTTTTCGTATCACTCGAAACTTCCGTATCGGAACCACCCATAATACCGCCCAGCGCTACCGCTCGTTCGCTGTCCGCGATGACGATATCATCCGTACCAAGCGCGCACGTTTTACCGTTCAATAGCGCGATCGTTTCGCCTTCGCGCGCCATACGTGCGCCTAATTTACCGCCACGTAGTTTATCATAATCGTAGGCATGTGTCGGCTGCGCCGTCATGAGCATGATGTAATTCGTCGCATCAACGATGTTATTGATCGGCTTACCGCCCATTGCTACTAACTGGCATTGCAGCCACAGCGGGCTCGGCTGCACCGTTACGTTCTTCACCGCTACCGCCATAAACCGCGGTACTAAATCCGGTATATCGTTGTAAATGTCAAGCTTCAGCCCGCTGCCATCGGCAAATTTCTGCGCCACCGTATACCAATCCGGACTAGTAAATGCCTGCCCGAAAATTCCAGAAATTTCGCGCGCCACACCTAATTGCCCGAAACAATCCGGCCGGTGGGTGAACATCTTATTCTCAATGTCGAACACAACATCGTCCAAGCCAAACACCTGGGCGAAACTATCGCCCGCCTGCAATACTACACCCTTCGGCGTATCTCGCTCGCGGATTTCAACAATACCGTCATGATCTGTGCCGATCGCTAATTCATCTGCTGCCGCCAGCATTCCTTGGCTCAGCACTCCGCGCAGCTTGCGCGCACCCAATACAAACGGCTCCGCGTCGTCAAAGCTCGCCGGCACCGTACTATTTGGTGGTAGCCACACCGTCCACATGTCAGCATGGACATTCGGCGCACCGCAGACCACTTGCACATAGCCTTTATCATCGCGCGGCACATTAGCAACAGCGCCACCATCATCTATTAAACACACGTGCAGCCGATCGGCATTCGGGTGCGGCGCGCACTGTACAACATGCACGATCCGCGCGTCTTTATACTGAGCGCCCAGGTCAATGACTTTCTCGACGCTACCTAACTGCACATTCACCCGCGCCACCAATTCATCCACCGGTGGCAACTCAAAATTAACTAAACTTTTAACGATATTCAGACTGACTTTCATACTATCCCAATTATACGCCATATCTGGAGCATTTTAAAAGCCGGCAAGCAGCTTAGCCGCAATTAGTAGCTACAAAATAGTTACCCGCGACCCAAAATCGCGTCCAGCATTTTCATGCGCGACGCCATAATCGCTGGGATCGCGCCGCTGATAATTGCTACGACTAAAACGATTTCCGCATGGAAGACTAACTGCGGCGGCGACACATACAATGTCACGTCGGCAATCGGCAACCGAAATGGATGCGCCAAGAAGAACGGCACGAGCCCGCCAAAAAATATCGCCAGTCCCGCTGCCACGCCGCAAACCGCATAAAACAACGACAACAAAATATAGCTAAACACAATCACGCGCGGTTTCACGCCGATCGCCCGCTGAATCCCAATCTGGCGGCGCTTATTGATGATATCAACATAAATTACGATAAAAATCGTCACTGCCGCGATGATGATTCCCACGAGCAGCATAATTACATCAAGCGATATAAAACTGCCAGAAATCGTATCCATATACGACGCCGCATCGCGCCAGTCGTGTATCCGCACGTCGGTGTATTTTAGATTTTCAAGCGCCTTTTTTATTTCATCGTCTTTGCCGTTCGCGGCGCGCACGATAATCATAGTCGCAGCAGTACTATTCGCTTCACCAGAAATCTTTTGCCACAGCGCACGAGAAATATATACCGCATCGTCGGCATAAATATATTTCGTGTTAGAAATACCGCCAACCTTAACTTTTACGTCCTTGCCGTTTATCTTCATTGAGATCGTATCGCCCACCTTTGCGCCGTCAAGCGCTGTCCGTACGAGCAGCCGGCTGCCCAAAACAATTTCGTCGTCATTCTTCAGAAACGCGCCGCTCTCGATATGTTTTTCAATATCAAGCGTCTCGCCAAATGTTTTCGGATCAACGACGTTTACCGCCGCGCGGGTATAAGCGTCTCCAGACACCAGCAGCGTATCGAAACTCAGAACCTTATCCGCCATGCGTACACAGTTGACTCGTTTAATTGCAGCAATCTTTTCATCAGTATTAGCGATAAATTTGCCTGGCTCTTTAGAATCAAGATATATCTCGCCGACCATCAAGCTTTTGACTTGATGCTCAATCGCGTGCGTAATACCAGTCAGCAGTGATGACGCAAACGCTAAATTTATAAACGCCACCGCTACCAGTAACGTCGTTAGCGCTAACGTCCACTTTCGTCCGCGCACGATATACTGCCACATCAGCCGCCAACCGAGTAGAAACTCGCGCCATAAGTTATTTTTCGGGATATTCACAATAATTCCCCTGCCGCCGGCGTGCGCTCGGCTTTTACCACGCCGTTTTCAAACACGATTTGCCGCTTGGCATATTGCAATTCATCCGCTTCGTGCGAAATCATCACCACTGTAATACCGTCGGCATTGATCTTTTTTAGCGTCTCCATCACATTTTTCGACGCAACCGTATCAAGGTTAGCTGTCGGCTCATCGGCGAAAATAATGTGCGGGTCGTTCACGAGCGCACGTGCAATCGCAACGCGCTGCTGCTCGCCGCCCGACAATTCAGACGGGAGGTGCCGTGCCTTTTTCTTCAGACCGACGCGGTTTAATTCCCGCAGCGCCTTTTCGCGCGCCACTCGCGCCGAGCACCACATCAACCGCGGCAACATCACATTTTCAAGTGCCGTCAGCTCGCGAATTAGCGCATACTCCTGAAAAATATAGCCGATTTCGCGCAGGCGCATTTCGATCCGCTGCTTTTCCGGCAACACTGTGATATCCACTGCACCAATATCGCTATTTTTCAAATTAAATAAAATCTTGCCTTTTGTGGGATAATCCAGCATAGCCACTTGGTGCATAAACGTCGATTTTCCCGAACCATTGCGCCCCGTGATCATCAAAAAATCACCGTGAAAAATCGAAAAACTCACCTTTTTCAGCGCTTGCGCCGCACTATCGCCTGACCCGTACGTCTTGCTCAGCTGCTCAACTTTGATGACTTCATGCGGCATACGATAATTATATCGCGCGCCGCATATCCGCGCAACGACGCTCCGCTTAGGTTTATAGACCGCGCTACCGCAGAGAACCGCCCTTATACTCCAGTCCGCACATGCGTGACAATAGCTTCGCCGAAATAGTTCCCATAGCAAGCTGCTATCCTATGGTCGCTATCAACACTCTGGCGATTCAATCGGTGGACAATACCATGCATCATCTCCGTGCCATGCCAGAAAATTTTAGCCGCAGCATTATTAAATAAGGAGTTACCTGCCGCCATCTCGTACCAAGCATAATGAGCAAGTGCATGCGTCCACATGTAATACATATCACCCGCCGGATCTTGCGGTCCTCTATCAATAGTTTTATACGCCCGCAATGTACGCCGCCACTCTTGCATTTCATGAAGCCGATCATTTTTTGTTGTCAGTTCGTTTAACAGCATGCTGCTATCAAGCCACCGCGCATACTGACGAGAAGCTGCCCACAAAAGCATGAGCGCTCGTCCAATATCATCTTCTGCAAACCGTAACGCTTCGTCAAACTGCTGAACCGCATTTAAGCAGCCATCCTTAGCTGAACGTGCGACAAACATATCTTTCAATTGTGCAATACTACTGAAGTCAGGAATTACTTCCAGGTCATTTGAAGTGATTCCTGAATGGTCGCTGAACTGTATAAGGACGCTGCTAAGCATCATCATATCAACCCTACCTAACAATTCGCTACTACTAACGATTTCCCGCTGCAATAGTAATGTGTTAAGCTCTTCCATCATTTCCTGAATTGACGGCATCATCGGTTGATAATTGCCGCAAGACAACCTTTCGCTATCAACATGCAGCGTTTCGTGCGATGGTGTATGGAATAGCGTAAACGCACTTTTTCCAAAACAGCGTAGGGCTCTTGCGGTGTTTTTAGCCGCAGGAGCATATTCAATACTGCGTTCCACAGCTGTTATAATATTATTGCAGGCATTAATTTTCAACTATATGAAGTATTCAAAGCGCTTTTCACATCCAACACGCCAAACAACGAAAGCAACATTGATTGGTTGTTTACGAGCAATCAAGACCGTAATCTGGACACCGCCTCACGAAAACAGAATCATACATCGAGATGTTAATCAGGCGCTTTTGCACGTAGCCCAGCCAACGAATCCCTCACTCGCAGAAACGCTTAAGCAAATCCGCTCTATCTTACCCGCGCAATTTACTGTTCATACAATTTCAGCCAAGGAACGTCTCGGGTTATTTGCGGCACTAATGCAATTTACGATGTATCTGCCAACAATCTGTCCGTATTTTCGTGCGGACGCCACCGACATAGCAGTTCTCCATCGGCGAATCGCCAAGCAGTACCAACTTTCATCGCGTCCAGTTACTATAGCTGAGCAATTTCATATGGCCGCAGAAATGACTAACGACCCTGTAGAAGCTCTATGGATTCTGCTCGTTACAACTCGACAATACGCACGTTGGTATGATGGCGAAGCAATTATTGGGTTTCGGAACGACCCTGCGCCTACCGCCAGGCGGCGAATGATGGCGTGGTATAAATCTGTTGCCGCACTTAAACAATATGACGGCATTCACGCCCAAGACAGCGCCGGCGATACATATTATGTATGGACTCACGCTACCGCTAAGCTCGTGTTTGGTCCGATGTCGCCGTGGTGGGCTATTGATGCGTATATCTATCGCTCGGCATTACATATTGGTACGTGGTTAAATCATAATATTGCACATAAAGTCTCGCCGCAATCTACTCCGAGCAATCATACAATCGCTGCACGATATGGTAATGTGATCGGTAAATGCATTGCACAAGTCGCAAAACATCATGTTTAATCGCGAAGGCGGGTGCTTTCTAATCATACTCACGTTTACATCAGCCGCCTTAGCACTATCAGACGACTGTACAAAATTTGATCTACCCACGAAATCACCTACAAAATCGTCAACCTGATGGCGTACTACGATATCAGCGAAAGCGACCAGCCGCTGTACAAAATCTGGGACTTGGCGACGGAGATTGAGACGATGAGTTTGGCGGAGGTTGAGGCGTCTGGGAAGTGGGGTGAAATGGTTGAGTTGATGAAGAAATTGCATTCTTAGTTATCATGAGTTAATTTGACACATCCGCATCCGGAGAAAAAGTTACTGAATTTATCTCCTGTGCCAACGGCACCGCCAAATCAAAATTCCGCTTCGTTCGCTGGATAATTTTATACTGCTCAGGTAAGTCCAATCGTGGTGTTAGAGTAATTATTTTGCCAGCATTGTAAACCGTTCCGGAGCGATAAACATTTTGAATCAGCACGGCTTCAGGCATCGTCTCACTCACGCGGCGAAGCGCCGAAATGTGGCGGCTAGTTTTGCGCGGACGCGTATGCCAATTACCCATCACGCAAAGCGTCGGCTGCGACAAATCCAGCCGCTCAATATTACGTGCCATCACCACCTCGCGCCAGTCTGGGTCGGTAATTTGCCGCCACTGATCAATCGTGTAATCAAACGTTTCGTCGATGTACGCCACCTGGTCTATCGCGCCAGTTCGCAGCAATTCCACCACGGTTTTTAGCATCTCAATCGACAAAACGCTGCTGTCAAACATCGCAGGGTTTAGAAGCGAAATATCCACATCGCCGCGCACCGCCCGCTGCACAAAAACGTCAACCGAAGCGCTATACTCCAGCGCCAACTGTTTAATGCCGAGTGAATAACACAAAGTCCAAACAGCATCGGCATTTTGCCGCGCGCCATGAATCTCGCCACATAAATACAGTCGGCTAGCCGGCAATAAATCTAGCGACTGAATTGGCAGGGTTTGTGGGGTGTGGGTGGTGAATATAGTGTAAATTTGCACTGGCTTAGCCATATTACCAATTTTACACCAACCGCCAACATAAAGGTGTGAGTACAGGTTATATGTTTCTCGCGCACTAACTACAGCCGCCGACGAGATAAAACTGCTCACCTACTCTGAAGCATTCCCCACGCCGCCAACATAGCGTAATTGCGCACTTCACCACGACGAATCATTTGGCTAATTTGACCATTCTCAATCCACTCAGACTCGATAAACTCCGTGTCGTCCGGTCGAGCTTTTTCGTCATCAGTCACGTAATCACACTCAACCACAAATAACCTTGCATTAGTTCGGCGATTATCGGGGTAAAACCAGCCGATACACTTCGCATTTTCCGCTTTAATCCCCGATTCTTCAGCCAGCTCCCGCGTCGCCGCCTGTTCGGGCGTCTCGTCAGCCTCAATCTTCCCGCCCGGAAACTGCCATAAAATCTCATCCACCGGGTACGAATATTCGCGCTGAACCAGTATTTTATCGCCCTTTCGGCAAATCACAATCACCCCGCCGCGACCGCTATATTCTTGCCGCAGATACTGAATCTTTTTGCCGCTCGGTAGCTCAACCTCATCCTCTACCAACTGCATTCGCGGATGGTCGAGTATATGCCGAGAGCTTATTTTTCGCCATTTTTGTATAGCCATAGTCATTGCCTTCTATTATATATCTTTGTACTGTATTGGTTCAATCCATCAGAAGAAATAATTTCAGCATCTATAATACCAGACTTAATAGCAGTCGACCCTATAAGAACCGATCTAGAGACGGTCGCCTCACCACCTATCGTAGCTTCATCATCCAAAACATTATTTGATAAACTCAGTCTCATGTTGTTATCATAGTACCTTTTTATAGTGCCAGCATCGTCCCAATAGCCTTCGTCTGGCAGTCTATGTGAAACAACGTTACCAGTATAGATTAACGGCGTGATAAAATCTCTCATTAAACTTCGATGTTCGCCATTCCAACCATTGCGCTTATTGCGAGCTATCCATTCTAGCAACTTTATGTTACTTATTATATAAATCCCGGATGAACTCATATATTCTGACCCTCCTGGGTGGTCACTTATTTCACCAACCGTACCATTATGCGCATGTATGTACTGACCATAAGGTTTAATATCAACACCCAGTATAGCAACATCCGCGTCCATTTCTAAGTGCTTTTCGTAAAACTCACTCAAGTTAATATTCTCTACTACGTGGTCTGCGGGTAATATCAATGAATTGCCTTCGGGATAAGGTTCAAACAGGTCGTATGAAAAAGCAATTAATGAGGCTGCGCCCATACGTCTACTGTCTCGCAACGCAGCAACTTTATCTTTTTTTTGACTCCAAGTGATTTTCAAGGTCTTTAGTTTTAGACTCATCAAAATGTAGAGTAACCGTCGTAGACTCTGTTTGACTAGCAATATTCAGCGACCAATCTATTATTTTCTTGCCATCAGACCCCATGGGCAACATAGGCTTTTGCTTTACTAGTGTATGCGGTCTTAAGCGTGTTGCTTCACCAGCGGCTGGTATTATTGACCTAAGCCCTCTTAACATAATCTTGCAACCTTTTTATACTCATCTTCTATATAGTCAACAAAAAACCTCATATCAAATTTCTCAATGGAACTGGTTGCGTTATTCATTAACTTATCTTGTAATTTATCATCTCCAAGCAATCTTATAATAGCATCTGCTAGCGACCGCGAGTTGCGAGGCTCTACAGTTAAGCAATTGTAGCCATTAATACCTATTTCATCCAACCCAGAAGTATTAGACACAATTGTTGGAAGCGAAGCTGCTAGCGACTCGATGGCAGTAAACCCCAGACCTTCATAATATGACGGTATAATAGATATATTAACGCTTTTATACAGTGCTCCCATGTCCTCCTGCGAGACTGGCTTATTCGAAATCAGGATTCTATCGTTGACATTAAGTAAAGTAGCCAACCTTTTCACTGCCTCCTCATATCGGCCTCCACGTCCATCACTTGTTAATAGCAGCTGTGCATCGTATTTTCTGCTTACTTCAGATAACGCATATATTGCCTCCTCGACGCCTTTTCGTTGTGTAATACGCCCTGGAAGCAAAATTAATCTATTTGCGGTAGGTCGCCTGTTAAAATACTTACTAAAGACATCAATATCTCTGTATAGCGACTCCCTAAAAGCTTTCAAGTCAATCCCATGATAGCAAAAAGAGGTTAACTCGCTTTTTGCCCCAAGATGAAGAGCGGAATTATAACTAGCCTTGCTACCGAGAACCATTTTATGATACCTCCCAGACTCTATGATGAATCTAGCTAAGGACAAATCGAGAGGTGAATCGTCATAAAAACCTAATGCTCTTTTTCCAATATCAGGAGCATTCCAGAACGTAAAAAACACTTTTGTATCACCGATAATATCACCAAGAGTGGATAGTAGTAGCATAGGCATGTAGCTATATACATGGACAACGTCATAGTTTTTTCTTAGCTCTTTTGCTATTGCCCGCGCAGGCTTGCCGAAGCCTGCTAAACCTGTCATAAAATCTTTGTATTCAGGAATATGTATAATTTTGAAGTCAGGATGACCATTAACCTCACTTAAATATCGATTGTCTTCATCCACGCAGACAGTTACGTTATGACCTCTTTCTGCCATAAATCGCGCTATCAAGCATGTCGCTATACCACTGCCTGCTAAATCAGGATAAAATTGACCGGCTAAAATTAATATTTTCATAAGGATCCATATAACTTTCTAGAGACAGTATTTATTAGCCGGCTATAGTCAGAAGTAGCCCCAGGCTTGTCCCGTTTAAAAACGTGTAAATTCTTACCGAAAATGTAACCTATAGGCGAAAACTCACCGTACGCAACACTGCCAAGCGATGGTGATTTTATATAAACTACACAGCCTCCGCCGTCTTTCTTTATGTCTTCAAGTATATTCAATTGTTGCCTGTTTAATATGTTCCCGTCTTTGAAATTCCACCTACCATTCATGTCACTCTTAATAAGCTTTGGTTCACGCGGAGCATATAACTTCAAATAGTAAACACCTGGGCTGCTGACGCTTTTCACATTATAGTCTTCGCTACTTCCAATCGTCCCAAGCACCTTATTATTTGCGCCTACTTTAGATAATTTTAATATATAATGAATCAACTCCAGCGGTATCCTATTCGATAAAATAGCATTATAGGTTTGATATAGCGTAGTACCCTGCCACCGCGGATTTATTTCCGTAACATACAGCCTGTATTCATTTTTTCTCGTTTCACCAAGAAATCAACACCAACGATACCAGAATAACCATACTTCTTGTAAAGAATTTCGCCGATACTTTTTGCAATCTCCATATACAAACTATTAACGGCCTTCGGCCAATTAATCCCCCAGTCATTACCAACACTACAATAAGTACCGTTACTACGACAATCTGCGTCAAGCACTTTGTGAGATAGCGGATCTACAAACACCATACATTCTGCACCCCTTGGAACGATACATAGCGATCCATTGGCAGAATAGGCATTTGCAATTTCAGTACTTACTTTTACTCTCATACCTTTAGGCAGAATCTTTTGAACCCTATTAAAATCACTTTGGTTGCTAATTTTATATGTTCCACCACCAGCAGCAGACACCGCCTCCTGAACGAAAAAAGATTCTCCCGCTTCGGCGTTAAATAATTTTTGAATATAATGATAATTCTTATCTAGCGACATGTTCTTTGATTCTGCTAAAATGCGGTAGCCTAATTTTGACTCAATCCCAGAAAGTATATCTTCAAGTAGAGTCTTATTCTCTAGGTCAATATATTTATCAAAATCGTCCACGGGTGATGTTATCGTAAATTTCTCCCACGCACTCCTCTTTTTGATATAATCAGACAGGGGTTTGTTCGGCGAAGACGCCAATATAGCCACCCTAAGGTCATCTCGGATAACCCTATCCACTTCATCGAAAATGCGATCATCTACTACGCTAAATATTCCATCAAAACTCTTTGAGCTAATTTTAGGCGGAGTTAATATTTTAGAGTTTTTAAACTTACGTCCTAGATCATTATGAGTATGCACTACAGTGAAATCGTCTTCACAAACTATACCCAGGTCGATAAGATTATCACAGTGGTCACGCCGCGCAGATACAAGCCACAGTTCGTCATATGCCGAGAATGACTCTCTACACATAGATATAATAGTATCTGTATTCATGAAAATATTATACAATAATAAAGGTATTTATCAAATTTTATAATCACACTCTTAAATTTTCGGACGAAGTGAGCTTTTAACATAACTCTAAAACTGCCGCAAAAAATCCAACTTCCCACTCTCAAAATGCCGTACGTCCTCAATGCCGTAGCGCATCATGACCAGGCGGTCAATGCCGCAGCCGAACGCAAAGCCGGTGTACTCGTCCGGGTTGATATCAGCGGCGCTTAGGACGTTCGGGTGAATCATGCCGCAACCTAATAATTCGATCCAGCCTTCGCCGGAGCAAACTTTACACAACGGATCTTTACCCTCGCAAAACGGGCAGCTCAAAGCAAATTCAAAGCTTGGCTCAGTAAATGGAAAATAGAATGGATTGACGCGTACGTCAAGTTTTTTACCGTAATATTCCTGTAAAAATGCCTGCAGCGTGGCGATCAAATTACCGACAGTGACGCCCTTGCCAACATAGACGCCCTCAACTTGATAAAACGTATGTTCGTGCCGCGCATCCAGATCTTCGTTACGGAAGACGCGGTCGGGGACGATAGCAGCAATGGCTTCGCCTCGCTCTAGCTGCGCGCGATATTTTTGCAAGACGCGGTTTTGCATCGTGCTGGTATGAGCTGGCGCAATCAAACGGTCGCCGTTTACGTCTGTCTGTTCGGTCATAAATGTATCGTAATCGTCGCGTGCCGGGTGGCCCTTCGGGAAATTCAAACTTTCGAACATATGGAACTGGTCGTCGATTTCGCGCGACTCCTCGACACAGTAGCCCATGCGGTTAAATATACCGCTAATGCGTTCAATCTCGGCACTTAAAGGGTGTATCGTACCCTGATCGCTTGGCAAGAGCGGCGGAATATCAGTATTAACATCCATCGGCGCAGTAACATCAATCGGCGGCAAATCAACTTTCTCTAATTCCGCCTGGCGCGCCGACACTGCCAGTTCAAGCGCCTGCTTCAGCTCGTTGACGCGCTTGCCAAAGCTGCCGCGTTCGTTAGATGGCAGCGTTTTGATATGCTCGTACAGCGCTTTTAGCTCTGGCGCACGCAAAACTTCGCGCGGCGCGTTTGAGGCGAGCGCTCGGTCGGTCAAAGTCTTTGCAATCGTTTCTATATCCATACGCTACCTACCGGCTCACCAAATACACGAAATATCCAAACACGCCGGCTGCCATCAAACCGACGAGTATCCACGCCGGCGCTAATGTCGTCGTTAATTTCGTACCCTGCAAATACGCTGTATCGTCCACGCCGTCGCGCTCACGATAATAATTATCGTCGTCGCTGTCTGACGTTTGCTTTGATTTTGCCTCAGCTTTGGCGCGAAGTTCCGCCGCGATTCGCTGCTGCAGTTCGCTTCGCCCTTCATGTTGTTCTAGATATCGTCCCATGCACGTATTATACCACTCTATCTCTATAGCGCACAGATGAGCGCATGTGGTATACTTATCATATATTTCAGTAAAGGAGGGATATACATGGCTACTAGAAAAGCCGCTTCTACCAAAAAAGCGACCGCCAAAAAGCCGGCCGCAGCCAAGGCAAGTAAAACGACTGTGCGCACTGTAAGCACAAGCGCTCCCAAAAAGAAAGCGCCTGCTGTGAATACAGAACCAGTCGTCACCGTTGCTAAGCGTGAAAAAACAACCACGCTGCCGAAAAATATTATCAACGTTATTTTTGCCGAGCTGGTCGGCACGTTTATTTTGACGCTCGTCGCGTTAACATCGTTTAACGATGGCAGCATCGGCGCAATCGCGATTGGTTTTGCGCTCAGCATTATCGTTATGACGGTCGGCGCCGTATCAGGCGCGCATGTCAACCCGGCAGTAACACTCGGTTTGTGGTCGGTTCGTAAATTAAAGCCAATTCTACTACCATTCTACTGGGGGTCGCAGTTCCTCGGCGCGATGCTGGCTGTCATTCTGACAAACACAATCGCGCACAATTCTATCAACTTTAGTTTTGACAACTTTACCAGCATGGACTGGTCAATTTTCGGCATTGAGCTAGTCGGTACGGCAGTATTCTTGTTCGCACTGACCGCCGCAGTCACCCGCGAGCAACTGAGCGTAGGGCTGCGGGCGCTAACAATTGGATTGGCGCTTACTGTCGGATTACTCAGCTCAAACTATTTGCTGAATAAAACAAAAACACAGGCGGTCGCCGACTACCAAAAGGCTTCGCAATCGGCAAACAGTAGCAAAGATGTTGAAATTCCGCATTCAGCATACGTCAAAAGCGCGAGCCTAAACCCAGCTATTGCGCTCGCGATGACCGATCACACAAAAGCCGAATTGACAAACAGTTCCGCGTCGGCAGGCGAAGTCAGCAAATCGCGCTTCACGCTTGAATCGCTGCTTGGCGCATTGATTGGCGCGATGGTCGGCAGTAATTTATACTTGCTCATCGCAAACAGCAAAAAGAACGACTAGCCGCCACATTACTTTATTACAAATCCCTTCGCTTAGCCGGAGGGATTTTTATTTTTATTTTTATTTTTATCAATCCCGCGCACTCGGACGATCAATCAATAGCGGTTCAACCGCCGTATCACGCCCAGTTATTTTTACGACGTCCTTATCAACTTTGCCGAATTCTTTATAAGCATTATTGTAATGATTCACCGTCGTACCAAGCGAGTTGCCGAGCTTATTCATATACTCGTCGTACTTCGCAATATGCTGTCCTAATTTGCCGACACGCACTTGAATATCCTTCGCCTGCTCTTCAATTTGCAAACTGCGCAAACCCTGCAATACTGTTTGCAAATATGCCATGAAACTCGTCGGGCTAACAATGATAACATGCTTATCGCGAAACGCGTATTCGATCAAATCGCGCGAGCTGCCGCCACTACCGACGTTATTAATCAACAAATCATAATACAGCGATTCGCTCGGGATGAACATAAACGCAAAATCCATCGTACGCTCGCCTGGGCGGATATATTTGCTCGTTTCGTCAATGCGCCCTTTCAAATCGGCTTTTACTTTCACGAGCAACTGTTCGCGCTCTTTGCCGCTAGCGTTAATCATACGATTGTAATTTTCCAAACTAAACTTGCTGTCAATCGGCAAAATCCGCCCTTTGTCAAGCAAAATCACTGCGTCAACAATTTCGCCGTCCTTAAACTTATACTGCGTCTGATACTGCCCGGGCGCAAGCACATTTTCGAGCACGCTTGATAAATAATATTCGCCAAATACGCCGCGCTGCTTTGGATTTTGCAAAACATTCTGCAGCGTCTTCAAATCAGTCGCCACATCGACGACGCGCTTGTTTGTTTCGTCTAATTTCGTCAGACGCTGCGTGACGTCTGCGACTAATTTCGCGCTTTCACTCAGCTGCTTTTGCACCGATTGCTGCGTTGCGAGCTGCGAACGCTCTAGCTTGTCGCCCATGGTCTGCTGCAGCGCCGCAATTGACCGCGACAGCTCCACGACATCGCTCTTTACTAATTCAACCGCACTTTGCTGCGTGAGTTTGTTAATCTTTTGCGCCAGAATTATTAAGCCGCACGCCAAGCCGACAATGACAATGATAAGCAAAACAATAAGAATAAGTTCCATGGCTTTATTATAGCACTCAAGGCTACAATACGATGATACAGCGGATAATCACCGCGATCACAATCGCCACCACTGCCGACAGAATAAACGAACGAATGCGCGCAATCCACGCGAACAAACTGTACGCCAAAGCGCCGACCGCTATCATGCCGGCAAGCGCCCAATACCACGGCAGTACTGCCACAATCGACTGGATGCCCCACAGCGCCAAAATCGCCGCGAGAATAATCAGTAGCGGACGATACACGCGAATATGAGCCAACACTACCACGGCAACAAACGATGCAATAAATGCTGTCGTGATCGCCGCATACGTCGCCGCCTGCGCGCACGCTGCGTTCGCCTGATCGCGGCACAGCACTGCTTGGAATATATACGTATGGAACAACACGTACAAACCAACGCTCAACGCGCCTATCACTGCACCAATCGCACCGATCCGCGCCAACTCGCGCCACGTCATCGGCACAAGGTTTGATCTCGTTTCGCTCGCCGTTTCATTCATTACTATATTGCTCCGCTCGGTTAACTTTATGCTATTTTACTACATTTTTGCGTATTTTACTAGATCTATTCATAATTTTATCAACGCCGTACCACAACGACCCGACGCACGCAATGATTACACCACCTGCTACATCAAGCGGCGTATGCACAAGCGCCGCCACGCGCCCCACGCTAATTATCGCCGCTAAAACGACCAACGTTATCCCAAGCCGGCGGTTGCGCGTACCATACCAAACAGCGAGCGCTAAAAACATCGTGAAAAGCGCGTGATCCGACGGAAATCCTGGATTATTCAAATATGCCGCGCCCGGCTCCGCGCCGATCAGTTCGAATGGGCGCAGTTGTTCGGGCTGCCATAATAGCCCCGCTACCTTTGCCAACGTATACGCCGTCGCGCCCGCCATCAAAATATAACAATACCGCGCATACCGCAGCCGGTTCGGCACGCGCCAAACAAGTGCATAGAGTGATACAAGCACGACCGGAATCATCAGCCAATCAGCAACAAAGCGGACAAGAAACTGCATGGCTATAGTATAGCGCGCTTACGAACGTTTTGCCACTACGCCCGCAGCTTGCGTGGCGCGCTTGCCGAGCGTGCGGCAAAACGGCTCAACAAGAACGCGAACCATTTCTCCGAGAAAAGAATTTTCCTTCCCGCGGGACTGATTTCTTTTCACCGATCGCGCTTTCTCCTGCTGTAATTTATTTTGATGCATTTTCTGCCGCGCGCGCACGTTTGCCTGCTGCTCGCGCTGGCGCTTGAGCTGCAAATCGCGCTGTTGTTCGGCGCGGCGCTTTTTTTCTGCTGCGATTCGTTCTAATTGCTTTTGTTTCTCTATGTTCTGCTTCTGCGATGGCACGCGGTGCAAATCAGTCGCGAAAACCATGTTTCGCGAATTATCGTTAAACTGTTCTTTCGTACTCGGCAAATATTCCCCGCCGCCTGAATCGCTCTCCATGTGCTCAACGACCGCTTGGCAATTGTCGTCATTCACGATATCTGGACGTTTCAAGCGTGCCGCCTGGCATAAATTAACGAGCGGGCAAGCAGCGCATTTCCCCATATTTACCGCCACCCGCGGATTGACCCGCGGACGCTTCTTTGTTTCCATTTTTTCAAAGTTCTGTTTCATTCAAAAAATGTCTCCGTGCTAATACTGCCGCCATCCACGCCGCGCTCAACTAGCCCGCGCCACATATCACGCACAAAGTCCGCAGATCCGCAGACCAAATACGCGACTTCATTTGGCACCGCGCTCACGCATTGGTCTAGGTCGATCCGACCCTTTTTCATATTCGCCGGCACGTCGTGCTGCCTAGTAATGTAATGGTAGATCTTTACGCTGCGGTGCGCTGACTGGCACGCGTCCAGATCGTCAAAAAACGGAATAGAATCGACCGTTTTATTGCTAAAAAAGAGCTGTACCCGCCGGTTCATATTGCAGCGTAATTCGTCTTTAAGTACGCTCCATATCGGGGCAAGCCCGCAGCCTGCACTGATACACACCAGCGGTTTCGTCGTCTGCGGATTAAATGTCCCGTATGCTTCGGAAATCATGAACGAATCACCCTCACGGAGCGCATGCAATCGCCCAGAGTACTCACCAACCTTCTTTACTGTAATGCTCAGTAATTTTTCATACGGCGCGCTCGACAAGCTATATGCTTTGCCTTCCGGCGTACTACTTTGTTCGAAAAACACCGTGATGTACTGTCCCGCTATATAATGAAAATCCCGCCCCGGCACCGTGAAAAAAATCGTCGCTATGTCGTCCGTTTCGCGCCGGACGCGTAAAACCTTTGCCGTTAGCCACTCCATCAGCGCACCACGCATTCCGCCACGTGCCGCAGCATGATCTGTTTCGCTTGCTCCATTTCATCCGGCGAAAAACTCACGCGATCGCGAAACTGCGGGCTGACAAGCGTCGGACCAGTCAAAAAATATTGCAACGCAAACCGCTGCGCGCCATCTACTAGTTCGCCGACCGCCCCAAAGTCCTCAACTTCTAGCTGACCTTTCACGACCGTCGTCCGAAATTCATGATCAATTGTTTTTATCAGCCGGATTGATTCTTTGATCGCATCCAAATTCACTGGTCGAGCAGCGATTTGCGAATACTTGCTCAGCGGACCTTTTATATCCATCGCGATAAAATCAACTAAACCTTCCGCCAAAATATTGCGCAGCATATCTGGGTGCGTGCCATTTGTATCTAGCTTCACTCGAAAGCCCATGTTTTTGCAACGACGTATTAAATCCGGCAGATCATCGTGCATTGTCGGCTCGCCGCCGCTGATAAATACACCGTCCAGTTTGCCGCGCCGCGACTCCAAAAACTCAAAAATCTCATCTTCGGGAATGCCGCCTGCATATTGCTCTGGCAACACTAGTTCGGGATTATGGCAGTATCCGCAGCGCATATTGCAGCCAACGGTAAACAATCCCGCTACTACATAGCCCGGGTCGTCTACTGTGCTAAATTTCTGTACGCCACCGATTACCATTTCCGCTACCTATATGATGTCTCAGGATGCGGCAGGAAACTAAATTGCACCCTGAGACACCGCCTCTCCTACTTTTTTACTACTTCAACCACCTTATCATAGTGTTCGCGCATCGCAAACTCAGCCTGCTTGCCCTTGTTCCATTGCTCGACCGGGCGTAAGAAACCAACCACGCGCGAATATACTTCGCATGGCTCGTTACACTTCGGACAATGCGCCTGCTCGCCAAGCAAATATCCGTGATTGCGGCAAATGCTGAAACTTGGACTAAAGGTAAAATACGGCAAACGGTAATTATCGCAAATCTTCTTCACGAGTCCTTTAAGCGTTTTTGCATTTGCCATGCGCTCACCCAAGAAGAAATGAATCACCGTGCCGCCCGTGTACTTCGTTTGCAACTCATCCTGCAAATCAAGCAGTTCAAACAGATCATCAGTATAATTAACCGGCAAATGCGTCGAGTTAGTATAAAACGGATGCTCAACCGCCGCACCGATACCGTTCGCGAAATGCGCCGTTTCTGGAAAGTCCGCTTTATCAATTCGCGCTAAACGGTACGTCGTACCTTCAGCTGGCGTCGCTTCCAAATTATAGTTATTACCTGTCTCTTTCTGAAATTCAACCAAACGATTGCGCATATAATCAAGCGTGCGCTCCGCAAATTCTTTGCCCGTATCGCTGCCAATGTCCGCGCCGAGTAAATTCAGCGCCGCCTCATTCATACCGATCAGCCCAATTGTCGAGAAGTGGTTTTTCCAATATACGCCGAACCGCTTCTTGATATCACGCAGATAGAATTTCGTATACGGATAAAGATTCTTGTCGGTCAGAACTTCCAGCGTTTTGCGTTTCACTTCAAGCGATTCCTTCGCTTTTTCCATCAGATAGTCAAGACCCTTGCGAAATTCTGTTTCATCTTTTGATTTCAGCGCCAAGCGCGGCAAATTAATCGTCACTACGCCAACCGAACCGGTCATCGGGTTACTGCCAAACAATCCGCCACCACGATATTCCAACTGGCGATTATCAATACGCAGGCGGCAGCACATACTACGCGCGTCCTCCGGGCTCATATCGCTATTGACGAAATTACTGAAGTATGGAATACCATACTTTGCGCTTGCCTCCCATAAATTCTCAATCACTGGATTATCCCAGTTAAAGTCCTTCGTGATATTATAGGTTGGAATCGGGAATGTGAACACACGCCCGCTTGCGTCGCCTTCGGTTAAGACTTCAAGCAGCGCGCGGTTAAACATATTCATCTCTTCTTGGTGGTCACCGTAATTCGTGTCTTGTAATTCGCCGCCGATCACCACAGGCTGCCCCTGCATATAGCTTGGACATTCCAGGTCAAGCGTAATGTTTGTAAACGGCGTCTGAAAACCAACACGTGTCGGCACATTCACATTAAACACGAATTCCTGCAGCGACTGCTTCACCTCATCGTACGACAACTTGTCGTATTTGATAAATGGCGCAAGTAACGTATCAAAGTTACTAAATGCTTGTGCGCCTGCCGCCTCGCCTTGCAGCGTATAGAAAAAGTTGACAACTTGCCCGAGAATCGCGCGAAAGTGTTTCGCCGGTTTACTGGAAATCTTGTTTTGCACACCTGTGAATCCGCTGCGCAGCAAATCCTGCAAATCCCAGCCCACACAGTACACGCTCAGCAAATTCAAATCGTGAATATGCATATCGCCCGAGCGGTGCAACCGGCCGATTTCCGGTGTGTAAACCTTATTAAGCCAATATGTTTTGCTAACTTCGCTCGCGATGTAGTTGTTTAAGCCTTGCAAGCTATACCCCATATTTGAATTTTCGTTCACACGCCAGTCAAGCCGCGACAAGTACTGATCCATCAAGTCAAGGTGCGCCGCATCGGTAATTTCGCGCAGTTTCTTGTGCTGATCGCGATAAATAATATATGCTTTGGCGGTTTTTTTATAGCGGCTACTAAGCAAAACCTCTTCGACAATATCTTGAACTTGCTCGACACCCGGCACTTTTTCTGTTAACTCTTTTTCGGCGCGCGCCAATACTTTTTTCGTCAGCTTGTCTGCTTCGGCTTCTGCAAACTCGCCCGTCTCAAGTCCGGCGCGTTCAATCGCCGACATAATCTTGCGGTCGTTGAATTTGACCTTTCGGCCGTCGCGTTTTTTGATGTAGTTATACATACCCCTCCTTGTATAATTTTGAGCGCACGAAACGAAACACCAACGACGTCAGCGCGCTCCTACTTATTATTTGTTTATTATAATACCGCCGATCGCCCTCCAGAGATACAGCGAAACGCTATATATAGCGTATGTATTTCATGATAGTATACTATATATGCTTATGTCAATTCTTGAAATTAATAATTTTAGTAGCATAACACTAGCGATAGCGTCCCATTCATGTTTATATACGCTATTTATGCCGTTAATGCACGAAAAATCTGCCCGAAATCATCAATTTCCGAGCAGATTTTTTACTAAAAGAACTACGCCGCCACGCGGACTACGCGCGCCGTCATATACGCATCAATCTTCGCTCGCGACCAGCCGCGGCGCAATAATTCGTCGCGTAATCGCCCGAATAATGCCAAGCGAAACGCCCGCGTCGATCCAATACCGCACTCACGCACGATCTGCGCAAATGAACGCGTACGGCTCATCTGGCGAAAAGTGAGCGCGCTAATCCCCAAAATCTCTGCGCGTAATTCACCTTTGCGATCATGAACCGCTAGTAATTTATCAAATTGTGATTTGCGACGCTGCCGCGGCACGCCAAGCCGGCTTGCCCCAGGCATCGCAGAAGCAACCGCCGTCACCACCATTAGTGATGCAATCGTCTTGGTGGACATTTTCATGTTGTCGTCCTCCTTTCGTTTTTAGCATGAGCTTTGCTCATACTTCAAGTATACTACGTGAAAACGCGTGAAAAGAAAGTAGTTTTTGCAACAGATTTTCAGCAAAACTCAAGCATAAGTGTCTTACGCTTGCAACAGATCGCAAACATTGCGCACCGGCATGCGCCGATTCTCGCCCGTCTGCATATCTTTTAGCGTTACATCGCCCGCCGCTACTTCATCTTCGCCGATCAACACCGCGTAGCGAACGCCCAGTTTGTCGGCGTATTTCATTTTTTTGCCAATCGCCGCATCTTCGACATAAGTAATCACCGGGCAAACCGAGCGCAGTTCATGCGCCACCTCGAGCGCACGCGTCAGCTGCGCGCTACCAAACGGCGCCACCAAAACTTCAGCCAACGTCTGCCGCGACGGATTGATGATTCCCGCCTCGCGCAATTTATAAAACAAACGCGATAAACCAATCGAAATTCCCACGCCCGGCAAAGAGTGCTTGGAATAATTAGCCGTCAAATTATCGTAGCGCCCGCCCGAACACACGCTGCCGACCTCGGGATAATCGTTCAAATTCGTTTCGTACACCGTGCCCGTGTAATAATCAAGTCCGCGCGCGATAGTCAAATCGAGCCGCACGCGCTTTTCGGGTACGCGCATCGCCGCCAGCGCCGCCAACACTTCGCGCAGCTCGCTTACGCCCGCTCGGAATTGCTCGTTTTCGATACCAATCGTTTCGAGCTCATGCAAAATCTCGCTATTTTCGCCCCGAATCGCGATAAATTCTAACAGCCGCGTAACTTGCTCATCGCTGCAACCGGCATCGTGCAGCTCCGCTATCAAATCATCGCGGCTAATTTTTTCGATTTTATCGACGATTCGCAGCACGTCTGCCGCCACCGCGCCGAGCCCCAGCGCCTCGAAAAAACCGTTCAAAACTTTGCGGTTATTGATACGAATCGTAAACTCGCCGAAATCAAACTGCTCGAAAATCTCATTGATGATCGCCGGAAATTCTGCATCCACCACCGAACTGTAACTGCCAATCGTGTCGATGTCGCACTGATAAAATTCACGGAACCGCCCCGCTTGCGCCCGCTCCGCGCGATACACTCTGCCAATTTGGTAGCGCCGGAACGGGAACGCCAGCTCGCCTTGATGCTGTGCAACATAACGCGCAAGCGGCACAGTTAGATCAAATCGCAGGCTCAAATCATTTTTACCACGCTCAAACCGGTAGATTTGCTTTTCGGTCTCGCCGCCGCCTTTTGCGAGCAATACCTCGCTCAGTTCAACATTAGGCGTATCAAGCGGCGCAAATCCATAATGCTCATATGTTGTTCGGATAATCACCAGTAAACGATTAAACTCAATTTGTTCCGCCGGTAAATATTCATTGAAGCCACTCGGCAAGCGTGGTGTCGTGATCGTACTCATAGTTATATTATGTCTGAGTTAGAGATATTTGTCAAAATACAGTGCTACAATTGCCTATCTTTATCCCGCAAAGACTTATACTTAAAATAAATCGCCAACGCAACCAAAAATACTGCTACAAAAAACTCAAACATATGCAGCCACACATTCGGGACTTTGCCGCTTGATCCAGCCTCCATTGATGTCTGTATAGAAATCGACGACACCACAAACGACGCGAATAAACAAACATAGCACAAGATTCTGTTTTTCATCATATTTGCGTAGTCTTAAGTCCTATATACTATCTTACAGATATTATTTTATCATCCAATTACAGGATGGTTTTGCATTTTTGTACCGACTCCAGAAATTATACAGGTAGAGTACATTGAAGTCATCGCTGGCTAGACTTTTCGCTATTGTCTACACGTTGTTAAGGAGAAAGTTTCCGCTAGAGAGTGTTGCTGTCGCGCCTACATCGTTGCGCCGTTCTCTCTGTAGATAACTCCGAGCTTTTCTGCACAAAAAAATTAGTGGCATTTTACCACTAACTATCTTTCATCATATCTCATCTGGCTGACGTTACAGGATTTAATTCGCAACCCCGAAAGACATACTTCTACCTTTGAGATATTTAATGTGGGCTTGGCAAAAAAAACAATACTCAGCCCACGCGAACCTCAAACAGCAAAAACATGGTGACAACCTAAACTATATCTACTCGACGGTAAGGCGTATAGGATGTTCAATTTGTGCTGGGTAGCCGCACTTTGAACATATTACTGCCTCGTCAAAAATGAGTATTTCGGCCGCTTTGAGTGACTTGTCCTTGAACTTCTTGCTGCCACAAGCAGAGCATTCAAATGTAGTGTAGTGCTTGAGCAGACCCATCATCTGTAAAATACAAGCTCTATCAAGACTTTTATGCGTGAGTAGACGATGTCCGTACATTACCGCAATGTTGGCGGTAATTTTACGAAATTGTATGTAGTTGAGGTAGTCTTTGAACTTCTCAAAGCCCTTATCGTCATGGAACTCCCTTAAAGCCTTGTGAAGAAGTTGGTGCATTAGTTCCAGTCCATAACTAAGACAATTCAGGTGTATGCGTGCTAAATGGGCAGTGTGCTTTTCGGCATTCTCTGCATCTTGATTGAGAAATATAAAGTTCATATTTACATCTTCTGTCGAGTTATTCGTGCGACTCGTAATAAGGTGCGTAGCGGTATCGTAGAAGCCCGTGTAGTCAGTTTTGTACCTGAAATCATAATTGAGGTCGGGATTGATAACATTGATATTGAGCGTTCCCAACTCATTGAGCATTTTACAAGTTTCTTTCACCAAATCTTGACGTAGCGTACCCCTCTTTAAGTGGTTATCCAAGTCCTTTGTTTTTAGAGTGTCGTGATAGCCGAGGAATATATTCATAAACTCAGCAGGACGTGCATACATATACTCAAGATATGCTAGGCTATCTCGATATGGCTTACGAGCTAACGTATAACTGACAGCAACACTAGCAGGGTGGAGCGATTTAAGACTATAGTTTGTGAAATGCAAAAAGTCGTTATTCAGTCCAGCGAGTAGCTCTAACATAACAAATGCTCTGTATTTTTCAGGATACAGCTCTTCCAGTTTCTTCCAATCAAGCTCATTATCGTTAGCCACATCAAGAGGCACCTCACGCCCAATATATTGCCGCTCGTACACGAATGTTTCGGCAATCCAAATAATCCCATCACGGATAATGTGGCAACAGTCTAAGACCTCCTTGAGTTCTGTGTTTATTATATTCATAGCTATTGCTCCTATTCTACTTTAGAAGCAAATGATGGTAAAATAAAAGAGCCAAAATCAGTATAAGGGATATTATATCCACGTTTTCGAATGGATAGAACTTATAAGCGGCATCCATATCGAAAACTATCGGGTTCTATCCCTTTAGCTGACTTAGTGCCACAGATAATAGAGGACAGCGTATTCATTTTAGTGCCTTCTGGCAATGAATACGACACCAATCTAGACTATTCTATGCCAAGCACAGTAACGCCTGAGTCGATTATATGAGCACCAACCAAGCTAACCTAGAGAACCTACTTCTGAGTTGCACTTGCAAGGGATCGGGGTAGTTATATCGTCGCACTTTAAGAATATGAATTAAGGAGGATACGCAATGAGATTAGACGTTACCATATCAAAGCAAAGGTCATCAAGATTTTCAAGCACAAACCCAAAAGATATACTTATAAGCACTGATACATACTGGCTTTCCCGTGACGTAGTATTTACGCACAATTTAAAGATTAACCAAAGCCGCATAAGAGAGATTAACCGTTCTGACGGTCGCTTCCACATGGCGGAATACGAGCATGACGACAAGAGTATAGCTATTAATGTGTTCGTAGTTTATCCGTTAAATGAGGTTCCGCTTCTTGTCGGAGTGATGAGGAAGGTCTATCCGAAAGATGACGATAAGATAATCTTTGAATTACCACTTAGTGATGATGAGCGTGCCTTAAATGCAGCTGAGAGAAACGGATTCAAGATTAATAGGTATGATTTTAGCAAAGACCCCTATCCCTATATTGACCCAGATATTATAGATACGACGTATCACAATGGTCGCCAGAGAACGAGTGCTTATCCAGACATAACGTATAGAAAACTGATAGGCAAAACACTTGAAGTACTTGTCTTTATTGATTACACCGCTGGAGCTGAAGAAATATGAAACTGGATAACAAAAACTAATCATCAAAGTCAAGCTGCGACAGCCGTATGGCGATTGACGAAGACTTTATGCCAATTTTGTACGAGAGAAAGTTTGAAAAGTTTAAGTCAGCAGTCAAAGTCTCTGTGGTTATTATTGTACTTATGACAATCTGGGGTACCTACTTATTTTGACTCAACAGATACGGAAACAGTTCCGTATCGCCAAGTACTATTCCGTCTAGCAATACCCCACTAACCACCAGCCCTCAAGCGATAACAGCACTTCTAGCGTATTACTTTGGAACAATATAACGAAAATGATGCTCGCTACGCAGAAGAGCTATCGGAAATATAGCGTCGCGAAGAGCGACTCAATAGAGACGACCAGCAGTTCTACACTATAACTGATTACCTGTTATCTATAACTAAACATGTCGGAGAACTATTTGGAGTTGCGCAAATTGACGAAAAACGACAAAATATTAGTCTGATACTTTCAAACCTCCAATTAGACGGCAAAAGTTCACTTTTACACTAAAAGAGCCGTTTACTTCTGTGTTTTGCACGCAAACGGTTCTTTATGGCTGGGGATGAGGGATTCGAACCCCCGAATGCTGGGACCAGAACCCAGTGCCTTACCACTTGGCGAATCCCCAATATACTAACTCGAAATGCCAAATGAAATACGACGAGCTCTTTAGATTATAATACCTTTACGCCAAAAACTCAACTCTTTTTACGGCGCTCTACTGTGCAGCAGCAGTACATCGCCACCGCAAGCCACACAATCGCAACGATAGCGCCGCACACCGCTGGTATCGCCGGTAACCTCGCACCGAATAAACTAACGCGTCCGTTGCCAACGAAGCTGAGAATAATCCAAATAAACGGCGCAAGCACCGACAGCATACCGGAAATGCGTCGAACAGCGTCCGGCAATCGCATAGATAACAAAAACGGTAACGACAACAGCTCGACAATGACAATCGTGACTGCAGCGCGCACCTGCACATCACTCGACAAGCCACTAAACGTGCTAGGAAACTTTTCAAACGCAAACAGCTGTAGCACAAGTACCGCAACCGTCCACCACGCCAAATAAAACGCAACATAATTCGCCCGTGTTGTAAAAAATTCTTTTGGAAAAATGCTAGCTATAAACTGTTTCATATCTTTAGTATACCGTTTTTCCACATGATTTTTTCAAATTTGTCCAAAAAATACTTGCCACATACCGTAATTCCGTGTATTCTACAGATAGCGAAGTTACAAAAACAAACACCAAAACTTGTATCGATCGCTCTCCGATATATCCACCACAACATCCTAAACGCCCTGCTTTTGCAGGGTGTTTAGGTTTCTGAGAGTGTGTATAACCCGAAAGCTCGGGCGAGATACACCCCGAAACCGAGCGATTCCTAGTCCACCTTGCGGCTACGTGCTGCACGCCACGTAGCGATATTACCATGATGACCGCTCAGCAGCACCTCGGGAACTTTCATGCCACGCCATTCTTCGGGGCGCGTGTACTGCGGAAACTCAAGCGTTTCGCCATCACTGAAGCTTTCAATTGCCGCGCTATTTTCGCCGCCAAGTACGCCCGGAATAAGTCGCACAATACTATCGATAATCGTCATCGCCGGCAGCTCACCGCCTGTCAACACATAATCGCCAACACTTAGCTCTTGATCGACAAGTGCCATAATCCGTTCATCATATCCTTCATACCGACCGCAAATAAAGATATATCCGTAATCTTGCTCGCTATATTCCTGCGCAAGCGCCTGCTTCCAACGCATACCACGCGGCGTCATGATGACAACTTTTGCAGTTGGATCGTTTTCTTTTGCTTGCTCAACCGCTCGCCATAGCGGTTCGACCATCAGAAGCATACCGTCACCGCCGCCGTACGGTGTATCGTCAACCGTTCGACGCGGACCAAGTCCAAACTCGCGCAAATTAATCGTCGATAACTCAACATAACCGTCCTTTTGCGCTTTCCACATCATAGAGTTGCCAAAGACACCGGTAAACATCTCAGGGAATAAGGTGACAATTTGGAATTTTCTCATAATTTATAGTATAGCAATATTTGACTAAAGCGTCTATTTATATTTTTAGTGTACTTGCACATACGCTTACTTCATTGTTATATAAGTAACGTTATTTGTATAATTTATTTTATAACTATGTTTGTAAAAATATACATAATATTATACATTACTACTCTTATCAAATAATCCTTACACCTCTCGCAAACTGCGCCGCCAAAAAAAATAAAATGTTCTCTTTCACGCAACCAACAAAAAAGCCACTCCGCTAGATAGCAAAAGTGGCTTTCTTGCACAAATAAGTCTCTCAAACCATTTGTTGGTTTGCTCGCAATAAGAGCAATTTGTATGTTTTCTCGCAGTTCAAGGTTCTCGCATGAACTTACTTATGATTATATATCAAGGTCGTCTAGTTCTGCAAGCTCTTCGCGCGACTTTTTTGCGAATTCACTTGGTTCATCAGCACTGTTTTCCACAGTATCAGTAGTTGCACTGTCCACAGGTTCTTCGCTTGATACATTCGCTACTGCTTCGTCCGGGTTGTCGTTGTTGACAATTTTCAGGTTGTAGCGCGCGCTATTCTTCGTTCCGAGCGCCCGCAGTAGTGTCCGCAAGCTTTGCGCCGTACCGCCGCGGCGGCCAATTACACGACCTAAATCTCCAGGATTAACCGTCAGCGTCAATAACACGCCTTTCTCATCAACGATACGGTCAACCGATACATCGTCTGGGTGTTCTACCAAAGATTTTACGATATATTCTACAAATTGCTGGTCTATTGTCGACATATGCCCTCATGCCTCCTTTTCGGTCTTACAGGTTATCGTACTTTTTCAGTATACCACGGAACACAAGCAAAATAAAAAGCCCGCCGCTGTAGACTTTGGACGAGCTTTTCGCGCTTCACTCTCTAAGTTAGACTTCGGCGGCCTCGGACTCTTCTGCAGCGTCTTCTTTTGGCTGATTCTTACGCAACTTCTCGGCGTTTTTCACCGCTTTCGTTTTATTGCCTTCAAACTCTTTTACCCAACCCGGCAACTTCACGCCAGCACTTTTAAGCAACTTGACGACACGCGGCGTCGGCTGTGCACCATTATCCAAATATTTTTGCGCCAATTCGACATTAATATTTGAATCTTTAGTGTGCGGATTGTAGTTGCCGACATACGCGACCACGCGGCCGCTTGACGGATGGCGCTGAGCTTCTTGTACCGCCAACCGGTATACTGGATAAGCTTTGCGACCGAGGCGTTGCAAACGAATTGCGAGCATAAATGTAATATTCCTTTACTTCACTTTACAGGTTTACTCTTTTACTTCTTAGACATTCTACCGGATTTTGCGGTAAAAGTCAATCTGACTTAGCGCTTTTTTGCTTCGCATAGGCTTTGAGCGCTGCTTTTGCCGCTTCTTGCTGCGCCGACTGTTTGCTTGACCCAACCCCCTTGCCTATCAGCTTATCGTTGACATATGCGCCGAGCGTGAATACTTTATCATGGTCTGGCCCCTCCTCAGAGAGAACCTTGTAAACCGGCGTCGCACTGTCAACCTGCTGGCTAATTTCTTGTAAATGGCTTTTTGGGTCGCGCCATGAACCCTCGGCAAGGATTTTATCAAGCTTTACAATCGTATGCTTTCGTATAAATGCCGCTGCGTCATCGTAGCCGCGCTCTAGATAGATCGAGCCTATTACTGCTTCGTACGCATTTGCTAAAATCTGACGCCGCGCCCGATCTGAACCATGCTTCTCACCCTTACTCATGCGAATTAGCGCCTCGTATCCCAATTCTTTACCAGATTCCGCATTGCTAATCGTATTCACTAATGCCGCACGCCAGCTTGTCAAAATTCCCTCCGGTTCGCTATAGTGCTGAAACAGATAATCGGTCACGACCAGTTCAAGTACTGCATCACCCAAGAACTCAAGCCGCTCATTGTGCTCGCTTACCGATTTACGGTGCTCATTCACGTAGCTGCGATGCGTCAAAGCGGTAATCAGAAGTTGAATATCACTATATTCAAATCCTAATTTCTGCTTCGCCCAGTCCTGATATGGTCCCGTTGGCATACCTGACATTTATAACTTCTCCTCTCGTATGCGTGTTTTTGCTTTTAACATTAGTTTTGCGATATCCTCATATTCAATTAAGTCAAGGGCTTCATTGAATGGAAACCACTTGATACCTTTCATCCAATCCTCTTTCTGAATTTCATCGCCGCTCGTACGGACGCGTACTAGATAGATTTGCGTTGTCATCAGTACGAGCTTATCAATCCGGCGGTACCGAAAATGAATTTTACCGAGCCATCCGAGCATATCAACATCATGCAATCCTGCCTCTTCGCCAATTTCGCGGCGTGCTGTTTGCACTGCAGTCTCGCCCTCTTCAATATGCCCTTTCGGGATCGTCCAACGATCTTTGGCATCTTGAATCAATAAGATTTCCAGCCCATTTACGCCATGGCGAAAAATCACGCCGCCACTTGTCGGCTCGCGTACAATTTCTTGAATCGATGCCGAACGCGAACGCGTCAAGTACTTGCGGATGTGATCAAATCTATTTTTGCTTTGTTGTTTCTTTGGCGGTTTCGTCATTATCCGATGCCCCCTTTACCAGCGTGCGGTATGCCGTACCAAGCACACCGTTCACAAACCGGCTTGAATTATCGGAACCAAACGCCTTCGCAAGCTCAACCGCTTCGTTGATTGCTACTTTTGGCGGCACGACGTCGCTGCGGTATAGCAATTCGTACAGGCCGATTCGCAGCACCGTGCGGTCAACGCGCGCTATCTGCGAAATTGGCCAGTCTGGCGCAATCGGCTGCAGCGCCACGTCAAGCTCCGCCTGCTTATCAACGACACCGTCTGCAAGTTCTTTTACAAACGCAACGTCGTCAATCGCTGGCTCGTACCGAATAATATCGCGCGCAACAATGGCCTCAAGCGTATCTGATGTGTCGCCCGCTTGCGTGCGGACTTCATATTCATACAGTGCCTGCAGTGCAACAATTCTACCCAGATGCCGGTTTGATGCCATACGCGTCAGTTCCTTATATTAGTATTTTTCCTCTTAAAATAAGATTCTATTAACCTACTACTTCGCAGATTTTTGCTTCGCTGCTTTTACCGGCTCGCTCGTTTGATTATCTGCTGGTTGCGCCACCTGTGCGGTTGCTCGTTTATTCTTGCCGACATACACTCGTACTGGCGAGGTGCGGTTAACACGCTTCGCGAGTTTCTCGACCAAGTGGCTGCGACGCAGACCAGTCTTGCGAGGACTTGATTGCTTCTTTGGCTGTGCCATGAAATGTTCTCCTTCTCTCGGATTTCTTGTATAAACTTGAACTGTATTATACGCGAAAATGATGTTTTTCTCAAGTTACTTGACTAAATTGCCATTTTTATTATAAAACATTGACTTTTCATTATGCTTGTGTTATTGTAATATCTATGAATACATCACATGAATTATCCAACACAGAAGAATCAAAATCAACCGCAAACCGCGTCCTAGCGCTCGCGAAAAAGACAAGCGCTGAGATTGCTGTTCTCGCCACGCTAGCAACGGGGTTAGGGGCATGTAGTAGCGAGACAGAAGGCGGCGAAGCAAAAGAGCCGCTATCACCAGAGACACAGGTTGCTCAAATTGTTGATAATTACATTAAAGACCCCGACAACAACCCGCTGCCCGAGGGTGTTGAAATCGTAGAAGTAACTATAAAAGATGGCGATGGCTCCCAAAGCGCCGGTGAAAGGATTATAGCTGAGCAACAAAAATCGGGCAATTTTTCTAGCGCTGATGCTAATAATGCACGAAGTACTTCAGCCGCTACGTCAATAAATCTATCAAGAAGCATAGAAGGTGACGGCAAAGGCGCTATGCACCCTGGAGATACAGCTTATATAGCCGTCGGACGCATAAATGGTGACGAACTCATAGATGTCGCGAATTTACGATTAGAACGAAAGGCTGAGGATTAGACTAAATTACTATACTAATTAGCTTACCTTTCACATAAATCACTTTCTTCGGCTCGCCCACGACATAGCGTTTGACACTTTCGTCGCTCAGGGCGAGCTGTTTGATTTTATCTTCGCCCGCGCTGGTTGCTACCTGTAATTTGGCGCGTACTTTACCATTGACTTGCACGACAATCGTCATCGTGTCCTGCATAATTTTCGCATCGTCAAAATCTGGCCAATCAACAAAATCAAGCTGCGAATCATGCCCAAGTTGCCGCCACAGCTCAGCAGCCATATGCGGCGCAAAAGGCTGCACGAGCTGCACGAGCGTCTCAAGCGCCGACTGCCACGCAGGTGAAAAGCCCTCAGTTTTTAGTTTGTACAGATCATTCACATACTCCATCAGAGCGGCAATCGCCGTATTGAAGCTTAAGCGATAAATATCGTCGGTAACCTTTTTAATTGTTGCATGCGTCAAACTATCAAGCTTTTTTACGTTTACTTGCGCTGATTTATCGCTTTCGTCGTATTCTTGTACAAGCGTCCACAAACGATTCAAGAATCGGTACACACCAGTGATACCGCGGCTCGACCAACTGGAGTTTTCGGTAATCGGCCCGAGAAACAGCTCGAATGTACGAAGCGCATCGGCACCATAGCCTTGATCAATAACATCAAGCGGGTCGACAACGTTGCCAAGGCTTTTGCTCATTTTGCGCCCATCCTCAGCTTGAATTAGCCCATGATACACAAGTCGCTTAACCGGCTCGGCAAATTCTGTTAGTCTGAGATCGCAAAATACGTGCGTCCAAAAACGAACATAGAGCAAGTGCGCCGTTGCATGGTCGCCGCCGACATACATGTCGACCGGCGCCCAGTAGTTAACTTGTTTCGTACCCCATGCGCATTGATCATCGTGTGGATCTGTGTAGCGTAATAGGTACCACGAGCTACACGCATAACCATCCATCGTATCTGTTTCGCGCATTGCTGGACCGCCGCACTTTGGGCAAGTCGTATGTACCCAATCTTCCTGCGCCGCCAATACAGATTTACCGTCGCCGCGCGGTACAAAATCGTCAACATCTGGAAGTAGCACCGGCAAATCATGCTCCGGTACAGCTACTACACCGTCAATCGGACAATGAACGATCGGAATTGGCGCACCCCAATAACGTTGGCGGCTAATTAGCCAATCACGCATCTTATATGTTGTCTTAGCGCAGCCAACACCTTCTTGTTCCAACCACGCAACAATCTGCTCGCGCGCGTCTTCACTCCGTGCGCCGTCAAATGCGCCAGAGTTTACGAGAATCCCCTCGCCATGATAACACTGTTCAGTACTCGCGTCGTCCTCAGGACGCTCAATGACTTCAACGACCGGTAGCTCAAATTTCTCTGCAAATGCAAAATCACGTTCATCATGCGCCGGTACGCCCATCACTGCGCCCGTACCGTAGCCGCCAAGCACATAATCAGCTACCCATATCGGCATTTTTTCGCCATTCGCCGGATTGACCGCGTAGCTGCCAGTGAAAACGCCTGTCTTCTCCTTAGCGTCATTCGTGCGATCAATTTCAGTTTTTTTCACCGCTTCGTCAATGTATGCATTTACCGCCGCCTGGGTATCTCCGTCCGCTAGCATTCGCGCCAAGGGATGCTCAGGCGCAAGCACTAGATACGTCGCACCAAAAATCGTGTCGGGGCGCGTCGTGAAAACGGTAATTGGCGGAATATATTCAAAATCGTATACCGCAACTACGCTATCTAGCGTCACATCATTACCGTAAAATTTCTGAAAATCAGCAAGCTTCTCACCATTGTCGTGATAGCTCTCATGTCCAGGCATATTGTTCGGCACCTTTTTAAGCGGTAGTTTCTGAGCATTCGTAATTTTCGCATAACCAAACGATTCTACGATATCGCCGTCGCGCGTCATAAGTTCAGCGACATCGCCCGCTGCAAGATTTTTTGCTCCTAAGCGAATCGTATTCGTCTTAGCGCCAGCCTTGATTTTCTCTGCTAGCTCAAGCGTAAATTTCAGCGAATCAGACGGCTTGCAGTTAATCAGGAAATTTACCTCCGCACCCTCGCTTTTGCCGATCCAGTTTCGCTGCGCTATTTTAATTTTGTCCGGCCAATCCATTTCGGGCAACTCGGCGAGTAATTCATCAGCGTATGCTGTAATTTTAAAGAACCATTGCTTCATCGGCTTCTTGATAACCACAGAATCACAGCGCCAACATTTGCCGTCAATCACCTGTTCATTCGCAAGCACTGTTTTGTCTTTTGGGCACCACCACTGGAGCGAATCCTTTTGATACGCAAGCCCGCGCTCAAATAACTTCGTAAAAATCCACTGCGTCCACTTATAATACGCTGGGTCGCTGGTATTGATTTCGCGCGTCCAATCAATGCTTGCACCAACGCGCTGCAGCTGATTCTTGAAGTTCGCAATATTTTCGGGTACAGTTTGTTTCGGCGACCTGCCTGTTTTAATCGCATAATTTTCCGCCGGCAACCCGAAGCTGTCCCAACCCATCGGATATAATACGTTATACCCAAGCGCCCGGCGAAACCGCGCAACCGCATCAACAATGGAGTGCTCCAAAAAATGCCCTGCATGCATGCCTGCGCCGCTTGGATACGGGAACATACCCGTGATGTAGTATTTTGGTTTATCGCCAAAGTCAACAGCATGGTAGCGGGCATCATCCGCCCAGATTCGCTGCCATTTCGGCTCAATTTCAGATGGATTATAGCGTTTCATTAGCTATAGTATATCAGATTTTACACCGATCAGCAGATGATAAAACTAACTATCATCGCTTGACGACGCCGAAGAACTGCTTATATTCATCGCTTCGTTAAGACGTTTATTCCATTCGTCGGCATGTATCACTTCCGAGTCATTCGGTTTCGTAGTCGCCACGCCTTTCGAGAAATCAAATTTAGTGTGGCTCTTCAGCGAGAACTGTGCGTCAGGCCCGCCTTCAATATCAAGCGCGCGCAGCTCATGCGACCATGGCGATATCCACATTGTAAATTTCGTTTTACTGCGGCCGGATACCGAGTATGAAGGCATAGGATGAGCGTAGTTATCATCTGCATCGTCCAGCACTGCAGAGGGATTATCATGCGTCGATGGGTCGCAAGCTTTTATATCCTGCGCAATCGCCGTATGCGCGAACGCCTTGTTGAATTGCCGCCATGTCACTGGTTCAATCCATACCGTATACCCGACATTACCGTCCTTTGGCTGCGCCATACTTTCAATCATCACAAATGGATATTTGCGGTAAGTACTCACGATTTCCCTACGTTTTTTACTGTCTTTAAGGCTACGCTTATAAACATTTTGTACGCACCGCGCCCGTTCTGCCGCGCGCTGATTATTCTTGTATAAATCATTAATCTCGTATTTCACCCACTTATTGCTCGCTTTTTCAAGCTGATTTTTAGCGGACGCCGGTAGTTCCTTACTGCCTGTGAATGCGCTAAGTGCTCCTGCAAGATTTTTAACTTTAAAATATATCGTACCGTCGTCAGTCACGAGCGCAGACGCTTTCACTGAAATATCATGACCGTCAACGCTCATTTGCAACGTAGCATTAGCATCAACACTTGGCGACGAATTCATGCCGGTATCAAGCGTTAACTTTTTGAATGAAACATTTTTCGTGCCTGCATCATATTTATAGTCCATGGTTATCTCTGTGCGCGTCGAAAACTTATTCGCTGATTGCAGTTTCGTAATCGCGTCAAGCACGACATTTTCGGGACGTTGATATATTGAGTACGCCAGCACGCCGCCGCAAATCGCAAGCAAAAACAACACGCCGCCCGCGATACAGCCAATAACAATAAGTATTAACTGCGACGACGATGTGCGCGGCATGTACGACATGGGCTGCTGCGATAATGCCGGCTGCAATGGCTGCGGTGCTGGCTGAGCGGGCGCGGCGATTTCCGGCGATTCTACACTCACTATCGCCTGTTCTGTGTTCGCGCCAACAGTCGGTCGCTCTGCATCTTTCTTCTTCGCGCGTTTCTGTCTCGGTTTTGATTCTTTCTCTTTTACCATAACGCTTGCTCCTCTTACTTAAATTGCTGGAAAAACGCTTCTTTTTTCGCCATCCACTGCGCATCTTGGCGGACAAGTTTGACATCTTCCGTCATATTACACAGCACTTTTACGCATTCCTCCAGATAAATCGTGTCCTGAGACCCCTTCACAAGCACAATCGCATTTCCCTGCGTCACCGAGCGCACGAATTCGCCTGCTTCAATCGCATTCCGCGCAATATGAACCTGGCAACCGCGCCGCCGCGCCGCAGGAGCAATGTAACGTTCAGATTCCGGACCAACAGTAACTACCCAGGCAAGTAAATTCGGATCGCACATTGAACCGAGCTTTTCGTGCTCCATTTGGCTGCTTGCGCCAAGTTCGCGCATATCGCCGAACACAACAATACGTTCGGCAGCATCGTCAAACGAATAGAGCGTCTGGAGTGCTGCAGCGGCAGCGGCTGGACTTGAATTATATGTATCATCAATCACCGTAACACCGCCGATCCCGTGCAGAATATTCATGCGCCCCGGCACAGGCTTGATCATGCTCAAGCCGCGCACGACTTCTTCGGGCGCAAACCCAAACATAATTGCAGCAGCAACCGCGCCCATGATCGGACGCAAGCTGTGCTCGCCCGCAACTTTGATCGTCGCCGGAAACGAACCGTACTCCGACGCAATAATCGTACCCTCATAGCCGACATCAGCATCAAATCGCTGCGGCTCAAACCGAAACTCAGCGCTGCCAGACGTACCGTACGTACTGAAATTTGGATTATTGATAAGATCCGCAAACCGCCCATCGATATCATCGCGGTTGATGAGCCCGACTTTCGAAAACGACAACACCGACAATTCTTCTTGCGCCACCGCCTCAATCGTACCAAAGAACTCCATATGCTCTGGCGTCACCGCAGTCACAAGCGCAATATCCGGACGTAAGTATTCGCCAAACGCTGCCATATCGCCAGGATGATCAACGCCAAGTTCTTGGACGATAACGTCAACATCAGTTGGCTGCCGAATCCGCCGCCGCGCCGCACGGAATACGCCGAACCACGAAAATGGATTTTTCAACTTCGTTGGCAAAGCAATACCAAGAATCGCGAGCGGTACCGACACTTCAGAGTTATGATTGCCTTCGTGCATGCGTACGCGGTAACGCTGTACGAGCAGATCGCCAAGCGCACGCTTCGTGCTTGTCTTGCCAACACTGCCAGCAACAACAATGAGTTTGATTTCGGGGTGATACGCAAAATAGTCAATGACGTATCGCTTCATTTTCTTCAGGACATATTTTTTGAACATATACTTATGATACCGTATGTGGTAAAAATACGAAAATAAAAGCAAAAGAAAAACACCCTCTAGACCATTCTAGAGCGTGCTTTTCTGGTGGCTCCTACTAGACTCGAACTAGTGACACAAGGCTCTTCAGGCCTCTGCTCTACCAACTGAGCTAAAGAGCCACACCTCCTCTATTCTACTAAACTCTCTTTGTTTGCACAATAGAGGAGAGCGTGCCATTACTCTGTCCGGTTTTCCTCAAGCGATGTTATCTTCTTAATCATCGGCAACACAAGATAAACGCCAACGGCTGCCGCCGCAAGCAATCCGCCAACGATACAGTAATATGTCGACGTAAGCGTTGGTCTAACTGTGTTTGAAAGCGACGATAAGAATATGGTTGAGACCCATACCCCCAAACCAGCTGCCACGAGCGATACGCTCACGAGCGGGATAAGCGACTCAATCATCACAATCTGCTTTAATTGTCCAATCGTCATGCCGCCGAGGCGCAGTGTCAAGAGCGAACGCCGGCGCTCCAGCAATCCGCCAATTGTCGATACGATCATACTGCAAACCGCTACTGACATAGTCAAACCGATACCAGCATATGCCATTTCGGCAAAACTTTTAACCACCGGACTAATGTGCGGCTGCTGCGCGTACGTGCCGCTGATAACATAACGATTCGCGGTTTGCGAACTGTTCTCTGCAATAAGCGTACGCAGCGCATCAATATTGTCGTTGCTATTCAATGCTACCATATATGTTGGCAGTATCGCATCTTTATCAACAGTATCGACTGTCGCAACCGTTTTAACCACTTTTTCGTTAAAATTCACCACCGCGTACTCTTTATTATCTGGACAAATGTGGCGCGTATACACAGGCAACACATGGCATGGAATATATGAACTGTCATCTTTGCGGTAAATCTTTTCGACCGACTTCACATAGTTCTGCGAGCGTAATAGTTCAGTTAAATCGCCTGCCGCTGGCTCGATCACCACAAGCGCAGCATCTCGCTTGAGCTGCGAGTAGCCGTTGTTATTAACAGCATCAGCGTTCAGCTTATCGACGCCGCCAACTGCTGTGAGGTAAAAACTACCCGCAAAGAGTGCTAAAACCACGCCGCTCACGCTACGGAACACTTGTTTTGATTGACCAGAGATTCGCTTGCCTGCAATAAGTGTCGACGGGCGCGCCGTGAAGTGGGCGGCAACGCGAGACAATACATATGTTAGCCACGATCCTGCCAGAACCAAGCCAAACATCACAAGTACAATACCGCCCATCAACGCCAGCATTGGCGTCATAGCATCATCTGCGCTTTTTACCCATTTTGCACCCTCCGGCAGTGTCATCCAGACAAAGATACCGAGTCCAGCGAGCAATGGAATGACGCGCCATAACCGCGGCTTTTTCGCGACTTTCTGCTTGCGCGCCACACCAAGCGGCGACGTTTGCACGTGGCGCATACCCCACCAGTTTGCCGCCAGGCTAAGCATGAGTATCAGGCCGACAATCAACGCGTATTGTCCCCAGCCAACGACCATGTCCTGCGACATAAAACGCATATCGTCAAATTTATATTGCTGCAAGAGAGGCAATGTTGCTATATACGCCAACGAGCCGACAACGACTCCGGCGAGCGTTGCGATAAATGATTCAAACAAGAGAATCTTCGTCACTTGGCGCCGCGTACCGCCGATTAGTCGAATTGCTGCGTAACGCTGCTCGCGCTGCGCACTTCCGAGCTGCGTCGCAACCGCTACAAACATCACGATCGGAAAGAGTAAAACCGTACCGCCAACTGCAATAAGCGCTAATCCTACCGCGCCAAACCCCGCTCTCATACCGCTCGTGTCAAATTTATACATGTCAACAAACATGCTCTGTCCATAATCATCTTTTGCGGCTGCTTCATCGGCATTCGCCCCGCGAATGACAGACAACGAGTCGGGCGACGATTCAAGCGATGCCGGAATCGTTCCCAAATACTTTGTACCATAGCGTTCACCGATACGATCCTCCGGACGCTCTTTGGCGATTTTTGCCAACGCTTCCGACAAATAATACTCGCCCGGCGCCGGCGTCTTTATTCCGCCTGGCAACTTCAGCGCATGATCTCCTGCCGCATAGACTGACATTACATCAAACTCTTTGTCGTGCCATTTGTTGAGATTACCCGGCATATACAACGACGCCTTTAACGGCGACACACCAGGAATTGGTTTTTGATTATTCTGCTTAGCATTAAATACCGCAAAACGCCAGTCGACATGCTGCGCACGACCCATCAAGCCGTTCGTACCTGCCGTCAGTGCCAATAGAACAAAAAGACCAAGCGCGACTGCCGCCGCCGTCAGGCTGAGACGCCCAATTGATTGGCGGCCAGATTTTTTGAACAACAGCCAACTGATACTCATTTTCGCCCTCCAGCAATTTGCCCGTCGCGAACAATAATCTCGCGATCGGCATAGGCGGCAATCGTCGGCTCGTGCGTCACCATAATGACCGTCGTTCCATTGTCTTTCGCGGTTTTGATAAACAACTCCATCACCTTCTCGGAATTGAGCGAATCAAGCGAACCGGTTGGCTCGTCCGCAAACAGCACCTTTGGCTCAATCACCATCGCCCGCGCAATCGCCGCCCGTTGCGCTTGCCCGCCCGACAATTCGCCCGGCAAGCTCTCCTCTTTACCGTTCAATCCAACCTTGTCAATCCACGTATTAGCACGCTGATACGCCTCTTTACGGTCAACGCCATTGAGTAACAGCGGCAACGCCACGTTATCGTGAACTGTCAGTTCTGGTACGAGCTGCCCGAACTGAAATACAAAGCCAAAGCACGTACGGCGCAATTTAGAGCGCTTATCATCACTTAGTCTATCAATGCGTTTTCTATCAAGCATAATTTCACCGCTATCCACACTGATGATTGCCGCCAAACTATGAAGTAACGTCGACTTACCAGAGCCGCTTGGACCCATAATTGCCAGCACTTCGCCCGGAAGCACATCAAGGGATACGCCGCGCAATGCGTGGGTTTGCCCATACGACTTTTTGATGTGTTTAGCACTAATTATTGGTTGATTCATATAATATTTCCTCCTTTAATTTCATTAAGCGCGAAATCGTCAACTCGATCCAGCGCAGGTCTGCTTCTAAATGATATAGCGCATAATCAATCAATAGCATGTCTGATAAACTACTGTCGCGGCGCCGGTTTGTCAGCTCGCGCATTCGCTGAACATGCGCTTTCCGCTGGTTGTCGAGGTATGGCGCAGCATCGCCGTCTTTCAAGATTGCTAATACTGTTTTGACATACATCGTCGCTTGCAACTGCGGAGATGGCGCTTCGGGCGATTCTAGCCAGGACTGCAAATCCCTTTTACCTTGCTCAGTAATAGCGTAGCGAACCCTGTCCGGACCGCCTGATTCGCTCGTGTCGGCGATTTCTTCTACCTTATTATCGCGCTTCAGCCGCGCGAGCGTCGAATAAACTTGACCTGCCAAGATTGGCTTGTCCTTGCCAAAATACCCATCGTATTTCTTCTTTAACTCATACCCGTAATTTGACCCTTCCGTCAAAAATCCGAGCAATACATATTGTGCATTCATAATTTAACTATACACCCAGTTATTAGTTTATGCAAGCTATTTTATACAAAAAATATACACCGAGTGTATAAATATAGAATATATACTTTCATCAATGAAATATACGAAAATAAAACTACTGTCACAAAACAGTAGCGAACTATGTTTTTCACTTAGATTACAGCTACTATCAATGGTCTGGTGAGATTTTACGCCCACGCTAGAACTTATTTTGAGGAAAAATGCTAGAAAACGCAAGGTGTAAACGGAGTGTGCCCCGCCCGCCCAGACTTTTGCATATTTTTTTTGAGATTTCCCCCGCCGAATTTCTTTTTGAATTTGGAAAAAGTCTGGTCGGGCGG
>CALJTR010000015.1:0-1721 GCA_937975975.1 uncultured Candidatus Saccharibacteria bacterium | reverse complement strand
TATCGAATGGTTGGGATTTATTGGTTCTTGATGAGGCGCATAAGTTAAGAAATTTCTATAATAACCAAAAAGGTATTGCCAGCGCGGTCTCTGGTATCGCCAAAGGTTCCGAAAAATCGCTGCTACTCACAGCCACGCCTCTACAGAATAGACTTGAAGAATTATACGGCTTAGTGTCGGTTGTTGATCCTAAATATTTTTATAAGCTTGATGTTTTTCGCCAACGCTATATTAAGTCAAATCATCCGTTTGCACTCGATGATCTTCGCTCGCGCATGAGCAAAATTGCCAAGCGCACCTTACGCTCAGAAGTCAAGAAATATATTAAATATACTGATCGCATTGCCAAAACGGTGCAGTTTGAACCGTCTGGCGACGAGCAAAAATTATATGAGCTGGTGGACGAATATTTGCATCGCGATAAGCTGTATGCATTTGCATCTTCGCAGCGCCACTTGTCAGCGCTGATTCTTCGCAAACGTCTCGGTTCATCCACATTTGCGGTTGCTAGTACGCTTCGCAATATCGTCCGCCGCATGGAGGCAGAATACGCTGCCGGTAAAGTACGCGATAACCGCGGTGGGCTGATTGATGAGATGGGAGATTTGAATGATGAAGAGATTGAGGCTTTCGAGGAGACCGGTGCTTATGATGACTATATAATCAAGTCAGCCAAAGAGCGCGCCGAGTTCCAGGCTGAAATTGACGAACTAAAATCATACGCTGATTTTGCCGACTCTATCAAAGAAAACGTTAAGGCTGAAAAATTAGTCGAAGCAATCAATATCGGATTCAATGCGCTGGCGTCAAAAGCCGCTCGCAAAGCAATTATCTTTACCGAATCAACCTTAACGCAGAACTATATCGCCAAAACGCTTAAAAAGCAGGGCTATGATGGGAAAATAGTGTTATTCAACGGACAAAATAACTCGCCAGAAAGCACCGAGATTTATCGCCAATGGTTGGCGGACAATGAAAGTTCCGATGTCGTTACTGGTATAGAATCAGCGGACCGCCGCAAGGCGTTAATTGATAAATTCAAAGATGACAAAATACAGATTATGATCGCCACCGAAGCGGCTAGCGAGGGTATTAATCTGCAGTTTTGCTCCATGCTAATAAACTATGACCTGCCATGGAATCCGCAGCGCGTTGAGCAGCGTATCGGTCGCGTCCATCGTATGGGGCAGAAATATGATGTTGTGGTGGTGAATTTTAGCAATCAAGGCAATGTCGCCGAGCAGCGAATTCTTGAACTATTGACTGACAAATTTAGTTTGTTCAAAAGTACATTTGGCGCCAGCAACGATGTATTAGGCGCGATTGAAAGCGGACTGGATTTTGAAAAGAAAATTAACGATATTTTGAACACGTGCCGCACCAATGATGAAATTAACCAGCGGTTTGAAAAACTGCAAGAAGAATTTAAGTCGGAAATTGACAGCGAACAGCAGGCGGCGCGGACGCGGATTTTTGAAGGGCTTGACCCTCATGTGCAAGATCGTTTCCGCCGCTACGACGAGCAAGCTGAAGAAGCCTTTACGCGCTTTGAGCGATTGTTTATGAACCTGACGCGCTATATACTGCGCGGCAACGCGTCGTTTGCAAACGAACACGTTTTTGATCTAAAAACTGCACCGGAAAAAGACATCGAATGCGGAACATATTTCTATAAAACTGAACGCTTGCTGCACGCTCGGCAATACAAATATGCCGACGAT
>CALJTR010000014.1:0-8050 GCA_937975975.1 uncultured Candidatus Saccharibacteria bacterium | reverse complement strand
AAAAAATCAGCTTTTTGTAGGCGATGTTTTATCGCTGCAATATCGTGAATGTTGCGCGCTGAAACCAGTATGTCAATAATGTTTTTGCCGGCGAGTCCTGGAACGGCTGTACTGCCGACATGATGAATTTGCCGCTTCGGTAATATTGCGCTCAAATGAAACGCAAGTTCATCAAATAATTTAACATACACTTCGTTGGGCGGATTAATTACGACAACCATACGGCTATTCTCCGAAAGGACTGGCGTTTAATAGCTCGTTACCAAAAGTCTTATACCATAGCGGTCGGTAGTTCTCCCATCTTCTAGGTCTGAGTGATGTATCTTGAAATACATCTTCAACTAATGCCCTAGCTTTTAAATAATATTCAAGATGCTTCGCCTCCTCGTTCATGACTTTCCCCTGAACTCTCGTTTGTACATGAAATACATTAATTATCGGAAAGCGCGAAGACACGTCTTTGAATAGTTTCATACCAGCATGCATGCTTTCAATATTATCTACGCCTGCGATGTATGCAAACGAGGTCTCTATACCCAAAGCCCTAGCTCGAGCCATCGTACTATGCGCATCATCTAGACTAATACCGGCTTTAAAAGGGGCAAGAAACTTAGCTCTATTTGTGAAATTATCTACTGCATAGACGAGAGAAGTATTACCGAGATTAGACAATTCTCGTAGCGCTTCATCGCTATTAACTTCACAGCCAAAATACATTAACTCACCTCTAAAACCCCTCGGTTCTATTATTTTATGTATTTGCCTCATATGGTTTACAACGTTAGCTTCACCTCCAAATAACCCCGTAACTACTGCTATCTGTTTCAGTTTATCTATCTCTAGCCCCTCAGCAGACTTAGTGTCAAAAAATTTCTCTAAGTCCTCATAAGTAGTAAGTTCATGACGATCTTTTATAACTCGTTTATCGTATAGTGTTTTATCGTTATGGACGCACGCTCTACACCCAGCACAGTTACTCCTGCTGCGGCTATTGAGGTTTAGGAGGTGAGGACCTCGTTGGTAAGACGTGTCACACGTGTCAAGCTCGATTGAACCGTCTATGAATCCAATTTGTTTATCGTTGAAATAAATAACCCCCTCTCTTGCTTGAAACATTGTATCTTCGCGTCTTCTAACGGGTAGAGCGAACCACGAGAGATCGTTTCCATAATTTACCGTTCCGATAAATCTTGCTCGAAAATTCTCAGGTATTTCGCCGTCTGGGAGGTGGATGCCGCTCCGATTTAAATCTATAAGTCCAATTTCTTCAGGCTGTACTTTGTATCTATCTGCCAATTCATACCACTCGCTTATGTCTCTCGTGATTTCAATTCCGGCTGTAGTGACTGGCGAATAGTCTTTCTTTGATCTGAGCTCTAAATTAGCCATCTTTTACTTACTCCCTATAATTATATTACTATATAAGCATTTTGCGTTATATTAATCAATAAATGATGAATATGCTCGAAGTTATTTACAACGAGATCAACTAAAATTACCCCGCCCTATTTTAGAGCGGAGTAATTTAGTAATAACAATGCGATCTCTGTAGATATGTAGAAGTAAGCTTACGCCAATTCAACAGTTGCGCCAGCGTCTTCCAGAGACTTCTTGGCAGCTTCGGCTTCGTCTTTTGAGACTTTTTCTTTGATCGGGCTTGGTGCATTGTCGACAAGCGCCTTAGCTTCACCGAGACCAAGTCCAGTTAGCTCCTTCACCGCTTTGATAACGGCAACTTTTTGCGAACCAGCATCTTTGAGTGTGACGGTAAATTCGGTTTTTTCGTCGGCAGCAGCAGCTCCTGCGTCAGCGGCTGGACCAGCGACTGCAACCGCAGCAGCAGCCGGCTCAATGCCGTATTCTTCTTTCAAAATGGTTTTTAATTCATTCACCTCTAGAACTGTCAATTTAGTCAGCTCTTCGGCAAGTTTCTTTACATCTGCCATAGAATTTCTCCTTTGGTATTTTCTAACATTAATACTAAACTTTGGTTTTTACGCAGCAGCCTTATCGGCGACACCGTCAAGTAGCGCATGAATATTGCCAGAAAGCGCATTCGTAACGTCGTGAACCGGCGAGAGCAATTGCGCCACCGTTTCAGCAATAAGCTGATTCTTACTCGGCAAGCCAGCAAGCGCCGTTACTTCCGCAGTACTTTGCGTTACTCCTTCGCCACTGAAGCCAGCGACGAGCTCAAGTGCTGGATGAGTTTTGGCAAAATCATTCAGCACCTTAGCAGGCATAACTTCATCGTCCTGCGATACGGCATAAAGCAGCTGTCCTGTGAGCGCCGCTGTATCGGTGCTTTCATAAGTACTACTTTTACTCATCGCAACGCGCACCAGGCGGTTCTTCACCACTTTGATGACAACGCCGGCTTCGCGTGCGTTTTTACGCAATTCCTGCAACTCAGCCACGCTGATCCCTTGGTATTTTGCGACAGCCGTGCTTTTCGCGTTCGCGAACAGCTCGCTCATTTCTGCGACCAAAGCCTGTTTCTTGTCTTTGCTAATCGCCATAGACAAAATCCTTTCGTTTGCTTTGATAAATGAGACCGCATTGTTAAAGTTCGACACTGACAAAAAACGCCCCTGCATGCGCAAAGACGAAAAACTGAGTAATTCCCTCGGTAGCATTCTTATCGGCGCTTCGCTTTTTGCGACTCGCCCGCTACGGTCTTTGGCAATGTCTTAGCCAGCATTGTAGCAGAAACACGCCAAGATTGCAAGAATGGTATTGACAGATAGTAATTTTTCTAGTAAAATACGCGTTTGGTATGATAAAATCTCGTTGTTTAGCGTCGGCGCGCGAGGAGTATCAGCAGCCGCGCGATATACTACTGATGAACTGGCTAGATTACAGTGCGACGCCGTTGCGTATTAAATCGGAGAACTGCGATTTATGGCGCGATGTTCAAAATACGCTGGCAGAGCGTGTACTTGCTCGCTTGGATTCCGATACATCACCAGCCGTCCGCGATTTCGTGCAGCTGCACCTGCTGTCGCGCGGTGCTCGGCATACGACGAAGAATCAGCAGAATTACGAGAGCCGCTTGAACGAATGTATTGAGGGCGAAGCGCCGCTTGCCGGCATAGAGTTTGAACAGGTCGAAGCTAAAGCACTTGACGGTTTAGCGACACCAGCTGAACTGTTACACTTGCGGCGGTCAATCGGCATGGGATCGGTGGAGCTAGCGCGCGTAACGGGAAACGATGAGCATTTGCTTGAACGCATGCACGCGGCGATAACTGAAACCTTTGCCGAGGTTGGCGCGGATGAACAGTGCGAGCGAAACGAACGCATTAAATTCCGGGCATTCAACGTAGATATAACGGACGCGAAAAAGGCGCCGGAAGCAGTTTTGGTGACGCGCCGCACGAACGTAGCGACGTGCGAGGTTGATACGCGAATTATGCTGCGTGAATCATATGTATTGCCGCTTGCGAATTTATCAAAAGATGTTCGAGCGGAGATTTTATCGGCGGACAGGTCGCACGGCACTGAGGCGTGGGCTGAGATGCTCGCAAACGTTGATGATTTAGATACGCGTATATCGGCAGCAATTGATAGCGACGCAGCAATTCCAATTTCAACGACATTCTACGCAGTGAGCCAAACCGTTCGACAAGAGCAGCAGCGCCGGCATGAAGCGGAGCGGGCGGCGTATAATGAAGAGTTTTGTCAAAAATACCCAGAAATTATAGAAGCACGCAGGATCGCGTCTGGCAGCAGCGCAAGCAGCGCCGACTAATTGAACCCCTATCTACGAAATAATCTGTAAAATCTCCGCCTGAATCTCTGCCGGTGTCTTGCGATGATCCGGCGCGATACACTCAACAACGGGCAGCGCCATATCGCGGGCGAGCGCAGCGTAACCGTTATTTACTCTATGTTGAAAATCATCAGCGCGCGATTCGAACGCATCAAGATGCACTGAGCTGCTACGTTTGGCGAGGCGGCGTTTGCGCTCGGCGTCGTCGTTTATAGTCAGAATAACTACATGGTCTGGCGCCATATAACGCGCATCAGTGAAAAGCGCGGTCGTTTTGCGAATATGATCAAGGTCAAGCCCTTCGCCGTAACCTTGGTATGCGAGCGTCGAGAGATAGTTGCGCGCCGCCAGTACGACCGCATCCTGCTCAAGCGCCGGCGCAATGCTGTGCTGCCATAGTTCCCGCCGCGCCGCGCTGAACAATGCCAGATTAATTTCTGGATCGCGCTGCAACTGCCCATTCTTGATAATCGTGCGTAGATAACGAGCAACAGGCGTCGTAAACACTGAGCCGCCGCCTGGCTCCTCAACAGTTACCACGCTATACCCCTGCTTATGAAAATATGTTTGCAAAAGGCGGACTTGCGTTGATTTTCCTGTGCCATCATTCCCCTCAATGACGATGTAGCGCCCGCGCGTGATCATTATAATAATCCTTCAGCAAGCCCCTCAACTACCCGCGGCAACTTAACGGGCGATGCGTAAGCGCGCGGCAGCAGCATATCGGGACGCCAAGCAGCTTTGATAGCAGCAAGGTCGGCGCTTGGCGCAGATTGATAGTTGCCCGAAGCGCGCGAATATTCTGTCTCAACCGGACCAGTAGCGCTGAAGACAATTTGCGCAATACGATAGCCAACGGGCAATACAATATGCTCGCGCTCATTCAAATTGTGGATTTCCATCGTCCAACGGTTGATATAGCCTGGATCGCCCCATCCCGCGCAATAACACGCCGATATGCCAATGCGCCCTGTAGTACTGCGCGCTTGCATGCTGGTCGTGCCGGGCGGCAAAATACCAATAAACTCATGCGTATGCGCGAGAATCCGCTCATTCGGTCGCAAAACGATAACGGGGTGGTCGGCGGAAATGTTAGTAATCTCTGCGATATTTGCAATTGAGCTCGCCAAACGTTTCCGCGCGTCGCGCCACGGTCTTGCAATATTATACGTACCAAAATACCGCTTAACGTCCGCCTGGTCAAACGGGTTAAATAGCGCATCGCCGTTTTTGGCGCCGCCAGCGTAATAAAAATAGTAGCCAAGCGTCACGTCAATGCTTGAGCCGTTGATTCGCGCGGGTGCCGGATCGCACACAATATGCCCGCTCGCAAGCGCTTTTTTTATCTCAATGTCGCTATAAATAGCCGTTGATTCTTGCATAATTTCCCCTAATGCTACCGATATTGTATCATGAACGTATGGAAAAATGTATTGTCGTGGCGTACGATAGAAACCGTGGTATCGGCGCACGCGGTGATTTGCCGTGGGGGCGTGCACTACCGGCTGATTTGAAACATTTTCGCGCGCTGACAATAGGCAAATCAATCATCATGGGGCGCGCAACGTTTGAGTCGATCGGGCGAGCGCTGCCGCAGCGCGAGAATATCGTCGTGACGCATCGGGCGCTTGACGCGGCGGACGCTATAGCAGTTGATAGCCTGGCGCGAGCATATGAAATCGCGCAGCATCAGCCGTGTGTAATCGGCGGCGCGAGTGTTTATGAGCAAGCACTGGCGGATTGCGACGTTATTTACGCAACTGAAGTCAATTATTCGTTTACTGGCATCGACCGTTACTTTCCGCCGCTTGACGACAGCTGGCATGAGTGCGGACGCCAATCGTTTCCGGCAGACGATGCGAATCGGTATGCGTATAGTTTCGTGACGTATAAGCGTGCGTAATACATGTAGCCCTGCGGGTCTAATGTGATTACACTGCTACTGGCGCTTTGATGCTCGGACAATGCTGATAGCCGACAAGTTTAATGTCGTCCGGCGCAAACTCGAAGATGTTATCAACCTCTGGATTCAACCATAGCCTTGGCAGCGGCAACGGCTCGCGGCTAAGCTGTTCATCAACCTGCGTAATGTGATTATTATAGATGTGCGCGTCGCCGAATGTATGGATGAACTCGCCCGGCTTGAGTTCGGTGACATGCGCCATCATGCAGAGCAATAGTGCATAGCTAGCGATGTTGAACGGCACGCCCAAAAACATATCAGCGCTACGCTGGTACAATTGGCAATCTAGGCGATCGCCGCGCACGTTGAACTGGAACATCGTATGGCATGGCGGCAGCCCCGCTACTGCCATCTCGTCAATATCGGCGGCATTCCACGCGCTCACAATGTTGCGCCGGCTAGCCGGGTTCGTTTTGATCGTGTCGACAGCGCGCTGGATTTGGTCGATTTCGCCGCCCTTTCCATCTGGCCAATGCCGCCATTGATAGCCGTAAACTGGGCCTAAATCGCCCCATTGCTCAGCAAAAGCGTGGTCTGTCGCAATGCGTCCGACAAACGCTTTCATACCGCTACGCCACTCCGGCGTAGACGTTTCTTCTGGAGACACCCGGCGATTCTCTGTCGCCTCTACGTAATGCCGGTACGGCCAGCTGTCCCAAATGTGTACATTCTGCCGTGCGAGCGCTTCTAGATTGCGGTCGCCGCTTAAAAACCATAACAACTCGCGTTTGCAAGTATCAAAATAGAGCCGTTTCGTCGTGAGTGCGGGAAATTCGCCGCTTGACAGATCGAACCGTATCTGCCGCCCGAACACGCTGCGCGTGCCCGTACCGGTACGGTCATCCTTATTCTCGCCGTTATCACGCACATCGCGCAGCAAATCAAGATATGCATGTTCTTGCGTTCTCATTCGTTCCCTCATGAAATTACCGTCAATTCCAGTGTACGACGAATATAAAACGAGTGCAAATCCTATTCCAAAAGAAAAGCCGCCCCAGACAGGAGCGTGAACAGACAGCTTATGTCTGGGGCGGCTCAACTGTCATGGGGCGATGACGGGAGTATCGGACTCCGTTCTCCGCTCGCACTCGCGCACAATGGCGAGTCCGAGCTGTCCTAATGCGTGGTGTATTTCCTCGGGTCGGAGACCCGAGCGCGCGAGCGCGTCTCGCATGCTCTCACTGGGAGCAAACGTGATACTCCCAAAAAGGGGAGAGTGTATTGAGTACATACTCCTCCTAGCAGACTTGCTTTCCAACGGAGTTCACCTCCTCTCAGGCTCTTCTTCTCACGCCGGTTGCGCAAGAAGCTGCTTATAAGTATACTACATGTTTTACATACAGTCAATTTGCTGCCTCCATTAACACCTCAACCGCAAAGGATAAGCTCAATAAAGACACGTTTCAATTTTAGTCCCGTGGTTTAATGGATTTTTGGAAAGCCAATTAACCGGCAAGGACGTTAGAAACGCGTCTAACAACAAGTATATGCAACTTTGCTACGATGAACGTATAGTTATCGAGAATAGGTTAAAGAATGGCGAATCATACACTGCCATTGCCAAGTCACTTGGACGCTCAACCAGTACTATCTCTCCGTGAGGTTAATAGCTTTATTGAGGAGCAAATACAAAGACTGCCCGGGTCGAAAACGGGATAAGAATAGACAGCGTGTTAATATACCGGCCATTGCCAGCCTAGATAGCCGCAAGTACCGCGGGGCCAAGTTATGGTTAGTACCATTCGTAAGGCTAAAGAGGGTGTTAAAAGGCGCCAGAGGCTACATAGCAAGCTATATAGCTACAATGCTAAACTAGCCCGAGAATATGCTACTAAACGCCATTCGGGTGTCTGCAGGACTAGTAAGAAACTGACTAAACCAATATATGCCCGGACACTGGCATATATTAAGGCTAAACTCAAGTTACGATGGTCGCCGGAACAAATCTCCCTGCGAATAGATGCCCTACTGGCAGACCAAACTCTTAAAGATAACGATGGCTGGACAGGAGATATGGGGCTTCGCCCCGTATCCCACATGGCCATCTGCCGTTACATCTATGGCCTTAATGGCAATGAGCGGCAAGAAAGCAATTAGTTCGCTCCGCAGGCGCGGTAAACCATTTAAGAATACCGCTAAATTACCATACAGCAATACCAATAGAGGCAAGCATTCTATTCATGGCCGGCCGGCAAGTATAGATAATCTAGAAAGTTACACTGATCTGGAGGGAGATACCGTCTTTGGACTAGATACTAAAGATAGACTATTAACTCATACCGAGCGTAAGTCCGGATTAGGCTCTATTAGTTTAG
>CALJTR010000013.1:0-23336 GCA_937975975.1 uncultured Candidatus Saccharibacteria bacterium | reverse complement strand
TGTGTTAGGCACGCCGCCAGCGTTCATCCTGAGCCAGGATCAAACTCTCCATAAAAGATGTTTCATTGATTTGAAACGTCTATCTTACTCAAAAATAGACTGACGATGATTATTGCACAATTAAATTGTTAAACAACACTGCGCCTAACTGCACAACAGAACTATAGTTTCTTCCATCTCGCAACTAGACTGCCCATCATTGTAGCGCGATTTTTTTAGCAAGTCAACACTGTTTTTTGGCTATTTTGTAGTGTAAAATACAACAATACCAGCAAGCACGCCAATACATACACCAACAACCACTTCAAGTGGCGTATGTCCGTCCGCTACATGAGGCTCTTTTACTGCTATGCTTGACTCTTTCAAGATGCGCTTAATAACCGCCCCCTGTTCGCCAACCGAATGGCGCACCATCATAGCATCGTACATAACGACAAGCGCCAAAACCGCTGCGAGACCAAATAGTCCACTATCAACACCGTCTCGTAACGCAATAAGCGTCGCAATTGACACAACTGTCGCACTGTGCGCACTTGGCATATTACCGGACAAATATAGCCGATCAAACACATGTAGACTGCGTGCTTTTACCGCTGCCGTAATATATTTAGCGCCTTGAGCAATAACCCATCCAACAGCAACCGCTACTAAATATGGAGATATCGTCATATTATACGCTAGCCTTCGTCTTCTCCTGAATCGCGCATAATACCGATTGACGATACGCTATCATCGTCGCTAAGCCGCATCACGCGCACGCCTTGCGTTGTACGCCCCAGCGTTGGTATATCGCCCAGCCCGACACGAATCGTTTGTCCGCCCTGGCTGATAATAATCGCTTCAACCGCATCTGACTCAAGCGTTTGCACAGTAACGATCGGACCAGTTTTCGCTGTAACCGTCGCCGCCTTAATACCAACGCCACCACGCTTATGACTCGGGAAATTCGCTACTTTCGTAATTTTTCCATAGCCATTTGCGCTCAAGACCAGAAGTGTTTGATCTGCTGATGTTACAACATCCATGCCAACTACGCTATCATTTGGGCGCAACCGCACACCACGCACGCCGCGTGCTGCTCGCCCCATTGGTCGACACTCTTCTTCGTTAAACCGCACCGCTTGGCCAGCAGATGTTGATATAATCACATCACTTTTACCGTCAGTCTGTTTAATCCAGCGCAGTTCATCGCCATCACCTAAGTTTATCGCAATCAACCCGTTTGTTCGAATATTTGCATAGTCGGAAACTGCTGTCTTTTTTACAGTACCCTTAGTTGTCGCCATGAACAAATATCCATCACTTCCCGCATCTTTCGCGAGATTAATGATTGATGTAATTTTCTCTTCAGGCTGCAATTGAAGTAGATTAACCGCTGCGACGCCTTTAGCCGCAAGACTCGCTGCTGGTACTTCATACGCCTTGAGGCGGAACACGCGGCCTTTATTCGTAAAGAACAACAGCCAATCGTGCGTACTGGCCGGCACAAGCTGATCAATAACATCTTCTTCTTTTGTCGTCATGCCGCGTTTGCCCTTACCGCCGCGGTTTTGGCGGCGATAGTCGCTCGCAAGTGTCCGCTTAATGTAATTTTCTGTTGTTACCAACACAACAGTATCCTCTTCTGGGATTAGTTCCTCGTCGCTGAACTTACCAACCTCTGTGTTGATAATTTTACTACGACGCTCATCACCATATTTCTCTTTAATCTCAAGAAGCTCTTCCTTAATAATGCGCAAGATTTCATTCTCATCCGCCAGGACTTTTTCGAAATATGCAATTTTCTTACGCAATTCAGCCAGCTCATTCTCAATCGCTTCGCGTTCTAAGCCTGTCAAACGGCGTAGCTGCATCGCAAGAATTGCCTTTGCTTGAATAATGCTCAGACCAAATTTCTCAATCAGCGCCTTTTCGGCTTCATCTTGCATCTTGCTGGCACGAATCGTTCGAATTACTTCATCGATATGATCAAGCGCGATTTTGTAGCCTTCTAAAATATGCGCCCGCTCTTTTGCTTTGCGCAGTTCGTATTCCGTGCGCCGCCGCACTACTTTTTGGCGATGTTTGATAAATTCATGCAGAATATCATGCAAACCAAGCACTCGCGGCTGCAATGCCACTGGATTTGTACCAGTCTCAACAAGTGCTAGCATATTATAGTGGAAGTTCGTCTGTAACGCCGTTAATTTATAAAGTTGATTCAACACCTTCTTTGGATATGCGTCTTTCTTTAACTCAATTACCACGCGAACACTACCACGCGCCGATTCATCACGCAGATCACTGATTGTCGTGAGCTTCTTATCGTGCACTAGATCGGCAATTTTTTCGATAAGCGTTGCCTTGTTAACACCATACGGCATCTCTGTTACGACAATTTGATGACGTCCACGCTTCGCCTCCTCAATATTTGCCACTGCACGAATTGTCACGCTGCCACGACCGGTCGCATACGCCTGACGCATTGGCGCACCACCGTACACAACCGCCCCTGTTGGAAAATCAGGACCCTTAATATGCTTCATGAGATCGTCAAGTGTCGCCTCTGGATTATCAATCAACGCTACCGTTGCGTCAACAATCTCACCAAGATTATGTGTCGGAATATTCGTCGCCATACCAACAGCAATACCAACCTGTCCGTTAAGCAGCAGATTTGGCAACTTCGCTGGCAATACAACAGGCTCCCGGTGTGTCGCGTCGTATGTATCGCGAAAATCAACAGTTTCTTTGTCAATATCCGCCAAAAGCGCCTCGGACACGCGCGTCATTTTTGCTTCAGTGTAGCGCATTGCCGCTGGCGGATCCCCATCCATAGAGCCAAAGTTGCCCTGACCCTGCACGAGCGGATAGCGTCCAACCCAATCCTGCGCCATACGCACCATTGCATCATAGATTGACGAATCGCCATGCGGATGATATTTACCCATCACTTCACCGACGATCTGGGCGCTCTTAACCGTCTTTGAGGCCGGACCGATGCCCATTTTATCCATCACATACACGATACGACGATGCACCGGCTTCATGCCGTCGCGCACATCAGGCAGTGCACGATCAACAATCACCGACATTGAATACCGCAGGAAATTGTCTTCCATGACATCTTCAACGGTACGAATTTCAACAGTCTTTGAATGGCTATGGTCAGTCTGTGCCAGCACCTCGCCTTCTACCGGTTTATGTTCTTGCTGCTGCATTGCGTTACCTTCGTTCATATTAGACATCCAATTCCTCAAGACTCATTTTCTTTGCATTTGCTTGAATAAAGTTTTTGCGCACCTCGACTTCATTACCCATCAATTTAGTAAAAATCGCATCAGCACGCTCTGCGTCTTCAAGCCGAACCTGCACCAAAACACGATTTTCCGGGTTCATTGTTGTTTCCCATAGCTGATCAGCATCCATCTCACCAAGACCTTTATAGCGCTGCAACGACGACTCGCTCAATCCTGCTTGTCTAACGAGCGGCTCGTTCGGATCAATCGCGACGCCTTTTTCTTTGCGGGCAGCAATTAACTCCTGATACTTCGCATCAAGTGCTTCCTCATTATACAAATACTCCTGTTTATGCTGCGATAATTTCAACTTAAATAATGGCGGCTTTGCGAGATAGACATGACCACCTTCAACAACCGGACGCATATACCGGAAGAAGAATGTCATAAGCAGCGTCGCGATATGGCTACCGTCAACGTCAGCATCGGTCATAATCACAACACGATGATAACGCAAGCCGCGCATATCAAACGCATCGCCGATACCGACTCCCATGCCCTTTATCAAACTTAGTATTTCGCGATTTGCATACATTTTATCAAGACGAGCCCGTTCAGTGTTCAAAACCTTGCCTCGCAGCGGCAAAATCGCCTGCGTACGACTATCGCGCCCTGTCTTCGCTGAACCGCCAGCCGAATCACCCTCAACGATATAGAGCTCGCACTCAGCTGGATTCTTACTTGAACAGTCTGCTAGCTTACCAGGTAGACTAGCGCCATCAAGCGCACCTTTGCGAATCACGTTATCGCGCGCGGCTCGGGCTGCTTTGCGCGCTCTAGCTGCAAGCAATGCTTTATTGACAATTTTCTTCGCAACCGCTGGATTCTCTTCCAGAAAATACGCAAAGTATTCATTCATCACCTGTTCGACATACCGCCGCACCTCTGGATTACCAAGCTTATTTTTTGTCTGACCCTCAAACTGCGGATCGGGCAGCTTCACTAAAATCACCGCCGTCAAACCTTCGCGAATATCATCGCCAGATAAATTATCTTCCTTTTCTTTAAGCAGATTGTTTTTACGCGCATAATCGTTTATAACGCGCGTGAGCGCCGACCGAAAACCAACTAAATGCGTACCGCCATCTGGAGTTAACACGTTATTTGCGAACGGTTTCACTGTCTCAACGTAGGAATCATTATACTGAATTGCTACTTCAACCATTGAATCATCAACCTGCTTTTCAACGTAGAAAATTTCGTTGCCAAGAACATCCTTGCCGACGTTGAGGTTCTTCACGTAGCTGCGAATACCGCCCTCGAAGTAAAATGCCTGGCGCTCTTTGGTGCGCTCATCATAAACCGTTACATACACGCCTTTTGTCAGATAGGCCTGATGGCGAAGATAACTCACGACCCATTTATAGTCAAATTTCGTCGTTTCTTTGAATATTTCAGGATCGGGATAAAACGTAATCCGCGTGCCACGCGTCCAATTCGCGTCTGTCAAACGGCTTTTCTTGAACGGCACGACTGTTTTGCCCCGCTCAAATTCAATTCGATATATTGAGCCGTTCTTTGCGACTTCAGCGATCATTCGACTCGACAAAGCATTCACCACGCTTGAACCAACACCATGCAATCCAGACGAAACCTTATAGCCGCCGCCGCCAAACTTACCGCCAGCATGCAGCACCGTCAACACTGTCTCAAGCGTACTCAAACCCGTTTTCGGATGCTTATCTACCGGGATGCCGCGCCCATCATCAGTAATCGTAATACCGCCATCTTCAAGGATCCGTACATCAACACGCGTGCCGTGACCAGCAATCGCTTCGTCTATAGAGTTGTCGGCAATTTCTTTAATTAAATGATGAACACCGTCGTAACCCGTGCTTCCAATGTACATGCCTGGGCGTTTGCGAACCGGATCAAGACCTTCAAGGACCTGAATTTGCGAACCATCATAAGAACCGTCGTCTTTTTGTTTAGCCATATGGAATCTCCCTCGCTTACTGTCAACTCAGATTATTCATTTCTACACCGATTATACCATAAAAAAAATTGTTCATTCAAGTTATTGCTATCTATAAACGCATATGCTAAACTAATAGTCAAAAGAGATTTATCTCGGAAATTTTAACACAAAAAGGTTGCACTATGTTTAGAAAGCTCGTATCAAACCTTTCATTTAGCCCTGCACTCGTCGGACAACTAGGGTTTTATGCTAAGCGTCTGAGAAAAGAAGAGACAACACGCCGCCTTGGGCTTATATTCACCGCCCTTGCGCTTATTGTCCAGTCATTTACAATGCTTCAAGCGCCAGAACCAGCAAGCGCAGCCGATGCGACTGACATGGTATACGGCGGCACTCACACGCCAAGCGCCGTCATGTCCAGCTACGACCAGAACGTCAACAACATTCGCGATCTGTATACCGCTATTGGCATTTCTCGTGCCGACATCCAACGAGCAACTGGTAATTTAGAATATCACCGCAGCAGCGAAGGGTTGTATTCCTGGGGCATGAAGCCTGTTTTTGGCGCTTCAAGCGGCGAAGGAAGCTATACCGTGAAAACGAGCGGCGGCACGCGTACTTTTTATTACCGGCCGCAACGGCTTTGGGGAAATAGCGGTTCTTATTCTGCCTACGTCGGGCGATCATCGTCAACTGGCTTATGGTTCGGTATTATGCGCTCGTGCGGCAACTTAATCACGTTTACTATCCCGCCGCGGCCAGCGTGCCCTCCAGGTCAAGTGGGAACCTATCCTAACTGTTCAACGCCACCTAAAAACCCAACCTCAACGTGCTCAGCACTTGACATCAAAAAGAACGGAGATACCTATCAATTCACTGGCAGCGGGGTTGTTACGGATGGCGCGACGATTTCAAAGTATATATTCCAGGTATATCGCGATAACGCACTTGTTAAGACGATAGAGAGTAGTTCAAGCGTCGCAACTTATACGGAGAAGACTCCCGGCAGTTACTCGGTCAAATTAACAATCAAAACGTCGCTTGGCGACAGAACGAGCGCTGGGTGTACCAAAGGCTTTACAATCGCCCCGCCAGCAAAGTGTCCGCAAAACCCAGCCCTGCTCAAGACAGACCCGAACTGCCAGCCATGCCCAGGAGATTCAACAATTTGGATCAACGATACAAAATGCAACGCTGAAATTATTCAAACCAAAACCGCACAAAATACATCACAGAACAACACCGACGCCACAACGATTGCAGCAAAGGCCACTGATCAGATTGTATACAAAATTAACGTCACCAACAAAGGACTAAAAGCGACAGAATACACGATCAAGGAGGATCTAGCCGACGTTTTGCAATACGCGAGCCTAGAAAACACTGGCGGCGGCACGCTCACAGATGACAATTCGTCAGACGCAATCGCGACAAAAACACTACTGACATGGCCAAAAGTAACATTGAAACCAGGCGAAACACAAACGCGCATATTTAGCGTAAAACTCGCGAGCACGATTGCCGCAAAAGGCGCCGGCACAGGCAACCCAAATTCCTACGACTGCGTCATGACAAACACGTTCGGAAACACTGTCAATGTCAACATCGATTGCCCTGTCCAAAAGAAGGTTGAGTCAGTTGTCGCCCAGCTGCCGCATACTGGCCCCAACGAGAACATCGCATTCGCAGCAATTATATTCGCCGTCGTTACGTTCTTCTACGCACGCTCGCGCCAGCTGAAAAAAGAAGTACGCTTAATACGCCGCGACTTTAATACTGGCACAATTTAACACATATTTTTAAAACAAGGGGTGGTATATGAACAACGAAAAGTTACCAGGATCAACCGAAAAAAGAGAGTCATTAAATGAGTCACGTAAGCTCGCCGCCGAGCAGCACGAAGCTGCGAACGAGAACCGCGAACGAGAATCAACTCGTGAAAATAAAGCAGAAAGGCTTGAAAACGCACGCCGCGAAACGCTTGAAGCTGTTGCAAAAGCCGAAAAAGAGAATCGCAAAGAGACAGAGCGGAGTGACCCATCACCAGCCGAACGACGCAAAGGACCAATCTCTAAGCAGGAACGGGAAAAAGCGTTCGCGAAAACGATGGACGAAGTGCAATCTCACATGTCAGCACCAAGTCGCACCTTCAGCAAAATTATTCATAACAAAGCCGTCGAAAAGACTAGCGAAGTTGTCGGTAATTCTGTTGCGCGACCGAACGCTATTTTATCAGGAGCCGTTTGCTCGTTCGTTCTCGTACTCGTCACCTATCTCGTAGCGCGCGCATATGGCTACCAATTGTCAGGCACTGAAACGATTGCTGCTTTTGGGCTTGGGTGGGTCATCGGGCTCGTCTATGACTATTTCCGACTACTTATTATCGGTAAAGATAGGTAGAGCGCCAGACTAAAAATCCTAGGAAATCACCCTTCGCAGGGTAGACTGATTCTATAATCTTCTACCCTGAAAAACTCTTTTCTTTACAGGTTTACCGCCTTTGCATCAGTAAACCTACCGCAATTTTATTGTTACTTCATCATCCTGGCGGGATGACACTGCGTCTATACGCCCATCAGACGGCCGCTGTAATGGTTGTTGTGGCGGCGATGCCATCCCGGCTTCGGCTTGCGACACAGGGGGCGTAACAGTATTGAAATTGTCGCGTAAACTAGCGGTAGCCGACGTAGACATTAGGCTATTCGCCGGTTGCGGCGGAGAGGATGGCGGCTGATTTACCAACCCAGGACGCAGCATCTGCTGCGGAGGTGTATTATTGCCATATTGAGCCACCGACTGGCTAGCAGACGGATAGCCACTCACTCCCGAAGCCGCACCTGATTGTAATGGATTACTCGTTGCCCCAGGAATGGTCGCTGGAGGCGGACTCATTGGCGAGGCGACCGGCTGCGGCGGCATCATTTTGCCCGCACTCGCAACACTCGCTACCGGCGAACGCCCACTTCCTCCCGTCATCTGCTTACGCTTGGCAAGCCACTCGTCTAAAAATGACGAGCCGCCAGACTTTGGCGCGCCAACACCACCAGGCTTCGCCCCAGCGGATGGAGCCGCACCTGCTCTCCCCGTCTTTGCTCCAGACTGTGCAGCATCTGCTGTTTTAAGCCGCTCGAAGATTTCTCGCTCTACCTGCGCACGCGGATGTCCATATTTCACTGCAGACAACCGCTTCAGCGCATCACCAAGCTGCTGATTGCTCTGTCCCATAGGCGGAACCCAACTCATACTAAACGGCGCCGAAGGCACGCCCTCTATTTGCGCCACGCAAACCGACTCAAAGTTTGGTAACTTCGTCAAATCTTCCGCGTCAAACACTGGAGTATAGCGCTTTACCATAATCTCCGCGTCGGTAATACCAATGCGCCCAGTGATCGTTGTACCCACGTTACCTAAAATTGCCTCACGCAAGCTTTCCTGTAGCTGTGTCATAAACTGGTTGCCAAGCACCAAGCTCAACCGATACTTACGCGCTTCGCTAAGGATTGTTTCAAAACTATCGGTCGCAAAGTTCTGGAACTCATCGACATACAACGTAAAATCTTTGCGCTCTTCCTCTGGTATATTTGCGCGGGCCATTGCCGCCGCTTGGAATTTCATCACAAAAATAATACCAAGGAGTTTTGAGTTCAAATCTCCCATTTTTCCCTTTGACAAGTTTGCGAGCAAAATTTTACGATTATTCATAATATCCGCAAAATTAAATCCGCTCTTCTTTTGCCCGATAATATTTCGCATCGCATCATTAGAAATAAATGGCCCAAATTTCGATACGACCCAGCTAATAACTTCACCCGCTTCACTTGACCGCTGCGACGCAGGGAACTCTTTCGTCCAGAAGTCAAGCACTTGTTGGTCGGTAACATATTTCAGCTTACTCTTCATAAATGCATCGTCGATAAGCAATTTTGGAATATCAATAAACGTACCACCACCCGGATCGCTCATCAGTAGCAACGCACAGTTTCGGAATATATGTTCAAGACGTGGACCAACGATTCCCGTATGTCCAGGGTCATACAGTCCATATAGCATCCCAATCGCCTCCTGCACCAAAAAGTCTTTTTGGTCGGGGTGGTCAAACTCAAACATATTCAATCCGATCGGATTGTCCATGTCACTTGGGTTAAAATAAACAACATCCTCAACGCGTTCCTTCGGCACTTTACTTAAGAGTGCCTCTGCTGAGTCACCGTGCGGATCAACGAACGCAAAGCCACGACCATCCAGCATATCTTGGTATGCCAGATTCTCTTGCAACACAGACTTTCCAACACCAGTCTGTCCGATCACATGAATATGACGGCGACGGTCTTTATCGCTCAAACGAATCGGTTTTTTCACACCACGGAACTCGTTATAGCCAAGCAATAGTCCCGTTTCCATGACTTGTGTCGGACCATCGACCTGCTTGCTCATTTGCCGCTTCACTTGCGATGTAGGTATACTGTTTTGATCTGGCAGATGAAAAAGCGTTGCCAGCTCTACGCTGTTCAATATATTCTGGTTAACCTGCTGCGGAAAGAATCTAAATATAAATGATGAGGTTAACTCTTCAATGTTCTTTGATAAGTTAAATTTAAAGCCGTTAAACGTTGGCGAGTCAAACAATGCGAATGCTGCAACAATATTTTTCAAAACACCTTGAGAACGCGCCGCCGTATTCGACGACACGACCACGCGAACCAAAACCTCATAGCCAGGGTATCGTGTCTTTTCCTGAATCGCCTCAACCGTTGCCTGCTCAACTGCATTTAATTGCTTATTTTCTTCGCCGGGACCTTTATTGCCGTCAGTCGACCCAGTCGGCGGTTTCCATAACGCCTCCATCAATTCGTTTGGTGAGAAAAACGAACCAAGCGGGGACTTCTTGCCATTCTGTTTATCTTTAATAATTTTCTCAGCCATTGACACGGCGACCTTAGACCAGTTGTCGCGCGCTGGGCGAATCAAAAATTGCAGCCCGATACCATCTTCACGTCCTGCTGCCGAAATCGCATTCAGTAAAGCACGCGACGCATCACGCTTCGACTCCATGTAAGTTGCAATCGGATATGAGTAATGCTTCTTAAGCGTAAATTCACCGCCAATCGTCCCGCTCATCTTTCCCACTTTACTAAACACCGAGTGCTCCGTTACCTCTTCAAGTCGCGCTGATGGATATGCCGCTGCCACCGCCTGGCGCACAACGCTCGTAAGGACCGTTGGTACGACAGCGTAATAATACACAAGTCCGTCGCGCGCCACGATTTCAAACGATAAATGACGCTGACCATAGATTCGGCTCTTAAATCCTTTCGTAGCAGTACTCGCAATAATGTTATACATCACTTGCGCCTGCGACAACACCTCTTCGGTCAAGTCGCGCTTGTCGCGATTTTCACCTGCAATGTCGTCGCTCGCCGGTGGCAGATGAATTAAAATCGGCACCATCTTCAATCCGCGCTCGTAATTCTTTGCTTCACGCAATGTGCCGCGATACACGAAAAATATAACTGTTGCACCAGCCGCAATCAATGCCGCTGTAACAAAAAGTACTATTAGTGCGCCCACTCTACCCCCATGCTAATCTTCTGCCTGCCCTATCACTCGCCCATAGCGCTGCCTAATATACTCTATTTGCAGCTTACTTATTTCGTACTCGCGCCGATATGGATCATCTTTCGTCTCAGCTAGAATCTTCTTCGCTTTATCAACCCATTCCTTCTCAATCAGATCGTCATCGTTCGCTAGCATAACCGTCGTATCGTCCACAGCGCCCGCATTATTATCCGACTGCGCAGACAATACCGGAGTAGGAAGCGCAGGAGCTGCTGCCATCGCAGCTTGAACTGCTTCCGCCCGAACAGACCCAATCTCACGGCGATTTTCAACACCGCTCTGCGCCACTTCAGGAGAATTTTGCGCCGCACCCGCCTCATATTGAGACGCTGTCGGCTGAATTTCGCCAGTTGGCGCTAATTGTTCCTGCTGCCTAGGTTCCATATCTGTTAAATTATACCATAAGAGCAACCAATATTACTAGCGCTTACAAAGGTTTACTGCTGTTTATAAACATAGAATATTGCCACCGTCTCAAACACAACAACGAGTATAATTTCATACAACTTCAGCCCGCCGATAGATTGCACGGCCACAAGAATAATCGGCGAGAACGCCAAAACACTCCCGTATGCGATTGACCGAGAGAGAAGAGTGCTAGTGTGATCATTCAATTTGCCCTTACTGATACGCACGACAGCAAGCCGTACGCCATATAGCAAAAATGTCAGCGCTCCACATACCGACACGTATAAAAGTAGAAATACCAACAGTATGATTAATGGGCTTGAATGCGAAGGAGTAGACGACTGCATGATGGCGAGAACCCCGACGATTGAACAAACCGTCATAAAAGCTACTATGCGTTTCAACATAATATTATGATACCACCGCCCTTAAAGGCATATAAGCAGTTTCGCGAAAAAAACGAAACACCTTTCTAAACAACTATTAGGGTCGCCGCTAGCTGCTTATAGCCTAATTGACCGCTCGCGTGACGCGAGCATCTAGTCTTGCGATTGCGAGTCTATTATCTACGCACCTGATTCTCGCCGACGATCGCTTCGTCAAGGATTTATCAGGTGCGCAGCGCTCAAGCTTTCGCGCGCTACAACGCCAAGGATGCATATCCCGGCGGAGCTTAGGTGGTATCACGTATCGTATAAAATACGAACTTTTATTTTATGAAAAATTTCTTCACAGAACGTTCATAAAATAGCATCTGTGCTGCCACCTAGTTTCCGTCGCACAACGTAACTTTCACAAGGTGTTGTATTTTTAAATTGTTAATGTTTGTCGCTTTTTTGTTTTTGTCAAAGCTATGTTTCAATACTAGCACAAACAACGCCATACGTCAATATATTCGGTATTAAATTCGTAGATATATTTACTATGTTGTATTATATTCATCAATATTACCCCTGTTTTGTGTTATTTGTATTAGATTAACCTACATATAGCTAAATTAACAACAATAAGAAAATTTCTGTCGTTTATTCAACCATTTTACACTACTTAGAGAGATATTTGTTTATTTTACAACGAAACATTTTACTTCTACTAGCAGGTATCATGCTTATTTTAGTAGAACAAAAAGCAGAGCCGTAAGGCGTCAAGGTTGGTGACGCTCCTATATATTTTTAAGAAAATAATCGATCAAACAAAGAACGATCAACTCACACAACTTTGCCATATTATGTCCAATAAATATGGAATTTAATTCGAGTACACATCCATCTGTGCCGGTCCTTAGCCCTTGCGCGACCCGATGAGCTTGCATGCCATAAATCCCAGCTACATTAAGACATGCCTTAATAATAAACGTCTATCAAAAACTAGTGCACACGCGACGCGGCCTATTCTTCAGCAAAGCGCACGAGACGGATTGCATTATATGTTGATTTATTTTCGTACACAACAATATCGCTACTATATACAAATCAAAAAACATTAGCGCCACGTACGCTGTACATTGAAGCGAAAACACTCATATTTATGCGGCAAAAACACAGTCTGTTTTGCTGCATCCGCAGATGTCGTTTTTATGTCTAATATTAAGCAGATCGTTCGTAGAGTCAACCTACTGCTCGGCAACTACTAAAACGTATCCGTTTCGAAAAAATGATGCAATAGCCCTCATTGAGTCAATTAAAGTTTTCGTTGCAACTTGCCCTAGGAGCGTCCGGACGAAGCGAAGTAGGCATTTTCGCCGATATCTTTTTTTAAGATTTTATAGCCTTATTTATAGTCGTTCACTTCAAAGCCATTATCTCTAACATGATGCTTCGGCTTCAAATACTTTGACAGGCGAGCAAGGACGCGTTTATCATTCTCTCTTCTCTCTTTGATGACTTTTTATACAAAACCCCAATCCAACCACCCCTCTCTCAGCAAACATGACCAGGTAACCGCTATAGCTTTTCTCGCACAGCGTCCCTCCCAATAGCCATACGCTAGGTGCTAATCTGGCTGTTTCTGGGATATTTACTTATCCAACGTCCTCCCCTAATACCTCCTAGTTGATCCCCTCTGCCCTCCTGGTTCGTTCTGGACTTACAGTCTTGTTGAATATATAGTAGTAGCCTTTTAGCTTTGATGTTATTGAGTTTGCGATATTACCATACTTTGAAGACAAGCTTTTCTGATATAGTAGGCGTGGTTACGATAAAAGTTTAAACATAGGCTGCTACTCTACTTAAACTTTTTCAGATTAATTTTACTAAGCATTTCCGAGTAGTATAAGCATGAGTCAGTGAGCTCCTCTATATTAGATTATTGTTTCAAACGACAGAATACCGAGAGGATCCTATAGATTTTCATCGTACAAAAATAGGTGTCGCTTTTTGAATATGAAATCAAGAAACTATCATTTTTGGTACACAATCAATCTAATCCTCAAACCTATAGCACAACCGAGATGCTAACATTTTTCTCATTATGAAGATAGGTATCAGTTAATTATCACTGTCGCCGTCCTCGCCCCGCCCTAGGAATAAAGTTTCAAAATCACACCAAGAACAGCTGCTATAATTTGTGGTATTTTTTACTTGATTAAATTCCAAAAAGTTATTGACACAAGCACTTTTCCGTCATATTATAGGGGTAGTTCTTGAGCAAAAAAATTGTGCAAGAACCAAAAATAAACATATTTCCGAAAACTCCACGATAAAACAACCACTACTCGCAGGTGGTTGTTTTTAATTCCACGCAATAAAAAATACGACCCAATTGGTCGCTAACCTTACATGGTGGAGCTGCCGGGTACCGCCCCCGGGTCCATTTGGTAACACGCTGTTCGTCTACGCACATAGTTTGGTTTTTACAATAACCACAGTAGCTGCCCGGAAGCCAAACAAACATACAACTACTACGAGCTGAAAAATTTAAATTCACCGCACTCAAGCGGATGCGCATGAATCGATCTTGCAAAATATGACACACTTAGTTTCTAGCAAGCATCGGAACCAAGCATGGCTGCAGTATATTACGCAGCAAGCGCAAAAGCAGTTTGCTTCGGCATCAATGATGCGACAAATGCTTTTGCTTTCTTTGCAAATGTTGCAATTACTAATTCTGATTACGTCAGAAATCGGTACGCAAAACAGCCTGTTAAAGTCCAAATGTCGAATGCTATATCAGCCCCGCGTTTGTCCTATTATACCACTATTTACATACCAAAAGCAATATGGTTAACTTTATGTAAATGGGTATGTTTGCGAAAGTATTAACTGCTGCGCCTATTGGCTTTGATGGTAGTGTCGTGGAGGTTGAGAGCGACGCGACAAAAGGCTTGCCGGGCATACAAATTGTCGGGCTCGGCAACAAAGCAATCGACGAAGCAAAAGAGCGAGTCAAAAGCGCCATATCAAATTCCTTACTTGAATATCCAGCTAAGCGTATCACTGTTAATCTCGCGCCTGCCGAGCTTCCAAAAGATGGCACGCACTACGACCTTCCGATTGCCCTAGCAATTCTGCTATCAAGCGGGCAGCTGGCGCAAACGGATATAGCTAATAGCCTTTTTGCTGGCGAACTTGCACTTGATGGATCTATTCGTCCCACTTCTGGTGCAATTAGCATTATCGAAATTGCACGAAACGCTCATGTAAAAACAATATATCTTCCGACAAAAAATGCCGAACAGGCAGCGCTTGTTGCCGACATTACAATCATACCTGTTGATTCATTAAAACAGTTATACCTACACTTGAAAAAAGAATCGCTTATCATGCCCATACAGCGCACGGCATCACCCGTTCATCACAACAACACATCAAACGACAGCACTACGCTTGACGACATTCTCGGCCAAGAGCAAGCAAAGAGAGCACTCGTTATCGCAGCCGCAGGACACCACAACCTGCTGCTTTCTGGCACGCCCGGTGCTGGTAAATCAATGCTCGCAAAAACACTACCAAGTCTTTTACCGCAATTATCAATCAACGAACAACTTGAAGTGACAAAGTTATACAGTCTAGAAGGATCAGTGACTGATAATATTATTACGACACGACCATTTCGATCACCGCATCATACCGCAAGCCGCACTTCGCTTATGGGCGGCGGACCACGCCCTAAACCTGGTGAAATAAGTCTTGCTCACCTCGGCGTCTTATATCTTGATGAAATACCAGAGTTCACCCGATCGACGCTTGAATCACTTCGCCAGCCGCTTGAAGATCATATTGTCACCGTCACTCGATCTGGAGGACGAGCCACCTACCCTGCTAATTTTATGCTTGTCGCGACAATGAACCCATGTCCATGCGGGTACTATGGTGATACCGCACGAGAATGCACCTGTTCGGTAACTCAAATTGAGCATTATCAAAAACGTCTTTCCGGACCCTTGCTTGATCGTATTGATCTCACTGTCCACGTATCGCGCATATCAAACGATTCACTATTATCCTCAAATTCGTCGTCAAAAAATCAACAGTCTTTGGCGAAAAAAATGATTCAAAATGCAATAAATATTCAAAATAACAGATATAATCGTAGTGGTAAGTACAACAATAATCTAACAAATAAGGAAATTTCACAGTTTGCAAAACTTAACACCGAATCAACTATTTTACTCAGAAAAGCGTCTGATACGCTCAAGCTGAGCCCACGCGGCTATTTTAAAGTCATCCGTGTTGCGCGCACAATCGCCGACCTTGATAACTCAGACAACATAACCACGAGCCACATCGCGGAAGCACTGCAATATAGACAAATGTAGAGCTTGAATTTTTGCCCTACCTCTGATACTATGGGATGCGAGTGTTACCTCATTAACGTAATTTTAAAGGAGATTGCAATCAATACGAAAATTCGTATCAATGATGCCATTCGAGCAAAAGAGCTTCGTGTCATAGACACAACTGGAACGCAACTTGGTGTCATGAGCCGCACAGATGCGCTTAATGCCGCGCGGCAGGCAGGAGTTGACTTAGTAGAGATTTCACCAAAAGCTGACCCTCCTGTTGCAAAAATCATTGACTGGGGAAAGTATCAATACCAGAAGATGAAAGAGCAACAAAAAGCTCGACGCAACGGTAAAGCTAGCGAACTAAAACAAATGCGTTTCGGCTTAAAGATCGGTAGCAATGACCTAGAGATAAAGTTACGGAAAATCCGCTCATTTCTCAAAGAAGGACACAAAGTAAAAATTTTGATATTCTTACGCGGGCGTGAAATGGCGCACAAAGAGCTGGGATACGAACTCATAAACAAAGTTTTTGAACAGCTGCAAGATGAGGCAATACTTGAACAGAAACCAGTGATGGCTGGGCGTAACCTCAGCATCGTAATAAGGAGTAAATAATGCCAAAGATGAAGACCCACAAGGGCACTGCTAAGCGTATTAAGCTAACCAGTACCGGCAAACTCATCCGTCGCCGTGCGTTCGGAAACCATATGCTCTCTAAGAAGAGTAAATCGCGCAAGCGTAATATCAAAACCGCCGCTGTCGTTAAAGGCGGCATGGCGAAAAACGTAAAACGAGCACTGGGAGTATAGGATTATGCGAGTTAAACGAGGAGTTACTGCTTCAGCGAAGCATAAGAAAATCATCAAAGCTGCAAAAGGCATGCAGCACAACCGTACACGCAGCTTTCGACTTGCGAAACAGGCTGTTATCAGATCGCTGCAATATGCATACCGAGACCGCCGCAATAAACGGCGCGATCTTCGCGGTATCTGGATTACCCGCATCAACGCTGCCGCTCGCGAAAACGGCACAACGTATGGTAAGCTCATTGCCAGTTTACGCGCCGCCAATGTAGGAATTGATCGCAAAATACTTGCGGAGTTAGCAGTAAACGAACCAAAGGCATTTGCTGCTATTGTCAGAAAAGTTACAAAATAACTTGATTGGACAAAATTAAAAAGGCCGTAGCTAAATACGGTCTTTTTGGTTGGCAGATCATCTGTAAGCCGGGTTCTGTCGAGGATAATCATCTATCTAGATTATTCATTGCTGAATAATTCAAGCGGATAGCGGCATGCCCGAACGAGCAATTCTATAGACACGCCTCCTTGCAGTTGACAGGGTTTACCTCCTCCGCACGTCACCGTGCGTCGCTGCGAGCTCTTACCTCGCTCCTTTCACCCTTACTATCAGTAGCCTAACTAGGTTTGAGATAGCGGTTTCGTTTCTGTGGCACTTTCCCTAGAGTCACCTCCGGTCGCCGTTAGCGACTGCCATGCTCTATACTGCCCGGACTTTCCTCTCGCTATAACCAAGCGAGCGATTATCCGATAATCTGCCATTGCTTATTATATCATTAAAGCCCCTCTTAAACGATTGATATTCCCCTGCTATTGCAAAGGTGGGTCTCCGCACGTTATTCCCACGGGAATAACGGTATTAGAGTCCCTATCGTATGATGTTAGGAAAATCATATACGCCCAAGAGAGGCTACCCCTAGTATACCATGTGGTTCTATATAACTAAAGAGAACAAGCTAACACATCCGTAAATAACAGCTTGCATGTAAACCGTCAAAACCGGTGATAAAATAAGTACTGCAATATAGACAAGCACTATACCATATTGCTCCGCTGCTTCGAAAAATCGACGAATAAAGTCGGGAGCTACTGCATAAAAGACTCGCGAGCCATCAAGCGGCGGAATCGGAATAATATTGAATGCAAAAAAACCTAAATTAACAGCTACTGAGGTAGTCAACAGTTTTCCTGCCGCACTTCCATCGCCTACATAAGCCACTATCACATACGATATAAACGCGAGCAACAAATTAACTAGCGGCCCGCTCGCTGCCACCATTGCAATTCCCCATTCGCCATATTTTAGATTTTCAGGATTAAACGGCACAGGTTTCGCACCACCAAAAACTGGCATAGCCGCTCCTGTTAATGCATTTGTAAAAATAATCATCACCGGAAGCGCAATTGTCATAATAGGATCAATATGCCTAAACGGATTTAGCGTTAAACGCCCCATGAGGCGCGCCGTATTGTCGCCAAGTCTATAGGCAACAACTCCGTGCATCAATTCATGGAGTGTCATCGACACAAAAATAATTACCAAAACAGCAATAACGTTACCAAAATCCATGCCCCTTATTGTAACAGTCCTTGACGCAAGACCAAAACTAGCGTATACTAAAAAAGATTGATATCAACTAATTATAAGAAATGGAAAAATATGGCATCACGCTGCGCATTAACCGGCAAAGGTAAACAATTCGGTCATAACGTAAGTTTTTCTTTGCATCGCACTAAACGCGTTTTTAAACCAAATCTTCAAATAAAGACGTTTGTTGTTGACGGGCAGAAAGTAACGATGACGCTTTCTACGCATGCAATCCGTACGCTCAAGAAGAAAGGTATTATTGCGCAACCGGTAAAATAGTCTCTTTCTCTATTTTACGGAAATACATAAAACACCCCTGACTATAGGGGTGTTTTGTATTAAAAGCATACAGAACTCAAGACATATTAGCTGCGCGCAACTACCACCGTCGTTAAAACCGACGGCAATGAACTATCATTTTTAACTTTGAATTTCGTTACATTATCAACCGGAGCGCCTAGCTCTTTGATAAATGTTTCAACTTCATCTTGCGGAACTTCATACTGAAGGGCAGCGTCACGATAATGAACTGGTATAACAACCTTCGGATCAATCGCTCGAACAATTGAAACAGCGCTTGTCGCATCAAGTGTATATCCACCGCCGCCAACAGGCACGATCAAAATATCAATCACACCAAGCGATTCAAGCTGCTCATCGCTTAGCCCAGGTGCGATATTCCCAATAATTCCCAGCGATACTTCGCCACACTCGACACGGTAAATCGTTGAACGTTTTTCATCGTCAGGAGTATCAATATGACGCGTCGCAGCAATACCAATGATCGTAAAGTCGCCAACCTCGTACTCGCCAGGGCTATTTATAATAACTTGCGCATCACTCTTACCAGTTGCAAAACGAGACTCAGTGACAAACTCAACTAGATCCTTTACCTTTAAATCTTTTAACCCAAGCAATGACACCTTCGGATCTACGACTAGCGACGTTTTTTTACTTGCAATTACGACCGCATTTCCACCTTTATATTCAATATCAAACATTTTGCCTCCTTTACTGCCGCTCTGTTTTTATAATATTGCCAGTGTCAATAATGACACGGTGCTTATTATTTAGCATATCACTAATAAATTTATCGTGAACGCTCAACCTGTAGTATAGCTCGTCATACGAGAGTACGCTATAAGTAATCTCACGCCCCACTGCCTGCTCAATCGTTGAGACAATCGATTTAATCTTAGCGCGCGAGATAGCGCCTGCCATCAGTAAATCAACTTTGCTCACAGACCCGCTTACCAGGATCCCCGCTACAATAGCAACACGGACACCGGCTGTACGGCGAATAATATCTTCGTACACTTCCGCTTGCGCTTCATTTGCAGCCGATTTTGACGTCTGCCCTGCAAATATAGCACGCATCGGCACGTAATACTCATACCGCTGATTTACTTCATAGTACAGCTTGTTGTCCATATTATTACTCGCGACAATACCCACCTCAAGCATATTTGCAAGCTCTCTTCGCACAGAGTTGATTTGTTCGCCAATCAACCGCGTAATTTCACGCACATAAAACGCTTGCCCTGGGTTATTAAGGAATAAATAAAGTAACTTTACACGAGTTTTTGAACCAAACAATGCATCAATCATGATCAAATCTCTTACTCTATAGTACCACGGCCACTATCTATCAGCCAACCGTTGAGCAATATAACTGTACGCATGCTCAAGATCGCACCATGCTATTTCAGAATTACGACGCAGCCATGTCAGTTGTCGTTTTGCTAAACGCCAATCAAGCGTACAAAATTTTTCTTCTAGTTCACTGCGTGTCAGCTCTCCCGCTACATGCTTTCGAATCAGCGGATAGATATTTCCAGTCATAGCTTCGTTATCCCAGCCCCAAGTTTGCGCCGCCTGCATCGCTTCATTTATCGTAGTATCATTTACAATGATTTTTGCGCGCTTTCTTATTCTTTCTTTGAGTACGGTTTTATCCGTCATTATTCCGATTAGTATCTTGTCTTTATATTTATCAGTATTTTTCTGTGGTAAAGCGCCATTTCGAGCGATTGCGTTAATAATATACCGCTTATTTTTATTATTCTCCGGTAACTCAATATTGTGTTTATTACAATAATTTTGTAACTCCGCAAGAGATTTCTGCTCAAATTTTGTACGCAGTTCTAAATCATTTGATGCAGCTGTGAATGTATAGTCGTAAATAACACTGTCAACGTATAACCCCGTTCCCCCAACCAAGATCGGCGTTTTGCCTCGTAGCCGTATGTCAGCTATTTTTACATCGGCGTAGTACTTAAAATCAGCAGCCGTAAATCGCTCGCCAGGATTCACCAAGTCAAAACCCCAATGCACAACTCCATCACGTTCTTTCATGCTCGGCTTTGCTGTTCCAATATCAAGTCCGCGATATATCGCTCGAGAATCTGCGGAGATTATTTCACCGTTAAATTGCCGAGCAACCTCAATCGCTAAACTCGTCTTACCGCTTGCCGTCGGACCAACAATTACGATAAGCGGGGTCTCATTCACGTTCACAGCTCCGGCCGCCATCGTCGCTCCTCAAAATCAATCACGCGCCAACGTTCGTCACAGGCTATGCCGTCCTGGGCAAGTAGCTGTTTCTGCGCCACTTGCCCCTCCGGAAAGCCAACCGCTAACCCGCCTTTTGCATTCACTAAACGATGCCATGGTAAATTAGCCGGACCACCGTGAGCAATTTCACCAACACGCCGCGCCGCATACGGATGTCCAGCCAGCGCCGCCAAGTCGCCATAAGTCGTGACTTTATCGTCCGGCAACTCGGACATCAGCGCATAAACGCGGTCGCGCAAACTTGCAATCGGCAGTTGATTATCATTCATCACATTCGCCAACACTGAATACACAGACCACTATTATCAACGCGCACTCTCTTAAAGCTTCTTAATATATGCCACCAGCTTATCAAGTGCAATTTTCTGCTCACCATCCCGCGTACGAACGCTAACTTGACGCGCGCTCTTGTCTTTTGGTCCAACAATAAGCTGAACTGGAATTTTCATGGCTGCCGCCTCACGAATTTTCTTACCCAGCGATTCATTGCGCGTATCTGCCGTAAATCTCACTTCATTATATTTTATCGGTGCCATCAGCACAATTTCACGCAATACCGTTGTTATTTCATCTACGTAATCTGCAACCGTTTCATTAATCGTCAGAATGCGCACCTGCTCTGGTGCTGCCCAAAACGGAAACCAACCGCCAGTATGCTCAATAAATACACTTAAGAAACGCTCTATTGAGCCTAAAAGCGCGCAGTGAATCATAACAGGTGTTGTAAATTTACCATCATCTGTCGCGTATTCTAGCTCAAACCGCTCCGGCTGAACAAAATCAAGCTGAACAGTTGCAACTTGGTGTTCACGACCAATCGCATCTGTTGCCATGAAGTCTATCTTTGGACCGTAGAATGCAGCCTCGCCGTCCTGTTCAAAGTAGTCTAGCCCATTTGCAACAACGGCGGCTTTGAGTTGCGCTTGCGCCGAGTCCCACAAAGCATGATCGCCCAGATATCCATCCGACTCGTCGCGGTAGCTCAACCGCACGCGCAACTTCATGTCGATTTGCCCATACAACTCGCGCGCTGCCGCCAAAAGATTATTAATCTCCTGCTCAATCTGATCTGGCCGGCAGAAAACATGGCTATCATCTTGCGTCAGCGAACGTACTCGACTCAGGCCACCAAGTTCGCCAGTCTTTTCATCACGATAGTCAGTTGTCGTCTCTAAAAAGCGCACCGGCATATCACGGTAGCTACGCGGCTTTGATGCAAAAATCTGCGTATGGTGCGGACAGTTCATCGGCTTCAGCGCCATCTGATCGCTCGTTTCCTGGCTTTTCACCAAAAACAGCTCATCGCCAAATTTAGCCCAATGACCAGATTTTTCATACAAATCTTTTTTCGTGATGTGTGGTGTCCAAACTTTTTGAAAACCGTACTTTTGTCGCAGTTGATTTGAGTACTGCGCCACTACATCACGCAAGACCGTGCCGCGCGGCGTAAACATCGGCAAACCAACACCAACCAGCGGCGACATCGTATACAAATCCAATTCTTTACCAAGCTTACGATGGTCGCGCTGTTTCGCAAGCTCTAAACGCTCCAGATATTCATCTAGCTCCGCCTGCGTCGCAAATGCAACACCATACAATCGCTGCATTTGCGGATTCTTTTCGTTACCACGCCAATACGCCCCTGCTACACGCATCAGCTTAAACGCACCGATCTCCTGCGTGTTTGCCACATGTGGACCGCGGCACAAATCGGTAAAATCGCCGTTTGTGTAGAAAGTCGCCTCTTTCACAGCCGCATCACCATCAGCGATCGTGCCCATCTCAGCGGCGTCTAGATCTTTTGCCACCGTTGTACCAGAGCGCTTAAGGTCATTTAGTAATTCTTCTTTGTATGGCTGTTGTGACTCCTTCGCCCAAGCGATCGCGTCGTCAATTGAACGTTTTTCACGCACAAAATCTTGATCTTCAGCAATAATGCGCCGCATCATTGCTTCGATTTTATTAAAATCTTGCTCGCTTATTTTTGTGTCGCCAAGATCAATATCGTAGTAAAAACCATTCTCAACTACCGGTCCAACACCAAATTTAGCTTCCGGCCACAATCGTTTTACGCTAGCAGCCATAACATGCGCTAAACTATGCCGCATCGCATATAATTGTTCTTCATTCATAGTTACCTCCTTTTTGGATTAATAAAAGCACGCAGTACGATGTATGACGTGCGTGCCTCGGTCCCGATTATTCAGGAGGTTCCACCTTGGCTATTTCTCTTGACCCGGAAAGTTTACGTGTTCCGCGTCCGCTGCCACGAAGCTCCAGAGATGGTTAGGCTCTTTCGCCGCTTAGAATCATTGTACAATAGAGCGCTTCGTGTTGCAATAATATAATATATTTGCTACCATAAATTCATCAGGGCGATTAGCTCATTTGGCTAGAGCGCTTCATTGACGTTGAAGAGGTGAGAGGT
>CALJTR010000012.1:0-29146 GCA_937975975.1 uncultured Candidatus Saccharibacteria bacterium | reverse complement strand
CCTCAGCTTCTTTGGCCGATTTTTGCAGCGGTGCGGCAACTTTTTCAAACGAGCCACCGGCTTTTTCAAGCGCTGCGATCACGCTCTTTGACGCGGTCGCTGCATATCCGCAGCGGCGGAAAAACGAATCGCGCACCATTTTCACGAAGTGCGCATTACTAATGAGATGCTTGAACCGCTTGTTTGCGCTTTTAAAACACATCCAGCCTACACCGCTGTTCCAATGTATTTTTATGAAAAGACGCTCACGCGAACAACTCGCGATGAACTCGCCCAATCGATAAAGCCGCAGGCTTTTCATGATATCGCAAAATTTGCCCGCATCTCCATACAGCCAGTGCCGCCTACAAAATAGCAGCCACGATGCTGCACAAAAAATACAACGACTTTTCAGGAACTACTGTTATTCGTGTGGATAAACGATGCAATCCTTGACAGCAAACGATGAAAGCGTATAATGAAATTGATATTATCAAGAAAACATACAAAGGAATGCGAGAACCAGTATGTCAGAATTACCAGAAAAACAAGTCAAACGGCTTAAGTCGTTGATTCAGGAAGCGGAAACAAATTTAGCCGCCGCTAAAGAATTGCTCATGAGTATCTTGGGCGATGACGGGCAGATTGTGACACCAGTTAACAGCCGCGACGACGTTACCGGCAAAATTATTGAGGGCGTGTTCGACGGACAAACCATGGTCGGTCCGGACGGCAAGAATTATCCAGTGCCAGCTAACTATGCTAGCAAATCGAAACTGGTTGAAGGCGACATTCTCAAGCTAACCATTGCGAGCGACGGCGGCTTCATCTACAAACAAATCGGACCGGTTTCGCGCAAGCAAATCATTGGTACGCTCGTTCAGCATGACGGTGCATACTATGTTGAAGCGCAGGGCAAAGAGTATCGTATCTTACTTGCGAGCGTCACCTACTTCCGTATTAACGTTGGCGATCAAGTTACTATCATCGTGCCGGAAGATAATCCGGACGCCAGTTGGGCGGCGGTAGAAGCTGCGTTGTAGCCGATAAAATGGCTCGTGAATTAGTTGATTTGCCGCTTGGAAAGTTTCTATTCACGAGAGTTAGCTTTGATAGTACGTGTAACGCTCCATATTTTCGACTGATGGATGCTGACGGTGTCTTTGTGTATGCTCGTCCTGTCGGTAACTTTACGCTGACATTTGATCCAAGCCGCAAACGCTGTACTGGTTGGTATGATATGCGAACTGGCGAGTGTTATGAGTGTCCGGGCAAGCGCGATGTCTCTGAAAAATATGAACAGTGTCCTGAATGCCAACAGAAGACCGGCTTTAATCCAGCGTTCTACAACACGACAGAATTGAGTGTGCAACAAGCTGAGCTCAACAAAAAACCGCATTTGTTGTATCTTGCGTACTTTTCACTAGAGACTGTTAAAGTTGGGATTTCAAATGCCGGGCGTGGATTGGCACGACTGCTTGAGCAGGGTGCGCGGAGTGCTGTAATCCTCGAAACGTTCCCGAGCGCCAACGTTGCGCGGCAGTATGAAGCGCAGATTGCTCGGCTGCCTGAATTGTGTGAAAGTGTCCAGTTGCGCAAAAAAGCGCAAATTTTAGTCGAAAACTCGTACGACGAGGTAGTGGCGCGGCAAAAATTAGAGCAGGTGATTGCGGTAATCCAGCGTGCACTAAATATACAATTTCCTAACCCACAGTTTGCCGAATTATCAAGCATAATGATCAACGGCGCGGCACTTTCGTCGTGTACTGCTATAGAGCTATGGAATCAACCGCGCCTTTCTGGCGCGTTTGTAGGACTACTCGGACAGTTGCTTATTATGGAACAGCAAAACCGGCTACTTGTAACGCCGATGAAACAGTATCTTGGTAATTATGTCACGATTACAGGCGATGTTGCGCCGCTTGATCTCACGCCGGTACAGACGAGTTTATTTTAGTACTAATTCAGAATACTTACATAGTTCAGCGGCGTACTGTTTCGACGACACTTAGTATCTTGCCTCGATTTACATAACAGTCTGTAAATAGGACCTTAAATTCTTCATCCAATACGAACAGCCACACCAAACAAATTATTACGCTCATCGTATATCTTCACAAATCAACGCTCGTGCAAACGTTATCCATAGCGTATAATAGAGCTATATGAGCCAGGCATTATACCGGAAATACCGCTCGAAAAAATTGAGCGAAATTGTTGGGCAGACACACATTACACGGCTGTTGGAGCGCGCGCTAAAGCGCGGCGCAGTAGCACATGCGTATCTGCTAACTGGACCGCGCGGTGTTGGCAAGACATCAATTGCGCGGATCCTGGCGCACGAAATTAATGACTTACCGTATACTGACGAATCGACGCACCTGGATATTATCGAAATTGATGCAGCGAGCAACAACTCCGTTGAGGATATTCGCGATTTACGCGATAAAGTACAGATCGCGCCAGTCAGCGCTCCGAAAAAAGTGTACATCATTGATGAGGTGCATATGCTAAGCAAGTCGGCGTTCAACGCGCTTCTCAAAACGCTCGAGGAGCCACCGGAGCACGTTGTTTTTATTCTCGCAACTACCGATGCCGATAAACTGCCGGCAACGATTTTGAGCCGCGTGCAGCGATTTAATTTTCGGCTAATCGGCGAAGCAGACGTGGTGGCGCATCTGCGCGCAATTGCCGAAGCCGAGCGCATTGCGATTGACGATGATGCTTTGCGACTTATTGCTGAGCAGGGGCAGGGGAGTTTTCGCGACAGTATCAGCCTCCTTGACCAATTACAGCATGTCGCAGATGGCGCGATTACTGCGCAGCTAATAGAAGAGTCGCTCGGGCTCGCAAGCGCGCAGGACATTGACGCACTGCTCGCAGCGGCAGCAGCAGGCGATATAGCTGCAATCGTACAACGGCTTGGCACAATGGAACACAATGGCGTGCCGGCACCAATCGCCGCCGAGCAAATCGCGCGATATATTCGATGCCATGCGATCACACACCCGGAACGTTTAATGTTACTTGACCCGCTCGCGAAAGTAACGCACAGCCCGTGGCCGTACACATCACTATTGGTTGCGCTAACGTCGCAGGCGAATATAGCAGCGCAGCCAGTTGCTACGGCTGCTGGACTTAGTGGAAATAGCGCGGTAAAGCCAGCCAATTCTCCGGCGCAGACAAAAGAGCCTGCGTTACGCGCAACACCGCAAGCATCCAAAAAACCATTAGAAACGCCTGTTGCGTCTCCGCGAGCACGCACGAGTGCGGCGGCAAAATCAGGTGCAGACGCCACGCAAAAGTCCGCTGCACCGATAAAAGATGACAAGAGCAACGCTACATCAACCGCAGCGCCGGCGCGCGATAAGGAAAATAAGGAAGAAGAATCCTTTGCCTGGGATGATTTCCTCGCGCCGCTCAAGGAGTCTGCCGCGGGCGCGCATAGCATTCTTGCTAAATGTAAGTATTGCTACGACGGTGCGACTCTTACTATCTACGCCGGTAAAAAATTCGCCAAAACTCAAATCGATAAAGCGTTACCGGCACTCGCCGAATCGTTGCAAATGATCGACCTGCCCGACACCGAAATCACCGTACTTGCTGTGCCGAAACCGCCAGAAGATAGTCAAACCGCTGCAATTATTGCTATGATGGGCGGTGGAGAGGAAGTGAGTTTATAATGCCCGCGAAACAAGTTGACGCTAAGATTCCGCCGCAAAATATTGATGCTGAGATGAGCTTGCTCGGTGCGATTCTCATTGACGACGACGTACTCGCTGATGCGTCGGAAATCGTCAAGCCGGCGGATTTTTACGATCAGCGCCATCAAACTGTTTTTGCTGCCATGATGCGTTTGTACGAACGCCACAAGCCGGTGGATTTGCTAACGTTAACTGATGAACTAAAAAAGAAAGATAAACTGGAGCTTGTTGGCGGCAGCAGTTATCTCACCGAGCTGACAAATTATGTACCAACCGCCGCGCACGCTAGCAGTTATGCCGACATTGTTGCGCAAAAAGCCGTTCGCCGCCGTCTTATTAAGGCAAGTGCTGACATCGGCGAAATGGGATTTGATGAGGAAACATCTACCGCCGAGCTGCTCGAAAAAGCCGAAGCGGAGTTATTTAATGTGTCTGATCAGTCGCTTAAACAGGACTTGGTGAGTATTGAAAGTATTCTCGACGAGAGTTTCAGTCGCATTGAAGAATTGCACCGCAACAAAGGACAATTGCGCGGCATTCGTACTGGCTATCAAGACCTTGATAATATGACAGCTGGATTACAGCGCAGCGACTTAATCATTCTCGCAGCACGTCCAGCGATGGGTAAAACGACGCTCGTGACAAACCTCGCCTATAATGTTGCAACAATCGCAAAATTGCCCGTTCTATTTTTCAGTCTAGAGATGAGTAAAGAGCAGCTGATTGACCGCATGCTTGCCGACGCTTCTGGCGTGGACAGCTGGAATATCCGCACCGGTAATTTGAGCGACGACGATTTCAGTAAAATCAGTGAAGCGATGGGGGAAATGGCAGAAGCGCCAATCTTCATCGATGATACGCCAGGACTCAGCGTGTTGGAGATGCGCACCAAAGCTCGCCGCGCTATGCATGACCAGCCGCTCGGACTAATTGTTGTGGACTACCTGCAGCTCATGCAAGCAGCAAACAATCACAATGGCAATCGCGTGCAGGAGGTGAGCGAAATTTCGCGGGGGCTTAAACTTATAGCGCGCGAACTCAATGTACCGCTCATCGCCCTCAGCCAGCTGAGTCGCTCGGTCGAAAGCCGCACGCCGCCGATTCCGCAGCTTGCCGATTTACGCGAATCGGGAAGTATTGAACAGGACGCCGACCTCGTATCGTTTATTTACCGTCCCGGCTACTATGAGCCGGATAATCCTGAAGTGCAAAATATCACTGATTTGATTATCGCCAAGCACCGCAATGGTCCGACAGGTAAAGTGCAATTATACTTCCATCCGGAACGCTTGCGTTTCATGTCGCTTGACCGCCGCCATGAGTAAATATCTGGTATAATCAAGAGGTATGAAATCGCACGTCACAGATTATGTTCTTTATCGTTGGCGCTTTGGACTGGGGTTGTTGGTAATTGCAGTGATTATCGGCGTGATCGTATGGGGCGGTGCACTACAAACGCCAGGCGAACTACGCCCTGAAGAAATCAAATCGGTAGCGACAAGCAGCTCGCTCTCAAAAAACTCGCTTGACCCAGCGATGATCGTTAGTTTCCCGTATCATTTGTTGCAACGGCTAAGTATTTATGCGTTCGGCGCGACGACATTTGCAATTAAGCTACCGTCTCTTGTGCTAGCGACATTTACCATTCTTGGTATACTTGTACTAACGCAATCGTGGCTAAAGCGCAACGTTGCAATGATCACGACGATGGCGCTCGCTACAACAACGCAGTTTTTGTTCATGGCGCAAGATGGCACGCCGGCGATTACATTTAACGCAATCGCTGTGTGGCTGCTCGTAGCAGGATTACGCGTAACGCGCGGTAAATATTTTCATACGTTTTGGAAGATCGCAGGCGGCGTTCTAATGGCGGTAGCATTGTATGTGCCGCTTGGAATTTACGTTGTTGTGTCGCTGCTTATTACCTCGGTGCTGCATCCACACATTCGCTATATCATGAAGCGGCTTGGCAAAACAAAGTTGCTGATGGCAGCAATACTGGGGCTAGCGAGCATGGCGCCGCTTGTCTACGCTATTGTCATCCAGCCGTCGACCGCGCTTGAGCTTGCCGGGCTACCAAGCGACATATCGTTTGCCCATATCCGCGCTACGGCACCGCAAGCGATTCTCGATCTAGTTGGGTTCAGCGCGCACAGTTCGGGCGCGCTACTGCGGCCGGCATATTCATTAACGCTTGCTCTCGTAGCACTCATTGGGTTATACCGCCTCATCACGACGCATTATACGGCGCGCAGTTATGTGACAATTATTTTGAGCGTTCTGCTCGTACCGCTTATTCTGCTTACGCCGGCACATATAAGTGCCCTCTTCTTCGTCATGACGATTCTCATCGCGACTGGATTTGACTTCTTGATACGTTACTGGTACCGGTTATTTCCGCGCAATCCGTACGCACGGCTGGCAGGGCTGTTGCCGCTTGCCGTGCTGGTAATCGGCATTATTGCTACAAATGTCACGCATTATATGGATGGTTACCGTTACGCGCCAAGTGTGCTCGCGCATTATTCAAGCGACTTAAACCTTATACACGCTTACGCTAGTAAGCACGATCAGATGGCACTCGTCGCAACCGAGCAAGAACGCGATTTTTATCATATCGTAGCAGAGCGCTCGCCTAAAATCACGCTACGCGATCAAGCCGACCAGTCGCCCGGTACTATCGTGCTCACACGAGATGCCCGCCGTTCTATGCCCGCCGCACCAGAATCATGGCAGCTTGAGCAGATCATCACGAATGGGCGCGCCGAGCAGAGCGACCGACTATACGTCTACAAAATCCTACAATAATGCGGTATAATATCACCATTACCGATTAGTTGTTATATGGAGGGACTGACCACATGGCGTTGAACCAAATGAAGATGTTGAATGATTTGCGCAAAGCGCAGAAGGCGCTCGCAAAAGAAATCGTTGAAGTTGAAGCGGGCGATGGTGCGGTGATCGTGCAAATCACCGGCGAGCTAAAAATTAAATCAATTAAAATTGATCCGGCGTACGTCGATTTGGATGACATCCACCAGCTGGAGCACTGGATTGAGATTGCTATTCGCGACGGTATGGCAAAAGCTCAGGAAATTGCCGCCGAAAAGATGAAACCGCTCATGGGCGGCTTGGGCAATCTGGGATTGTAAGACACAATGGCACAGCTGCTGCCAAACGCGCTGGAACGCGCAATTAATGAACTCGGGCGATTGCCAGGCGTCGGTCCGCGTACTGCTGAGAGATATGCGTATTTTTTGTTGCGCGCCGACGAGCGCACTGCGCAGTCTATGGCGCGTGCTTTGACAGCATTGCATAGCGACGTTAAAACGTGTCCTGTCACATTCGCGCTCATCAATGCCGACGAAGATATTTCACCGCTTTATAGCGATACTGCGCGCGACAAGCGTATGATCGCAGTGGTTGAGGAGCCGCTTGATATCGTTGCGTTAGAGCGTACCGGACAGTTCAAGGGAACATACCATGTGCTTGGCGGTACGATTTCGCCGATAGACGACATAGGACCAGAACAGCTGCACATTCCAGAGTTACTAAAGCGTATCCGCAATGATGCCGCCGAAGAGATTATTATCGCAACAAACGCGAGCGTTGAGGGAGAATCGACAGCGTTATTTATTCAGCGCCACATTCAAGAAGCGCGCCTCAATGTCAAGGTGTCGCGCCTGGCGCGCGGCATTCCCGTGGGTGTCGACCTAGAATATGCCGATCAAATCACCCTCAGTCATGCGCTTGAGGGGCGACGAGTTCTATAGCTAGTGGGTGGATTGTAGTTTTACTAAAAGCGAGCGGTCAATGGGTGTGCAGTAATAATACTGGTCTTATTCTACACCAAAATATTTATTTTGTCAAGCAATTTCGCTTAGATGGCAACTTAGTATATCGCGCACTGGATAAATTCTAATCATCAATATAATCGGTCAGCGTACCTGCACCAGCTACTCGGTATAATGCATCGACTGCTACAAGCATATCATGCTGTAATTTTGGATATCCTGCAATCGTGTCATCATAAAATTTTCGGATCGATTCAGGATATCCATCGTCTGGCGCGTCGTACAAAAACGTCCGCTGCAACAATTCTTTTTGACTTGCCGGAATATCATCAAAGAAACCTGGATGAAAATCATAGAGCCATTCAAGCCTAGTCTGGAGCGCAAGGTATTTTTTATAGGTCATAATTGTATTATACGGAATTACTAGCATTTACATATTTCAATTGCTACAATGATTCCATGGACGACGAAAAGGGGAGGGTAATTGCTGCGTTTTTGCGGTATTTTGACGGCGATCCGGAACGGGCGGTTGCAGCGGTTCGGCAATACACGGCGCACGATGCCACTGCGCAGACAAAAACTACTGTACCGCTCGGCAGTGAAATTATCTCAGCCAAAGATGTCGTAAAAACATACAAAGTCGGGCGGCAAAAGATTGAGGTACTACGCGGCGTCAGCTTGAGTGTGCGCCAACGGGAATTTGTAGCACTCACCGGCGCAAGCGGCTCAGGGAAGTCAACGTTGCTACAGCTAATCGGCGGACTCGACAAACCGACAAGTGGGCCCATTACCGTCAACGGACAAGCGCTTAGCGCATTATCAGACCGAAAATTATCACAATTCCGCGGGCGAACAATTGGATTCGTATTTCAGTCATTTTATTTGCAGCCATTTTTGAATCTAGCGACCAACCTAGAAATCCCCGGCATGTTTGCGCGCACTAATCCACGCGAGCGTAGACGACGCGCCGTTGAACTCGCTAGGATGGTTAATGTTGCAGAGCGCATGAAGCATCTGCCGAAAGAGCTATCTGGCGGACAGATGCAACGCGCCGCTATTGCGCGGGCGTTATTAAATCAGCCAAAAGTCCTGCTCGCCGACGAGCCGACAGGTAATCTTGATAGTGTTAACTCACAGCGTGTCATTGACATTTTCGAGCAAATTCGCCGCCAGCTTGGTACAACGATTTTAATCGTTACGCACGACCACGATATCGCTCGGCAAACTGACCGCGAGATTACGCTGCACGACGGGAGGGTGCTCTAGATGCTGCGGATACTTGACGCCAGCAAACTTGCACTTACAAAACTACGCACGCGTAAGATTCGGCTCGCGGTAACAATTATCGTAGCAGGATTGCTATTTGGTGTTGTAGTGTTCGGTTTGACGGTATTGCGCGCCAGTATGGCAAGCATTGGACGATTCAGCCGCGATACGATGTCGACGCGATATCTATTAGCGTATAGCAATCACAATAAAGATCAATCCGAGCTGTTTTATAACACGCCGCAAGATGCTAAAGACCGCATACTAGCATTACATAAACAGCATATCGCCGATAAAAAAGCGGCAGCGAAAGCGCTCGGTGTCGAATACGACGAAAAATCTGAAGAAGAGCCGATTATGAAAATAAATCAGGACGATTCAGGTTCGCTCAATCGCAATAGTTGGGCGGTAAAAACGTTTTTGAGGCAATACACCAACGAGAAGAATCCGCTCAAACCAGAGCGCATTGATGCAGCCGCCAAGCGATTTGGCTCAAGCGTGACATACCGTATACAGAATGTCGGCGGGCGCAACGGATCGCTTGATGTAATGATTGGCGGGCGCGAGGATTTCCAGCGTAACAAAGAAGCTGTGCCGGAACAGCTAAACGAGTTTGTAAGTGCGGCGGGCTATCAAGAAATTCTTGATGAATCACTGCTCAATTATTATTTCTTGCCGCATCGCGCACATGCAGCTAGCAATGAAATTCCCGTCTTTATCAGCTACAATGACGCGGCGGTGCTGCTCGGCAAAAAGCCTCTACCAACGACCGCGCAGCCGCAGCAGCATATTGAACGTATTCGGGAGCTGAGAAACGAGGCGGGTAACATAACAATTCAGGTGTGCTATCGTAATAATGCGTCGTCTCATTTAATCCAGCAAGCACTTGACCAGCAACGCACAGCTGCCAACAAATCTAAAAACGAGTTCGACGTTAAGCCGAGCATTGAATATGCCTTGCCGGCGACAGATAGCTGCGGCGGCGCTATTGTGAAAAAAGATAATCGCAGCGCTAGTGAAAAGATAGCTGACGAAAAGTTGCAGAAATTCAACCAGCAATTTTCAACAGAAAACATAACGCCACAACAAGCGAAATTAACCTACCGTGTTGTTGGGCTGCTGCCAGATACGGCATACGGTGACGACCTAAAAAGTAAGCTGGCTGGCGCGCTCAACGCCAACATGCCATCGCGCTGGATTATACCGAAACAGACATTTGAGGCTGGCGCTGCGAAAACATATGTACCGAACATTCTCACCACGGAGCGTCGAGAACTTTCGGGCGGACTATCAGATACGACTATTTACGAATTTTCAGACGCTGAACACGCCCGCGCATTTTATCATGCCTCCATGTGCAATAATCAGCCGAAAAACAAAGATTTATGCGTGGATGGCGTATCAAACTTTACACGACCATTCGGAAGTAACTCGCTTGTTATTGAAGAATTGCAGCAACAGCTTACACCGATATTGTGGTATAGCCTACTTGGCGTTATCGGCGTAGCAGCGTTTATTTTAATGTTAACGATTTCGCGTACAGTCGCTGACAGCCGTAAAGAATCTGCCATATTTCGCGCGCTTGGCGCAACGCGCCTAGACATTGCGCAGATTTACATAATGTACACATTGCTGCTTGCTGGGCTAATTACACTATTCGCAATCACCGCTGGACTGATCGGCGCAGGCGTCATTGACGCGCTCTATTCAGCCGACTTTTCAACCGCAGCACGCTACATCATCATGCCACGCGATTTGAATACAACATTTCAGCTGTTCACATTCGACCCGCGTATTATCGCGCTCGCTGCCGTAAGTATCGTTGCGGCGGCGCTCATTGGTAGTATACTACCGCTTGCGCGCAACACGCGCCGCAACCCGATGAAAGATATGCGAGACGAATAATGGCGCGCTCAATGATATAATGAAGAAGTGCTCTAGATACGTCCAAAAACTTTTTTATATTTTTGAAGTATATACACCAAACGGAGACAGGTAATAATGTTCACTGAAGCAAAAAAAATAATCGACAGCGCAACAAATATCATCGTCATTCAAGCGGAAAACCCTGATGGCGATAGCGTTGGTTCGGCGTTAGCACTTGAGGAGATTCTCAGCGATATCGGTAAAAGTGTTAGTTTGTATTGTCCAGTCGCCATCCCAAAGTATCTGCGCTACATTCGCGGCTGGGATCGTGTCTGCGCAGAGTTTGACGCGAAAGCTGATGCGGCGATCATCGTCGATACGAGCGCCGATATTTTGCTTAGCAAAGTGCTTGAGACTCCAGGCACGCGGCATTTTTTAGAGACGCACCCCGTGCTCGTGCTTGACCATCATAAGACTGGCAGTACACTCAGCTTTGATCACACGATAATCAGCCAAGACGTTGTCGCAACAGGCGAGCTAATCTACAATTTGGCGCAGGACGCTGGTTGGGCAATCAACCCGCAAGCTGCCGAGGATTTACTGATCGCTATTATGAGCGATAGTCTGGGACTGACCACGCAGAGTACGCACGCCGATTCATTCACGGTCGCAGGCGAGCTGACGCGGCTCGGCGCAAGCAACGCGGCAATTGAAGAACGCCGGCGCGATTTTATGAAAAAGTCGCCGGAAATTTTGGCGTATAAGGGGCGGCTGATTGAGCGGATCGAATATCTGCTGGACGGAAAACTAGCGCTCGTGCATATTCCGTGGGAAGAAATCCAAGCGTACAGCGACCAGTACAACCCGAGCATGCTTGTTCTCGACGAGATGCGGCTCGTAGAAGGCGTCGAAGTTGCGTGCGCGATCAAAACCTACCCGGACGGCAAACTCACTGGCAAATTGCGCTGCAATACACCCGTTGGCGAGCAGATCGCCGGCTACTTCGGCGGCGGCGGCCACCCATACGCCGCAGGATTTCGCATTTACGAGGCGTATGAAGCAACGGTGCGCGAACTCGTCGACGCAGCGGATAAAGCGCTTAAGGAGTATCACGATGTTGAAACTATATAATACCCTCACGCGCCACCTTGACGAATTTACGCCAATATCGCCAGACCAAGTAACGCTCTACACCTGCGGACCGACGGTATATGATTATCTTCACGTCGGCAACTGGGCAGCCTACGTTTATTGGGATACGCTGGTGCGCGTACTGAAATTTAACGGATACGAGGTTGAGCGCGTGATGAATATCACCGACGTCGGGCATCTAGTAAGCGACGCCGATGACGGCGAAGACAAACTAGAGAAGGGGGCGCGGCGCGACGGCAAAACCGCTTGGGAAATTGCCGAGCATTACACTGATGCATTCGTGCGTGGTATGCACGAATTCGGATTAGTTCCACCGGAGCATATGGTGCGCGCAACAGATTTCATTCCGCAGCAATTAGCGCTCGTCCGCACGCTGAAAGAGAAGGGCTATACGTATCAAACCAGCGACGGGATTTATTTTGACACGAGCAAGTTCCCGCACTACGCAGATTTCGCACAATTAGATTTAGCGGCGCAAAAAGCCGGCGCGCGCGTTGAGGCTAACAGCGAGAAACGCCAGCCGTGGGATTTTGCGCTGTGGAAATTTACCGAGCCGGGCAAACGCCGCGATATGGAGTGGGAAACGCCAGAAGATTTGCTTGATTCACACGGGCGCGAAACACCCGGGGCGGCGAGTGGAGTGGCAGGCGCAGTTATGGGCTTCCCGGGTTGGCACTTGGAGTGCAGCACCATGGCGATGGAGCTGCTTGGACAAACGATTGATATCCACACCGGCGGTATTGACCACATTCCCGTGCACCACACCAACGAGATTGCCCAAAGCGAAGCAGCGAGCGGCGTACAATTTGCGCGGTATTGGCTGCACTGCAATCACCTGAAAATTGACGGCGGCAAAATCAGCAAGTCGCTCGGCAACGGCTATACAATGACTCACCTAAAAGAGCGCGGCTTCACGGCGATGGATTTACGTATGTTTATTTTGCAAAGCCACTATCAAAGCGAAGGAAACTTCTCATTTGATATTCTAACAGCAGCACGCAACCGTTTGAAAAATTGGCGCGACACCGCTTGCCTGCGCCATCAAGTTCACGACCGTTTAGACGACGACACGAAACGCAATGACGCGCCGCAGTATTTATCGCCGCAGGCTGCAATTGGTGCAATGCGCGAAGCGCTCAACAATAACCTGAACACACCAGAAGCGCTTAGTATTATCGACGAATCGTTTTCGAGTATCAGCCAACGGCCGCTTGGCGCAATTTACCGCGCAGGGCTAGTGGAATTATTACAAGCAATTGACGATGTGCTCGGGCTCCAGCTGCTTGATTCAACGCCGGATATCAGCGACGACGCCAAGCAGCTGCTAGTGGAGCGCCGCCGCGCCCGCGACGATAAAAACTGGGCGCGCTCTGATGAGTTGCGCGACCAGCTCAAAGCACTAGGAATTATCGTGCGAGACACAGCGCACGACACGCTTTGGACATACGCATAAAACAATATTATTCTGCTGGCGCAGCTTTTTTAAGCTTGCTCGCTAGCTTACCGAGCACCGGCTTGTCGTGTTTGCTTTCTTCGCGCTTAGCTTTGGCGCGCTCAAGATAATCGTCAAGGAACACTTTGATCGTGCCGGCAATCGGAATAGCGATGAAACCGCCGGCGACACCCGCAACATACAAGCCAACCGTCACCGCCGTCAGCACCATCAAGGCCGATAACTCGACTTTCTTCGATTGAATCGCCGGCGAGATGAAGTTGTTCTCGATCTGCTGGTATACAACGAAAAATACCGCGTAAGCAATTCCCGCCGGCACATTATTAAACGCCAAGAGCAACGTGACGAGCACGCCGGCAATCGTCGCCCCGAACATCGGAATCAGCGACAGTACGAACACGATTAAAATCGCCGGCATAACCAAATTTGCGTCAATCGCCGGCACAAATAGGCTAATACCGAATACAAATGCACCTGCTACTAATGAACCAATACCGGAAACTGTCAACTGCCCGGCAACATAGCCGGTAATAACATTGTAGATGCGTCCAACAAGCCGTTTATGATGCTCCATGCGCGCTTGATTATCATACAGACCCCAAACGCGCCGCATCCACTCCGGCCCCTCGAGCAGCATCAAAAACGACAAGACAATGACCAAAAACAACGACGTCACAAACGACGCCAGCGAGCCAACACTGCCAATAATGCTACCGCTTAGATCAGTCGCCCAGTGGGATGCTTGCGTTCTGATTGACTCCAAAACTGAGTTTACTTGCTCGCGCATGCTATGCTCGTCAATAAACCGATTGACGCCGTGCCACTGCGTGCTCGCCTGATCAATAATCCCAGGCACCGACTCGGCAAATTTCGCCGTCTGCTGCACGATTGGCGGCACCACAAACCACACGACACAAAATAAAAACACGACGAGCAGCGTAAATGCGAGCGCTGTACCGCCTAACCGGCTTTTGCCGGGAATGAGCTTTGCCAGCCGCGCCACTGGACGATTGAGCGCAAGTGCCAAAAACAGCGCCGTGCCCAAAATAACCAGCGCTGTCTGCGCTAAATAAATTGTTAGCCCCGCTAGACCAAAACCAATTACCACAAGCCAAAAGCGAATAAACGTTTTTGTGTCAATTTCAATTTTTACCTTCATACTTATTAGTATAGCGCAATCGTTCAGATTGCGCACCCGATCTAGTATACTATGCTTATGGCTTTTTACACAAAATCAGTGAAACAAACGCTTGACGATCTCCAAACAACAAGCAGCGGACTATCGGCAATCGAATCAAAACAGCGGCTACGGCAATACGGGCCAAATTCAATTAAATTACACACCGAGCCGCTCTGGCGCAAGCTGCTTGAACCATTTTTGTCGGTTTTTATGGCGGTGCTTGTTGTAGCGATTGGCATTAGCCTATGGCACCGATCGTATTTTGACGCAGCCATTATCGGCGCAATCATCTTGTTGAATGCGCTGATTTATTACGTACAGCGCTTTTCAACCGAGCGAATCCTGCGCTCGCTGCAAAAGCGGTCCACGGTAAAAGTCGAGGTACTGCGCAAAGGCAAGAGCGTTACGGTCGACGCTGTTAATATCGTGCCGGGCGACGTCATCGTACTAGACGAAGGCGACAAAATCCCTGCCGACGCACGTATTATTGAAGCGCGGTCGTTTCGCGTCGACGAATCCCAACTAACAGGCGAATCGCTGCCAATTTCGAAGCAGGTAGAAACACTCGGCGCCGACCGGCAAATTTACGAACAATCAAACATGGTTTTCCAAGGTTCGTTCGTTATCGGCGGCGAAGCGCGCGCCGTCGTTGTAGCGACGGGCAACAACACTGAGTTTGGGCGACTAAGCGACTTGTCGGCAACGAGCGAAGAAGTCAATCCAGTCGAAAAGAAAATCGACACGCTTATCACACAGATCGTTATCGTCATTAGTCTCGTTGCGCTCGTCACAATGGGGCTAGCGCTGTGGCGCGGGATCGCGTGGGACGAAGCACTCCGGTTTGTGATCGCGCTGAGCGTGAGCGCCGTGCCCGAAAACTTGCCGATCGCAATTTCAATTATCTTAGTGCTCGCCATGCAGCGAATGGCACGGCGCAAAGCATTAGTGCGCACGATGGGATCAATTGAATCAATCGGCGCAATCACAACCATAGCCACCGATAAAACCGGTACGCTTACGCACAATAAACTGTCAGTACAAGAATTATGGCATCCGCGCAACCAGCGTAAATACACATTACAGACTTTGGCGGATGCAATCGTACCGCACACGCGGCACAGCGTCGCCGATCCGCTTGATATAGCATTTCGCTCGTTTATCGCAAAAAATCCGCCGGCAAACGTTCGTAAACCAGTAAAGGTGTATCAATTCGAACATGCTTTAGCGCTGAGCGGTGCGCTGTATCATAACGGTGCGCAATACGTTCTGGCGCTCAAAGGTGCGCCCGAGCAGATGGTTGAGCGCTGCGATTTAGCAGAGGGCGAGCGCGAACGCGCCACTATTGAGCTACACCATCTAACGGGGCTTGGGTTTCGTGTGATTGCACTCGGGCACGCAGCACTTAAGAAACCGCTAGAATCGCTTGAAGCACTATCGCCGCGCCAGCGTATCACGTTTGACGGATTCGTCGCTATCGCCGACACGCTCCGTGCGGAAGCAAAAAGTGCTATTGCCACCGCGCAGGCCGCCGGCATTACCGTGCGCATGATTACCGGCGACCATTTCGAAACGGCATATCGTATTGGCAGGGAGCTAGGGCTCGTACATCATCGCAGCGAGGTGTTTGACAGCCGCCAAATGAGTATGATGTCCGACGACGACCTTGCTGAACGTCTAAAAACCATACGTGTCTGCGCGCGCGTCCTGCCGGAATATAAGCACCGCATCTTAGAAATCCTCAAGCAGCGCGACATCACCGCCATGACAGGCGACGGCGTCAACGATATTCCTGCGCTCACGAACGCACATGTCGGCGTCGCAATGGGCTCGGGCGCGCAAATCGCCAAAGACGCCGGCGACATCATTCTGCTCGACAATAACTTCCAATCGATCGTATCGGCGATCCATGAAGGGCGCACCGTATATGCTAACATCAAACGCATGGTGACGTACTTATTGTCGACGAATCTAGGCGAGGTGCTCGTGTCGCTCGGATCGCTTATTGTCGGATTGCCGCTACCGCTCACGCCGGTACAGATCTTGTGGATCAACATTGTCACTGATAGCGCCATGGTTATTCCGATCGGCATGGAGCCAGGCGAAGCGCGCAACATGAAGCAACCACCTAAACCCGCCAACGCGCCGTTGCTCAGTACGTTTATGATTTCGCGAATCATCATCATGGCGCTCCTAATGGCAGTGCTTGTGCTGACACTCTACGCATTGTTTGACCATTGGCATGGCGCCGACTATGCGCGCACGGTCGCATTTTGCGCGCTTGCAACAGTGCAGTGGGCGGGCGCGTTTGAGGCTCGCAGCGATTACGAGTCGCTCTTCCGGCGCATTAAAAAGCGCAACACGCCGTTTCTCATCGGGTTGTTTATTGCAGTCGGGTTGCAGCTCATCGCGGTCGCAAGCCCGTTCGCTCCCTACCTGCACGTTACACCGATTACTGTTATCGACTTCGCAATCGTAACAACGGTTGCATTCGTCCTGCCGATTATCGTATTAGAGTTGCACAAGTGGTTCGGGCGTACATTCCTCGGCAAGCGACCAGAGTTAAATTGAGTATTAGGGAAGCGGAGTGGCATGATCAGAGACTGGCTTCTAGTCTAATTAGCTTTAGGCGACAAGCGTGAATATATTAGCTTTTCGCGCAATCCCGCGCGGAGAGGTCGCTCTTTAGAGAAGTGATAGCAGTGAATATAGTAAAAGGGGTAAGGCTCTTATTATTTTTGCCGTACAGGCACTCGCAGGTGGCGTTGCGTTTGTGGGCACGGGGTAGTTATCTATTGCAAACGCCGCTTTGATCGCCGCGAGCGCAATAGCGTTATATCAGAAATATCTTTGCGCCGCCCGATGCGCCGCTTAGCGTCAATAAGCCGCTCGGTGGAGACGCAAGGAATTTGCTCAATGCGCTCAGCATCGCGCTGCAATTGCCGCAATGGCCAGCCCATCCACGTTTTCATAAGCGTATACTGCCCGCGCACGAGCACGCGCTTACCGCTTGTCCAGGTGGCCTCGTGCCAGGTTTTTTGCGCGCGGAATTGTTCGTAAATCTCGTTTGATACGACAATATCAACGTCATGCGTATCGCGCAAATGCAACATATCAAGCACCGCGCCACCGACTACTATATACTGCGTTGGATCAAGATTCAGATCTAAAACCATTTCGCGCGCCGGCGGGCTCGCCGGATGAGCCAGCGCTTTCGTTAGCGTCGCATACAAATTCCGCTCGCCGATAATATCCGTCATGCCATAAATGTCGAACTGCGCACGCAAGCTCGGCGACATATGCGCAAAAGCAATAGCAATTCCATCTTCGCTCAGCTCGCGGTACAACCGTTTCAGCTCTTCAATCGCCGTATAATCAATGTCGTCGATCGCACCGGCATCAATCACGACGTAACGCACCGTGTGGCGTGCCCGCATAATCGCTCGCTTAAGCCGCGCTACAAAATAATTCACATTCTCAAAAAACAGCGATTCGTCGAATCCGTACACCAACACGTCGCGCGGTATCTTATGCTCGCGACCGAGACGCTCTTTCGCCCAATCCGACAATACGCCGTCGCGCAGCAAAATCGTATCGTGCGGGCGATATTGCCGGCGTAAGCGCTCCATCAGCGACACCGTTACTGCAATCAGCACGCCGAGCTGCACGCCGAACAGCACCGTGCACGCCAGCGCAATCATCGCAACTACAAATTCCTCGTAGCGCACCATCCACAAATTATGCAGTTCACGAAATCGAATCAGCTGGAATCCAATGACGCACACGATCGCTGCTAACGCCGCCTGCGGCACGTAGCGGAACAACGACCCACCCCACAGCAGCAGCCCGCCAACCATAATACCGGACAGAATATTTGTCATTTGCGAGCGCATACCCGCGTTGCTCGCCGCCTGCGTGCGCGATGGCGTCGCGTTCGCCAAAAATCCCTGGAACAATGACGTCGCAATCGACGACACGCCAAGCGCCACAAAATCGCGGTTCAGTGCCACCTCTTCATCATGATCGCTCGCTAGATTACGAATCATCGTTGTGGCCTGCACAAGCGATACCACAACAATCGACAACGCTGTCGGCAGCAGCACCGTTATCAAATCAAAATCAATATGCGGCAGAGTAAATCGCGGCAGTCCGCGCGGTAATTCTCCTGCAAACGCCACGCCGAAATCCTGTACGTGAAATATTATCGCAAATAACGCCGCTACAATTAGCCCAACCAATTCGCCGGGCACGCGCGTGCGGTGAAACACTATCATCGTGCCAATGACAAGGATTGATACTGTCACCGTCATGCCGTTGATTGACGACGTTTGCGACATAATTGAACCGATATAATGCCATACTTCACCGTGTCCCGCAACTTTCACGCCTAATAACGCCGCTAATTGCGTCACAACGATTTGCACGCCTACGCCCGCCAAAAAACCAATCATCACTGGGCGCGAAATCAAATCCGACAAAAACCCGAACCGCGCCGCACCAAGCAGTATCAGTATCGCGCCGGCGATCAGCCCAAGTACAAACACTGCGTTCACATACTCAGCCGTACCCGCCGCCGCGACCAACGCCGCACCGGACGCCACTAAAATCGCTGTCGGCGAGTTCGGACCAACCACCAGCCGCCGCGTATGCGCCAACAATCCAAACACAATCGGCGCGATCATCGCTGCATACAAACCCATTACCGGCGGCACGCCAACAATCGCAGCAAGCGCTAGCGCACTCGGCACAGTTACCGCTGTCACTACGATTGCCGCAGCCGTATCGTACGGCAAATACTGCAGCTTATACCGGAACACGCTCGGCAATCTGTTACGCATATGGTTTTATGATACCGACCAAAGATAACGGTTGTCAATCAGAAGAGCGAAATATCCCGTGCTACTAGCCGACGATAGAGCAGCAGGCAAACCGCCTCCGAGCTCATGCTATAATTGCCAATATGACGCATGATGATCCGGAGACAGCACACCCCACGATTCTACTGGTCGAAGATGAACCGGCATTGCGCGAGGGCACGGGGCGATTTCTGCGTACGCGCGGCTACCGAGTACTAACAGCAGACGACGGACAATCAGCGTTCGCCCAAATCCAGCAAGCCGACGCCATCATACTTGATATTATGCTACCAGACATGACAGGATTAGAAGTGCTTGAGCAATTACGCCGAACAAGCAACATACCAGTCATTATCGTAACCGCACTCGGCGACGAAGCCACCCAAATCAGCAGCTTTAATCGATTAGCGGACGATTATGTAACCAAACCGTTTTCGCTCACTGTTTTAGACAAACGCCTGCAAGCGCTATTACGCCGCCATCCGCCACTACCGAAACGCTGGCATTATGGTCAAGCAGAGGTAGATTTCGCAGCTTATACTAGCCAATACGCGGGGCAGGGCGCCGCCTTAACGCCAAAAGAGATCCAATTACTAAAATTATTCGTTAGCCACCCTGGACGCGTCTGGAGCCGGCAAGCGATACTAGATACGCTATGGGCAAACGACGAGTTGCCATTTGACCGCGTCATTGACGTGTATGTTAAAAATCTACGCAAGCAACTGCACCTTGATCGCATCGTTACCGTGAAAGGAGTCGGCTACCGCTATGAAGCGCCTGACGTTATTTCCTAAAACATTCCTAGCGTCAATCAGCATGCTCGCAGCAATGATCGTCATAGCACACGGGTTGATTTATTTACTAATGCCAGCAGTCTACTTGCAGCAAAAACAGCAGACGGCTGAATCCCAGATAGTCGATTTAAGCCGCCAATTACGCGGACAATCAGCTGATACTATGCGACAAACTGCCCGTAGCTTTGCGCTGCGTCATAACGTCACCATCACACTAACGATCGACGGACGAGACGAGACATTTCAGGGGTTTCAAGCAGTTAATATCATCGCTGAGCAGCCAGTTGACACAAGCCTCGTGACAATTGCTGGCGAGCATATTGATCCGGCGTCAATCATCATTAGAACGACGACAGTGCGCGGATCGGCGGGCATAGTGAGTGTCAAGCTCCTCGCCGATGTCGAGTCTGTTAACCAAGCAAAAGCAGCGACGCTGCGGATTTTGCCATATACGATGACAGCGTCTCTGCTCGTGGCGCTTATCTTCTCTTATTGCTACAGCCAGTTTATCACGCGCCCTATCCGCCGCATGGCAAAGGTTACCACAGCAATGCAGCAGCTGCAGCCCGACGCGCATTACGTAGGTAAGGGTCAAGACGAAATCGCCGTACTAGGAAACAATGTCAACCGGCTATATGATAATTTGCGCCGCACTATTCAGTCGTTGGAACGTGAAAACGCGCATATTACGCGCCTCGAAAAAGAAAAAATAGCCTTTTTGCACGCCGCTTCGCACGAGCTCAAGACGCCGCTTGCGAGCCTGCGAATTATGCTCGAAAATATACAGCTCGGCGTTACACCAGCAGCAGAGCGAGAGCAGCAATTAGCTGAATCGCTCGCAACGGTCGACCGACTGGCCGCTATGGTACAAGATACGCTACGTGCTAGCCAAACCGCCGAGCAAGCAGTCGCGCGCCAAAAAACGTTGAGAGTTGACCAGCTCATAGAGCATGTTATCAACGACTACCAATTATTAGCGTCAACACGGAAGCTGGTCTTTGCAGCAGATCTTACGCCGCTTAAAGTCCGCGCTAATCCTGACATGCTTCAGCGCGTCTTGTCAAACGTAATCTCAAACGCCGTGCGCTACAGTAATCGCGGCAGCACGATTAGCGTGCGCATTCATCATAACGTACTCTCTGTTACAAATCAGTGCAAGCCGCTCAGTACGCGCGAATGCACCCGCGTATTTGAACCATTCTACCGCTTACGACAAAGCAGGGGAAAAACGAATAAAATTGGCAGTGGCATTGGCCTTTACACTGTAAAGTTACTCCTTGACGCACGCGGCTGGTCGTATCAATTTGCACCAGTCAAAGATGGCGTGCGCTTTATAATCGACTTTAGTACCGAACGCCAGACTACCATAGCCAACCACCGCACCACTCACACCAGCAAACCATAATCTCCATTTCACATTACTTTCATATTAGCGTGCTACACTCCGATGTGAAAGTAACGAAAGGAGATTTATGTCATTTATGCACCGAGCCTGGCTGTACGTCGCTAGGAAAAAACTAAAAAGCCTCATCGTACTGGCAATTTTGCTCGTGATGGCAACCATCATGCTGAGCGGGTTTGCTATCAAGCATTCAACCGACCATGCAGCTAAAGAGTTAGACAAAACACTCATGACGGGCGCTACCTTAGGTAATAATCAGCGGACAAACCCCGGGACGAACCGCGGATCTGGCACTGTATCCAGCAAAGATATCAATGCAGTCAAACACCTGCCAGGAGTAACAAATTACGTAGCACGCCAGCAAGTCTTAAGCGATTTTCCCGATACCAAGTTAGTATCACTACCGGACGGTACGAGCGGTTACGACACGAGCAAAGCGGCACAATTCGGCAACGCTGCTGACGTACTAGGCGTTAATACTTCAGAGCTGGAAAATAAATTCCGCGCCGGTTCAATTAAACTAACCTCTGGGCGGCACATCAAACCAGACGACACGCATAAAATCCTCGTACACGAAAAATGGGCGCAGAAAAACGGACGCAAGCTTGGCGACACCTTTACGCTTAAAGCTAACCCGCACGACACCGACAACCGGCATAACTCAACAGAAAAAGCCACCGTACAAATCGTCGGAATGTTTAGCGGTACCAACCCGCGCCAGGCTACTTACCAAGTCGAGCTGTTTGAGAATTTGTTCTTTACCGACATTACTACCACACGCACGCTCAGTAAAGATACCGAGCAAACAGAAATTTACCAGGATGCTACATTCTTCACTAAAGGTGCTGCACAGCTTGACGAACTACTGAAGCAAGCGGAAAAATTACCAATTAACTGGCGCATGTATCAATTAACTAAAAATAGCCAAGAGTTAGCAGGCGTAACGGGTGCAGTCAAGGGCGTATACAGCCTCATTGACGGCATGTTGGTCGCAACCGGCTTCTTCAGTGTTGTTATCATCAGCCTCGTGTTATTCCTCTGGATGAACGAACGTAAACGTGAAGCAGGCGTATTACTCACAACTGGCGTCTCAAAATCAAACATCGTTTTGCAATACATCGCAGAGATAGTCATGATTGCGGTCATCGCTTTTGGCGCTTCGTTCTTCACAGCCGGATTGGTAGCACAACATGTAGGCGACCATATCGTCAATCAAGCGGCGCACAACGCCAAGCAAGCAGGCGAGGCACAGCTCAAAGGCGCATCACTTGGTGCTAATGCCGACTCGGTCATCTCGTCGCGCACGCTCGAAAAAGTTTCTGTGCAAGTAGCGCCAAGCGACCTCGTCGCAGTGTGGAGTGTCGGATTAATCATTATCATTGCTTCAGTACTGCTCGCGAGCCGACCAGTCATCCAATCAACGCCAAAAGAACTACTGACGGAGGTGGAGTAACCAATGGCTATGCTAACGCGTGCGTGGACGGCCGTGGTACGCCGGCTCACGCGCAGCCTCATCATTCTGGCAGTGATGGCGCTCATCTTTACATTGCTCATGAGCACAGTGGCAGTGCGGCAGACAATGATAAACTTACGCTTGAACGTTGAGCACAACATCCGCGCCGGTTTTAGCCTGAGCGGCACTAAAGGCGAGGGCTTACCAATAAAAGACGCTGATACAGTGCGACGCCTCGCCGAGGTAGAGGCACACAACTACCAAGCGCAAACAACTGCTCGACCAAATGGATTAACGTTGATCGACGGCGGCATTCAGCTCAGCGACGAAGCCGATGCCGCGGCCGGCATCACTGGCACAACCGACAGCCAATCGCTCAGCCAATTTACCGGGCGGCTATACCAGCTGGAGCAGGGTAAACATATTAGCGAAAATACCCGGCAGGCAGCACTAGTCCACACGGTCTTTGCACAAAAGAACGGGTTAAAACTAGGCGACCGCATACAGCTACAGCAAGGCGACCGTCAGGTTGATCTTACTATCACCGGCATATTCAGCGGCAAAACCGACAAACCTGGTCCGCTACCGTCCGATCAGACAGAAAACCAAATCATTACTTCTTTAGCAGCGGCGCAGCAACTATCTGGTTCTAAGCAGCTTACCCGCGCCACATACTTTTCCTCCAACCCGCGTGCTTTGCCAGACCTCGTCAGGCGCGTCAAAACTTTGCCGCTTGAGTGGAGCAAACTAGAATTAACCGATAATGCTGCGTCATTTGCCAACGTTATCAATAGCATCGCTAGCATTGAGCACATTCTAGCCATCGGTACGCTTGGCATTAGTCTCGCTGGAATGGCAACACTGTCGCTCGTGTTGGTTTTCTGGGTACGCAGCCGCATCCACGAGATTGGCACATTGCTCGCCATCGGCACAAGCAAACAGCAAATCGCCGAGCAAATAATGATTGAGCTATTGCTTATCGCCATCGTCGCGCTGCTAGGCGCTATGCTTAGTAGCCAGGCACTATCGCACCACCTCACAGCCAATCTATTGAATAACTCCAGCCATGTTGCCGGCACGCTGGCCGTTCAGCCGCAAGCTGCGCCACTCGCTAGCTACCTTCTCGCAGCCAGCCTTGGTCTTGCTGTAGTCGTCGCCTCCGGTATAGTAGCTCTCGCGCCTATTCTGCGCCGCACCCCGAAACAAATTTTAACCACATTACGATAGGAGACTTTATGTCAACATTAACTCTCGACAACATTATCTACTCATACGCCGACGGCACGAGCAATGTGCTCAATGGCATTAGCTACGATTTCCAGCCAGGAAACTTCTACGCTATCGTCGGGCAATCCGGCGCCGGTAAATCAACATTGCTCGGATTACTCGCCGGTCTAGACGAACCGACCGGCGGGCAGATCCTCTTTGACGATCAAAATATTGCCGATCGGGGTTATTCATATCACCGCAAGCACACTATCTCGCTGGTTTTTCAAAATTACAATCTGATCGACTACCTAACACCATTAGAGAACCTGAAACTCGTCAATCCAAAAGCCACCGCCGAAACCTTGCGCAGCATGGGCTTGGATGACGACCATATCCGCCGCAGCGTTCTCAAACTATCCGGCGGACAGCAGCAACGCGTCGCAATTGCGCGCGCCCTTGTTTCCGACGCGCCAATTATTCTCGCCGACGAACCGACCGGCAACCTAGACGAAGCCACCGCCAGCGATATTATCGCTACTCTACGCTCAGCAGCTCATGACAACGGCAAATGCGTCATCGTCGTCACCCACAGCAAGCAGTTGGCAAAAGCGGCGGATGTAGTATTAAAGTTGCGCAATAAAAAGTTGACGAAAGGCTACGGGGAGAAAAGGTAGCTCATAAAAGCAATACAGCTAGGAATGTGCTGCTATCGGCGGCGCATTCCTTTTTTCAATAAACGGGCTATTAGAAATCGTTTGAAGAAATTGGCTAAAACAATAAAACCTAAATAATATTAAACTTGACTTTAATATTATTTAGGTTTAATCTGAGGATAGAAAGGAGATAGCAAAGATATCTACGAACAAACTTCCTCAGTGGCTGACCTTATTAACCGAAGAAGATCTTGAATTCACAAGGCAATTTATTATTAATTCGGGCTCTCTAAAAGAAATGGCTAAATATTACAATGTCTCTTATCCAACTATTCGGTTACGCCTAGACAAGTTGATTCAAAAAGCTTCTAGCAGCCCGCCGGACAACGATACGTTTACCAGCTTAGTTAAACAACTGGCTCTTGATGGTGAAGTGTCCTACGAAGCAGCTAAAAAACTAATTAATTTCCATAGAAAAGAGCGGAGATAACATTATGAAAACGTTAATTCTATTTATATCAATTACGTTATTCTTTACAGAATGGTACACTATTCGCAAAACGAGCATAAAATCATTTATACCTATTTTGGCAGTTCTACTTATAAGTCTGCCCATTGGATTATTTTACGCTTTACATTTAGTTGCTTTTCCGATTATATTCACCATCCTCGCTTGGGTACTCTGTTTTATAGAAGACGAGATAAAAGAATACTTCAACCGAAGAGAACTAACCGAAGAGGAACGATCTCAATTAAGGGATTTATGACCAAAATTCGCTAAACAAAATTACCTAAAAAGTTTACGCTGATCTACTTAACAGCCCATGTTACCGCAAATGTTATCAGGAAAGTCATACTGTAAGTCTTGCGCGGTACAGCATCTTCATATACACTATGTACTATAAAGCGTCTGAGTTCCAGTCACGCCGGAACGAGCTGGGTGTCAAAATACACCACGGGAGTGAAGCCGTAAAGTCACACAACCGAAATCGCGATCCATCGTAGAGCCGGTACTGAGCGCTATAATTCAGTAATGAATCATAGAATAAGGATGGGACCGCGGGAGGTTCCTTTTTTAATTACCTCTCGTTCCTTAGATACAATAACTTTATTAATTTTATCTAGGGAGGTTTTTATGTCAAAGATCACATCAAAAAACATCAATATACAGAACAAACGAATCTTGACGTACGATGATATGGCGGCTGTTCAGCCAGGCAATAGCCAAGAGCCATTGGTTGATGTGCGAACATACAGTCCGACGATAATTGCAGAATACGAACAATCTGATATGCACGCCTATACCGGCAGCCTGATTATCGTACGCGATACTGTCGCTCAAAGATTAGCCAGGGTCAATAACACCCTGCAAGAAGATGATTTGCGGCTGCGTATCGTATATGGCTATCGCCACCCAAACGTTCAGCAGGCATACTTTCGCAAACGCAAAGCAGCCTTACGAAAAGATAATCCGGAAATGCCTGAGTACGATTTAATACGCTTAACTCACGATTTCATCGCCGTACCAGACGTTGCCGGACATCCAATGGGCGCAGCGGTCGACTTAACGATCGTAGACAAGAATGATAAACCTCTTGATATGGGAAGCTCTATAGCCAATTACTCTAATCTGGATATCATCAAAACATACGCAGCAGGACTATCCGCTAACCAAATTGCCAACCGTCGGCGCCTCCATGATGCGATGATCGCCGAAGGTTTCGCGCCATTCTACGGCGAATGGTGGCACTTTTCGTATGGCGACCGCGAATGGGCGGCATTTTACGGTAGGACAGCTTTATACGGTCCAGTAGATTTTAGGATTAAGGCAAATCAGTAATTACTCTAAAGAGATGCTGTACGCCTCAATAAACAATTTCCATTTCACTAGCCAACACTACACGGTCTTCAAAGAACTCGACCGAAATAGTCTTACCGGTTGGCTGAGTGATCAACTGACTGCCCGTAACTTTACCAACCGCAATAGTTCCCGATCCGCATGATGATTCATAGTAGCAGGTGTCTACCGCTCGCACCCATACAACAGGATGAATCGTAATCGTATCCGACGTCGCTTTTTGATACCAAACAACACCAACAGCATCACGATTGCGCAGTCCAAGATACTTAACAATTTGACGGTGTTGCGGAATATAATCAGCAGGAAGAACCCCTTCAATGATCACATGCACAATACCGCCCAAATCAACAATTGAGACAACTGTACCGTTTTCAAGCGGTACAGTTTTTATCCCAATTTTCATGCCTGGAAACGAAGCCTTAACGAAAAAGGTAGTATTACTTCGCCGTTCAACAGAAGCGCTAACAACGCCATTAAATCCAGAAACTGAAAAAGATACATTATTTTCATCCTGCACTTGACTAAGCAAGACAGCTGCAGCGCGTGTCGCATTACCGCAAAATTCGCCACCAGCCATTTCAAAGTGTCGTTCACTCGGAATGAGGAAACCGGCCTGCTCAACGCCGCGCGCGGTAAAATCGCGCTCAAGAATCTTGCCACGCGACTCGTAATCTCGCCGAAGAAGCGTATGATCAAGAATCTCAATTACTGTGCCATTGCCTCCCGCGGCGGTGATAAGTTTTTTGTTCGTCTCCATATTTTTTCCTTGCCTTTAACTGTCTTCACAATAACAATTCACAGTCTAAGCGTCAATATACGGCAAGTATACCAGACAAAGTCTCAATGGTTTCATAGCGTCTTCCTCTATATACTGCTATTACTAGAACTAGAACTAGAACTAGAACTAGAACTAGAACTAGAACTAGAACAAATCCTAAAAACTTTATGCATAAAAAATGTGGCTACTAAGCTTGATGACAGTGATCAGTCAGATATTCCGCATAAAGCTTTTGAGAAGCGGTCTGACAAAATGGCTCACGAATATTTTGAATTATAACTTGATATAATGGAGCTATGAGTAAGCGGCTTCCAAAGAGTGTTAAAGAACTGCTAAACAAGTCTATTGATTCTGCTACACAGGCGATATCAACATACAACGACCCTAGAAGCTCATTTAGAACTGGGAATTTTACAGTTTTAATGATTATTGCCTGGACTGCCATAACACACGCCTACTTTGAGCGTGAAAAGATAAACTATTTCTATAGGGAAAAGAACGGTAGATATAAGAAAATTGATGGCGATAAAAAGGCATGGGAGTTGTCAAAATCAGTAACAAAAATTTTTGATGAAACCGACCCTATTCGTAGAAATATTGAACTTTTTATAAAACTACGTAACAAAATTGAACATCGCAATCTACCGGCTCTTGATAAAGAATTGGTAGGCGAAAGTCAAGCATTGGTTCTAAACTTTGAAGACTGGCTAGCTAAGGAGTTCGGCGAACGATATACTCTGATTGATACTCTTTTTATACCAATACAGCTTTCAAGGTCGTTAAAAAGAACTCTACCTGTTAGTAAAGATGAGAAATCTGTGATAAACTTCGTCAAAGATTATCGTGGACTACTTGAACCAGAAATAGAAAACTCACAAAAGTATTCGTTTAAGGCATACTTGATACCAAAAATTGGCAATCATCGTTCATCATCAGACTTAGCGATAGAATTCGTTAAGTACAACCCAGACAATCCACAGGAAATGGAAAAATACGACAAAGCAGTTGTTGCTATAAAAGAAAAACAAGTGCCAGTGGCTAACGTTCATCTTCTAAAACCAAGTATGGTTTTAGAAAAGCTGAAAGAGAAAGGCTATATAAAGACAATAAATTGGCATACAGATATGTGGCGTAAGTATAAAGTAAGACCAGCAAGTAACGCACCAAATAAATCCAATTGCAAGTCAGACTATTGTGTATATGATAAGCCACATAGAGATTACCTATATACAGACGCTTGGGTCCAACATTTAATTGATAAAGAATTAAGCAAATAGGCTCTCGACATCCGCCATAGACAACGGCTTTGCCGTTCTACACCACACCGCTTCCATACTCGCAATCAATCACCCTGATAAACTTGGCTTTTTCGCTCGAGAAGTCAAGTTAAACGAGAAAAGTCGGAAATCTTGAGCGAAAAGAAAAGTCTAGAGGAGAGTCTGATAAATATTACAGTCAGTTATAGTTCGTGGATGGAATCTATGTAAAATTGAAAACTACAAAATCTATCTGTTATTTCCGAGAAAATGGTGCTAACTATCAGCAGTAAAACACGGCTGAAGTTGGTTCAAAGATTGCCCTCCAGAGGAAACGATATTCGTCTTTGACGAAAATAGAATATATGAATCAAAAAATCACCCAAATGGGCGATAATTTGGATCTACTCTCTAACTTGACTCACTTTTACGAGTTTGCTCGAACCTATTTCCAGCGCAATGCTAGCTGAGTCGTGTAGGCTCAGTCCCAACG
>CALJTR010000011.1:0-88224 GCA_937975975.1 uncultured Candidatus Saccharibacteria bacterium | reverse complement strand
GATTCGAACCTGCGAATGCTGGGACCAAAACCCAGTGCCTTACCACTTGGCGACGACCCAATATCACCGCTTACGGACAAAAATAATTATACCACACGCCCGGTTTAATTAAAAACTTTAAGCCAACTCACTCCTTGCGGCGAATCCATTCGTTCCGCCGATTCATGTTTTGCGTAAAATATTCTTGCAGCAACTTCGCATCACTAACAGAAAGATTCGCAATCTTATCGTCGAGAAAGTGCGAAAACTCCTTCAAAACAGCATCCGTATACTCTGAATTGTGCAAAATTATATCTTTGTGAAGCTCGGGATTGCCGCTAGCTATGCGCGTCGTGCTGGTAAATCCGTCGCCAGCTAGCTTTAGCGCTTCAGGATGAACGCTAGCGATATAATCAAATATAATATTCGACAATATTATAACCGCATGAGACACCACTGCTGCCGATTTATCATGCTCATCGGGGTCAATAAACACCACGCGAGAGCCCAGCCCGCGCAACAACTCGCAAACGCCAGAAACAGCCTCCTCGCTATTCTCTGAGTGGCGGCACACCATCCATGGTTTAGCCCGAAACAAGTCCTTTCGAGCGTGACTGAAACCGCTAAATTCCGTGCCTGCCATCGGGTGCGTAGCTAGAAACTCGACACCGCGGCTTTTGGCTGTAAGCTTTTTGAATTCTGCCGCTATCGGCTTTTTCACGCTAGCAGCATCGAAAACAACACAGCGTTCAAAGGCGCGATTTTTAGATTTATTCAAAGAATCGAAAACCCTCCTGGCGCAAGGTATAACTTGACCAACAGGCGGCGTCAGTACAACTACCTGTGCGAAACGCGGCAAATCCGCATAGTCTATCCCTTTATCAACGATACCAAGCTGCATCGCGTCATCAATCGACTGTTTATCAGAGTCAATCGAGACGATAGAAGCGCCGGGATACTTTGTGCGCAAATCTTTTGCTATCGACCCGCCGATTAGACCGAGACCAACAATCACAAAACTGCTAAAATTATTCTGTTCTTTTGACATTCAACTAACCTCGAAGAATGCCAGACTCTAAGCTATAGTTAGGAGCGTAAGAAGAGACAAGCTCTTTAGCCTCATTGAACATAGCATCCACAAATTCAAGTTCGTCGTCTGTTATTCCAAGCCCAGCATCAGGCGGAGCAGCGTCTTTTACGTATCTTCCTACGGTAAAATATTGAGACTTTACTTTTTCAGGCTCTAATTCAGACGACATTTGTAGAGCTATAAACAAAAAACGTAAACCATTGTATTCTGACCCAAGTACTACTGGTTGCCCATGCTGTACCAACTCGTCATGACCACCAAGGATTGCCTGGGTGTAAATCTTTTCCATTACAGAACTTTCCTGTAGTAATTCTCTATGTCGGAGTTGTAATTTCAAGACAGCTTCGGCTTCACTAGGTTGCTTTATACTCTTCTCAATATCCATAGCACGTATATTATATCATATAAACAACCCTTCTTTATGCTAAAATATGGCTAATAAGTCTAACTCGCCCTCACCGCACACAATCCGAAAAACATGCCAGCCATTGCTGAGTATTCAACTGCGAAGGCTTCAAATCACCATGATACAACCGCCGAAACGCTCGCGAATCATGGTAGCAATTGTAAACAAACGCACTAAAATTGCGCACTAGAGCAGGATCAAGCAATGGTTCAGCACGTAGCTTCAGCTCCAATAGCACCGTATCAACCGCAGGCGGCGGCGTGAAATCACTGCGACGCAGCGGACGGCGAATCCGCACCGCCCACCATGGCGCCAATGCTTGTCCGAGTGCACTATGAAAATGCGCTGAGTCCAGTACTAACTTCTGAGCAAACTGTTTTTGCACAATCAAGTATATCGCGCGGGGTGGGGTATCAGCAAATGCTAGCTTTGCGACGATCTTTGAACTCAAAGAAAAAGGAATATTCGCAAAAACCTTATATGGCTCGCGCGGCAACTCGGCGCGCAAAAAATCCTGCGCTACGATTTCCACGTTGCTATAGCGCGCCATATTACGCCGCAAAAGTATAAGCGCCTGCGGCTCATTTTCGTACGCTACCACACACGCCGCCCGACGCGCCAACACCGCTGAAATCGCGCCACTGCCTGCGCCAATGTCAATCACTGTGTCGCGCCGGCGGATATTGCTGCGCCCAACTAACTCGCCGATTAGTCGCGAACCGCGCAAGAAATGCTGCCCATGAGTTGCTACACGCCGTTTCATACCCTTTAGTATAATCTAATGGTGTACGATTTTTGGCAATTTTTTCGCTTCAGCGATAAATGCCGCTATCTCGCTGTACGTTATCCGCAGATTCGTTTCGCACGCGCATAATTCATATACCGCAGCGGCAGCGCGATACGCAAGCTTTGGCACGGTAAGCACGCCATTTTTACATAAGCATTCGGCGCACAGCGGTGTCATTCCTGCGATACGCAGCAAGTCAGCTTGGTGCACCCAGCGCTTTACTACATGATCGTCTAGCCCCGACCGATCGGCGAGCCACATTCGACCGGCCGATGTTGATCCAGCTAAGAGTAGGTGTTTTATCGTGTACACACCCGCCCGTGCTAGACGCTCTGCGTCTTGATGAGTTAATGAAATAATATCCGTCAGCTTGCTCATAATCGCCTCCTGATAATATTTACTACCATTTACAGTATACCGCAACAACCCAACCCAGCACAATGCTCTAGCAAAACATAACCATAAGCTTTATAATACAGTTAATATGAAGACGCACGATAAACAATCTATCAAACAATACTTGCGTGCAGTTGATTACCTGACTGTGGCGCAAATTTTTCTAGCAGAAAACCATCTACTCAGCCGCGACGTTACATTTGACGACGTAAAATCGCGCATTTTAGGACACTGGGGCAGCGGACCGGGGATTAATTTCGCATACGCGCACCTCAGCTACTTCGCAAAACAACACGATCAAGATGCTATGTTTGTGCTTGGTCCGGGACATGGGTTCCCGGCACTGCAAGCCAACTTGTTCCTTGAAGGCACGCTTGGGCATTTTGATCAAAGCATGCAACCGAATCTCGCCGGTATCCGCAAACTATGCCGTGAATTTAGCTGGCCGTACGGGTTTCCTAGCCATTCAAATCCCGAAACGCCCGGCGTCATTCTAGAGGGTGGGGAGCTTGGCTACGCACTTAGCACGAGCTATGGCGCCGCGATGGATAATCCCAACCTACTAGTAGCATGCTTAATAGGAGACGGTGAAGCAGAAACCGGTCCAACCGCTGGCGCATGGCATTTGAACAAGCTATTCAATCCGCGCAAGGACGGTGTCGTACTGCCGATTCTTCATCTCAACGGCTACAAAATTTCCGCGCCAACTGTATTCGGGCGTATGAGCAATTACGAACTAATGACATTATTCAGCGGCTACGGTTACGAACCTCGTATTGTCGACGCGACAAAAGAAGGTGTTGACCCGCACGACGAGATGGCAGCAGCGCTTGAATGGGCGCATGCGCTCGTTGCGGAAATTCGCGCTAGCAGCGACAAAATTGCACCACGCATGCCGATGATTGTTATGCGCACGCTCAAAGGATGGACGGGTCCAAAAGAGGTTGAAGGTAATAAAATTGAGGGGAACTGCCTAGCACACCAGACCGTACTCAGCGAGGCAAAGTCCGACCCTGAACAACTGAAGATCTTAAACCACTGGCTAAAGAGCTATAAGTTTAACGAACTGTTTAGCGAGCTCACCGGATTTGGAGACTTCGTAGGCGATATTTTGCCAAGCACGCCTGAAAAACGCCTCGGTATGAGTAAACACGCGCACGGCGGCGATGGTGTTTATAAACCACTCATATTACCGAATATCAACGACTTCGCCGAAGATGCCGAAACGCCCGGTACAATCGGCTCAAGCAGTATGCGACGCGCCGGCGCCTATTTAGCAGAGGTCTTCCGCCAAAATGCTGACAACAAAAATTTTCGTTTCATGAGCCCAGACGAAACATATTCAAATAAACTTGATGAAATTTTCCAAGCTACCAGCCGCAGCTGGCAGTGGCCGATCATGAGCTGGGACAAGGATCTCTCGCAAGACGGGCGCGTCATGGAGATGCTCAGCGAGCACAATATGCAAGGTCTAATGCAAGGCTACGTCTTAACTGGTCGCCACGCAATGTTCGCAAGCTACGAGGCATTCTTGCAAGTTGTCTCAAGCATGGTTGATCAATATGCTAAATTCCTCACACAAAGCCGTAGCGTCGCTTGGCGCGGCACGATTCCGAGCCTGAATTATATTCTCACATCAAGCGGCTGGCGGCAAGATCACAACGGCTTCAGCCATCAAAACCCTGGCTTTATTGATGACATTCTGCGCCGCCAAAGCAACTTTTCGAACGTTTATTTTCCATCAGACGGCAATGTCACGCTCGTATGCCTTGAAGAAATGCTATCAAGCGTGCGTCAAATCAACGCGCTCGTTGCCGGTAAAACGCTTGAGCCACGCTGGCTATCAACCGAATTAGCACGCCAGCAGGTCAGCGAAGGTTTGATGATTTGGGATTTCGCTAGCGATGAAAGCCCAGATATTGTAATGGCAGCTTGCGGCGACTACCCGACAAAGGAAACGATGGCAGCAATTGATATCATCAAAACCGAGTGTCCAGCTGCAAGAATCCGCTGCGTCAATGTGTCCAGCCTAACGACCATGGGGCTTGGCACGCTGCGCAATGTTGCAACGCAAAAGAAATTCGACGAGATTTTTACCCACGACAAACCGGTTATTTTCAATTTCCACGGCTATCCGCAAACGCTCAAGTCGATTCTATTTAACTACGACGTACATTCGCACCGCTTTGACATTCGCGGCTACAAGGAAATCGGCAGCACGACGACACCGTTTGACATGCACGTACGCAACGAGACCAGCCGCTACGATCTCGCGATCGCTGCGCTGCGGCAACTCGGACGGTGCGGTATCATGCCGTTTGAAGAGGCTGAACACCGCGCTGCAATCTACCAAGCGAAAATCGACGAAAACACCGCCTACATCAAAGCAAACGGCGTTGATTTACCAGAGATTGACGCCTGGGTATGGCCAGCAGCGCGCGGCGAAGCGCAAACCGCCGAAGAAGCGTGGCACGGGCAAACAAACTAAGGCGTTGTTTCCGTTACAGCTTTTTTCGAATGTAATTTCTGACTATTTTTGCAACTCTGTCGTGCCCGCGCGGTGAAAAATGTAATCCGTCAGACAGTGGAAGCCTACCCAGCACAATCGTATCGCCCAGCTCGGCACGACGCGTTATTAGCTGCTGCTGTACCGCAAGCGACTCCGATGTAAATTCCGGCCCAGATGTATCGTCAACCGCAAACGGTGGTGGCAAAATATATACGACGCGCACACCACTAGCGCATTCAGCATACCATGTTAGATCAGCTATGATATCATCGGCCGTTCGGTGAAATCGTTGCTGCAAATCATTCGTACCGAGTGCAATAATCACCAAGCCGACGGGAAGTGCTGCATGTAAACATTCAACAAAATAATCGTGTCCATTTTTATGCGGCTTATCAGTACGAAAACTGCCTGCAACGCGTCCGCATACGCCATTAGTAGTAATATCCGCCCTCCCGCGCAACATGCGACGCACTTGGTTCGCCCAGCGGCGGCTATGCGGTACGCGGCTTCCTCCAAAACGCGCACCCCATACATTTGAATCGCCATATATCAAAATTCGCTGCCTCATTTTCCGCACAACACCTACCCCTCACTCCAAGTCATTATTTTTTCCATTGTAGCATAAACTCTGGCAATCAAGCTTTTCAAACATCTACAAAACCGGTAAGATAGGATAGTGAAACAGCCACGATACGAAACAGTGACGCTCGAAAAGATTGTCGGCGGCGGGCAAGCACTCGGAACGCTAAGCGATGGACGCAAATGTTTCGTGTGGGGTGGATTACCAGACGAAACCGTGACATTTCGCCTAACAAAAAAGAAAGCGCACTTTATTGAAGGCATCGTCACCGAAGTCCTGCACGCCTCGCCCGAGCGCATCGCACCGCGCGACGCCGATAGCTACCTGAGCACAAGCCCGTGGCAAATCATGACGTTTAGCGCCGAACAGCACTACAAGGCAGCGCTGATTGAAGAAGCCTTTAAGCTGCATGCTATTGTATTGCCGCACAAAATCAACGTGTATACTGATGGACGCGAATTTCAATACCGCAATAAGGTAGAATTTAGCTGGTTTAGCGAGAGAGCAGGCGAATCGCACCCCGATACGCTTGACCTCGCATTCTTCCGTCGTGGCAGTAAAGGCAAAATCATCGTCAATGAATGTAGTTTATTGCCACCCGAAGTCATCGTGCTCGCGCATAGCGTTCGCGATATGCTACGCCGCAAGCATATCTCTGCCCGCCAATTAAAAACATTACTCATTCGTAGTAATCAACGGGGGAGCTGTGTCTGGCAGCTGTATATAAAAGATAGGCTGCCAAATATCATTACGCACGAAGAAGCAGAAACGCTACCCGCGCAGGGCGGGGAGGTCATCTATTCTGACCCGCGCAGCCCAGCTAGCCGCATCACCGCGCGCCTCGCAAAATTTGGCGATACCACACTCACCGATATGATTCTTGGCACGCCATTTCGCTACGCCTGCGAAGGATTCTTTCAGGTAAATATACCTGTGTACGAGCAAGCTTTGCGCGATATGCGGGAGTGGGTTTCCTATCCAAAATGCACAACGCCTGCGAGTAATGACACCGGCGAGGAGAATCTCCCAGTGATTGACCTTTACGCCGGCGTCGGTACGATCGGGCTGACTATCGGCGGCAAAAATGTCACGCTCATCGAAATCAACGAGTCCGCCGTCGCTGAAATGCAGCGCAATATTACCGCTCTCGGGCGCGCTAATGCCCGCGCTGTCCTCGCTCCCAGCGAAAAAGCCCTCGACTTCATCACCCCTAACCACGTTGTCATCGTTGACCCGCCGCGCGCTGGCTTGCATGCCGACGTCATCGCCAAATTACTCGAAACTGCGCCGCCGCGCATTATCTACCTCAGCTGCAACCCCGTTACCCAAGCCCGCGACACCGCTCTCCTCACCGAAAAGTACGACATCCGCGCCCACCGCGGCTACAACTTTTTCCCTCACACGCCACATATAGAACATCTAGTTGTATTGGATAGAAAATAAAAAGTATCACTTCTATCAATAACCTGTTTTGTCGAGCGGCAAACCGTTCCGTCTAGGCTCAAACAAGTTGTGCGTCTAGGGCATGGTCTCCTGGGTGTATTTCTGTTTGATCAGGGTTTCGCGACACCCAGTACCTGGTACCTGGTACCGGCCGCTGGCGCGTAGGCCTCGGGATCATCAATGGTGCTGAACGAGACATCTTCTCAGAGAGGAGAGAGGCGCGACATGGTGTTCACCGGGCGCGAGCATGCGGAACACACCCGGGCGACCGCAGGAGAGCCACCTCAGAGGGGTGGTTGCCTGCTGGGCACCGAAGGTGGACAGTGGCTCTGCCTGCGTCCCCGCCGCTACCTATTCTCGACCAGAGCGACGGAGGCTAGACTCTGATGGGAATATTCAACAAAATACATTTGTCTAATGTTCTATGTTCGTTACATTGTAAAATATGCTACTATGGATAGTAATTATGGAGAAACGATCAAAACATACAGATGCTGGCTCCTTTGAACCCGTCTGCCAGCACGAAGATTCTCGTCAAGGGGAATCATGCACCCCAAGTTCTGGTTTATTGAAAAAGTTAGTAAAAATTGTGGAGAGGGCAATGATGTTTCCTACCGAGAAGGAAGGGGCGGACGACGTGAAAGTGAAGGCTCGCGGAACAATCGTCGTACCCGCTGGCGCCGAGGAGCCAGAGTTGTTGACCGAGTTCATTGATAAGCATCGTGGAGAGATTGAGGAAGTGTTGGCTAGAAAACGCGAGAAAGAAGTGGCGAAAAGATTATCGGCATAACCTAACAGTTTTCGTTTGTCAATTATTTAGAACTCAATAAACGGATTCTATTCTTGATTTTCCTCCGACCCCGTCTGAGTTAGTTACGCACTCGGTTAATTTTTGCTACCTACTCGCAAGCAGACAGGACTGGCTTGCGCGCAAAGTAAGTCAGTTTGACTACTTGGACAGAGAAACCATCAGTCGAACGCTCATATACGACTTGATTTCGGGCGCTTACAGGACCTGATGAAGGTTTACCCGGTCCCATATGGGGATTCTAGATTGCTGCTACCCCTAGATACTCTAGGATTTCGTCCGCACATGACCCTATCATTAGATAGCCCATGGGAAGAGCAGACTTGCTTGCTTACCCGAAAAGAAGTGGTCAGATATTTAACCCTAATGCTGTTTGGACCGACTCAAATTGGCAGCAATAAGAGACATCTTCATAAGATATATGACGCCCCTGATATCGTTAGTCGAGTATATAAAATGTTCGTATTGGGTGCACCGGATGAGTCCTTAATGCCGATATATGCAAGGTACTTGACATTCTCTCTGATGTCAAGAGGGTATGTAAAACTATCAACTTATTGAATGTCCCAACGTTTGTATGGATTAGTGTACCAAACGATGAACAAGTAAAGCGCGCAAAAATTAGATTCAAATTTAATACGGCCATTGCCAAACAAGCAAACGCATTTAAGCCAGAAAATAATTTTCTTTCTTCATTAATAGAACGTATAAGTAAATTTGGTTTGACCTCCTCTTCATTTGTTCTGACCCATGCTAATACAGACAATAAAAATCGCTTTACATGGACGTTTTTTAATTCCTGATGGTATGAGCGTTGATGAAGTTTGATGTGAAGGCCTGAGGTCTTCTGGGCGTCTGCATGCGTATGGACGTTCGGAAAATCAGTATCTTGATACTATTACTACGCGCTGGGATGGTCAGGCGGTATATGTGTATGCGCCAACCCCACATAGGATTCCTTTTAGCCTTCGTATCGTAATGAATCCAAAAAGGTCAATGCTTGCCATACCTGCGTTCATCGCATCTCTTGTCTCTTTTGCTATTTCCGAGATTATTGCGCTTTCGATAAAAGATTCCTCCGGCGTCAACGCTCCATTCCAAGGGTTTACACCACTTGCTACACTAGTTCCTGCTTTTATTGCTGGCTATTCCCGGAGATTTACCCATACATTATTCTATTCAAGGTGGTGTTTGCGATAGTCTCAGTACTACTTGCGGAGGCGGTTCTTTTAACGTACGTAAGCGAGTGGAGCTAAAAATGTTAAGCAAGTAAATTCGATGAAGAGGTTCGTCGGCTCAATCTGATGCCGGCACGTGGAATAAATACGTAATTGCATATTCTCATCCTTCTGCCCTCAGCGTTCCTCTCATCCGCCCCTGGACTCCTCCGCTCCTCCTAGCGTTGTCTGTCCTGTAGGCCGCCTCATCATTCACCGAGCGGCCATACGGATAAGACGGCCCACACCGTTAGCCAAGGAGGTTCGGCTATGCCCGCAGGCAAACGTCCTATGCAGCCATGGAGTCATCAGGGACAGGAGGAAGGACTACGAGACCCATGCCCATCGTGGTGCATCATCCCGCGCGATGGTGCTGGAATATAACATTACAACAGCTTTTCTGAGTGGTAGTGAATGGCGACAGGGGGCGGGTAGCCCCTGTCCGCCGCCGAAAAAGTGTGCAATCTCCATACAAGCAGTTAACTCACTGATTCATCGGCTGGTAAGTTTTTTATATGTCAGAATTCACTGTCGCCGTAGTCATGCATCCGCTCGGTAAGCGGCACGCTATCCAAACACGCTGCTATTTCGGTTTCAAAACCTTTATACTTTTTCGGCTCTAATGCCATATATTCAAGCGTATGCCATGTGTTATATCCACCATCAAATTCCACCTGCAGTTCGCCGCTAAACCGGTCGCAAAACATCAGTTGGAACAATTTATCTTCGATTATTTCGCCTGTCGCTTGGCGGCGCACGCGCTCATGGTATATGCCGCGATATTCAAATACACCGGTTAGCCCGGTTTCTTCTTTTAGCTCGCGTGCGGCAGCGTCTAGCAGTGTTTCGCCCCAACGCACCTTGCCGGTCGGTGCGCCCCAAAATCCGAAGTAGGGATGTTTCAGTCGTTTCTGTAATAGATATTCTGCCATATGCGTTTTGGGATTATACCGTTCAACGACGAGCAGCACAGCGACTTTCGGCTGCCGTTCAATCACGCCGGCATCGGTGTCAAGTTTGTTAGCGTATTCTTTACCTGTTACACTGAGCTGGTATACATTACCAATCTTGTTGACATAGCCCAGCTTGACCAGTCGTTTGATGTGAAATTTCGCATGATCGCTTTCTAATCCGCTGGCTTTTTGCAGCTCGGCAAAGCGTGCCGTCGGCATAAATAGCAGCTCCCGCAAAATCTTGGTCTGCGCCGGATGAAGTCCTGCTCCGCGTGCCATTATTTTCTCTATTTTCGTCATTTCACTGCCCACTGTAGCGCACATTTCGCCGCGAGGCTAGGGAAATCGGCTTCCGGAAGCTGATTTTTTGATATTATGACATAATTTTAGTAAAAAGTATTGACTTTGTAGTCTTTATATGATATATAATAGCATATTAGCCTTTTTGGTAGCACCAGCTATCATTAGGCACTTTGTCTTCAAGTCGGATACTTGAAGACTTGAGGTGTCAAAGGCTGGCACCTCATAGAACAAGAAAGGAGACGGTAAGAATGTTTACCGTTTTCATTGTCCTCCTGTTCGTCGTTTCTCTCCCCTTTCCGGGGATGGTTATGTACGCCTTAGACAAAGCGCGGTACAATACCATCATCAGATGGTCAGCAGCGGCAGCATTCGCTGTTGCGTTATCAATACAAGTGTGTATTATCGAACATACACGCTCGGTAATAGCTCTACTGGCTACTGGCATTACGTTAGCTTTCAACCTAATTGTCTTTCAGGGCATGAGAGAGGAAGAGGAGTAAGCAGCAGGTGTCTGCACTCAGCTGGTGGGTGCAAAGTAAACTAACCAGCAAAACCGCCTGAAATCCAGGCGTCCCCGCACGGGTTACTCGTGCGGGGTTATTTCTTTTTTTAGGGAGTTAGGCGCAGTATCCGACGTGCGCGATACCCCGTCCATACCGCGCTCAATCATCAAGCCAGCGCGCTCAGCAATAATATACTGCACAACCGCCACAGCCGCTACGATCGCTGCGCCAGGCCACAGCAGCGCCGCATTTGGCGCGGTGAAGTCAAAAAAGCGGCGCAGTGGAACAATCGCGAAACCGGCAATTGCCACCACCGCGACTGCAGCCAAGTACAGCGCACGCGCCAATTTCGCGCGGTTATCAAGCGTAACACCAAGCATAATTCCCGCCAAAAACACGAGATACACGCCAAAAAACGTCGCGATGAGTACCGTCATCGTGGCGGCCTGCGACGGCTGGACGCCAGGCGTTTTCAGCATAATCCAATATACAGCCGCAATCGTCAAGCCTGTGAGGATAGCGATTGGCGCAACCGCCCGTAGTGTATCGCGCCAAAAGCCACGCGGATCCACACGATGCGCAGGCGAAGGCGGAAACAGCGTCCACATAATTGTTGGCATCGTCACGAGAAAGATGTTTAAGAATGTCACGTGGCGCGGTGCATATGGATAGACAACGCCAAGCACAATCGTCGAAAATAGCAGCACAACACCGTAGATAATCTTATGGAAGAAGAGAATCGCGATGATTTCAATCGCCTGAATGATCCGATTGCCGAGCTGCATACCAGCCGGCAGCGACGTGAATGAGTTGTTCAGTAGAATCAAGTCGGCAACGCGGCGGCTAGCAGGCGCACCAGCACGCATAGCGACGCCAAGATCGGCTTGCTTAAGCGCAAGCGCATCATTTACGCCATCGCCAACCATACCAGTGAATTTACCCTGGTTGCGAAAATGGGCGATCAGGCGCTCTTTCTGCTCCGGCAAGACGCGCGCAAAAATCGTATGCTCGTCGGCAGCGCGCATAAAGGCTTCATCGCTTAATTTTGCCAGTTCGGCGCCGGTGATTGATTTCTCAGGGTTATGAATACCTGCTGCCCGCGCAATATATTGCACCGTACGCGGGTTATCGCCGCTAATCACACGAATCGACACGCCATGCCCTTGCAAAAAGCGCACCGTATCCTGTACGCCATCGCGTAAACTATTGCGCAGTATAACGATTCCAAGCGGTTTGCCCGAGCCGCGCGCAAGATTTTTAAGCGGCGTTTTTGCGTCAGAGAACCCAGCAAGCAGCAGCACACGCATGCCGCGAGACACCCACGAGTCAATTTGCTCAGACTGTTTACTACTTAATGGCGCAAGTTTCGCCACAAATTCCGGCGCCCCCATAACGAGCGTACGCGTCTTGCCGCTCATGACCGCGCGGACGCCCGCCAGTTTTCGCGCCGACGAAAAAGCGAGAACGCCGGTAATATTCGCATCAGCCGGCGGATTAGCCGCCGCCAAAATTGCTGCCGCCGTAATATTGCCGCCGCCCGTTTCGCGCGCCACGAGCGCCGCTAAGCGGGCGGTATCGGTATGCGCGTCAAACGATTCGCACGACTCAAGCGTTACTTCATCGCTCGTTAGCGTACCAGTTTTATCTACGCAGAGCACGCCGAGGAGCGCCATCGCCTCAATTGCCGATAATTTTTGCGGCAGCACCTTTGCCTGCGCCAAATGCAGCGACCCAAACGCTAATAGCAGGGAACTCGCGAGCAATAAACCCTCGGGTATCACTGTCACCGACGCAACGGTAATTGTTTTCAAAATCTGTATTGAATCAAATCCAGAAAAATAATAACTCACAAAAATTAGCAGCGATAGTACAATTGCACCGTATGTCAAAAAAGTAATCGCCGTCTGGATCGCGCGCTGCAGCGGCGTAAGCGCCGGCGTGTAGCGCTTCAGCACCGCGCTAATCGCACCAGCGCGCGTATCTGCCCCAAGCGCCCGCACAGCGACCACGCCGTCGCCCGCCGTCACAACAGTTGCAGCGTATACGCGGTCATGCGCCGATTTCTCAACAGCCGCCGATTCACCGGTCAGCATACTCTCATCCAGTTCTAGCCCGTGCGACCGTGTTACGTCGCCGTCTGCCGGCAGTTCATCACCCGCGCGAATGTGCAGCGTGTCGCCGAGCCGCAATTTATCATACGAAATCTCAACGATTTTGCCTTTACGCTCCACGCGCGCGACTGGCGCATTCATCAACTCCAACTTTTTCAGCACACGTTTGGCGCGGATTTCCTGCACGACGCCGATCACCGTATTGATAGAAATCACCACCGACATAAACCATGCATCGCGATACTCGCGCACGTAGAGCAGCGCGCCCGCCAACACAAAAACCGCCAGTACGACGGGCGAAAGCACATTCCGCTTTATGATTTCCGCGTAATCGCGCATCAGCTGGTCAGGATCCTCCGGTATGCTAGCTTCACCGCCGGACGCCAACCAGTACGCGCGTCATGATCGGCGCAATAAATCATATCGTCTTTCACCTCGTTGATGATGAGAAGCGCCGGGCAATACGGCGCAAGCGTACGGTAATACCGCAAGTCATCCGGCTGAATATCGCGGCGGCCCGGATAGATAGCGACGAATTTGCGCCGCGCAACATCGTCAAAGTACATCGGGCGGCCTCGCGGCGGCACAAACATTTCCACGCGTACGCCCATGCGCGTCGCCATTTTTTTGATATCGCCGAGCGTTAAATGCGCCGGACCTTCAATATAGCAATACAATTGGCGTTTTTTCGACAGAAAAAACGTCGCCTGCGCGTTCTGCCCGCAATCAAGGCGCTGCGCGACTATCGTGTCGACTTCAATCGGCATGCCAAACAACTCGTTTGCCGCCCGCTCCAGCGCCAAACTATCAACCAACTGGTCGGATTCCATAGGATAATTATAGCATAATCGCCGAGGCGTAAGCTCAGAGCGTTTACGCACTTCAAGAGCGAGAAGTATAGACGCCGCAAAACTCTCATCAGCAAGTAGCCTGCGGCACTTGATATGCGGTACAATAAATGCAATGACGACTTTTCACACGCGCTACAATAAACTTAACGCCGCCCAGCGCGAGGCGGTTGATACAATTGACGGACCGCTGCTCGTAGTGGCGGGGCCAGGCACCGGCAAGACCGAGCTGCTGAGTATGCGCGTCGCAAATATTCTACATAAAACCGACACGCTGCCCGAAAACATTTTGTGCCTCACGTTTACCGACAGTGGCGCAACAGCAATGCGAGCGCGCCTGGCGCGTATTATCGGGCCTGATGCCTACAAAGTAGCGATTCAAACATTCCACAGTTTTGGCACGGAAACGATCAATCACAACAGCGAATATTTTTACCATGGCGCAGCATTCAAACCAGCCGACGATTTAACGATGCACGCATTTATGATGCAAATTTTCGACGAGCTACACCACGACAATCCGCTCGCAAGCAAAATGAATGGCGAATACACGCATTTGCGCGATGCGATGCAAGTGATCAGCGAGCTGAAGCAGGCAGGCCTAACGAGCGGGGAGCTGCTGCAAATTATTGATAATAACGACGAGACACTTAACGCAGTCGAAGCGAATTTAGCGTCAATTTTTGCAAACAGAATCAGCAAAACGACAATCACACTCATCGCGCCCATCGCAAAAACAGTCGCCGAGCTGCCGCTGCCGAAATTACCGCCCGCAATTACGCCGCTTGCAAACAATCTGGCGCTTAGCCTGGCGCATGCCTTCGACGCTGCGGTTGAATCCGGCAAAACCACGCCAATCACTGCCTGGCGCAACGCCTGGATGGAGAAAGACTCAACCGGCGCATTTGTGTTTAAGGATCGTAAACGCCACGCTAAATTGCGCGCTATGGCGCCAGTATATAACCGCTACCGCGAGCTGATGCAAAAAGCAGCATCATACGATTACGACGACATGATTCTAAATGTTGTGCAAGCAATTGAGCAATCGCCCGAACTCAAATTCAATCTGCAAGAACGCTATCATTATATTCTCGTTGACGAATTTCAGGACACGAATTTAGCACAGCTGCGTATTCTGTTTAACCTCACCGACAGTCCAACAGGCGACGCGCCGAATATTATGGCGGTTGGCGACGACGACCAGGCAATTTACAGTTTTCAAGGTGCAGACGTCGGCAATATCCACCGATTCCGCGAGCGCTATCCAAATTACCGCCATGTCGTACTCACCGAAAACTACCGCTCAGCGCAAAAGATCCTTGACAACGCGCGCGCTGTCATTACGCAGGCAAGCGGACGCTTAGAGACAACGATGGAGATTAATAAACAATTGACATCGCATGTAGCAGAAAGCAAGATGGTTGAATTGCACGAACATACTACGCCCGCAGACGAACGCGCCTGGATCGCAGAGCATATCGCCAAGCAGATCGCGCATGGCGCTCGCCCGAGCGGCATCGCCGTAATTAGCCGGCGCCACCGCGATTTAGTCGAACTGCTGCCGTATTTGCACGAGCGCGGCATTGCAGTCAACTACGAACGGCGCGACAATGTGCTGGACGACGAACGCATCGCGGCAATTGAGCTGCTCGCGCGCACCGTCACTGCCATCGCCAGCGGGCAACACAACGAAGCCGACAGCCTGCTGCCCGAGCTCGTGTCGCACCCAATGTACGATTTCTCGCCTGAAACGATCTGGAAACTAAGCGTCAACGCCTACCGCAACCGCACGTCATGGATTAACACCATGCTTGCAACGCCCGCGCTTGCGCCATTTGCAGCATGGTTGCTGGAGCGGGCAAGGGCAGCCGCGCACGAATCGGTCGAAGAATTTATCGACGAGCTTATCGGCGTGCCAAACGGCAAAAAACGGCAATTTACATCGCCGCTCTATGAACATTACTTCAGCGCAGACGTACTCGCAAAAAATCCCGAAGCGTACCTTGAAGCGCTTGAAGCCCTGCGCACAATCCGCAGCAAACTGCGCGACTATCGCGGCGACCATCTCACCATCGCCGATTTCGTCGACTTCATTGACGACTACCGCCAACTTGACACGCCGATCACTAGCGTCCGCCGCCGCAGCGATACAATCGACGACGCTATCAACCTAATGACCGCCCACAAGTCTAAAGGGCTTGAGTTTGACACCGTTTACGTCATTAATTCCATCGACGCGCAATGGGGCGAGCGCGTCCGCGGGCGCAGCCGCACCATCAGCTACCCGGAAAATATCACCATTGCGCCGAACGCCGACACCTACGATGAGCGCCTGCGCCTCTATTTCGTCGCTATGACGCGCGCGAAACGCCAACTGTTTTTAACGTACTCGCGCGCCGATCTAAACGGCAAAGATACGCTCGTCGCCGGTTTCCTGACTGGCGTGAATTTGCAGCCAATCGTACACCGCACGCCAGAAACAGTCGCGCAGTTAACCGCACAAGCGCAAACCGCGTGGCATGACCGCATTATCCGTAAGCCAACCGCTAGCATGAAAGCATTACTCGCGCCAATGTTAGAACAGTACAAGCTTTCCGCTACACATCTCAACAATTTCATTGATATCTCGCACGGTGGGCCGCAAGGATTCTTAATGAATAATTTGCTGCGCTTTCCACAAGCGAAAAGCGCGGGCGCCAGCTTCGGTACCGCTATTCACGCCGCATTGCAGCGCGCCCACACTCACTTGAGTGCCACCGGCGAACGCCGCCCCGCTGAAGACGTCATTGGTGATTTTGTCCGCGAACTGCACGACCAGCGCCTCAACATAGACGAATTCAACCACTACGCTAAGCGCGGTACCGATGCGCTTAGTAAATTCTTACATACCGAATACGACAGCTTCACGCCTGCGCAAAAAGCTGAACTCAACTTCGCGTCGCAAGGTGTTACGCTGGGCGATGCCCGCTTGACCGGCTCGCTTGACCTCGTTGACATCAACGACAATCATATCTTCGTGACAGACTACAAAACCGGCAAGCCAAGCACAAGCTGGACAGGGCGGGGCGATTACGAAAAAATCAAGCTGCACAAATACCGCCAACAACTTATGTTTTACCAATTACTCTGCCAGCACTCGCGCGATTACGCCAGCTACGAGTTTGACGGCGCGATCCTGCAGTTCGTTGAGCCGGATTCGCATGGCAATATTCATAGCCTCGACCAAACATTCAGCACTGAGGAGCTCACACAATTCGCTGCACTCATCGCCGCAGTCTGGCGCTGTATCATCACGCTTGAGCTGCCAGACGCGAGCGATTACTCCGCGGATTATAAGGGTATGCTGCAATTTGAGAAAGATTTGATTGCAAGAACCGAGACAAGCGCACAGAACTAGCTGCCGCGCAGATCACGCTGATCCACCCGCGCGAAACGAGCCTAAAGCACGCCCTGACCCAGCGCGCAGCAATCATTAAAAATATCCTAATCAACCCAAATTATAGCAATAAACTTGACCAACCCTGCAGAGCATGGTACGATACAAATGTTCCAACTGAGCGAATCCTGGTGTTGCTCCCGATGAGCACACCCGAAACGCTCTGGTACGGGAGCGTTTTGTACGGGATTCGCCGACAATCTCGCCGATACTTCGGCGGGAAGGAGGTGTGTGTCTCATGGGATTCTTTTCTGACCGCTCTAAGACGGCGTACGACCGCGCTGCGTACGCCGTGCAGAACGGCACCGCGTCTCGTGAACAGCGTGACATGAACGCCAAGGCCGCCAAGACGGCCGGCAGCATGGGCAACAAAGCTCGTGCCGCCGAGCAGGGGCGGCTTAAGAGTGATCGGGACAGTAGTCGCTGGTAGGCTACTGTCTCGCTGAACAGCGGTCGGGTGCCTCGTACAGCACCCGAGAATACGGAGCTTAGGTTTCGCCCGCTCGTCCTACCCGGACGTAAATTAGGGTCGGGTTTGCGATTTCTTCCCGGCTGTCTGCGCAGTTAATGCGCGGAACAGCAAAAGAAATCGCCAGGCGCGTATGGCAACCAGCTTGCGCGGGGAGGTATGTCCTTACGCGCAAGCTGTGGCGGGTTCGATTCCCGCCGCGCCCACTGGGGCCGTTCGTCTCTTCGGGCGTGACGAATGGTGGCGGTCAGCTGGAGCGCGGCAAATAGCACCGTACTCCCGAGCATATGCTCCCGCCCGGAGTGGAGAAGGGCTGTTCTCCTCCTACCTCTCCACTCCGCCCCCTCTCTATAGCTCCGGCACCATTGCCGTCGAGCCTCCCCCTACCTCAAGAACGAGGTAGGGGCTTATTTATTTCCATGGTACAATGGCAAAGATGAAATCATTTTGGAATAACCTGCCGCAACCGTTTTTTGCGCTCGCACCGATGGAAGCAGTGACGGACGTTGTGTTTCGTCATGTCGTGCAGCGGGCAGGCGCGCCAGACGTATTTTTCACCGAGTTTGCCAATGCAACAGGCTGGGTGCACGCTGGCGATAAAGCAATTGCCGGACGACTACTTAAAACTGATGACGAACACCCGCTAGTGGCGCAAATCTGGGGAGGGGAGCCGGGTGACATGGAGCAATTCGCGGCGCATTGCGCGCGGCTCGGCTTCGACGGTATTGACATTAACATGGGCTGCCCAGCGAAGAGCGCCATCAAATCAGGCGGAGCAGCGCTGATTCGCCGCCCAGACGTCGCGATTGCCGCTATTCATGCCGCTAAGACCGCCGGATTACCCGTCAGCGTAAAAACACGACTCGGCTACACACACGTCAATGAATGGCGCGAGTGGCTACGAACACTACTAGAGCAAGACATCGTCAACCTAACTATTCATCTGCGAACGAAAAAAGAAATGAGTAAGGTGCCGGCGCATTATGAACTGATTGACGATATTATCGCGCTGCGCGACGCGGTAGCGCCGCATACGCTGCTAACGATTAACGGCGACATACGCGACCGGGAGCATGGACTAGCGCTCGCAACCAAGCACCCCGGCGTCAACGGTATTATGATCGGACGGGGCGTGTTTGCGAACCCGTTTTGTTTCGCCGCAAACGACACCGGGTGTTTACATTCTCAGAATAATCTGGAGCAGAACGAAACTATTTCGACTAATAACGATAGCGCAGTAGTTCGGTGCACAGAATTATTTAATCTCCTCAACTACCATCTTGACCTCTTTGATCGCTACCAGCCGCAAACTGGACGACCGTTCGAAACACTTAAACGCTTCTTCAAAATCTACGTTAAAGGCTTCGACGGCGCAAAAGAACTGCGCGACCAGCTGATGCACGCAACGTCAACCGATGAGGCGCGTAATTTCATAAAAAACACCCGCTACGCGATATGATTTCTATGTAGCTGGTTTTGGCCACAATCGTTCTGTCTGTGAATTACCTGATTTAGATCATTGACAACAATAACCATAACCTGTATCATGTAAGTATAGATTAGAGTAAATTAGAGTAAAAGGGAAAATAAAAATGCAAAAAGTATTTATAGGCATCACACTTATTGTAAGCCTCGTTTTTACTACATCGCCGATCACTCGCGCAGAGTCCACCTCTACGCCAATCAGGCTGGCGTCGTTTAACATGCTTACATACCGACCCAACAATGACAGAACTCCTACGTCGTGGGATGCACCAGACTTCCGGAAGAACCTCATCATTAAAACCATTGTTGATAATAACTGGGATGTAGCTGGACTTCAGGAGGTGAGCGGGGCATTTCGCCGCAACGACAACACGTTCACGCTTAGTCAATTAGAATTTGTAAAAAATAACCTAGAGAGTGCCGGATACACCTTAGCCAACTCTGAATACGACGGCTGTAGCGCCAGCTGGTCAACCGACCCAACGACGACATATAAGCCGTACAACAACCCGATTGTTTTTAAAACAGCTAAATATTCTATGTTAGGAAATGGTTGCTTTTCCATATCTTCCGAACCGACAAACTTATTCAAAAAAGATTACGGATTACCGCGCCCACTTATTGCTACGTGGCTGAAACTTGAAGACAAGACCTCCCATCAACAATTTTATCTCTTTAATTCACACCTATCCTATGAAGACGAGTTTGTTGGTTCAGACGGTAATATTGGTACCGCAACACCCGCAGAACGTTCAGCTTATTCGCTCCAGCAAGCTAGAAGCCTCATGAATAGTGTTAGCCGTATAGCCTCGGGATCTAATCTACCAGTATTCTTGACAGGGGATTACAACGCAAAAGATGGTTCGCCAACGCTTACTAACGGCATTTTATCGTCTGACTTTTCCGATGCATATGCTCTAGCCGAGAACAAGGCGTTTGATAATAATACACGGTCAAGCTATAACGGATTTTCACTGTCGAGAGAACTTAGCTATGGCGAAAATCGGATTGACCATATCTTTGCGTCAAACGGCAAAAATATAACTATCAACACCTATCGTATTGTTTCAACAAAATATGGCAACTCCTATGCCTCAGACCACAATGCTATACAAGCCGATGCAGTAATTGCTTCTAGCGCTACCCCCAATCCTTCAGGAGTACCGACAGGAACCAACACAAGAAAATCTACAATCAAGCCACCAAATACAGGAGCACGAGTTGTACAGTCTACGATACCAACAATCATCATCGCAATTATCTCAATCACGTTATTAGCTACTGCGCGCAAAAAGTAGCAACACAAAACCTGAAATCTACTTAACCCATACGTCATTGTATTCTTTTACATGGATATTTGATCAACCATCTAACACATTTTCTTTTTATAAGAATTACGACCGGTCCTTGCGAGTCGCCATCAAAGTTATTATAACGCCTCGAAAGTACACGCGCACTACTAAAGGCTATAAGAAAACGAAAAGATATCTAGCCGCTAATGTCGTCGCCGGCGCCGATGCAGCTCGGCAACTTTCAACCGTACCGCATGGCGGTCAACCAGCTGGTGGGCTTTTTCGAGCTCAACCTGGTCGTTTGATTCTTCTTGCAGCTTCAGCGCACGCTCTAGCGCCGCTTGGCTTTCCGCTTCAATAATGTCGTCGCCGTGTTCTGCTTCGTCAACCAGAATGCGCACGCGCTCCTGATTGATCTCAACTACGCCGCCCGAAATCGCAAAATATTCCAGCTCATCATCGCGATCCTCTTTGTGGCGGCGCACTGTTACCACGCCCGGCACTGCCACTGTTACGAGCGCCTCGTGGCTCGGAAAAACCGAAATCACGCCTTCGGTAGTCGGCAAAATCACTTCGTAAACTGCTTCGTCAAGCTTGACGCCAGCCAATGTCACCAGCTGAAACTGCATTGGCTAGTCCTTTTTCTCGCTTAACGGTACAGGCGACATGTAGAACCAGTTCTCTGGCTTGTCGTCATATTTGCCAGACAAGATATCTTTAGCGTCGCGAATTGTGTCCTCAAGCTTGAAGTAGCTGCCCGGATTGCCGGTAAACTGCTCGGCGACATGGAATGGCTGCGCTAAGAAGCGCTGTAAACGGCGGGCGCGTGCCACAGTCTGTTTTTGATCGTCTGACAACTCTTCCATACCAAGAATTGCAATAATATCCTGCAACTCTTTGTATTGCTGCAACACGCGCTGCACTTCGCGCGCCACGGCATAATGCTCGTCGCCAACAATTTCCGGATCAAGCGAATTCGAGCTGGAATCAAGCACGTCTACCGCCGGATAGATACCAATTTCCGTCAACGCGCGGTTCATCACGATCGTCGCGTCCAGGTGGGCGAATGTCGTCGCCGGCGCCGGGTCGGTTAGGTCGTCGGCCGGCACGTACACTGCCTGCACTGAAGTAATTGAGCCTTTTTTCGTGCTGGTAATACGCTCTTGCAACGCGCCCATTTCTTGCTGCAAGTTCGGCTGATAACCCACAGCACTCGGCAGGCGGCCAAGCAGAGCGGACACCTCAGCTCCCGCCTGTGTAAAGCGGAAAATATTGTCAACGAACAATAGCACGTCTTTACCTTCATCACGGAATGCTTCGGCGATCGCCAGCCCGCTCAGCGCCACGCGCAAGCGTGCTCCTGGCGGTTCATTCATCTGTCCAAAGACAAGCGATGTTTTGTCGAGTACGCCGGCATCTTTCATCTCGTAATAAAGGTCGTTGCCTTCGCGCGTACGTTCGCCGACGCCGGCGAACACCGAGTTGCCGTCATGGAACTTTGCAATATTATTAATCAGCTCCTGAATCAATACCGTTTTGCCGACACCTGCGCCCGCGAACAAACCAGCCTTGCCGCCCTTAGCAAGCGGCGCAATCAGATCAATCACCTTGATGCCTGTTTCCAAAATCTCCGTTTTGTTTGACTGCTCGGTCAGCTCGGGCGGTTGGCGGTGAATCGGCGCGCGCCGTACGTCTTTCGCAATTTTCTTGCCGTCAATCGGTTCGCCGACCACATTAAACATTCGCCCCTGAGTCGCTTCGCCGACCGGCACGCTGATCGGCGCACCCGTTGCTGTTACATCCTGGCCGCGCCGCAAACCGTCAGTACTTTGCAGGCTAATGGTTCGCACCGTATGCCTGTCGAGATGCTGCGCCACCTCTAGCGTGACTGTTTGTTCGCCGCGAACGACCGTTAGCGCATCGTAAATTGCCGGCAACTCCGTATCGCCAAACTCGACGTCAACCACCACGCCCATGATTTGGATAATTTTTCCTACTTTTTTACTCATGATCTTCTCCTTGTTTCAATACGTCAATCAACCCTTTGACATCGCCATCGGGCAGCACGATTCCGCCAAGCGCCGCAACTTCAAGCGCTTTCGAATTTATGCTGCCATCAGGCTTCTCAAGCAAATATATTGGCACGCCGCTTACATACGCCACCGCCATCTCCATCAGCGTATTTGCGCCGATATAACCAGGTTCGTTATTCTTCTCATAATTGCACACTAGTACCGCACGAGAGCGCGCAATATTCGCAAAATGCCGGTCCATATAATCTTTTTTCTTGGCGAGCGCCTGATCCTCAGTGAACGATAACCAGTCGACATTTTCCTCAATAGCGGGAACACGAACACGCAGTCCAGCCGCCTCAAGCGTTCGGGCGGCTGCCGTGAATTTTTCTTGATGCGCCATCGACCCGCAGATCGTAACATCAACCAAATCCGGATTATACTGATTTATCAGCTGTGCTATTCTCATCATTGCATCGCCTCCACGCCAGCGCTAATCTCTGTCAACTCTTGCGTAATTGCCGCTTGTCGCGCCTTGTTCATTTCAAGTGTCAACGCATCAACAAGATCGGTCGCGTTATCGGTAGCATTTTTCATAGCAAGCATGCGCATACTATGCTCGCTGGCGCGCGAATCCATCAGTGCCTGGAACAGGCGCGCGCTAATTAGCCGGTAGGCGATATCGTCAATAATCTGCTTCGGGCTCGGTTCAAATTTCGCTTCGGCGATATCAGGCTGCACATCGTCAGTTGGCGTAAAACCGGCAGGGAACAGGCGCACTACGTCCGCCCGCTGTGTTAGGCTGCTGACAAACCGCGTGAAAATGACGTCCACCGCATCAACCTGACCCGCTTCAAAGAGATCCTTCGCGGTGTTTAGAATTGCGTGAAACTCGGCGCCCGAAAAATGATCCGGCAAATCTTCATATGTACCGACTATTTCCGTATCTTTGATGCGCGTTGCCGCCTGAGCAATTTTACGCCCTACCGCAATCGTTTTGTTTGCAATATTTGCCGCATCGTCAGCCTTCAATTCGCGTACGTAAGCCTTCAGAATATTCGCATTATACGCGCCCGCCAAACCCTTATCGCTCGCAACGGCGATAAGCAGACGGGACTTCACTGGACGCACCGTGAACCATTTATGTCCATTCGTCGCGCCTTGTGCCGCTAGATACGTCAGCAGTTCGCGCGCCGCCATCGTATACGCCTGCGAACTCTTTGTCGCCTCTTGCGCTCGGCGCATTTTGCTCGCCGCTACCATCTGCATCGCTTTCGTGATCTGCTTCGTGCTTTTCACCGAGCGAATGCGCGATTTTAGTTGCTGAGTTGACGCCATTTATTCCTCGTATCCTTTCGCGATCGCTTTAGCAGTATTTCTCACGATTTTTGCAATTTTTTCGTCTTCGCCGAATTTTTTATCACCTTTTGTAAGCGCGCGCATATCATCTTTGTGTTCAGCCCACAAGCGCTCCAATAGTGCTTGCTGCGCCTCTTTAATCTTTGCTGCCGGCACATCATCAAATAGCCCTTCGCTCACTGCCGCGATTGATGCAACTTGCTCCCAAACGCTCATTGGCTGATACTGCGGCTGCTTGAGCAGCTCCGTCAAGCGCTGGCCGCGCTCAATTTGCGATTTTGTTGCATCATCCAAATCCGAGCCAAACTGCGCAAAACTCGCGAGCTCGCGGAACTGGCTGAGACCAAGCTTCAGGTTGCCGCTGACCGACTTTACCGCCTTTGTTTGTGCAGCGCCGCCGACGCGCGACACGCTTAAGCCCGCTGAGATTGCCGGGCGAATGCCTTGATAAAACAGATCTGTCTCCATAAAAATCTGGCCGTCTGTAATAGAGATCACATTGGTCGGAATGTAAGCAGAGATGTCACCTGCCTGCGTTTCGATAATTGGAAGGGCAGTTAACGACCCAGCGCCTAATTCATCCGATAATTTCGCCGAACGCTCCAACAAACGCGAGTGCAAATAGAATACGTCGCCTGGAAACGCTTCGCGGCCCGGCGGACGGCGCAATAACAGCGACATCTGGCGGTATGCCACAGCATGCTTCGTTAAGTCATCGTAAATCATTAGCGCATGCTTGCCGCTATCGCGGAAGTATTCGCCCATCGATGTACCGGCGTATGGCGCCAAATAGAGCAGGGAAGCTGGATCACTCGGACCCGTCGCCACAACAATCGTTTGTTCCATTACGCCTTCAGATTTCAGGCGTTCAACAAGCCGGGCAATTTTCGATAATTTCTGGCCAATCGCTACATATACGTTGACAACGCCGGTCTTTTGGCGCGCCTGGTTGATCATCGTATCAAGCGCGATGGCGGTCTTGCCCGTCTGGCGGTCGCCGATGATTAACTCGCGCTGTCCGCGCCCGATCGGGAACATAGCGTCAATCGACATGATGCCGGTCATCAGCGGCTCGTGCACGCTTTTGCGCCCCATCACGCCAATCGCTTCGCGCTCCACTGGCAAGCGATGTTTCACCTTGATCTCCGAACCACCGTCAAGCGGTTGGCCAAGCGGATTAACCACTCGCCCGAGCAGCTCTTCGCCGACCGGCACGCTGAGCACTTCGCCTTTCAGCTTGACCTTATCGCCAGCCGCCACGCCCTGGTCGCTGCCTAGCAGTACTGCGCCAATTTCGTCTTCCATCAAGTTTAGTACAAACGCTTCAACGATACCGCCATCCGTTTGCACTTCTAACACTTCCGAATAGCCCGCTTGGCGCAGTCCGTGTACCCAAACTACGCCGTCGCCGACGCGCGTCACGATACCAACTTTTTCCAATCCTTCTTTCGCCTCAAGTCCCGCGATCGCCCGCCGCAGGCTCTCAGACAATTCCGCCACTGCGTTATCAGCCATATTGCTCCTTTACTTCGCGCCCTTGAGGGCGATTAATTTACGTTGAATCGTGCCGTCAAACTCGCTATCGGGCAAGGCGATTTTCACACCGCCAATAACATCCGGATTGATGCGCTCGCGAAAATGCGCCTCGCGCCCGCCAACGAGCGCGCGTATGCGCGCGCGCAGTTCATCGCTTAGCGGGTGCGCTGAAACCGCCTCAATGACGACGATGCCGCGCGCTTGCAGTTCCTCTTCAATCGCCGCAACGACCAAATCTGCCGTACGCGTCGCTTCTGTCTCAATCAAATACGCCGCGATTTCGCGCAGCAATAAACCGCGGTCGCCGCCCGCCGCCAACACGCCAGCCGCGTAGCTTGCGAGCCGCCGCCGCGAAATCACCTGCGCCATTTATTGCAGCTCCCCGAGATTTTTCTCAATCAGCTGCGTATCTTTGCGCGCATCAACGGTATGGCGCGTTACGCCCGCAGTCGCCTCAATTACTAAGTCAACCATTTCGCTGCGCAAACTTTTCTTTGCCGCCGCTAATTCTGCCGCCACGTCGCGCCGCCCATTCTCAATAATCTGCTTCGCTTGCGACGACGCTTTCGCCTCAGCATCGGCTATCATATCTACCGCTTCTTGCTTTGCCGACGACACAATCGCCCGCGACTCGCGCTGCGCATTTTTGAGCATCGCTGCCGTGCGCGCTTCGCTTTCGTCGGCCGCTTTCTGCGCCTGGCGCGCCGCTTTAGCGCCCGCTCTAACTTCAGCATCGCGTTTATCCAGCGTTTCAACAAGCGGCGGATACACAAACTTGCGAAGCAAGACAAGCAGCACTAAAAACGCAACCGTTTGCAAACCAAGCGCTTTCCAGTCAAGTCCAAGCGACGTAAACATATCCGCCTTTTCCGCGTGCGCCGCCGCAAATTGTGTCACACTTTCTATCACGATGACCCCTGCTACTTACATAACCTTTCCAACGATTGCCGCCACGAAACCAATAATTGCCAAGGCGTCGATAAATGAAATCCCAAGAATCATCATCGTGCGCAAATCGTTAATTTTTTCTGGATTACGCCCAGCCGCATTCATCGCAGCCGTACCGACCATACCGCACCCGATCGCGGCAAACGCTGCCGGAATTGCATAAGTGAGAGCAAATGATAATGCTTCCATAATTGATAATTCTCCTTATATTTATTGTTATCGATTTATGATTCATTCTCCGCCGCTAGTTTCGGACTATCAACAGGGGAATGATCAACTGAAGCGTACGGCTCGCCATGGTCGCCATGCGGCACGAGACCTAGGGAAATAAATACGGTTGACAACATAAAGAAAATGTACGCTTGAATGCCACCAATAAACAGCTCAAAAAAGTAAAACGGTTGAAGCGCCATCGGCGAAATCACCTGCGTCAAATACGCAATCATGATTAACAGTACCTCACCTGCTAGCACGTTGCCAAACAAGCGGAAACTCAGGCCCAGCATGCGCGAGAACTCCGCCACCAGCTCTAAGATACCGACAAATGACATAATCGGATCGCGCAGCGGGTTTACAAAGTAGCGCCCCATATTGCCGCGGAAACCCATATACTTAAACGCATACACCTGCGCCGCGACAATGGTCACAATCGCCAATCCAAATGTCATGTTTAAGTCCGCTACGCCACCACGCAACAGGGGAGTACCGTGCTCGCCAACCGTGATCGGACCAACGACAGGTAATAGCCCCAGCCAATATTGCGCCACTACAAAAAAGAATATCGTAATCGTTAACGGCGCGACTCGCCGCGCCCACGCCTCATCCTGGATTACCTGCTTAACCGTGCTGTACAGTCCTTCAAACGTCCACTGCATCAAGCGTGTTGCGAATGTATGTTTTCTGCGCCCCAGCACAGCCAAACGCATCCGAAACATCAGCCATACAAGCACGATCAGCCCAAACGCGCCGAGCACCTGCGAATTCGTTACCGCAAATCCGCCAATCGTCGCGACTGTATCGGCTTTCACCGAGATATGCGGACCAGCCGCCGCAAACGTTGCCACGGCACCACTAGCCGCGCCAAATGCCAACGCTGCCCCATCAGAAATCATCGTACCTGCGCCGCTTATTGCTGTACCTAGCCCGAATCCAGCCGCTGTCATCGCTGCGCCGCCTTTCGCCGCGTACCGCCCGCGATTTGCCGCTTTACGAGTACAAACGCGCCAACAAACCCTAATATGATGCCACCAAACATCAGCCACGGTTTCGTACCGAACTGCGCATCTAGCCATACACCAGCCAGCGTCAGACCAACGCTCGGCGTAAACATACGCCACGTCGTATCTGCCATTGTCGCCATAATCGCCGACGCCGGCACGCTCGCAGAGGATGTGGCGCCCGCCGCACGGCTGTCGCTATCGCCAGAGAGTTTACTCATACGCAGTTAATTGTATCAGGCAACCAGATTGTCTGTAAAGCCCGAACCTCGTATACTACAAACATGCCGCGCCGTAATCGCACTCCCAAACACCAGCGCTACCGCAATAATTCCGCCCGAGCGCCCGAGAAAAAGCGCTTCGCCAGCCGCAGCGACGCTCTGCGTGCTATTCGCGAACTACAAAAGTACCATTTAGACTTGAAACTTACTTGCTATCAGTCGCCTGTTGACGGCGGCTGGTACTTGACCAAGCAGCACATCTAGCGCTTGATAGCCTATTGCGTACGCTATATATTGTGTGTATAATGATTATGATTAACGAAAAGGGGTCATAATGTCAAAAGCTGCACAATCACACGTCATCGTTTACAGCGCCGCCTGGTGCGCATTTTGCAAAACCGAGAAACAATATTTAGAGCACCTCGGCGTGCCGTTTACCGTACGCGATATTGAAACCGACGAGGGCGCAATGGACGAGCTGCTCGCCAAAGTTGGCGGGGGTGCCAGCAGCGTCCCCGTTACCGACATTGCCGGCGTTATCGTCCGCGGCTTTGACCGCGCTAAAATTGATGCAGCGCTGCGCGGCAAAGGACTGCTCGCTTAGCTTTCGCTTGACCAATCACACCATACATGATATATATAGAATAGCTTTTCGCGCAATCCCGCGCGGAGAGGTCGTTCTTTGGAGAGGATAAGGCAATGGAGACTGCTCTCATTGTTGTTTTGTTCATTATTGCATTTGTTGCCTGTATGGCAATTGTTATCGCCATTCCGGCATGGATCATTATGATCCTCTTGGGCGCGCTTCACGCGTCCGGGCTGGATGGGGTACCAGCAGTATCTTTCTTCCAGTCTTGTTTGGTCGTTTTTCTTATTATGACCGTAGCAGGGTTGCTGCGCTTCGCTGCTAGCGACTAACTCGCCTCTGAAAATAGCTCGCCGATTCGGCATCAAGCCTGATTAAATGCTTTCTCGTTAAGCATTCTCGGGCTTTTGTCCGAAAGTTCAGCTTGAGCCGTTTCGGGGGCTATTTTCTTATGCTACTCATGATAAAACAGTATGCGACTCAATCGCCGCCAGTTATAGGATTAAGAAGACAGGGGAACTATCAGTCTACACTGCGCCAATCTGTACAACCGCGCCGCCGATCTTCCGGCGAAAATAATCGTCGTGGCTAACGTAAAGTATTGCACCCGCGTAGCGCTCAAGCGCCGTCTCTAGTTCTTCAATACTCGGCAAATCCAAATGATTCGTTGGTTCATCTAGAATTAGCAACTGCGGATCATTTGCCAGCATGCTAATAATCTGAAACCGCGCCTTCTGCCCGCCGCTCAACCGAATAAGCGGCGTCGCGCCATCAGCATCAGTAAACAAATAATCACCCATTAGCTGGCGGATTTTCGTCTCGCCAATCGCCAGCTTGCGGTCAATATACATTTGCTCAATCGCATCGTGTAACGGCATATTCAGATACGTCGACGCGATTTCCTGCTCATATACACCCACGCGCACATGCGGGTCAAGGGCAAGCGTACCGCCGTAAAGTACGGGAGCTGCTTTTGAATCCTGAGTAGAACCCGCTAGCAGTGCCCGAATCAACGTCGTCTTACCCGCGCCGTTGCGCCCACGCAGCTCTACCGCTTCGCCTTCGCGCAGATCAATATTCACGCCCTCAAACAGCAGCGTATCACCATATCCAAGCGCCACATCGCGCGCCTCAACGAGTTTGCGCCGCGAGCGCATCGCACCATCCTTCATACGCAAATGAATGTTACGCGCCTTGAATTTTTGGTAACGATCCGCAACCTTGTAATCCAACTGCGCTACATGCTCACGGTCAATCCAAAAGGTTGGCATTTCGATTTTTTCTAACTCCGCCAGCTCTGCCGCCGCTTGATTTTCGCGCCGCTTGAATTGTTTAATCGTATCGGGGTCGCGCGCCCGCTCTTTCATGCGCCGAAACTGCAGTACCTTATCTTTTAGATTCGCAATCCGCCGCGCCACCGTCTCATATTCATTCATCGCGTTGCCCGTCGCGAACGCATTATGTTTCAAATACGCGTCATAGTTTCCTTCAAAGCTTACCGTCGCACCATCCTTCAGCTCAATAATTCGGTCAACTTCTTTCAGTACATCGCGGTCATGCGTAATAACCAGCATCGCTTGTTTTGATGTTTTCATCCAATCAATAAACTGCTTCTTCGCCACGTAATCCATGTGGTTCGTCGGCTCGTCTATCAGTGCTAAATCCGCCTGCGCGTGCATAATTTTCACCACCTCGACCAGCCGCTTCTGCCCGCCGCTCAGCGAGGCGAGGGGACGTTCCGCCGCGCCGTCCATCTGAAAATTCCTCAACTCTTCGGTCACAAGCTCCTCAATTTGATAGAATCCTTTTTGCCCAAACCGATCAAGCGCCTGCGTATATTCTTCGATCTTCGCCATGTCATTACCCATCGTCTCAGGATAAGTATGCAGAATATGCCGCAATCGCGCGTACTCCGGCAGCCCGCTCAAGATGTACTCCAGCACTGTTATATCGCCGACACCGTGATGTTCCTGCGCCGTTGCCACAACCACGCTGCCGCGGCGAAAAATTATGCTACCAGTGAAATCTTTATCCGTGCCTGTCAATATACCAAATAGCGTCGTTTTTCCTGCGCCATTGCGCCCGATGAGCCCGACTTTCTCGCCGTCGTCCACGCCAAACTTCACTCCGGCCATCAACACCGTAGGACCAAACGATTTCTCAGTAATATGGACGTCAGCAATCATACGGAATAGTATATCACGGCTCAGTGTTGATTTTAGGTATACTTTATTTTTTAATATGTGAAAATCCCTGAGTTACAAGACATCTCTTGACTTATACACATAAACTTGACATAATCGTGCATAGACTCCACGCGCAGCCGCGCATAATTCTCGGAGTCTCGTGTAGAGAGAGGGTGGGTCATGACTCAGCCAACTATCGCCGAACCGAGCAGCTTCTCGCCGAAAGGCGAGAAGCTCAATGCGACAGATGTTCGCTATCGCGCGCCGTTCCGGCGCTCGGAGACATACGAGTTCGCCGGCACGCCGGTGGTGGGACTCACACTGACAGATGCCGAGTTGTCTGCGGGTGCAGTGTTGTTTGGTGTCGTCGGACTCATGGGGCTCATTGAGCTCGTATCCGACCGAGCCCTTGCGTTTGGGCTCACTAATCGGCAGGTCACCGCAACCCGCCGCACCGTGAGTGGCGCCATCGGCACCATGAGTCTCGCTATCGCTAGCGTCGCCAGCTTTACGCTGGCGCGGCGCTACGCTATCATCATAGCCAACGTCCTCTCCTCAAAGAGCGACTAGCGTGTGCGCCCCTGCAGCGCCCCACAGTTGAGCCGCCCCGGACATACGTTGTCCGTTCGTGCTCCTGTCTGGGGCGGCTTTTCTTTTTGTACCCTAACGTACTCTTATGCAAACATTACTTGCGCCATACTACCTGCAGCAACGCGGGCATCATCTTCGGCGCGCTGAATTACCGCCTGGTCAATCTCTGCTGCACGGACGGCAGCTTTCGCGATAAATTTCCGCAACGCAGGCGACCATGTTTCAGGCGGTGTATCAATCTCCGCACCAAGTTGCTGCGCCATTACATCAACATGACGGCGACGCGTACGCGTGCGGTATTCAACCGGTGTTTCCTCTAGCATAAATAGTTCATCTTGCACGACTTCAAGTGATTTCATCTTAGCACTTAACTTTTCACGCAGCATATCAGCGCCGAAACCTTTCGATTTAAGCGCCGCCAACTCATTCGCAAAGCCTGCGGTTTGGTGCAATGCGTCGCGCGACAATTCATCAGAGCATTCGACAGCTTGCCGCGGATACTTCTGCGTGCGATACGAATATTCAGCATCGTACAGCGAACGTAACCGCGCCACAATATTAAACGGCAATTGTCCGCTCGTATAATAATCTTTCAACTCACTGGGCAGAGAATGATAACGCAACGCTTTGCTCACGCGGTCGGCAGAGTAGCCAGTTAGCAATACTAATTCTTTTTGCGTTGGTATACGTCCGTCGTGCTTATGCTGAAAGTAATAATAATGCCGTGCAATATCATTCGCTGCTTCAGCTGGATCAACTTCACAATGCTCGTTTTCGCGCCCCTGCAAACTCACCGCGTCGGCAAATGGCAGATTATGATACACGTCAATGCGCACATCGCTCTCGCGAAGCGCATACCCATATTTATCGGCGACTATACGCATAGCACGGCAGCGGCGATGCCCAGCGATCAAAATCCGCCACGTACCGTCGGGGCGGCGCTCAAGTTCACTGCTATCCGGAATCGCCACCGTATGTCCATCACTGTTATAAAATACGCGATATTCATCTAAGTATGCCTGTAATTTACCTACATCATCAAATTCGTTAACTTGAATCGGATTAACCTGGCGCAAGTGCGGCGGTTCAGCGCCGCCATCAAGCGAGACTGCTAGCTCTTGTAGCGCCGCCGGATCGTACGTTGTGCGAATCTGCGGCAGCTCATTGACGCGAAACGGCAGCTGCGACATATCGCATTCGTTAAATTCAGCACTACATTTAGACACTCGCGGCGCCTGGCTACCCTCATAATTCATGAGTTCTAGTATAACGCACATGTCATTATGACGCTATATATAATGTGTAAAATACATCGTTATCCACTATATGTAGTGTGTAATATCATTATACTGCAATGGTATAATGATGTAGTATGAGCAAGAAGCGCCCGCACAGCAAAAAACACGCTAGTTCGTCCGCGATCATTAACCGCCGGGCGCGGTTTGATTATACGCTGGACGACGAAATTGTAGCAGGGCTAGCGCTCACCGGCCTGGAGGTACGCGCCGCCCGCAACGGGCACGTCCAGCTAAAAGGCGCATTTGTTACAGTAAAGAATGGGGAATTATGGCTGAATAACGCTAGTTTTAGCCTGCGTCATAACGAGCGCGGCAAGCCTGAAGCGCGCACAGTTGACACGAGCCCGCGCAAGCTGCTTGCAAACCGCAAACAAATCGACCAGCTCGCCGCGAGCCGCACGCAGGGTATGACGATCGTACCGACAAAATTGCTGACGCAGGGGAGGTTTATTAAGCTCGTCATCGCGCTCGGTAAAGGCAAAAAGCGCTACGATAAACGCGAAACGATCAAACGCCGCGACCAAGACCGCGAGGCAAAACGGCTGATGCGCTAAGAATACGCCGATAAATCACACTTTAGCTAAACGCCATATTCGCACGACAAAAGCGTAGCAAACAGCAAAATACGCTCAAACGCTTCAAATGCTACGGCATTCAAGCTATTGCTCAAGTTCCCGCCGCGCGTCAATCAGGCGCTGATACAATTCAACAAGCTTTTTCGCCATCGTTTCTGAGTCGAACGCTTTCGCGACGCGCAATGCGCCTGCCGATAAGCGCTTAAGTTTCTCGCGGTCGCTGAGTATATCAGTCAAGACGCGCGCAAAATCTTCGCCCTCAATACCGCCGGTCAAAATTGAGTTCTTCGGCGTAAGCGCCTCAGTCAAGCGCTCGTCGCAGTACACAATCGGCAAACCTGCTGCGGCTGCTTCCAGAAACGTCATCGGCTGATTATCGAAATGATACGACGCAAGCGCGAACACATCCGCCTGTTTCAGCAACGACGCTACCTGCGCGCTTGAACACATTCCGGTAAATATCACGCGGTCTTCTAACCCTAATTCCGCCACGCGATCACGCAGTTCGCGTTCGTACGGGCCGCCGCCGACGAACACGAGCTTGATTGTCTCATCGGCAATGTGCGGCATCGCCTCGACAAGCGCCATTTGCCGTTTCTCGGGGCTGAGCCGCGCCACGCAAATGATAAATTTTTCACCGCGCTTTTTTGCAATTGGCGAGTCTATAGCACGCGCATGGCGATATTTTTTTGTATCAATACTGTTCGGAAAAATATAATACGGCGTCGTCAAGCCGCCTTCATCAACCAGAATCTTCGCTAAATGTTTCGACGGCGATAAACATGCGTCGCACTTATTCGCAAACGCTGCCGTCAACCGCCAACCTTGACGCGACAGCATATCTTTGATTCTACTGCGGTCAAGTTCGCGGATCTGCTCGCGCGACATTTTTGGCATAATCGGCTTCGTTCTCAGCACCACAGGAAACGCTACCGTTGCCGCGATCAGCCCCGCCGTCACCATAAACGGATAGTCGTCGATGAGCTCGGTGTAGAGCGTGTGGATCGTCGTGACATGCGGGATATTCTGGCGCTTTGCAACGCTGTGCGCTAACACGCCTAAATAAAATTGCGTCTGGCTATGTACAATATCAAAGTCGTATTCGTCGAGGCGCTTTGCAAGCCCCGGGTAAATATACGCCACCTCGCGCTTTTCAAACACATAATTCTTCGACGATGGCATACGAATTACGTGGTCGTCGTAATCGTCGTAATCTTCGACTTTCGGCGCAACAACAAACACCTCGTGCCCTAAATTCTCCAGCGCTTGCTTGTATGTTGCTGTCGACGTTGCCACGCCGTGCACCGACGGTAAGTAATCGTCGATAAACAGTCCAATTCTCATAACTACCCCTTAGTATATCATATTGCGCGCACCCGGCTCGTCAGGCAGCAAATCGCGCCAAGCTTCAAAGTGCAGAATATGACCGGCACTTGGTACGATACGGATCTTCGCCTCAGGTAAAAGCTGGCGCATCGCATTGCGCGCCTTCTCGGAGACAACCCTATCTCTTGCCCCCATCACGACCGTAACGCGCCGCTGAACTTCTAGGGAAGGGGACGCCGTAAATGGGTTATCGTTATAAAGTAGCGTTGATAATATAGTCGATGTCCGCAGTGTCGTTGTTGCTTTTTTGTATTTTTCAGACTCAAGAAACCACGACCACGTGTCGCGATCATACGTATTCATACCGACCGCACCGCGAATCAATTGTCCAAGGTAGATATTGTACACGGCCCAAAACGCTTTTTTTGGCATGTGTGTCGAAACAACCTGCAATGCATTTGAAACCTGCGACGTATGAGGCGTCGGGCAAGCAAGCACAACACGCGTTTTTTGCGGCAACAAACCGTTAACCATATAACGATACACGACAGACGAACCATATGAATTACTACTCAGCAAATCCGGCGTCCGCCCAATCGCATCAATCACGCGCGCCAACCACGCCGCTAAATCGTCGTACGACCGCAATTCCGGCAGCTCCGAGCCGCCATGTCCCGGCAAATCAACGGCATACACAGCATAACCGGCACGCACATATTGCCTAGCAAGCGGCATCATGTCAATTTTACCACCCGTCACGCCGTGGACTACAACCGCAACTTTGCTGGCACTCGTGTTGCACTCCAACCAGCAGATTCCGTTTCGCTGGCGCTCCTCGCAGCCGAGCGTCTTAGCGATCTGCCTCAAGCTTGGCGGTCGTGTTGATCGTTTCATGCCATCGTATTATAGAGCGCATGCGGCAAAAAAGCTACTGCATATTGTATAATGCAAGTATGCAAACGCTTCATATTGCGCTCGTGCTTGAAGACATGTTTCCTGATTCCAGCGGCGTTAGTCGTTCCGTACAAATGCAAATTGAAGAGCTGGTGCGTTTAGGGCACCGCGTCACGCTGCTCGCGCCTGCCGTACAGCTAGTGCCACCCGCAAACGCTGAAACGATTCGCCTGCCGTCATATCGCTTCCCGGGGCTGCCAAAGCACACGCGAATTATTGTCAGTACTCGTGCGCTCGCTAAGCAAATTTCACGCGAGCACAAATTTGATATCATTCATAGCCAAACCGACACTGGTGCCGTGCAGCTAGCGGCGCATATTGCACGCATACAACACATTCCGCACGTGCATACCTTTCATACCAACATGGCGGGCGCACATAGTACAGCGCCAATTATCGCGTTTCTCGGCAGCATTGGCTACCGGCTAGGCGCATACAAACTACGACGCATTCGCGGCAGCACACAAGCCCTGGTTGCAATTGACCATACCGTATTGTGCGAAGAGTCGCCGCTCGGGTTGTTTGACTGGCGATCGCAAGCACTCATGGCGACGAGTGTTGACGCCATCACTACGCCATCACGCTACATGCTGCGCTACATTCAGGCTGCCGGTGCTAGTATGCATATTCCAAATGCTAGCATTCCTACCGGCTATAGCCGCTCGTTTGAGGCGATTATCGCAAATACAAGGCGCAAGCGGACATCACATGCATTACGATTCGTAAGCGTCAGCCGCATCGTCAAGGAAAAACGCCTCGCGGTCGTTATCGACGCATTTCGCCAAGCAGATATTCCAGACAGCGAACTCGTCATTATCGGGGACGGCGCAGAGCTTGCCGCTCTGCGCGCCCACGCCCGGGGCGATACGCGCATTACGTTCACCGGGCACGTTGGCAGCCAGCAAGAGATCGTACAGCATCTGCGCGATGCCGATATATTCATTCTCGCGTCATACCGCTTCGACAACCAGCCCATCGTCATCACCGAAGCGCTCGCCGCCGGGTTGCCCGTATTGTACTGCGACGACCGACTCGACGTCGGACTGCACCCAAACAACAGCCTGCTCGTTGAGCCGTCTTGCAAGGCGCTCGCCGCCGGTATGCGCCAATTAGCCGATAAATCAACCCGCCACTGCCTAAGCATTGGCACGAAGTCCGTCTTCCGCGAGCTATCGCCCGAAGCAACCGCGCGCGCGTATACCAAACTATATCAACAGCTGCTCTCAAGTAAGAAGAGAAACTTTTAGCGATCCTAGCTCGCCGTCAGAGCATATAGTGCTTAGAAACAAGCGTACAGAAAGAGAACACGTTAGCCAAACAGAGTGCTCAACTACTTCATATCTTTATTCGAATCAGGACGCAGGCGGCAGGCAGTATGTCTCCACTAACCTAATAACCGGCAGCGCCATAGTTTCGCGCGGTAATTCTATGCTGCGATCAATAATAGCAGCAGGACAAGGATCGCGCGGCGGGAGCACCGTTGGCAGCTCGCCCACAGGGTAGGTGAGTGCGCCAGCAGGCGGCACGACCGGCTGTACTGAGCGCGTACGATCGGCGCGGTTGCGAGCGGCGATTTGCGCCGCCTGATCGTCAACACGAGCGCGGTCATCAGCATTTAACTCGGCGTACGGACGCGGCATCATACCAAGGGTACGTTGGGCGCTTACTACCGGATCGCACACGAAAAACAAATCAAGCACATGCTCGCATAATCCAGCACGGGCAAGCTCTTCGCCGACTTCGCCGAGCGCACGCCCGTCTAGCAATACAATCTCCACGCCCTCTTCGCGCGCATCGCGCAGCCATTTGCGCAACAACGCATCTTTGAATGCTTGGCTGCGCGGACGAGCACCAATTTTTACGCTGTTCGCACTGATTTCCGGCGTGTAGAGCAACGCATCGCGGTCTGCTCGCGGCAGATGATACACGAATTTCACGCGGCGCACGCAAGCGTCTTCGTTACGCTTATCGGCAAGAAATGCATCAATTGCTGCCGGATCGTCCAGATCTACGCCGTATTCCTGCATCATCACTACGAGCACGCGAAAGACTTGCCCTGCATCAATCAGCATAACAGGCAGAAATAATTCATCGCGCACGTAATCTTTTACCAAACTCACAATCGTACCTTTGCCGCTGCGCGCATCGCCGTCGAACGTTACCAGCTTGGGAAGTGGATTGGTCATTAGATTCTATGATAACATGGATTCGCGCGAAATCCGTACGCTTGATTAAAAATACTCAGCAAACGATTATATAAATAACCTGCCCATACGCTATACTAGGTCCATGAAACTCTTCTCTTGGAACGTCAACGGTATCCGCGCCGTCATCAACAAAGGCGAGTTCGCGCGGTTCATTAGCACGTACGACCCCGACATCGTCTGCTTGCAAGAGACGAAAGCATCGCCGAGCCAAGTAGAAGTTGATTTACCTGAATACACTGAGCATTTCTACTCGGCAACAAAAAAAGGCTATTCAGGCACAGCGGTTTTCTCGAAAACACCAGCGCACTGCTACCGCGACGGCTTTCCGAACGGCATTGTCCAGCGATTTCAGCTAACAGGCGACCGCTACGGTGATCCGAACGATGAAGGGCGCATTATCGCCGCAGAATTTGACGATTTCTGGCTCGTAACGTGCTATACACCAAATTCCAAAGGCGATTTAAGCCGGCTGAACCTGCGCCAACGCTGGGACGCCGCGTGTCTCGCATATCTGCAAGAATTGGAGACGGGGCAGTATGGCGCGGCTAAACCCATCTTATACTGCGGCGATATGAATGTAGCACACGCCGACATTGACCTTGCAAACCCAAAATCAAACGCCGGCAAACATGGATTCACCAACGAAGAGCGCGCTGGTTTTCAAACGTATCTTGACGCTGGGTTTATTGATGTTTTCCGCGCCGCCCACCCGCACGAAGCGAACGCTTACACTTGGTGGACGCATTGGGCGAACGCCCGGGCGCGTAACGTTGGCTGGCGGATTGACTACTGGCTGGCATCTGTCGCAATTGCACCGCGCGTGCAAAACCCAACAATTCACGCCAAACAAATGGGCAGCGATCACTGCCCGGTGAGTGTTGAATTTGCATAGACCGCTTCGGGCATGCACTATCTAACATAAATGCGGCATATAATCGCTATCCGGGCAGCACGCGTCATACAGGCGCCGCTAGGCAAACGCAGGTATATAAATCCTTATACTATTGACTATATGTCTAATATCTGTTACTATTATAACAGCTTTTCGCTCGTGTTTACGGGCGATTAGTCGCCCCTACACGTTAGAAGCAGCTACAAAGCACCTGTCCACCCGCGCCTCAGGTCTCCCGAAGACCTGGTCGACGCTATGAAAGGAGGTGGCATATGAGCCGCCATGTTCGTGAGCTTGTTGTGGCTTTTATACTGACATGGATGTTAGGTGCTGCTGTTTTCGCAGCGGTCCAGCATCTATGGCACATAGGTGCTGGACTTGTAGTTTGTGCGATCATGTTTTTTGTTTTTGAACGCGATCGCATGAACAAGTAGGGCACCCGCTCTCTCGAAAAAGCTCGCCCCCGCTCCAGAGCGGCTGGCGCGGACGCTCTTGGGGGCGGGCTTTTTCATATAGCTACAGTATCATTCCTATTGCCTACACGCCGCTCTTCAATCGCCACCGTTAGCCGATATAGCCGCTGCGTACCATTTTCCAGATAGTAGTAATGACGGATGTAAAACAGCTCTAGCACAAATAGAATTAACGTAAGTACGCCCGTGAGCACCGAGAGCAGCAAGCCGGCGGGAACTGCCGCGAAAAACAGCCAAGCCGCTGCAAACAGCAGGCACGCGAAGAACATCGTCACTAACAGATGGACCAGCCGCTCATGCTGAAACTCCGCGATTCGCCGCGCATGGAATGCCGCGAGCTGCACAAGCTCACCGGACGATAGCGTTTGTTCTAGTCTTTGTTTTATCATTGCTTCATGCTGCTTCATGTCATTCGTCATAATTCCACTATACGCTGCCTAAACGAAAACAGGAAGTAATGGTATGATAAGTACACAAAGACATGCTTGAGCCAGGAAGAATTAATAACGAAAAGAGACACGAATGGAATACGATTATTGGCGCAAACAAAACCCAGCGAAGCCGCTGTTTCCCGACATTGAATGGGCAAAACCAGAGCAGCGAGCGCAGCGCGGGCGCCTAGGAATTGTTGGCGGCAATAAACTCGGCTTCGCGGGCGTTGCCGAAGCATACCAAACCGCGCTAAGCACCGGAGCAGGGGAAGTTCGCGTCGTACTGCCAGACGCGCTGAAACGCTCAATTCCGCCCGCCATGACCGATGTCATCTTTGCACCAAGTAATCCAAGCGGCAGTTTAGCCCGCGGTGCTATCAACGAACTACGCGCGCTCAGCAGCTGGAGCACAGGACTGCTACTCGCAGGCGATGCGGGGCGCAATAGCGAAACTGCTATTGTCTACAGCGATCTCCTCAGCGCATACGACGGTCCGCTCGTCGTCACGCGCGACGCAGTCGACCTCGTGCGCAACGACGCTGAAGCAATTGCCACGCGCCCGCGCACAGTGCTCGTACTGAGTTTTGCGCAGCTGCAAAAATTATTCCGCGAATTGTATTATCCCAAGATTCTGACATTTAACATGCCCTTAATGCAACTGGTTGAAACGCTGCATAAATTTACCATCACATACCCGCTAACGATCGTGACACTGCACCGTGATACACTTATCATTGCGCACGGTGGCGAAGTTGTGACGACTGATTGGCGCGACCCGATGCGCATATGGCGGGGCGAAACCGCAGCGCGCGCCGCCGCGTATCTGCTATGGACACCGAGCCAGCCGCTTGAGGCTATTGCAACAAGTGTTGCCGCCCATAATCCGTAATGCGGCACCCCGCAGAACAAGTTAAAAAAACATACCAAATATAAAGAGGAGGAAGTGGAATACACGTACCGCCTGCATCATTCCAACAAAAATACCCGGGGAGCGTCTCCCCGAGTATCTCGTTTGGTACAGATTTGTTTATTGCAGTTGGCGGCGGCTCATGACGTACGCGGTGGCGACGGCGGCTAAGCTGCCCAGTCCAACCAGTGGAGCGACCATGCTGCCCAAACCAGTGTGCGGCAATTCGTTCGGCGTAGTCGGCGGAGTTGTCGGCGCTTCACATTTTGACATGTCAGTCGTATATTCGTCGTTCAAATCGCTCTTCTTGACTGTCACGATTGATTTGTCTTTGATGCGGCAAACTTTCACATTTTCACAATCCGACAAATCTTTTGAGTGCTTCTCCTGGCTAAACTCGCTTTGTTTGATAGTAACGATGTTACCAGTTTTCAGCTCACAAACTTGCATCTTTTCACAGTCCGACAAGTTCTTTGAATGCTTTTTACTGTCGAATTCGCTTTCGCGGATCGTGACAATCGTACTGCTGCTAAGCTCACAGACCTGGATTTTTTTACAATCGTTGATGTTCTTCGAGTGTTTCTTACTATTAAATTCCTTCTCTTTGATCGTGACGATTTTGTAGCTCGCTAGATCACAGACTTGGATCTGCTTACAGTCGTTGATGTTTTTCGAATGGCGTTTGCTATTAAACTCGTTTTCCTTAATCGTAACAATCTTGTTCGTCGTCAGGTCGCAAACCTGGATGTTCTTGTATTCAAAGACTGCTACTGCCCACACTGGATTTCCACAATCCTTAATCACTGCGGCAATGAATTTGCCATAGCTGTCAAACCATGCAAACACCTCAAAGTGATCGTAGACGAAGCTATTTTGCACATTAAACTTGTAATACGTATGGCCATCAACTGTATCTGTGCCATACGATGACTCTGGATGACGCGTATTACTCTGAATTGTGCGCGCGCCTGTTGCAACTGTCTTGCCGTCAACGACGACACGACCGTCTTTATAAACCGTACCGGTTTTCATGCCAGTGCCATTAATCATGCTGTCATTAATATAGTATCGGTTGTAAAGCGTCTTCATGTGGCTGCTGCCATAGTACGTGTCTTTCAACGACTGATGCGTTGGCGTACCGCACTTTACAACGTTGATGTATCCGTCGCAGACAGCATGTGCCGGCAACGCATACCAGATACCGGCAGCAACCGCGACGCTCGCGACCGCTCCGATAAGAACTTTCTTTAGATTTATCATTACTTCCTCCTTTTACGCCTCTGTACCTCACATTGGCTTATGAGTCCATAATAGCACAATCTTTATTTATTGTCAATAATAATATATAAAAATAAGCGGAATTCGACGGCTTTTTGGCGCTTTTAGACCATTTCGGCAAATTTTTCGGCGAGATTCGCTAAAAAATTTAGTATATGCTATACTTATTGTAAACAATTTCTACGCCGCGGTGGTGGAATTGGTAGACACGTTAGACTCAAAATCTGATGTCCCTATGGACGTGCCGGTTCAAGTCCGGCCCGCGGTACCACAAGCATAGTGATAAAATTAAGTTTTGCTCAAAGCGAAACTTTTATTTTTACCTAAAAACGGGCGAGATAAAGCCTATCCCAGCGCATTCAAGAGCACATAGGAACCAACAAGCATTTTTGTGTTCGCGCCTTAAATACGCTATACTATGACACATATATGAACGATGATCGGTCCTCGTTATCGGTGCCGTCGCGGCAGTCTGCGGACGCCGATATTAGTGTTTCTGACAATCCTGCACAGAAGCAGGCGGCGGCAAACATTGTTCGCGGACAGATTGACACAATCTACCAGAATGATCCGCACGCAACTGGCGCCGCACCAAGTACACCAACACCATCAGCGACATCAAAGCCGGCAAACCAACCCACAGCCGCACACTACGGTTATGCCCAGCCAACCGGTACCGTCGCACAAACACAGGCGACACCGCAGCAGCGCATCGCGCCGGGGCCAGGCGCAGTCAATACGCGCGAAGATAATCCATACAGCCGCACGCTCAGCCACGATTCGCCGCTCAAAACCCAAGACAGTTCGTGGCAAAAGTATCACACCGCTTGGCAATCGTACTACCAGCAATACTACGAACGGTACTACACCTCGCAAGTGGCAGCTGCCAAAAAATCGCTCAACGACCAAGCAGAAGTCCACCGCACTGCCGCCGAAAAACTCCGCGCAGTCGAAAACACGGAGGCGCTCACGCCGAATGAAGCGATCGACGACTTGCGCGGTTCGCTGCGGCAAAAAATCAGAAAACGCGCGGCAAAAGTACGCAAGAGCCGCCATTTCGTGCCAATCATGGCGGCGCTCGGCGTATTGCTCGTATTTTTGTTCTTGCAATACAACCGCGTCTTATTTGCATACGTCGAGGCGTATGTTGCGCCAGGCGCGATGGATCCAGAATCGATCATCGTATCGTCGAACGCAGAGACGCCCGTATCCGCCGACCCAAAGCTTATTATTCCAAAAATCGCTGTAGACGAACCGATCGTCTGGGACGCCGATGCGTCCAGCCAAGATTCGCTCAATGCTGCTATGACGCGCGGCGTGGTGTGGTTTAATATACAAGGCGCAAACGCCCGCCCAGGCGAGCGCGGCAATTTCGTCGTGTCGGGGCACTCTGCAAACGATTGGCTTGATAGCGGCAATCATAAATTCGTCTTCGCGCGGCTTGAACGAATGGCAGCCGGCGATGTCGTTTATGTCAATTATAATAGCAAACGCTACACGTACAAAATCACACGCACGCAGGTCGTCAAACCGACCGACGTGAGCGCGCTCCAAATCGGCAGCGACAAGCCGTATATCACGCTCATTACGTGCGTACCGCTCGGCACGGCGCTCAACCGGCTACTGGTGTTTGGCGAGCAAATTAGTCCGAGTCCAGACGAAGCGGCAGCATCCACAGAGACAACCAAACCGGCAGCTAAAACCAACTCTGCCAAGAAGATGCCTGCAAACTCGCCGACATTTATTGAACGGTTGTTTGGTGTTGGTGCGCGCTAGCAGCGTTACCCATTTAGAGAAGGAGGCGGGGTCAAATTGTTCTCCGTGTCTCTGTTATTCCGTCGTCAGCGACAATCGCATCAAACGTACTGTGCCGGCAGCTTCATCGCGCGTGAAATAGTAGAAAAATTTATCATTGCCGGCAAGCAATGTCGCGGCATGGCTTGCACCGCGGGCAAGCGTTTGCATATTCGTGCCGTCGTAATCCATAAACTCAATTGTGCCGTCTGCCGTACTCAGCAGATGAAAATCGTCAAGCCAGCCGATTTTAGCATTGAGCGCCGCAGACGGAGCTACAGTAGCAATCGACGACAATTCCAAATCATACGTCACAATGTCGCGCCCGTTCTGGATGTAAACGAAACGCTGCTCGCGCGGCGAAAAACCAGCGAATGCAACGTCTTTTGCAAGCGATAATTTCGCAATTGTCTTGCTTTTGATGACGTCTGTGGAATCGCTGCCTGGCAGCTCGGCGTGATATACGGTCGCGCTGTCGCCCGCCACAACCAACTGATAGAGCTCGTTATAGTAGCTCGCAATCGTGTAGCTAAGGCTGCGACCGGACATATTTGTAAATGTTTGCACTGTTTTAGCAGTGAGCTTATCTTTTGACACATAGCCAACGGTGCGCACACCGCTGACGTCAGGGTGCGTAGCATAACCGATCCAGCCGTTGTACGCTACGACGAGCGAGCTTGCATTCGTAACAAGCGGACCAGACAACGTAGATGTTGATAAGTTCAAGCGGCGAATATCGTGATTCGTCGTGAGAACATAAGCGATGTTGCTGTCGGTCGGATCATACTGAAGTTCGGCGATCGAAATACCAAATTCGGTAGAAATATTGCGCGCAGGATCGCCGCTGTCTTTTGACACAAGCAAATATTCAGTTTTACTATCATCGTATGTATGTAATACAAGCACGCGTTTATTCGCATAATCCCAGCCAGCAAGCGAGAAGTGGCTTGAGCCGGCAGCGCTTGGCGTGGTGATTTTATCAGCCGGCACTGTTACCGAGCTGTGCTCAACGTTGGCATCATGCACACGCGAAAAAGTGACGGTCGGTTGCGTGTCGTTTTCAATCACTGCGAAACGCGAGCGGTCGAAACTCGCCATGACGCTCGCAATACTGCCATACGTCGCCGCAGTCTCAATCTTCGGGTCAGTTGGCACGAGCCGTACGTAATTGAGCCACAGCACCGCGCCCGGCTTAACCGTAGCTTGCTTTTGCCAGGGCTTATAACCGTCGCGCGACACCATAACAGCGTGATTGCCGGCTGTCGCAGTGATCCGCGTCGCCGTACGATTCGACAGCTTAACTGCATCCAGCTGGATTTCGGCGCCGCTCGGGCGCGAATTAAACTGAATCATACCGCCTTGTTCAAATCGTCCGTCAAACTGATTGTAGCGATAGCCAAGCGCGATAAACAACGCCACCACGACAAGCCCGAGCGTCGTCAAGATCATCACTGCGTAAGTGAATGTTAGTCTCAGGCGCAATTTGCGTTTAGAATCATGCTCGTACATAGCTTTCACTTATTATACCATTATTATTTCGCCATTTGTGTATAGCGCACTGCGTGGTATGATAAGTATAAGCATGTAGCGATAGAGGATAGGGTATGAACAAAAAAGTAAGCATCAACGGAACAATCTACGACGCCGAAACCGGCAAAATCTTGCGCGCCGAACGCAGTGCGGACGTACAGGATGCGACGTCGCGGCGTGCGGTTGATATTCATGTCCGCCCACAGCGCTCGCAAACGCTACAGCGCCGCTACGTCAATAAAACCAAATCAATCAACGGCATAAAAGCGTGCGTCAAGCCTGCTGCGCACGCTACACCGTCAACAGCACCCAGAGTCGCACCGCGCATAACAACACAACCGCAAATACAGCCGCACCCGACAATCCAGAAGCATCGCGCCGTGAAACGCACGCCGCAAGCGATCACGCACCCGCGCGTCGCGCACTTTGCAAAAGCGATACCAGCACGCGCGCAGACCAGGGCGTCAGCACAGCAAGCCGCGCCCGACATTGCACCGATGCGGCATGCGATGGTACAAGCAGTTGAGCAAAAGCGCCAAGCGAACGCCGCCGAACAAGCGCGTGTCGTACTGCCGTCCCACGTCATCAAGCAGCAAGCGATTGAGTCTGCCACCAAGCAGATGAAACCGCGCTCCGAGCGCAAAGAAATTAAGCAACCGAAAAAATATTCAAAATTCCGCCAATTCGTCAGCACGGCAAGCGTCGCACTCGCCGTTATGCTGCTTGGCGCGTATTTTACGTACTTAAATATGCCGGCGCTCAGCACGCGCGTCGCCGCCGCGCAAGCAGGGATCAACGCAACATACCCGGGCTATCAACCGGCAGGCTACACGTTAAACGGACCCGTTGCGTACGATAAAGGCAGCGTCACAATGAAGTTCGCGTCAAACGGCAGCAGCGAGACGTTCACGCTCGCGCAGACTAAATCGAACTGGGACTCAAGCGCCGTGCTCGAAAATTACGTCAAACCGGCCGCTGGCCGCAAATACAGCACCGCCACCATCAACGGCTTAACGATTTATACCTACAATAGCAACGCTGCATGGGTAAACGGCGGCATATTATACACTGTACAAGGCAGTGCACAGCTCGCGCCAGATCAAATAGAGCGGCTGGCGGCGAGTCTATAGCCCTTGCTTTTATGTTATAATCTAGCCATATGACAACCATTCGCACGCGATTTGCACCGAGCCCGACGGGTTATATTCATGTCGGCAATGTCCGCGCGGCACTGTTTCCGTGGCTTTTAGCGCGGCAGCAGGGTGGCACGTTTATTTTGCGCATTGAAGACACCGACCGCGCACGTTTCGTGCCAGGCGCAGAGGATTTAATTTTAGATACACTTGAATGGCTGGGGCTTGACTGGGACGAAGGACCACGGCGCGGCGGCGAGTACGGCCCCTATCACCAATCCGAGCGGCTCGAAATCTACCGCGCATGGGCGCAGACGTTAATCGACAAGGGTCTGGCATACGCCGATCCATACACCCCAGAGCAAGTGCAGGCTTTCCGCGACAAAGCGCGTGCCGCTAAAAAAGCATTTTTGTACCGCGATTACCGCCCCGAAAATCCGCCAGCATGGGACGGTACGCAGCCGCTGCGATTCAAAGTCGCTAATCCAAAGCGCTACACTTGGCACGATCCAGTAATGGGCGAGCTATCTGCTGGACCAGAGGCGCTTGATGATTTCATTCTTATCAAAGCCGACGGCTACCCAACGTACAATTTTGCACACATCGTAGATGACGCTGAAATGCATATCACGCATGTCATTCGTGGTTTGGAGTATATCTCGTCGATTCCACGCTATTTGAGCTTATATGAAGCGTTTGAGCTGACGCCGCCGGTTTTAGCGTGCCTACCGCACATCATGGCGCCCGACGGCAAAAAAAAGCTCGGTAAACGCGACGGCGCAAAAAGTGTCACCGACTATCGCACTGATGGGATTTTGCCCGAAGCGATGCTGAATTTTCTTGCAGGCATGGGTTGGAACGATGGCACTGAGCAAGAAATCTTCAGCCGCGACGAGCTGATTGAGAAATTCAGCCTCAGCCGCGTGCAAAAATCCGGCGCACGCTTTGACGAAAAGCGGTTGCTTTGGATGAACGGACAGTGGATCCGGCGCTTGAGTTTGGATGATTTATATATGCGAGTGAACAATCCTGTCGGCAACGAATCTCCAAAACAATCTGCGGCTGCTTCTACTTACTGGCCGCCCGCCGCAGCGCAGGCGAGTGAAGATTATAAAAAACGCGTTCTCGCCCTGGCGCAAGACCGCTTAAAAACGCTTACCGACTTGCCCCGGCTCACCAGCTACTTTTTTGAAGAACCTGCGCGCGACGACTCGCTCATTGAGACGAACAAACAGCTCAAAAAACTTTCGCCTGGTGAGCGCCAAGCCCTCGTGCGTACTGCGCACGATTCACTTGCCGCGCTCACCGATTGGACGCCGGAATCAATTCAGCAGTGCCTCAATGGTTTACTAGAAAAAACTGGTCAAAAACCCGGTATCTTGTTTAGTCTCATCCGTATTGCTACTACGTGGGCGCCATTCAGTCCGCAGCTAAACGACACCCTCGCGCTACTCGGTAAAGAGACAACGCTCAGGAGACTAGCGTCATTCTAGCGCGAACGATGTGTGTAGATCTATCTCTGTTGACGGATATTCAAGCGGATAACGGTAGGGAAGTTCTCTTTTGTCTATGACGCGATAAAATCGTCGCCAACGCAAATCTTCAAATTCCGATTGATTGCCCGAAATAAAGTGAACATTCGGATGATGGCCGTCATCAATCCCGCGCGGCAGCAGCCCGGCGTGCACGCTCGTACTCTCCAGCCGGCTCGCGAGAAAACCGTATTTTGCTAGGCAACGAACAATGATGGGCTTACGCATCGTTGAAGTCTCGCCAATCGCCAGTCCCAATTCTCCCTGCGCCACTTTAGTAAAATAGTCAATCATCGACATGCCGGCCATGGAATCTCGCGGAGCACCGCGAAATAGCATACCAGCAAAATGTGCAATTCTGCCAGCCTCTGAGTTAAATGTGACGCGCGGCGAACTCAAGCGCTCAGGATGATCGCCAAATACCATTCGATAGCGCGTTCCGCCTTCAACACTGTACAACCCGGCGCTCAGCTGCGTTCCATTAGCCAATGACAGAGGAGGCAGCGTATGCTCAAAATGATTTTTCGTAGACATTATCCTTTTATTATATAATATTTATATAAAATTAGCAATAGTATTGTTGTTTTTCAACCTATAACGATACTAAGCCGCAAGTATCGCATCAAAACGTCACGGTACGGTACGCAATCTGTTATAATAACCATAAGCATGGACACAAAAAGATCAACCGAGCTCAGCCGCAAGCTGCTCGCCAAACAGCAGCCAGGCAAAATCAAACGGTTTCGCGCGTTTATTGAGCGCCACCGCCTAGCGACGATATTGATTTGCGGCGTGCTGCTAATTTTTATCGGCTGCGCGGCAGCGTTTTATTTAACCTATCAGCCGCCTGTTGCGCAAACCGACCACACGCCAATTGTACGCAAGAAGAAAACCGGACCGACAAAATTCTACTCGCAGCTCAATGGAATAGAAGTTGCCGACGAAGCCGCTGTCACCAAACCAGTCACTGCAGTGATGATTGAGAACTCGCCGGATTCGCGCCCGCAGTCCGGGCTAAAACAGGCGGAAGTCGTCTATGAGGCGATCGCCGAAGGAGGCATCACGCGATTTTTGTGTTTATACCAACAGCATAAACCAGGTCTAGTCGGACCAGTGCGCAGCCTGCGCATGTATTACGTTGATTGGCTCGCGCCGTATCAAGCAAGCGTTGCTCATGTCGGCGGCAGCGCAGCAGCACTCGCCGAAATCCGCAACGGCAGCTACCGCGACATTGACCAGTTCTTCAACGGCGGCAGCTATTGGCGCGCTCGCGACCGATATGCGCCGCACAATGTCTACACGAACTTTGAAAAACTCGACGCGCTCAACGCCGCGAAAGGCTACAAGAACTCGCAGTTCTCCGGGCAAGCGCGCGCCGACGGCACAGCCAGCGAACAGCCAAACGCCACGAGTATTGACATCAACTTTAGCGGCCCGCTCTACAACACGCACTACGACTACGATAAAGCAAGCAACTCATACCTGCGCAGCATTGGCGGCGCAGCTGGTAACGATCGTGAAGAAGGTCGTATTGCGCCGAGCGTTGTCATTGCTATGCGCGTCAATGAGACTACTGTACATGAAGACGGTTGGCGGCAAAGTATTGTCACGATCGGAAGCGGCACGGCATACGTTTTCCAAAATGGCACAGTCGCCGAAGCAACATGGCGCAAAGGCAGCCGCGCCGAGCCGTTACGATTTTTCGACGCCAACGGCAAAGAAATCGCGCTCAATCGCGGGCAAACCTGGATAGGCGCAGTGGCGAATAGCGGAGGAGGCGTCGCGTGGCATTAGGGAAAAACACGCGCCATGCGCCGAAGCGCGTCGCCGAAATGCGCGACTATTGGAGAATTTACCGCCGGAACGCGATCTTGCTTTCGCTCCTCACGCAGCTGCTCGTCACACTGGTAGTCGGCGGGGCGTTAATCGTGGCAGGCGCGCACATCGACGCGCTGCCGTTTATCGTCACGATGGGCGCAACAATTATAACGTCAGTAGCGCTGAATATTTATTTAATGCTGTTCTTGCTGGCTCCCTTGCGCGATTTAGCAACTGCGATCGCGCGCGCCGCCGGACAAACTGTCGACCAGCCGCTCGGCAATCCAAATTTACCGCGCTACGCCAAAGACGGTTTTCACGATATGCTGCTGTATATTTACAAGAATAATTCCGCCGATAATGCTGATGCAGACGATTCGCATGCCTCACAACGCTATAAAACGCTGCTCACTGCGCTCAATCAGACAAACACCGGCATCGTCGTCATGAATACCGCCGGCGAGATTTCGTTCGCCAACCGCGCAGCACCCGTCAAGCAAACGAAAGAGGGTGCGCTCAAATTAGAGTTATTATTCGATGAGCCAGACGATTTTACAAATTGGCTCGCCGCTTGCGAGACCAACACGGTACACGCCCAGCAAACTTGGCTACGCGTACCAAATAAAATCATCGGCGATGAAGACCGGCGGATATTCAACGTAACTGCCAGCTTTGAACAGGGGAGCGCTGCTGAAGTCGTGCTAATCGCGTACGACGAATCAGATATCTACCAGCCGGAAGACGACGGGTTAGATTTCATCTCGTTTGCGGCGCACGAATTGCGCGGTCCAATTACAGTCATTCGCGGCTACTTAGATGTACTATCGCTTGAGCTTGAAGACGTACTTACCGCCGAGCAAAAAGAGCTATTTCAGCGCCTCATCGTCAGCGGCAACCGCCTGTCCGGCTATATCAACAATATTTTGAACACAAGCAAATACGACCGGCGGCACTTGAAAATCCATCTCAGCGAAGAGTCGCTCGCGCGCATTTACCAAACAATCCGCGACGACATGAACTTGCGCGCTTCGTCGCAGCACCGCCAGCTCGTTGTTGATATTCCCGATAATTTGCCGACTGTCGCCGCCGACCCGTCAAGCATTAGCGAAGTTTTATCAAACCTGATTGACAACGGCATCAAATATTCAAATAACGGCGGCATCGTGCGCGTTAACGCCGCCGTTGAAGGCGCGTTCGTGAAGGTTTCGGTTGTTGACAATGGTATCGGTATGCCGGCAAACGTCGTCGGCAATCTATTTCACAAATTCTACCGCTCGCACCGCTCGCGCGAAACCGTCGCCGGCACAGGAATTGGGCTGTACATTTGTAAAGCAATCGTTGAAAGCCACGGCGGCACGATCAGCGTATCAAGTACCGAAGGTGTCGGCTCAACGTTTTCGTTCACGCTGCCGGTCTACGCCAGCGTCGCCGAAACCTTGCAAGCAAACGGACATATTAACACGGCGCTCGTCGCGCGGCATGGCGAATCAATTACCAATCACGCAACCTATTCAGGGTAAAGGAGTCTACACTTATGGCGATAAAAACAATTTTAATGATTGAAGACGACCGGTTCATCGGCGAAATGTATGTGCGCAGTTTGCGCCAGGCAGGTTACGACGTCGAATGGGCGATCGACGGGCGCGACGGGCTGGTGATGGCAACCAACAAGACGTACGACTTGGTACTGCTTGACATCATGCTGCCAGAGCTGCGCGGACAGGAAATCTTGCGTGAGATCAAAAAGAACCCGGTCGCAAAGCATTCGCATGTTGCCGTCATGACGAATTTTGATCAAGACGAAGAAACGCGCCAAGAAATTGAACGCAATGTCGACGCATATTTCGTGAAAGCGGAGATTACGCCGCGGCGCCTGCTTGAAATCGTGCAGCAGATTGGCAATTCAGCGGTAGACGCGAACGAGTAATTTTGATATAGTAGATGGCGCTAGGTCGTATCGTCTAACGGTTAGGACATCAGGTTCTCATCCTGACAATCCGGGTTCGATTCCCGGTACGATCACCATCAAAGGATTTATCATCCATCCTGATTCGAAACAGCTCGCTTACCTCTGGTAGCGGGCTGTTTTTGTGGGCTCCAAACTTTATTTCGTCGTAGGTTGGGATTTTGAGTAATAGTCCGCACAAAATCCTCAAGCGTCTTATCAAATTTGGGCTTAGGCACGCGGAAATAATGACCGCTGCGGCTGCGATGATACGCTGCACAAGAACACTTACGCGTTATCTTAAAGTATTCGACCTTTGTTTTGCATAACGCTTATACTTAAGATACAATAAAATTATGGACATACATGACGAGAATACAGTCAGAGGATTCGGTCTATAGGGTGGTATAAATATGATAAAAGCCTCTATGCCGCCAGCATTAGCCAATAGGCGTAATCGCTCTTGGGGGATTTGGCTTGGCGTTCTTGCGCTTGTTTTATTAAGTATAGCGATGGTGTGTGCGGTCGTATACTCTCTATTAAATGTTAGTACTATCGGCAGACAACGGGAACTGGTCTCCTATCTCGAAAAGAAGTACAACGAACAATTTGTTGTACCAGAGCCGAAATATAAAAATGGCGGTTTTGCCGTTGAAGGCACGTGGAGTACCGACTTTGCACATCCAAGATCTAACCCGAATCTCAAGTTCCACGTAGGCTGCAACAGCTACGGTTGTAGCGACCAGTATGTCGCTGCTATATGGAGTGTACAGGCAAATAAAGAACTTGCTCCCGTTGTGGCGTCTATTTACGGTAACGATCCGAATGTCAAAATAAGGGCTACAATAATACTATCGGGAGATTTGGTGAAAACAGCCACGAAGACAACTCCGACTTATGATCAGGCAAAGACTTACGAAGAAGGGTTCAATTATGAAGTGGCTATAAATACAACAAACGTAGATAAGCGCAAATTGCTGCTTGACGCTAACGTTGCTAAGAAACTAGTTGAGTATATAAAGTCTCAAAACATAAAAAGTCTATCAATAGTTATGGAAGCCAAGACAATAGAAGGAAAAGAATATCTATGCTCAGCAGCTCATAGTAAATACGGTGATAGAATACCAGATGATTTCACAACTTGTTATAGAGAAAAGGAGAATCGTTAAATGTCCACATGTAACGCTATTGAGTACATGAGTCTCAGTGCTTTGGCATATATAAATTTTTCAAATTATCATATAGGCTGGACTGTAGGGCAGCTTATGAGCGGTAAAGCGATACCAGAAGACGACCTCAATAAACCTGAGCTTATTGCCCTTAAAGAAGGCGCTAATGCCATTCAGAGTTGGAAACTAATCAACTTCCAACCCAACACTACCTCCGGTTTTGCTGCCGCGGCCTTTCAGAATCCCGATACGAAAGAGATTGTTTTTGCTTTTCGCGGTACCGAGCCAAACAAGGATATTTATACATTCTTGCAAGATGCAATCACAGATGCGCAGCTCGCTGTTAGCGGCAATGCGCTTGGAAAGCCAAATCAGTTTAACGACGCCTTTGCCTTTTTCGATAAAACACTGAAAAATATCGGCAAGGGCAACTATAGCGGCTACAGCTTCACTGGTCATAGCCTTGGCGGCGGGATTGCACAATACATGACATACATCACAAACAAGACAGGCAAGTCAGTGACATTTGATGCGGTTGGTATCGGGCAAGCAATGCCGCATGTTGATCCGGCATCATTCAAAGGATATATTACGGATTACGTTAACCAGAATGACATTATCGGGGAATATGGAGTTCAGCTTGGCGATACGATATATCTGAAAGATACGAGCAAACAAGATGGAGCTGTTGATGAAATGAGCAGGCATCTCATCGCGGAAATCGTCAATAAAGCTCGTGCAAACAGCAGTACGCCGATACCGCCCGAAGTCGCTGATGCGGTTCAAAAAGCTCTATTCGGTAAAGATAGTCAAGGGTCTAAAATGCCAACACATGAACTCGGATCGCTGCTCGAAAATGGTAAGTTGTCCGAAGCCGTTGCTGGCAGTAACGTAACCTGGAAAGCGAATGCTTTGCAGGGCGCTGCAAATGTGTCAAGCTTTGTGGCAAATGGCGTAAAGTTTATTTTCGTTGATATCCCGCTGGCTGAAATAAAAATAACAATTGCCGTAACGGCGGCTGCCATAGAGGTTGCTGCACAAGTTGGCGGTAGTATCATACGGGGTGCTAGCGAGGCTGTGGGTATTGCAGCGGGTGTATTAGCTGACGCTATTGCGACGACTACTAAAATATCCGAGTCCGTTGCGTTGGGCATTGGGCTGCTGCTGGGCGGTGATGTATATATAAAAGGCACTGACGAGAAAGATGATATTGAGGCTTGGAGAACAAACGGAGGTTTGGTTCTCAAAAAAGCCGCTTACGTAGAAGCTTTCGGTGGAGATGATAAAGTAAAGGGAACTGAGTTGGGCGATACAATATATGCCGGGAGCGGCAATGACTATGTGAAGGCAGAGGGAGGGGATGATTTTGTATCTGGCGGTTCAGGAAATGATTTTTTAATCGGCGACGAAGGTAATGACGTTCTAATAGGCGGCGAGGGAGACGACTACCTAGAGGGAGAGGAAGGGGACGATAAGCTTTATGGTAATAGGGGCAACGACTCCTTGTCTGGTGGATCTGGCGATGATTTGTTTGTTGGCGGAATAGGAGATGACGAGTCCAATGATCACTATGGTGATGATACCTATGTATACAATTTAGGTGACGGACATGACAAAATTACAGACTATGACGGTACTGATACGCTTATTTTTGGTAGCGGTATAAAACCTGCTGATGTAAAATTGAGACGCGTGGAAAGTTTCTATGGCGATAGTGGCATACGAGACTACGATTTAGTATTATATGTCGGTGATTCTGGCAGCGTAACCATAAAGAATTATTATGGCTATCAAGGATGGTTTTGGTATGAAGAAAGAGCTGGTAATAAGATCGAAAAGGTAGTTTTTGCGGACGGCACCGTCTGGAATGAAAATGATATTCGTGCAATGACGCATGTATCATATGGTACCGATGGTAAAGATACGCTAACAGCCTTTGACGATTATGGGTTTACTTTTTACGGACTCGCAGATGCAGATTGTCTAATAGGTAGAGATGGTGACGATACGCTATACGGAGGAGACGGTGACGACACGATAGGAGCTAGCGGTGGAAATAATATTCTCTCGGGAGGTGCGGGGAACGATACTTTTACATCGTCTGGCTATAAGAAAGTAGGGAACGATACTTATCTGTTTGATAGAGGCGATGGACATGACACAATTTACGAATATAGCGGGTTTGATAAAATTCAGTTTGGCGATACCATAAAGCCTAATGACGTGTCGATGGATTTGGTGGTAAAAAATGGTGATTATAATCTAGTTTTATCTATTTGTGGCGGTAAGGATAGTATTACGATCATAGACCACTTTGGTGAGTCTTCGTCTCGTGGTTATGAGAGAACGCCCGGCAGGGAGATGGAGGAAATATCTTTTGCGGACGGCACTGTCTGGAGTCGGGACTACATTTACCATGAATTTCATAATCGTAGTGGGACGGACGGTCAAGATCGCCTATATTCATACGACGGAGATAGGGTTGTATTCCGAGGTTTAGCAGGTAACGATTCATTGGCGGGAAGCCGCTATGACGATGAGCTGTATGGTGATGACGGAGAGGATACTTTAATTGGTGATGCTGGAATGGACACTTTGCAAGGAGGCGCAGGTGATGACTCTATAGATGGAGGAGATGGCGCTGATCTAATCACAGGAGGGGCGGGTAACGATCGTTTATGGGGTGGCGCAGATAGCGACACTTATGTGTTTGAGCCCGGACACGGTAATGACTACGTTAGGGACTATAATGGGGCAGTCGATACATTCTTATTGGGATATACGCGCGATAGTATAATATTTGGTTACGAGGATTACTATAATATGAAGATTAGATATAAAAATTCAAAGGATTCTATATCAGTAGATTCATGGAAACGAGACGATGGCAGATATAAGATAGAAACAATGAAGTCATCTGACGGCTATAGTATCTCGTCTACTCAAATCGAAAGCCTCATCCAGGCGATGTCATCGTTTGAAAAGGATAGCGGTATGACCTGGGAGCAAGCAACCTTAGAGCGACCGCTACAGGTGCAATCCATCGTGTCGCAATACTGGACTGCGCCAACTGCTTAAGCTTTGAGCCGTTAATCGTCTTTACTATAGTTAATACCAGATATTTTACTTATTGATACAATAAAGCTCGCATAAGTAAAATTCCCGTAAAGTGAGGATAATTAGCGCGTGAAACATAATGCAGATGTACCGTTGGATGACACTGACAAGACGGCAGTAGTTTCGGGGCGAGCAGGCATGCACGGAAGAATGTCTTGCGCAAAAATAGACCCTGGCATATACTGCTTCACCACGCTCGCGCATTTACATAATATTCCTGTAGACCCAGAACAGATTATACATGCGCTGGCGATTGATCCGCGCGAAGGTATGAATGAGGGGGATATGCTCCGTGTCGCAAAATCGTTTAAGTTCAAGGCGCACGCCACCACCGTCAAAGTAAAGGTGCTCAACAAATTGCCGTTACCAGTTATTGTCGGGTTTAAGGAATAAAAATTCGCCGTTCTTGCGCAAATCCAGGGCGATAAATACTTGGTATTGCTACCCGACAATTCGCCGCCAAAAGTTCTCGCCAAGGATGAGTTTGTCGGCAAATGGAATGGCAAAATAAATCACGAAAAGGAGTTCCATATTTTATATTGATTGAGACTCACAATGAAAATTATAATAAGCCTCATCAATACACGCCGCGTACTGCGGCGATGTTTTATTATTGCCGGCAGCTTCGTTTTGCGATATACTAAAAGCATGAGCAAGAATAAAGCAGGGGTTACGCTAGGCGCAAAAAGTCGTATCGTCATAGCAATTATTATCATCGGCAGTTTTGGAGGTATGCTCGCTATAGGGTGGTTATATGCTGGCGTTAAACAACCAAACGAACGAGTAGTCGTATCAAAAAATATCTGCAACGATAGTCTTGTTACAAAGTACAACGAATCGCTGTCTGATACCACTAAATTAAAAGATCTTGTTTCAACTATTACGTCAAAAAACGGCAGCGATAGTGATGCTTCGTGTCTGTATATGCGTTACTATTATCTCGCACTTATCAATACCGGATCACAAACCGATGAGCTTAATAATACATACCATAAAATAGCCGCGCTTGCCGATAAAGGTATTTATCCAAGCCCAAAGCTGCAAACGATGACAAGCTTGCAGCAAATGGAAGCTTTGCGCGGAGGTGTCACTCAAAACAACCAAGGTAAGCCACAGTGATACGTACATATTTTAACCAGATATTAGGTAAAAATGTTGCACGGACAATTTTATTGGTGGTAGGCGTAGTGTTCGTGCTGGCGGCATGCGCGCATCAACCAGCAAGTGCATGGCGAGGTAGCAACGGAAAGGGCTCGGGTCGAAATCATGCAGAAGAAACTAGTTGGGGTGGTAATCCATGTGGAGACAGCAGACTCATTCCGTACCCATGCGCTGTGTTCTGGCTCTCAAATCCAGGATCTAGCTATTTAAGTGAGGCGGGATCGACGCCAGATAATCCTATTTGGGTAGAATGGAATGCTACTAAGCTGCGTGCAAATATCCGCGGATCGTGGAACACGCAGCTTTCAAGCGACACCCACATCTACTCATTATTTTCCATCGGTGGGAGCGGACGCAATGTACGCGTACTCAATTTGAATGGACATAAAGACTCTAACGGTAGTATATTCTTTGATCGAGGCCATCGTGGCGGACACGGTGCATGGTGGTGGATTAACTCAAATGATCAGCTTGAGCTAGAAATTGATATTAACGGTGTTGCTAAACCTGGCGGTCCCGCAGAAAGAGTGAAATTCAGAGGGACGAGCTGCTTGGCACGAAAATTCGGAAATATCGTAAAAACCTATAGCGGAGAATCTGTTAATTGCGACACTGAGGGCACAAATTTCTGGCTGCGCCGGCGCGCCAAACCGCAAGGATGGGATGTTAACGGACAGACGTATGCTGTAGCCAAATCTGGTTCTGGCTACACATCTTACAAAAACTATAAGAATTCTCAGCCGGATGGATGGGGTGCAATCAACCATGCATCCGATCAGCCGACAATAGGCTCAGGTGAGCTCGCACGCTTTTCGAGCAACTTACGCAACGTTGAATTACCTGGATACGGAAGACAAGAACTTGAGCTAAAAATAAATATCAAAAACACATTTTTCCGCAATTATCATGAGGTTGTAAATTGTGAGCGCCAAAACTGGAACAGCTGTGGCAGCGACACAAAAATAGTTGTGTGGCGAGGTGCAGATCCTCCTGCCAAGACACAGTGCTCGGGGCAAAAATACCGCAGTTGGGATACCATTTTTATTAAACCAGATGCGCTCAGTCTATACAGCTATGACGATGATTGTCTCGGCATGCGCATACCAAGTGATGGCAGCAAAATAGGCTGGTATGTATGTCAAAAAGTTGCATGGTATTGGAACACTTCTGTAGATCATGTGTGGGACAACTCTGTTCCAGCCTGCTTCGTCGTCAAATCAACCTTTGACCTCATTCCAAAAATCGGCGACGGCAGCACGTCAATTGGCGCTACCAATCAAGACACGCAAGTCGATGCGCCGAGTATCATCCAAAACGAAGGTGGTGTTTTGCGTAATATTGGGGTAGATTGGGGCACATACGACTTCAAAATCCCGAACGCAGTTATCCAATCAGCCGGCGGAGAGAGTGCTGTAACAGCTATTTTTAATCAAATATTTAACAAGACGAGCTCCGGATCGCTGCGCTACGCCGAAGTTGATTTTGGTTCAATTGTTCACGCCTGCGAATGGATGAAAGGCAATCCAGACTTGCACGCATATGTGCCGGATTGTAATACGCTCGCAGGCGCTATTGTCTCCGCATTAAGTAGCGGCGGCAATCAAGTGAACAATGAAAAGCTGAAAACGACAGGCGCGCAAGTCGGCGATCTCGTGTGTCGAACCATGACTATCCGCCATTACAATTGGGGCACACGTGCAGGCGGCGATACGCACCGCCGAGTTGCATATCCAAAGTGTTACCGTATTGCGAAAAAACCATCCGTACAAGTTTGGGGTAATGGTATTCGCGTCGGATCAAACTCCGGCGTTGTTACCGGGCTACCCGCCACACAATACACGCGATCGTCAATCATCACCGCAATGAGCTCTCTCGCCGACAGCGGACAGCTCTTCGGCAGCTGGGGCGAATACGGCATGACGACGCCGCAGAACGGCGTGATTCGGTCGGCATCAGCTGGCGGATTGTCGGGCGTCGGCGCGGGCGCAGCAAACGCGAACACTTCAACCGAAACAACCCGCAATAATTTATCGTTTGCAAACGCCGGCATACCAGGCGGCGGCTACGGAAAATGGGGAACGATTCCGGCGCAACCAAACATTGGCGGACAATTTACCTCAAATGTACGCAATCACGCCGGTAATGTTTCACTTGGCGGTATGGCATCCGGCGTTTATAACGCCACAGCGCGCGTCGTAAAAATCAGCGGCGAAGTAGGGGCAGGCAAATCAATTATCATCAAAAGCGCAGGAACCGTTATTATTGACGGCAATATCACCTACGCTCCGTCAAGTTACCATAAATCAAGCGATATCACGCAGCTCGTCATAGTCGCAAGCAACATCATCATACGAAATAATGTCACGCAGGTGGACGCGTGGCTTGCGGCGACGCCAAACAAAAACAACACGCAAGATGGCATCGTCTCGACATGCGAAGTCGACGAAACGCCAAACCTCACGGCGATTCGTGCGCGCGGCGTTAATTATGCAAACGGGCTCAATGCCAATACATGCAACCAGCAGCTGCGCATTAATGGTCCCGTGCTTGCGCGCGAGCTTCAATTGCGACGGACATTCGGCAGCGACAGACGCGGAGCGGGAGATGTTGATGGTTACAACGACCCTGCCGAAATTATCAACATGCGCGCCGACGCATACCTTTGGGCGGCAAACTATATCTCCAACACGACAGGTAACATCACAACAGACTACACAATTGAATTGCCACCGCGATATTAAGCGGTAAATAGCGGCTCCACTTATCGTAAGCCGTAACAGCTAGAGACCAGCAACACCGCTCAGCCAAGAGGACCGCTTTCAAACGCACGTATGTATTGCTAGCGAGATTGTATTACTGCCACAATTTCACGCAACGTGCGCTCGCGAATCGCGTGTCCAGTTGAGAGTGGACGCACGGTAATACATGAATTTGTATGTGCAAGGGCAGTAAAGTTGCGTGCCACTAATAGCGGGTCAAGCCGTCCGTAGATGATTGTTGTCGGAATCGTTATGTGCCGCAATAGTCGCCCCGTCCGCTGGCTTATAATACCCGCTCGCAGCGTATTCTCAAATCCCGCAAACGTGTTTTTCGATAACTGCGTGCGCGAAAAACCGAGTGCGCCTAATCTGTCGCCCAGCTCATAGCCTGCTACTACCAAGTCGGGCGTTTTCAATACTTGGCGGTAAACGCTACGCAATAATTTATCTTGACGCAGCCAATCGCGCCGACTACCCGTTTCATCGCGGTAAATCGGCGGCGACACGAGCACCTCCTGCCGTACAATCCCGCGGTACATATGCGAAAACTCCGTCGCCACTAACGCGCCAAACGAATGTCCAATCAGTACGACCGGGCCAGACAATCCCGTTGCTACACAAGTTGCAAGCACATGCCGCGCCTGTTCCGATGCGCGATAAATTGATTCGTCATGCGGCTGCGGTGATTCACCATGCCCGAGCAAATCTACCACAATATAGTTACTCTGTTTCGGCAATTGCGCAAGTAGCGGCTGCCACAGCGCACCCGTATCCGCGAGCCCATGGATCAGTACGTACGTCGTCGCGAACGGACGCCGCAACCGCTTGTACCGCACCGACAGGCGATAGGGAATACGCAGCCACCGGTGAACAATCCTATCCCGCCAGCCGTTACACGCCACTAGTTGCCTTCGTCAAGTTCTTTCAGCCGTTCAACGCGATCCTCAGTCGACGGATGCGTCGAAAAGAGTGCCGCCAGTCCTTGCATTGAAAACATATTCGCAAACATGAGGTGTGCCGATGCTTCCTGCGCAGGCGACGCACCAATAGGCGGCTGCGAATATTTCCAATCTTCAAGCTTGCGGAGCGCTCGTGCAAGCGGCTCGCCCGTGCCAAGCACATCGTGGCTATGTTCATCTGCTAGATACTCGCGGCTGCGCGATACCGCCATCTGAATCATCATCGCGGCAATCGGCGCCAGTATCGCCATTAAAATCATCGCAAGCGGGTTTGCGTCCTCGTCGTCCGAGCCGCCAAAGAAAAATGCAAATTGCGCCAAATAGCTAATTGCACCCGCCACCGTTGCGACAACTGTCGACACGAGCATATCGCGGTTCTTCACATGTCCGAGCTCATGCGCTAACACCGCCTCAAGCTCGTCGTCTTCTAGAATCTCCATAATACCCGACGTTACCGCCACTGCCGCATGCTTCGGCGAGCGTCCTGTTGCAAAAGCGTTTGGAATCGGCGTGTCAACATAATATAACTTCGGCATTGGCAGGTTATCAAGAGCAACGAGCCGCTGCACAATCCGCTCAACCTGCGGATACCGATCGCCAAGCGGCCGAGCGCCTTGCATCTTCAGTACGATTGAATCGCTAAAGAAATACGTCACAACGTTCGAAACCGCTGCAACCCCAAGCGCCAGCAGCATGCCGGACCGACCGCCAATCATATAGCCGACCGCCATAAATAGCGCCGTCAGCACTGTCATCAAAAGAGTTGTTTTGAAAATCTGTCGCATATCTCTTATTATATCCGACAACCTTAAAAATAGCTAAAAATTATTTCGCCTATGCTATACCGCAGGGATTCGCATAAAGCCAACGAGCATCCAGTGCTTGAATCCTCCGAGACAACCCGATATACTACTAAGCAGACATAAGCACTAACGAAATTAGGGGGCGCTACGGCTCAATTTATCAACCGGTTTTGGCATCGTCGGCTGAGCGAAGCGATTATGATTATAAGCGGCGCTATCGTCGGGCTATGCGCGTGGTCTCTTGCCGCCGGATCAGATGCTGCGAGCGAACGATTATTCGTGCCGGTTATACCGGGCATTCTTGCGGCAATGGCGCTCATCGTCGCCGTAGCGTCGTATTTCGCCGCACCGTACCATAAACTTACCGTGTCGTGCTGGCTGAATTATGCGCTCTGCTGCGTGATGGCGGTTGCGCTTGTCATGACGACAGGCGGCGTTCGTTCGCCGTTTATGAGTTTACTCGTCATGTTTGCGCCGATTGCCGGCGTACTTGGTAAGCAAATGATTGCGCTCTTCGGCGGGCTCGTCGTCGCATTTGCCGCACAGCAGGTTATTATGGAAAGCACGCCCGTTGCGCAGTCGCTGCCGATTATCGCCGTGCTTGCGATCGCATTCTGCGCTGGCTTGCCGTTTTGGCTGCGCCAATCCGCTGCCGCACACGACGCCGCAAAAGACCGCTCGTATCAAGAGCTCGCCACCAAACTTGATAAGGCAGCGAGTACATCGGAGGTTGTCATTAACGCAATCGGCGACGGCGTACTCGCACTCGACGACAAAGGAACAGTGAAGCTTATCAATCCCGCTGCACAGCAAATGATCGGCTGGGGAGAGCAAGATGCCGTCGGGTTCAATTACAAGACCATTTTGAAATTACAGACGTCAACCGGCACGGACATTTCAGACAGCACCAATCCAGTCATGATCGCGCTCAGCAACAACAAGCCGGCAAAAGACGATACATTAAGCGTGCAAACGCAGTCTGGCAAATCATTTTTGGCGTACATTTCCGTCAGCCCGATCGGCACAGACGATGCGCATGACGGCGTCATTGTCGTATTCCGCGACATCACCGCCGAACGCCGCGACGAGCGCCAGCGCGCCGAATTCGTCAGCACCGCCAGCCACGAAATGCGCACGCCCGTCGCAAGCATTGAAGGCTATTTGGGGCTGGCACTCAACCCGCAAACCGCTTCAGTCGACGACCGTGCGCGCGGCTACATTACAAAAGCACACGAGTCGGCGCAACATTTAGGGCGGCTATTCTCCGACCTGCTTGATATTAGCAGAGCCGACGACCACCGCCTGAAGAATGACCCGCACATCATTGACGTCATTCCGTTCATCGGCGACATCGTCGAAGGACTCAAACCGCACGCCGACGAAAAAGGGCTTGACCTCATTTACCGGCCAACACAAAACGAGGAAAATGAAGATGGCACCAAACAAGTCAGCCCGATCTTTTATGCTAATGTTGATAACGATCATTTGCGTGAAATCGTCCAAAATCTCATTGAAAACGCTATTAAATACACGCCTGCCGGCTCGGTCGCTGTCGATATCACTGGCAATGATAAACAAGTCACTATCAGCGTGTCCGACACCGGCATCGGCATTCCGCGCGAAGACCAAGCGCACTTATTCCAAAAATTCTACCGCGTCGACAACACCGACACGCGCGAAATCAATGGCACCGGTCTCGGTTTATACTTATGCCGCCGGCTTGCCGAAACGATCGGCGGGCGCTTATGGGTTGAGAGCGAGTATAAAAAGGGAAGTACATTTTTTGTATCAATTCCGCGCGCCGACAATGCAACCGCGCAGCGTTTAATCAAAGAATCCGCGCTCAAAGCATCAATTGCCGCCACAAAAGCGCAGCAGCAAAACCAGCCGCTAGCCCAAAATACAATGCAAGCGACGCCGGCGCAATCCTCGTCCGAACCAACGCCGCAGCCAATCGACACGCCACCCACCGCACCGGACGCACAAACCCCATACACCAATACGCCGCTATCATCAATTGAAGCCAATCCAGAACAGTACATCAAACAGCTTCGGCAGCAAGTTTCGCTATCAGTTCCGCCGCGCGATCCGCCAAAATAACCGTAAGCGCTATAGATTTTTTACAACAATATCGGTACAATAGGGGGTAAGATGACAAAAATATTATTAGTAGAAGACGACAAGAGCTTGCGCGAAATCTATAACGTTCGGCTCGGCGCCGAGGGGTATGACATTGTGTCTGCTGGCGACGGCGAAGAAGCGCTTGCACTGGCGATCAAAGAGCGCCCCGATCTCATCGTGAGCGATGTGATGATGCCAAAGATTAGCGGTTTTGATATGCTCGACATTTTGCGCAGCACCACCGAAACCAAAAACGTTAAGGTAATCATGATGACCGCGCTGTCAAATGAAGAGCAGCGCCGGCGCGGACTAGCACTTGGTGCCGACCGCTACCTTGTTAAATCACAGGTCGGTATTGAAGATGTCGTCCGTACCGTACATGAAGTGCTTGAGGATAATTCGTCGACCGCAAGCGGACCAGCGCCACTCGTGTCTTCTGAAGACACCGATGACGACATCTATGATATAAGTACACCTGAGCGGACAGAATCAACATCTGTCACCATGACGCCACCGCGACCTGGCACAACATCATCAATCACGTTGCCGACGCGCCCAAATCCATCGGCTGCGCCGCAATCATCGCAACCACGCATCATTACTCAGCCGACACCGACACCAATCGCACCACCCGTTTCGCCGCCGTCAACAACCACAACTACACCAACGCCCGTCACAGCACCAGTCCCGGTAAGTTCTGCTAGCTTAGCCATGCCTATCGCGTCCGCGACAACCGCACCGCAACCGTCAACATTACCGCAGCCGGTCGCGCCATTTTCAACGCCGCGCCCAGGTTCATCAGGGCATATTATTCAGCCACTTGAGCACGATAATTCAAAAGACATCGTCGACATCACCGCACGCATGAGTCAAGAACTCGCCGGTACGCAGACAATTGATGCTATTCCTGCGCCGCAGCCTGCGTCTGTATCAACACCCACTCCACAGCCGACACCAATCGCACCACCCGTTTCGCCGCCGTCAACAACCACTACAGCCAGCCCCGCACCTGAAGCAATACCAACGGCATTTACAGCACCGGACAACACTCCTCTCGTTGATCTGTCCGCTGTTACCGATCGCCCAGACTCAGACTCGTTCAAACAAGAGCCGACACTGCCAAGCGCGATAGCTGCTAATGCGCCGCAGCCAGTAACATCGCCAACACCAATCACACCCCAGCCTCAACCATCAACGCCACCCGTATCTCAAGCGCAAACATCTCCCGTTCCACCGCAGCAGCCGACATCAGCGCCAACAACTACGTCAACGTCACCATCATACACAGTACAATCAACACCAATATCGCAGCGCACCACAGCACCAATCGCACCACAGACAGCCACACCCGCACAAGGAGGTAGCAGCACGAAGCAACCTGTCACAAACCAGACAACACCTCCTTTAGCCGCTGCGCTACCACTCTCAGCTTCTTCTGCGCCACCGGCGCAAATTCCTACGCCCGCAACCGCTAGCAGCAATACATCCGGATCTGGCTTAGAATTTGAAGAAACTGCCCGAGCAGATACGCCAGCATCGCAATCTATGCTATAATCCGCAGGCAAATTATACAACATGAATACTCTGCACGACACCGGCAAGTCATCGGAACGGCTCAATAAGTTCCTCGCGCGGCAGCTCGGTATCTCGCGCCGCGAGGCTGATGTTTTAATTGAAAACGAAACCGTCATGGTTAATCATGCGCTCGCTACGCTTGGTACACGTATTACACCAAGCGATAGCATTGACGTCGCAGGGGCACCAGTCTCCCGTAAGCCTGCCGCGCTACACTACATCGCATTCAACAAACCCGTCGGCTACGTTTGTTCGCGCCGCGCGCAAGGCAATGCGCCGACAATTTACTCGTTGCTGCCACCTAAACTTCACACACTTAAACCCGTCGGGCGCCTTGATAAAGATAGTTCTGGATTACTACTTCTCACCAACGACGGCGACTTCGCGTACCGTATGACGCACCCCAAATTCGCTAAGACGAAGCAATATCGCGTCCGCCTTGACCGCGATCTTGAGCCGCTCCACCAGCAAATGATCAGCGACTTCGGCATAGATCTTGACGACGGGCGCAGCCAGCTCATACTCACGCGCCTTGACGACAACCGCCGCGAGTGGCACATCACTATGAGCGAGGGACGCAATCGGCAAATCCGCCGCACATTTGCAGCGCTCGGTTACACTGTTACCCGGTTGCACCGCACGAACTTCGGGAATTATGCGCTGGGTGATATAAATCAAGGAGAATGGCGAAAGGTAAATATATCATAAATAGTATATTTAACATGATTTATATTTATTATTATGATCAAATCACACGAACTTATACCATTTGTTGATTCATTACGGTACTTAACCAATAAATATTATTATGGAGAGCCGCGCGAATTATATGACTATCGCGGTCGGCCGTTGATGTTTGCATCCACAAGTATATGGCATCATGACGCGCGAAAAGAGGCGGAATATAATACAAACCTCGGCGAATACCTCGCCCTCATGCTTGACGACCCGCCAATGACTGATTGGATCGCCGAGTGGCACGACAACGTGATGCCAACAATGCTTGACGAAATGAGGCACTACCTAGAGCATGATGATTCGATACTAACAACCGAACAATTACATGATGTGTCACTCAGTGCCGAGCATCTCACAAAATATTGCCTGCCAGCCGCTGACACGCCGGAGAAACAAGCGGAGCTGTGGCATGTGTACGAACTAACGCGAACATTTTTCTTGAATCATATGGACGATTTAAGCAAAGCGACGAGGGAGTCGATCAAAATGATGGAGCAGGTGCGCACCGAACGGATTAAGAACTAACACCTAAGATGGACGGGTAAACCACCAAACTTTCGCAGCGTCCACTCAAAAGACTTCGGCCCGCCAACTCAGAGAACTTATTCATGCTCGCACATTCCCATTACCTCTGTTATAATATACCGTATTATGGCAACGAAACTTCCAACAGTTGCAATCATCGGGCGGGCGAATGCCGGTAAAAGCTCGCTGTTTAACCGCATTATGCGCGCGCAGCAGGCGATTGTCGCGCGCGAAGCGGGAACAACACGCGATAACGTCATTGGTAAAGCGCGCCACGGACAACACACATTCTGGCTAGTTGATACCGCCGGACTTAAGCCCGCTGAAGACGAGTTTGAAGCCACAATCCAAGAACAAATCGCCGAAGCTGCCGATGCTGCCGACGTCATCCTCGTCGCCACCGACAGCACTGAATATCCGAACGACGAAGACCGCCGCGTCGCCAAAACTGCCCTGAAAAGCCGCAAACCCGTCATATTATTACTAAATAAAACCGACCTGCGCGACAGCCTGCCGGACGACGAGTTTCGCCGCCTCGGCATCAAAACAATTATTCGCACCAGCGCTGAACATAATACTGGTATTCACGAGTTACTTGACGCCGTCTGTACTGAAATCCCGATCGTTCATGACAAACCCGCAAGCGATATAATAAAAGTTGCACTCATTGGCCGCCCAAACGTCGGCAAGTCCAGTCTGTTCAACACGCTCGCCGGCAAACAACAAGCTATCGTCGCTAATGTCGCTGGCACGACGCGCGACCTCGGGCGCATTACGCTCGGTTATCACGGACATAAAATTGAGTTAATTGATACTGCAGGCATCCGCCGCCAGGGCAAGCAAGCAGTCGGTATCGAAAAATTCAGCGTTTTACGCAGTTTACAAGCCATTGAAGAAGCCGATATCTGCTTCCTATTAATGGACGTTAACGAGCTCAACACTCAGCTTGACCAACGCCTTGCCGGGCTTATTAACGATGCTGGCAAAGGTTTGGTGCTCGTCGTAAGCAAGTGGGACGCCGCCATGGGTAAGGATGCCTACACGCGCGACGCGCTTGCGCCGCGGATTGCCAACACTTTCGACTTCGTACCATGGGCGCCATTGATTTTCACAAGCAGCACGACAGGGCAGAATGTCACAAAATTATTTGACCTCGCGCTTGACATCCAGGCACGCCGCCAGCAGCCCACCAAAACGCGCGTTCTCAACGATATGCTGCAGCGCGCTATTCAAGCACACCCGCCTGCCGGGCTTAAAAATTCACATCCGAAGCTACGCTACATTGTTCATACTGATACCAATCCGCCGTGGTTTGTCGTTTACGGCAGCAACCTAAAATTTGTCCACTGGAGCTATAAACGCTATCTAGAGCGACGGCTCCGCGACACCTACAACTACACCGGTACACCAATCAAACTCAGCTTCCGCGACGAAAAGCAGATCAAATCTAATCGCGAACGTGTTGCCAAAGGCTTAGAGCCGGTCACTAAGGCATATAAGCAGGCGAAAGAAACAGAAGAGCTTGGCATGAAGAGTAAAAAACGCAATCGTTAAATTCGACAATATTCGTTCGCCCGCAAGAAACTGGCGGATAATCTTAATCGCGCGACAATCGCAGCTCTAGCTCTTTGCGCTCGCGCGTTAGCGTGCGGTAACGCTTCAGAGCACGCATCAAATCATTGCATTGCTGCATATCAAAGTCAAATACCTTCAGAAGCGCATCATCAATCTCTTTCGCCGCTTTCTGCACGTCTTTTAGCCCCGCCAATCCCGGCACAGAATCAAGATAAGCGCTGCGGATGCTGGCCGTTTTCTTCTCATACAATTCTAGTTTCTTTGTCGGGCTCTTACGCGCCGCCGCACTCATTTTTTCGAGCGCTTTTTCATATTCATGCCGCGCCGCCAGCACTTCAATCAAATCAATCCCGAGGCTAAACAGGCGTGCTACCAAACCGTTATGCAGCTGCTCAGTTGCAAACAATTCAGTATCAATGCTCGCGAGCCGCCGCCGCGCCGCGCGCACCAATTTACGCGTTTGCCGGCGCGCACGTAGGTGCTGAACCATACGGACAAGCAGATTCGCGTGCCGATCTACCACGACAACATTCCGCTGCCGCGCCACCATGCGGTACAAATGATAATTCACAAACCTCTCAACATCATGCGCCACCGCCTGATCGCCCATATCAACCAGCGCTTGCGCTGTGCGGCGCGCTCGCTTGCGGCGGATATTATATACCGTGTCAACCAGTGCTTGGCGCTCGCACACCGTACGGATTTCGATCAGCGCCTGCGTAAGCTGCTTCACGCTTGCGTCATCCGGCAAAAGCAACACGCGCGTTAGCATCTTATCAAGTTTACCCGCCTGAGCTGCTGCTGTTATGCGCTGCATACGCGCCATATATCGGTCGCGCCATGCCATGTAAAAATCAAACGCCGTTACTTCGGGCGTCTTAAGCCGCTTGGCAATTCGACGCTGCTGACGCGCATAATTTGCATACGCCTGGCGCGCCTCAGCCCGAAACAAAAGCGGACGCGTTTCGGCGCGCTTATCAAGCTCGCGCAGTTGTACCGCGTGCACGTCGCAAAACTCAGGCATACGCGACCCGCACCTTTCGGAATGAGCACTCCATCACGTCCTGCCACGATTTACCGGCTGCATTGTAACGGCGGACGGCGCCGTCAATTGCAACCACGCGGACGAGCGCCGGGCTGTATGCCGTTTGGCGGCTATAGTACCGCAGATCCTCAACCGTCCAACATCGCCTAGCCGGATAACGCCGCTTAATCAGCGCTGCCGCCTGGCGGTAAAAGTACGTCGGATCAGCATACGGTGGCATATATTTATCAACTGTCAAGCCCATACCTTTCAGAATACGCTGCACGTCAGCCATCGTTTGCATTGCGCTCGGCTGCGCCACAAGCAACGCATACACCTCTTTACCGCTGCGAAAGAGCGTCGCATACGAACCAGTGCCCGTCTCGACATCGTCGCACAAAAACTCATCAACCGGCAAATCAACATGAAACATTTCTGTCGTAATCTCTTTGCATTCTTGGCGGCGGAATTGGTCGTACTCATCTTCGTGCTGCATCATGCTTACACTATACTATTTTAGTGACTAAAAGTCAATATTATAGCAATATACCTTACGCTAATTACGCAATTCTGCTATAGTAGGGCTTATGAAGCTAATTGTCGGCTTAGGCAACCCCGGATCGCGCTATGACAATACACGCCATAATGTTGGTTTCGCGATGCTTGATCGGTACACGGCAGCACAAGAAATTACATGGCGCGAACAAGCAAAATTTCACGCCGTCGCCGCTCGTACAGCAATTGCCGGTGAAACAATCATATTTGCCAAGCCGACAACATACTACAACGACTGCGGTATAGCCGCACGCGCATTGATAGATTTCTACAAGCTGTCGCGCGACGATTTACTGGTTATTCACGATGACATCGTGCTTGATTTCGGCAAGGTGCGCATTCGGCGGGGTGGGCAAGACGCTGGCAATAACGGACTAAAGTCGCTCTATCGGCATATCGGGCAAACGTTTTGGCACGTTCGTATCGGCGCCGACAATCTGCGCCGGCGGCAAATTGGCGACGTCGATTTTGTTTTGAGTGAATTTAACCGCGATGAAGCGCAGATACTAGCAGAGTGGACTGCGCCAACCGTCGCTCGTATCATTGATCAGTTTATCGCGGGCGCAATCAGCGCAACAAGCTACCGACTACCGTAAATAATACAAGGCACCATTACTCGCCAAACATCATCAACTGCGATGCAAATACGTCGTGCGTCATCTCTTCGGCGCGATCGCCAATCAGTACGATTTTTAACGGTTCATCAGCGTGCGCCGTACGCAGCTCTACATGGGTTGGCGTTGCCTCAATATGCCGATGTGCACCGCGGCGATCGGCAAACGCGCCTTTAAGTCGGCGCAGTCCATACGCTTGAACCAGTTCAGGCCACAGCGTTTCGTATGCCTTACCGTCCGCTTGCAGGCATGACGTGTCAATAACGCTATAGGTTGGGTTGTCTGGAATAGCCAGCTCGCCGTCATACTCATCAAAAAACGTCAATAACCCGGACGGCGTCGATAAACCTTTCGCGTCAAATCGCCCATGCGGCGCACTGAGGACGCGCGCGTAGGGCAGGGCAGCACGCTCTTTGCAATAATCTCGTATCTCCGCTTCTGTCAGTAAATCTTCCTTCGTCACTAGCACGGTGTCAGCAGCCTGCATCTCAAGCGCCTGCGCCGCGCCAACACCGCGCAGAATCTCATGCGCGTCAATAATATAAAAACTATGTGCCAGCTCATACCGCTTAAACACGCCAGCGCTTACCAATCGCTCGACTAGATTCATCGTCCGCGCTACGCCTGTCGCCTCAATAAACACCGGAGCAGGTGAGGAGCGGCTAAAATCATACAGCATCCGCGTAAGCGCATGCGCCGACGAACAACAGACGCAGTCGCCCGCCAGCGTCGTAACAATGTCTGCTAAGCCTTCCAGCCGGTAGCCATCGACGTTTTCGTTCGCAAACTCATTTTCAATCACGCGCGAACCTGCAAACTCATCCAATCGCAGCAAAAACTCTAAGACGCTCGTCTTGCCCGCGCCCAGCGAACCATTCACTAGATAGAGCGGCAATGTATCGTTAACCGCACGCTCGTCATCAAACGCCGCGTTGATACTAAATTCCAAGTCGTTGTCGCGTTTTGCCATAAGTTTATTATACGCTCTAAAGAAATTCCTTTCCGTTTAAGATTATTCACATCCACGAGGGCCACGCCTACATCGCAAATCCAATTGATGCACCGTTCACGATGTTCATTGTGCCGCTATTCGTCGTCGGCTGCGCCCGCACGAGCAACGCACCCGTTTCACCGCACACCATATACGGGTTAATGTCAACGATCATTTCGGTATCAATAATTGCGCCTGCGTCGTCAATGACTGGCAACTTCATACTCATCGGCTGCACCAATTTCTGCACGATCCAATCCGAACCGCAGCTACCCCTCAACCAGCGCCGCCATTCAGCGTCAGTAATGTCAGCGCCGAACACGATACCTTTGCCGAATCCGTCGTCGCAGCGCTTCAAAATATACTGGTTTTTGTCGCACGCTGGCGATATATTGCTAAGCGAACACGAATACGGTACACATGCTCGTAACTTCATAGTATTCACACCTAGGCGACGAAAGTCATCGATTAGTGAATCATCCCAAATCATCGCCAAAAATTCCTTCGAACGCAGCAGCCACGTCTGTAAATCATTCACCATCGGCACATTTGTAGAATGGCGCAACGCTGCATAGTCAATGATATCTGGTGCGTCGTAGCTATCAAGATACACCGTGTTGCGCCACAGCATATCAATGTGATGACCGTGTACTGTCCAGTTGCCATTGCCATAGCGAAACCCAGTCGGCTCCGCGACGATACACGTGAGCGTACGGCCCATCGCACGCGCCGCCGCCTCAATCCCGCGCGCAGCTGCCGGCAAATCAACGAACTTTGCCGGATAACCACGCTCCACACTGACAGCAATTGTCGGGTCCGGCACAGGCGACGCATCAAGTAACCACACTGCCAACTGCCGGTATAACGACGTCTGGTTCGCCTCCGCATCGCTGCCTGTCAAGTGATTGTAATACGCCCGCGCCCGTTCGTAAAAACTAATTGCCAACGGTGCCGATTGATTAATTTCGATAAATTGCACCGTGCCGTCCGTTCCGATAAACCCATCAAGCCGGCGAAATCGCCGCTGCGCCTCGACCCGCGAAATAGGGCGCACATTTTGGCTGATCAGCTGCCGTCCGCGTTCGCTCAGCGACTCATACAACCGATCGTACAGTACCATACCGCGGTGAAAATCAGGAGAGAACTCAAGCGCAACCGCTGCGTCGATTAACGCCGACGCATTCTCGCACAGCGCCCGTTTTACATCAGGTTTCAAAAAAATTGGTGATGCAAGCAGCGGCGCTTCAATCCCATTCATTACAATCGGCTGGATAGCATGCCGTGCATCCAATCGCTCCGACGATGTCAGCTGCTCTAAACGCTCACGCCAGGCGCGTTGTCTGGCTAGATCCACGATTCGCCGCTCCAAAGTGTTAACTTCGTACCGGCGCCGCGTTTCAATGCTCGCTGGTATATCGCTCGACCAAGCGCAATATCCTCCGCACCTAAACCCGTCGGTCCAAAAAATATTTTCTGTTCGTCATTCACGCGTCCGCGCTGTTCACCGCATAAAATCGCGCCAAGGCTCACGACATCTTCATCAGCAATCAGCCCGCGTGCATACGCAACTGCATGCGTTTGCACGCCACGGTGTTTCGTATGTTCCCAAAAATCCGACACGATTATATCCATATGTACTAGCAGCTCCGGCTCGTTCTCCAAACAGCCGATATTGAACACTGTCACGCCTGGCCGCAGTACGTCGTGCATTTGCACAACTGGCTCGCTCGTATTTGCCACACAAGTGACAATAAGATCAGCAGTTTGCGCCGCACCGCGCGCCGATTCAACCGGCATAAACTCAATCTGTGGAAATTTGCGCTGTAATTTCGCCACTAAGCGCTGTTTACTTTCACCGCGGCTATATATCTTAACACGCATTACCTGCGGCAGTACGCTCAGTACACCGAGCAACTGCGTATACATGTTAACACCCGCACCGATACAACCGATCTCTGCTGTATTTTGCCGGCACAGTTTTCGCGCCGCCAGTGCGCTCACCGCACCCGTCCGCATCGCGCTCAAAACTTGCGCGTCCATAATCGCAATGGGCATTTTGTGCGCCTCGTCAAACAGTACCGTCACGCCCGTAGCACGTGGCACGCCTTGTGACACGTTCGCCGGCATCGCACCAAGTAATTTCGCGCCATACGTCGCATCATCGCCAACGCGAATCGCCGCTGGCAGCACATTTACTACACCGCCCACTGACTCATTCGCCGCGCGGTCGGTAAACTTCAACGATGTTTTCGCCGGCTGCAATACATCGCCCTGCGCCCATGCCGCAAACATCGCTTCAATCACGTTAGTCGCAAACACCATATCGCGTCCACCAAGTACTATCACATCGTCGCGCGTCAAAAATAATATTTCACTTGGTTTCATCGTTCATACTCCGGATTAATTAATGTCATAAGGTCAATCGGGAATTTCTGTTTCGGCCATTTTTTCGCCGCCCGCCGATGCGCCGCCAGCGTCGATTGAAACATTCTCTGTTCATCACGCTTCACACTTTGCATATACGTAACGATCTTGCCGAGCACCTGGCGTGTTGGTGACTCAATATCTGCCGTTTCTACCGTCTCGCCGCGTTCCAAACGCCGGACAAAGTTCGACATGCCGATTGTAAATTTCACCGGCTGCTCAATTCGCGTTTCAATAAACTGAACGTCACTTTCGTCGATAATTTTATTCGCAATCGGACACAACGCAACATCGTCTGTTGCCGCCAAGTCCGTCAGCTGATTATAAATGTTCGTACTTTTCATCGTCGGCTCAACCGCTACGAACACTATATCAAACAATCCGAGCATACCGACGCCAAATACGTCCGCACCCGCCGTCAAATCAACGATAATCAGTTGATCTTCGCTATCATTCATATGTGCCAGCACCAGCTGCAACATCCCGAGCGCGCTGTGATGACACGACCAACCCATCGTATTCTCAGTATAACTGCCTAGCTCAAGTAGCAACATATTGTCATGGCGACGCAAATCTTTGCATGGCGCAGCTTCAAAACTCAGCGTATACCGATCTTCTAGCCGCCACGGCGGCAGCGTTCGCGGTAAGGTTTTAAGCGTCGCGACATCAGGACGATAGTGACGAATTTTCATCTCAACATGCTCAAACACTTGCCGAAATTCATGTGCTTCGCCACTTGACAATCCTAGCGCCTCACGCATATGTACGTTAATATCAGCGTCAATCACGTATAATTCGCGATACATTTTGGCAGCCACACGCGCCACGAACGATGATGTCGTCGTTTTGCCGCTACCGCCTTTTCCTAAAAATGCAATTCTCATAGCCTCGTATTGTAAAACGGTGTGTACATATACTGCAAATTTGTTGCAATTTACGTTGCAATTACCAAAAAATTAGACCAACAAAAAAGCGCCAGGTAAGGGTGGGCATCACCTGGCGCCATACTGCCCTTCGTCCCACCCGTCTTGGGTATACGTGATCCACCTCACACATACTGGTGATCCGCTGGACAAAGGGGTTAGTAAACGCACAAAGCTGTCTGTAGCGGCGATCATAGTGGAGGGTAGGTTACTAATGACCGCACTTTATGCGCTACCTAACTTGAGATTCGCCATGTCGGCGAATTCTGTTATAGAATAGGGGGTATAAGGTGCTTGATTTTCCTCTTCCGAGTCAATCAATCATCTCCAATATTAGCACACAGTTGACAAAGTGTCAATACTTTTTACAAGAAATTTGTATGAAAATCAATAAAATTGCTCCAGATGATAATATCTATCTCCAGAGATTATGTCATATTGACGACGCGCCGCACGTATTATATTGCATGGGAATATTGCCAACGAAGCGCGTGCCGACCCTCGCAATCGTTGGTACGCGCAAGCCAACGCGTTATGGCATTGAAGTAACGACGAAATTTGCCGGCGACTTAGCGCGGCAAGGAATTATTATTGTGAGCGGACTCGCACTCGGCGTCGATGCGCTCGCGCACCGCGCTTGCCTGGAGGCTGAAGGTACGACAATCGCGGTTATTGCAAATCAGCTGCCGGATATTTACCCCGCCGCCAACCGCGCGCTTGGCGAAAGAATCATCGCGCAAGGTGGCGCGATCTTGTCCGAGCACTGCATCGACGAGCCTAAACCGTACGTCGTCGGCAAATGGAGCTTTCTCACGCGCAACCGTCTAGTCAGCGGGCTCGCCGACGCAATCCTCATCACCGAAGCAGCCGCCCGCAGCGGCACGCTCAACACCGCCGCACACGCGCTCGCGCAAGGTAGGGAGGTTTTCGTTGTCCCTGGCAACATCACCAGCCCGATGAGCGCCGGCTGCAACGCGTTGATTCGCCAGGGCGCCACGCCCGTCACTAGTCCCGACGATATTATCGCCGTTTTGCTGCCGCACGAAAAAGCCCGGCAGTCCACGCCGCCGCGCGGCGCTACACCCGCCGAAACCGCCATCATCAAACAACTCGCCGCCGGCATACGCGATGGCGACGAAATCCAGCGCGCGACTAGCTTAAACGCTGTCGAATTCAGCACCACGCTCACGCTCCTTGAAATCAACGGCGTCATCCGCTCGCTCGGCGCAAATCAGTGGACGCTGCGCTAGATACCGCTCACGCTTGCAAAACTGCCTCTGTTTGCGTTACAGTTTTGCAATGAAACACGACCGCTCGCCAGAAGACAAACCGCTCGTCGCTACACGCGACATTTTTACGATACCGAACGCGATAAGCCTATGCGGCGCGGCGCTCGCCTGGAAAGGCGCCGAAACCGCGGAAACACCCAAAGGAACTGCTATGCTTATCGCCGGGCGGGGGCTTGACGCGCTTGACGGCAAGGTGGCGCGCGCCACAGGACAAACGAGCAATTTCGGCGCATTGACAGACGCCAGTCTCGACAAAATCGCAACCGCAAAAATTATATACGAATTCACGAAGAGGGGCATCATACCAAAGGAAATCGCAGCCACGCTCGCCGGCTTACAAACCGCCAATGCGCTTGCAACCGCCACGACCATGCTGAAATGTCCCGGCAAATCAATCCGCCCGACAACATCAGGCAAACTTGCGATGGCTGGTGAGATGGCATCAATATTCGCTTACGGTATCGGCACCACAGCAGAACGAAGCGGCCACGAAACGATCGCGACAGTTTCTCGGGCTGTTGGCGGGCTCGCTTTCGCCGCATCGCTGCCATGCGCACTTCATTCCTCATACACGTACGTGCGGCAAGCTGCCCAATAGCCGCCTCAAGCAATTTGGCATTTTTCGCAATGCACTATATTATAGACAGATATGAAGAACCTCGTTATCGTCGAGTCGCCGGCAAAAGCAAAAACCATTGAAAAATATCTTGGGCATGATTTTCATGTTTTGTCAAGCGTAGGGCATATCCGCTCTATTGCGAAAAAAACCAAAGACGGCACGCCGCCGATTGATGTTGCACACGATTTCAAAACTATATACGAGATTGATCCTGAAAAGAAAAAAATTATCACCGAGCTAAAAAAAGCCGTCAAGGCAGTCGGCGCAGCAAATGTCTGGCTCGCCACTGATGAAGACCGCGAAGGGGAAGCGATCGCTTGGCATCTATGCGAAGTTTTGAATCTCGACCCCGCCACCACTAAGCGCATTACCTTTCATGAAATCACCAAACCGGCAATTGAGGCAGCGATCCAACACCCGCGCACTGTTGACATGAAGCTCGTTGAAGCGCAGCAGGCGAGACAGATCTTAGACCGCCTTGTTGGTTTTGAGCTAAGTCCTGTCGTCTGGCAAAAAGTCCCGGGCGGTAAATCCGCCGGACGCGTACAGAGTCCAGCTGTACGCCTGTTAGTTGAGCGCGAGCATGAAATTGAGCAATTCGCGGGCAGCTTCCAATTCAAGGTTACCGCCGTATTTGTATACGACGGGCAAGAAGTCAAAGCCGAGCTTAAGCAGCGGTTTGACACTGAAGCTGATGCGCGCGCCTTCCTAAAATCACTGAACAACGCAAAATATATCATTGACGATATAAAGACATCGCCGTCAACCCGCAACCCTGCCGCGCCATTCACCACCAGCACGTTGCAGCAAGAAGCCAACGCCAAGCTAGGCATGAGCAGCCGCGCCACTATGGCGAGTGCGCAGAAATTATATCAAGAGGGGCGCATCACATACATGCGTACCGACAGCGTAAACCTATCAAAACAGGCAATTGCCGCTAGCGCCGACCACATCAAGCGGCTCTACGGTATTGAATACAGCCACGCCCGCACATTCAAAACGAAATCCGCCGGCGCACAGGAAGCCCACGAAGCAATCCGCCCAACTGATGTCACGCGCGAATCGGTCAGCGGCAACGGCTACGACCAAAAGCTCTACGACCTCATCCGCCGGCGCACGCTCGCCAGCCAAATGGCATCCGCCAAGATAGAGAACACAACGGTAACGATCCGGATTGAACAGGCAAATACTAAGCAGGCGGTCAACAGTGCTGCTAATGCAAACGATCTCGTTTTTGAGGCTAAAGGACATACCATTGTCTTCGACGGCTTCCTGCGCGTCTACGGTGGCGGCAAGGACGATGCAATCCTACCGACGTTTACCGCCGGCGACCTTGTGCGCGAATATTCCATGGAGGCGCGCCAAATCTTTGCCCGTCCGCCTGCGCGCTATACCGAAGGCACGCTTGTCAAGAAACTTGAAGAGCTCGGTATCGGCCGCCCGAGTACCTACGCTACGATCATGAATACAATCCAAACACGCGGTTACGCTGAACGCGGCGAATCCGAAGGCAAGCCACGCGACGTTATCGTGCTGCAGCGTATCGATGGGAATGTTGAACGCGACATCCAGACTGAAAAAACCGGCTCAACCCGCGGCAAGCTCATACCAACACCGGCGGGCGAGCTTATCAGCGGCTTTCTTACCGACCATTTTAAGCCAGTCGTTGATTACGGATTTACCGCCAACGTCGAGAAAGATTTCGATGACATCGCGAGCAACAAATTAACGCGCAATGCCATGCTGCACAACTTTTACGAACCGTTTCATGCCCGCATTGAGCAATCGGGCGCAATTGACCGCAGCAAAGTTGGCGATTCGCGCGACATTGGCACCGATCCAAAAACCGGTAAACCAATCATCGCGCGCTTCGGACGCTTCGGGCCAATGCTCCAGCTTGGCAGTACCGATAGCGACGAGAAACCGCACTTCGCGCCACTGCCGCGTGGTACAAAAATCAGCACCGTCACATTAGAGCAAGCACTCAAAGCGTTTGAGTTACCGCGGCTTGTCGGCACAACTGAGGACGGGCAAGATATTAGCGCTAATATCGGACGCTTCGGGCCATACATTCAAGTCGGCAAGCTATACGTCAGCCTAAAAGAAGATGACCCGCGAGAGATTACCGAAGCAAAAGCACGCGAGTTATACGCCGCAAAACTGCAAGCCGAAGCCGAAAAACATATCGCCGATTTTGGCGATGTCAAAGTACTCAACGGGCGCTTCGGACCATACATCACCGACGGTAAAAAGAACGCAAAAATCCCGAAAGACATCGACCCGAAAACAATCACAGCCGAACAAGCACGCGAGATGATTGCAGCTGCACCCGCCAGACGCGCACGTGGACGACGCAGTGCTGCGCAAAAAACCAGCAAACCACGCGCTTCATCGACAAAATCAAAGAAAAAATAATTCTACCGCATCGCAATAGGTAGAACGTGAATGCGGAAAAGCCGTCACACCCAGACACCACGTTACCCAGCGAAAAATCGCGTCTTGACGCTGTTATTGTAACAGTGTATTATCATAAATATGACATTTCGTCAACGCCTCCGCGAGGTACGCCACTGGCTTCTGCTTTGTTTGTTCGCCGTCTGTATTGCGTCGATTTATTCGCTGTCGATCAAAAATCCAGCCGATAATTTTTACGCTATGTACCGCTTAGGCAAAATAGCGCGCATCATTCACGACATACCGTATTGTAGCGGCAACGCTGAACAAACGATTGATTTATATCTGCCACCAGAACCGGTCGGTCCGGCTCGCACCCATACGCCATATCCACTCGCTATCTACGTTCATGGCGGCGGCTGGAGCAAAGGCGATAAACGCAATGCAATCGCCGATTTCTACGGCGCCGCCTTGGTGCGCGCCGGATTTGCGTTCGCGTCAATTAATTACCGCCTAGCGCCACGGCATCGCTATCCAACGCAGAATAACGACACTGCTTGCGCCATCAACACGCTTGCCGCGATCGCGCCCCAGTATGCCATTAACACGCACAAAGCTATCCTAATAGGCGACAGCGCCGGCGGCTTTTTAGTGAGTACCTACGCACTTTCTACCGCCAAGCCACCCGTGACAATCCGCGGCGTCGTGAGCCTATACGGCACAACCGATTTAGTGCGCCAGCTCAAATTAGGGCGCCGGCGCAATCCGAATGCCTTTAATTATCTCGGGTCAGCCGACTTTGCAACCGCTAAAAAAGCCAGCCCGCTCTACCATAAAATCGCCGGCACGCCGCCGCCGTTCTTATTTCTGCATGGTGCCAAGGACAAGGTCGTATCACCCGACCAGTCGCATTTATTGTATGAACGTATCGTCGTACGGCAACCGCTCAGCCGTTTCATTCGCATATCGCACGCTGGACACGAGTTTACTGGCGCGTCGAATTTAACGCGAGCGCAAATCCGCGAGACTATTGTGAAATTCGCCGCCGAGCATACCGGAATCAGCCTGGAGGACGGCGTATTTGATGACATTGACGATATCGATACGCAAGCGCTCTTGTCTACGCCGCCAGCGATTGACATATCAACCGACATTGATACGCCGCGGTACCCGCATACACCCGCAAGCACTGTGCCCATCTTTAATTTCGCTACGCCACTACCGGGTCATCAGTCCTAAACCATACTGTAATACTACCTATATTTTACTTATCATGATATTTATGATGTGGATTTATCGCCGTCTTGTACATATCATCGGCAATTCAACAGAGGTAATTTGACAGGATATAAAAATATTTCCAGCCTTATCATTCTTTTTCAGTAAAAAAAGTACCAAAAAAACATTTACCATAAGCGTCGATATTGTGATACAATATTTATAGAACCGTGAGGGTTTGACATCTATAACACTATATATTATAATTAACATTAAATCATTTATATTAACCTAACACGTAAAAGCCTCGGGTGAGGCGGAGGCTGGAGATACTATATGACCGAAGTTGCTGGCACCGACACCGCATCGACAATCAAAACCGCCATTCAAGACATTTTGAAAACGATCGATCAAGAACGCGAGCGCGAGATTATTACGCGCCGTTTTGGTTTGTTTGACCGCAAAGAAACGCTTGAACAAATCGGCGAGCTTCTTGGCATCACTCGTGAGCGCGTACGCCAACTTGAGAAGGCGATTCTCATTCGTCTAAAAATTGCGGCAGAGGAGGGCGACATTCCAGCCATCCGCACCGTCGAGCGCCTTATTGTCCGCGATTTGTCGGAAAATGGCCGCATCGGGCGCGTCAACGACATCGCCGAACGCTTATCCCCTGGAAAGGCAACAGCTATCCGCACGCACATCGCGTTTATCGCCGAACTCTCGCCGCGCCTCACGACTATCAACGAAACCGACAACTATTACCAGGGTATTAGTATCGCCGAAAACGGCGACGAGAAGAAAATCCGCAGCAATATCGACACCATTGTTAAAACGATCAAAAAGCACGGCGAACCTGTTGATATAGAAACGCTTCACGGCATGCTCACCTACGAAAGCCCGGCGCAAGTCCGCGCTCTCGCAAGCCTGTCGAAACAGCTCGCCAGCCTAAAAGACGTTTGGGGACTCACGAAATGGCCGACCGTTAATCCGAAGAATATCCGCGACAAAATCTACGTCATCCTCGTAGGCAATGGCAAACCGTTGCATTTCTCGGAAATCGCTAAAGCGATTAAAACAAGCGATTTCAAGCGCAAGAATGTTACCACGCAAGCAATTCACAACGAGCTCATCAAGGACAAACGATTCGTGCTCATCGGCCGCGGCATTTACGCGCTGCAAGAATGGGGCTACTCGCGCGGTACGGTATCAGAAATCATCGCAAACGTGCTCAAAGACGCCGGCGAGCCGTTGCACCGCGACGAAATCGTCAGGCGTGTGCTCAAAAGCCGCCGCGTCAAAGAAACGACGATTCTCCTCAATCTACAGAGCAAACCGGAATTCAAACGCGTCGCTAAAGCGACATACGCGCTCGTTGATGCCGCGTAGAGAGATACGGATAATACCAGCTCTCAAAATCGAAGCATAGCCACGCGGCGGACGAGATAAACTTTTTGGTTTTACCCGAGCGATTAAGGCAAGCGAAAAAGCGGGTTCAGGTTGACCTCCTCCTTTAGCTACGCTATATAATACTATATGCGTCCCAAGGAGCTTATAGGCAGCAAATCACACGAAGATCATGGATTAGATAGCAAAGTACCCCTGAGCTTTGCAGAAATGATAGACCTCGATAGCATTAATGACCAAGACATCAAAGACTTGATCATTAAAGAACGGGCCATTCCAGTTACGATCAGTATAGATAAAGGTATTAGGCCTAAAATTATCGACTCCTGCGGAATGACCTGCAGTTTTTGTCATAACGAGGGAACCCCTGTTGCAAGCGCCTATAGCAAAACAACCCTATTACCCAACCCACGATACAGGGGAGGGCGGGTGTCTATTTTCGAGAAGACCAATAACGTAAATTTTATACCTGGCACAATGCAACCCGATGACAACTTTCTAGATAGCTTACTGCAAACCAAGCAGGCGCTTGGCATCAAAGAAGTTCATCTGACCGGTGGTGAACCGACTCTCCATCCAATGCTACCTCAAATCGTGGCAATGGCGGCAAGGGCAGACCTAGACGTGAAGATGACATCAAATGGTGAAAATGGTAAACGACAAATCGCAGAATGCGCTAGCGCAGGATTGTCAAAAATAAATTTCAGCATTTTCGGGACAACCCCTGAAGAACTAGCAATGACACAGCATGAAAGGTATCAAAACCCTGCACTGGCTGCAAGGAAGCTTGATGCCCTCCACGAATCCATAAACGAAGCACTTATCCACGGTCTGAAAGTCGATGCAAATATTGTTATGTCGTCTCTCGCGCACGCTGATCGTGTAGCTCGAATCTTGGATAGGTATGGCGAGAAAGTGACGATCAGAATCCAAAATGATCTTAATAATCAACGTGAATCACGATTGGCTATTTATAAATTCCTCGCGATGGTCAATGCGGAGCCCGAGGAATTAAGGATTGATGCGGGAACTGCGGATGCAAAAGTTAGATATAGAATGCCCACTGGTGAAGTAATTATTTTCAAACAGATACGTAAAACTATGCTGCCTGAAACTTGCGGCGATTGCACTCTTAATAACCCCACCGACTGTAAGGAGGGATATTATGGTACTCGACTTTATGTTGATACAAACGGAAAATATAAAATTGGGATATGTCTTTTACGGATGGATCTTACTCAAGATATAGATGATTTTATCAATAGCACTCTGCCAGGTGAAATTCTACAACATAGGGAGAGAGAACTAATCCTACTCAAACAGCACTACCGTAATCGTCTGATAGACACAGATAGAAGGGACTCATAAATGACGAGAAACGAACTAATTAGAAATACCGTTAATAAAGGCGAGATACCCGTACTACCGTTTGAGCTAGAGCGTGCACGACTATCTTTTTCGCAGCAAATTAGCAAACAAGAAGAGTTAGGTCACTTGTTAGGTGAGGCCATACATCAGTCGTCCGAGACGTGGCATGATAATGCGCCTGCTGAAGCAATACGAAATGAATCTCAAGTTGCCGCATTATTAGCTGACAAAGCGATAGAGCTTCTACAGTATGGCAAGGAGTTTGATTATGAAACCGAAGGCAATACGGTATCGCTTGGCAGTGTTGTCGATATCAGATACGACAAAACTGGGAACATTATAACGACTCTTGTGACTGGCGCAACCCATGATGTTAAGGATTTCTGCGGACGCAGTGATGTTAAAGGCGTGACAATATTTAGCCCTATTGGCAAAGGCCATACTTGATCTATCAGTTGGCGACTCTACAGAAATAACCATCAATAACAAAAAAATACCAATAAGTATCACCAGGATTCGTAGCCTTAGTGAACTTTCAGTATAACTTTTAGTAAACCAACTTAATACAAGGAATGTGACTACAATGAAAACCGAGTATGAAGCTAAATTTGTCAACATAAGTACCTCTGAGATTCGGCAGAAGCTGCGGTCTCTTGGCGGATCATCCGAAAAGCCTGAGCGGCTAATGCGGCGAGTGACAATTGACAGCCCCGAAATGAAGCAGAACAAAGGCTATTTGCGCATCCGCGATGAGGGCGACTGCGTGACGATGACTTACAAGCAATTTGACAAGCTATCCGTTGACGGCGCCAAAGAGTACGAGGTGAACGTCGATAATTTTGAAGAAACCATCGCTATCCTAGAGGCTGCTGGTCTCCCATATACCTCTTTCCAAGAGTCCAAACGCGAAACGTGGCGGTTAGGTGATGCTGAAATTGTCATCGATGAATGGCCATGGCTAGCGCCGTATATCGAAATCGAAGCGAACGATGAATATGCAGTCAGGGAAACCGCCGAGGCGCTCGGTCTTTTATGGGGCGATGCAATTTTTGGCGATGTTATGGCGGCTTACCGAGCACAATATCCCCACTTGACTCCATTTGATACCATCGCCTCAATACGAAACGTCACCTTTGATTCGCCCCTACCAGATATGCTTAAAAAGTAACTACTGTATTTGTTGCATGCTTAGTCTAGTTTCGTCTACAAATACAAATACAAACTCATAGCAGACCGCCAATTTTCCTGTAAAATAGGTCCTTGAAACTCTACAACACCCTCACGCGCCACAAAGATGAACTCCAGCCGCTCGACGGGCAGACGGTTCGCATGTACACCTGCGGGCTGACGGTGTATTCGCAGCCGCACATCGGCAACTGGGTTGGCTATATTTATTGGGATGTGTTAGTGCGACTATTACGCTGGCAAGATATTCCAGTTGTCCGGACGCAGAATATCACCGACGTTGGGCATTTGACCAGCGATGATGATAATGGCGAGGATAAGATGGAGAAGGGGGCGCGCCGCGAGGGCGTCATACCGTCAGGACGTCGCTCACTCATTAGTAACAACATTATACACTATATTGTTTATATTGTCAATGATTATACTGTAGCTAGCAGGGGAGTAGGACTATGGCTTTGATGGAGGCGTATACTTTCAATTATCAATTTTTGGTTATATAATTGTGTCAAACATATTATAAAAAGGACTTCTTTATGGCACAAAAATCTTCATATTCACCGAAAAAATATTCGCTCGGACTAGATATCGGTACCTCGTCAGTCGGCTGGGCAGTGTTAGACTTAGATAAAAAACGTATTCACGACTTGGGAGTGAGGATTTTTGAGCGACCGGAAGTGCCGAAAACTGGCAAGAGTCTTGCTGAACCACGCAGGATTGCTAGATCCGCTAGACATCGGCTAAGGAAACGTCGACAAAGGCTTAATTATCTCAAGCGGTTCTTTATTGATAACAATCTGATATCAGAGAGTCGCATAAGCGATATACTTAGTCCAACTCACCCTAAGAAATGGCGGCCAATCTATGACCCCTACACTCTACGCATCAAGGGTTTAAATGAAAAACTCTCACCAGAAGAATTATTCGTGGCTCTTTATCATATAGCGAAAAGACGTGGATACAAAAGTAACCGTATATCTATAGAAGAGCAGGATGTCGAAGGGTCTCAAGTGTTATCTGCTATTTCTGAGAACAAACTACTTTTGGAAAAGTATAAGACAAAATCGGTAGCCAAAGTACTTACGCTTGATGAAAAATTTAAGAACAATAAACGTAATAAAACAAGCACGTATAAAAATTCATTTGTTCGTAAGAATTTTGAAGATGAAGTTATGCTACTTCTTGAGTCTCAGAAAAAATTTGGCCTTAAACTGCCATATGAAAAGATACAAACCTTGCTGTATGGTAATGTAAAAAATGGCAACTACAATGGTATATTTTCACAGCGACCATTCATGACAAGAGAACTGATTGAAAAGATGCGTGGTAATTGTGAACTCGAGCCAGAAAAGCCTCGCGCACCAAAGGCTAGCTATAGTTTTGAGCTATTTCGCCTCGCTCAAAATCTATCTCATCTTCGCATTGTAGTCGATCAAGAGACTCGACAGCTATCTGAAGACGAGATCGCAAAAATAATCGAAAAAGCAAAGAACGTTAAAGTGCTAAAATATGAGCATATTCGCGACATACTTGGATATAAGGGCGACCAAAGCTTTAGTTTTGCTCAAGGTATGATACGTGGCAAAATTAAAAATGATGACAAAAAGAACGGTGAAGGCAATAAATTTGACTCAATGATATTTTACCATGCCGTCAAAAAGAACCTTGAACAATATCCAAAAGATTGGAATATACTAGCTGCCAACAATTTTAAACTATTAGATACAACAGGATTAATACTTACGGTAAATAAAGACGACTCGAGTCTACGCAGAGAGCTATCCAAATTAAATATAAGCACCAATGCTATCGAGTCTTTATTACCAATCAATGTTAGTAGTTTCGTACATTTATCGTTTAAATCCTTGCATAAAATAACTCCGTGGCTATTAAAAGGACTAAATTACAATGAGTCGGTTGAACGAGCCGGCTATAGTTTTTCTCAAAATCTTTCTGGCAACAAGAAGGAATTACCGCCATTGTCAGAGAAACAAGCAGCACAAATCACTAACCCTGTTGTCAAGCGTGCAGTATCTCAAACTATTAAGGTAGTTAACGCAATTATCAGGAAGTACGGTATACCATACAGTGTAAAGATAGAAGCAGCAAGCGAACTGGCAAAAAACGCCCAAGAACGCGATAAGATAAAAAAGATTCAAGACGAAAACGCTGCATATAACGAAAAAATTAAGCAGAAACTTATCAATGAATTTAATATACCAACGCCAACCGGACTACAAATTACTAAGTTTAAATTGCGCGAACAACAAAATGGCGTTAGTATTTATTCAGGTAAAGAAATAAGGCTCGAAAATCTTTTCGCCGACGAACATTATGGCGAGATAGATCATATCATACCATTTTCACGCTGTGGCAACGATGGATTAAACAATAAAGTTTTGGTTTTTGCAGACGAAAATCAAGAGAAAGGAAATCTAACACCATATGAGGCGTGGGGTGGAGACAATCAAAACTGGACACAATTTGAAGCACGCGTAAGAGCAACCGCTGGATTACCAGCCGCTAAAAGAGATCGCCTTCTTTCAAAAAGTAAGCCAGTTGAAGATTGGAATGTTCGCGCGCTCAATGACACTCGATATATTTCACGTTTCTTACGTCAATACATTCGTGATAATTTAGATTTTCCTAAAATCGAAGGCAAGACTGGCGCGCAGAGGGTCTTCTCACCAAGTGGACCAATCACTTCATATTTAAGAAGAGTATGGCGTGTCGGCAATAAAAATCGCGATGATAATAATTTGCATCATGCGGCTGATGCCTGCATTATTGCCGCGACAGACCCAGGCATTATTCAAAAAGTATCCAGTCTTAATAAATACTATGAACTATTCAGATATAGTGATAAGAACGAAGTTATCGACAAGCTAACTGGAGAAGTTCTTAACCGTAATCAATTTGAACAACATATAGCAGATCTTGAGCCTTGGCATGATTTCGGCAAGGAAGTACGAAAACGCAGTAAACTATACGACACACCAAGCGAGCTCCATAATGAGCTAACTGGTCTAAAAAACTACGACGAAGAGTTTCGTTTGAGTACACTGCCTATATTTGTTTCACGAATGCCTAAACGCTCTGGAAAAGGCTCAACAAATAGCGAAACTTTCCGATCGCCTAAAATCGTAGAAGGCTACCTTGACGAAAAAGGGAAGCCCGCTATTGCACGCAAGCAGAGAGTGCCGCTTCATTCTGTAGATCTTAAAAAATTATACGATTCGCCAATTCGTGAAACAGATCCTAAACTGTACAAAATTTTGGAACAGCGGCTCAAGGATTTTAATGGCGATCCAGCAAAAGCATTTGTCGAGAGCGTTTACAAACCAACAAAAGACAGTAAACGTGGTAATATTGTACGCAGTATAAAAATATATAACACACGAGATTCAAGGAGTGGATTCTTAGTTAATGAGCAAAGAGCCTTTGTAAATAATGGTAAGACTGTTCGCCTTGATGTTTATAAACGCAAAAACTATAAAGACATATACGAATATTATTTTGCTCCAGTCTATACTCATTTGATAAACGCTCAAAAAATTGAAGTTTTGCCGACGCCGACTGGTCGAAGTAAGAACGAAAAGGCAGATTTTGACACTATCCGAACAGAGGATGATAAAATATATGCAACACTAGAGAATGGATTTATAAAGCAATTCTCTATATATCCAAATGACTACGTACGAATATATTTTGGCAACGAAATCGTTGAAGGATATTATGTAAAATACAATACCAACGACGGAAGTTTAAAACTAATAAAGCACAGCGAAACAAGTAAAAATGACAATAATTTAATCAGCAAATCAGCCAAAACAGCCACCCTCATTGAACGCTACGACATCTCTGCCCTCGGCGATAACTACAGGTGGTTATAAATGGCCTGGCGCGTCGTAGCTATCGAAAACCCTGCCAGACTCAGTCTGCGGGATAATCAATTGGTAATCGCGCAAGATGTCGAAGCGACACTACCAATTGAAGACCTCGACACGCTTGTCCTGGACAGTTATGGCATAACCACGACCGCAAACTTACTAACAGCACTTGCAACCAAAGGTACCACAATTGTTATTTGCGACGAAAAGCACTTACCAGCCAGCATACTTCTACCATATTCACAACATTCGCGCCAAGCCAAAGTCTCACGCCAGCAACTCGCCATGAGTCAGCCGCTCAAAAAGCAATTATGGCAGCAAATTATTATCAGCAAAATTACCAATCAGGCCGATGTTTTGAAAACTGTCGGACTAGACGATTCCATATTACGCACCTATATTAACGGCGTCAAATCAGGCGACACCAGCAACCGCGAATCAATCGCTGCTCGCATTTATTTTG
>CALJTR010000010.1:0-85886 GCA_937975975.1 uncultured Candidatus Saccharibacteria bacterium | reverse complement strand
GTACGCGCCCGACAATACCGCCATCAGCGCCCGCTCGACGCCAAACGACGGCTCGATAACGTGCGGAACAAATTTTGTGTTCGTCCCCTTGACAGTGTATTCCATGCTCTTGCCACTAACCCGCTGGATATTCATCAGGTCAAAATCAGTGCGGTAGGCGATACCCATCAACTCCTCACGGCCAATCGGATAATCGTATTCGATGTCAATCGTCTTTTTGCTATAATGCGCCCGATCCTCCGCCGGCACGTCTAGCTCGTGAATGTGCTCTGGTTTTAGACCTAGCTCTGCCAAAAACTCATGCGTGCTGGCGAGTAGCTCATCAAACGCCTCCTGCCAGTGCTCCGGATCAACAAAGTATTCAATTTCCATCTGCTCGAACTCGCGAGAGCGGAACACGAAGTCGCGCGGCGCAATCTCATTACGAAACGCCTTGCCCTGCTGAGCGATACCAAATGGCAAGTTCGGGTAGAAACTATCGACGACGTTTTTGAAGTTGGTGAAGATACCTTGGGCGGTCTCGGGGCGGAGGTAAGAAATACTGTCGTCGCTCTCGGTCGCACCAACATGCGTTTTGAACATCATGTTAAACGTTCGTGCTGGATACCAAGCAACCTTCCCACACCGCGGGCATTTCGTCTTAGTATTGTTAAGATAGGCGGCTGGAAAATCTCCAAGATACGATACAGCATCTTTTTGTGATTGCAAGACATAATAATTCTTTAATTGATCGACAGTATTGTGTGCAGGATAGGTAGCATCACCCGCAACAAGATCCGCCTCCACTAACTTGTTGTAGAGTTCCTCTTTAGTTTCAGAGTTATATTCAACACCAACATACGAGTTGATAAGAGCTTCTCTACGATTAAAAAAAGGATTCAATTTACTTATATAATCATCCTTATTTTCAATAATATGATCAGCACGAAATCGTCCATGACACTCTCTACATTCAATTAGCGGATCAGAAAAGGTATCGACATGCCCACTCGCCTGCCACACCTTCTGATTCATCAAAATCGCCGCATCCACACCGTACATGTCGTCGCGCTCGTCAACAAACCTGCGCCACCACAAATTCATAATATTCCGCTTCAGCGCTACGCCAAGCGGACCGTAATCCCATGTGCCACTCAAGCCGCCATAAACATCCGAGCCCTGGTAAATAAAACCGCGGCGTTTACACAAGCTTACTAAAGTTTCCATCTTCTCGTTCTTGATCTGCTTTCCCATAACTACCGCTAATTATACCATGACTCAGCGAGCAGCTACACGCCGGCATGCTGCCGCGCTAACAGCCAGCAGTCTGGTAAAATTCGTTCCACACCGCCAATTTGCGCCACAGCCACGAGCGGCTTGTTCGCCACTAGGCGCAAAAATTTAATATGATCAGCCGAGATATCACCCTGCACGCTCGGACGCAGTCCGCGTTCGCTAATATCATACATATAGGTGCGCTCTGGATTGAGCGGCACGCCAGTTATGTCGCGCGAAAAACTTAAATCGTACCCCGTCAAGCTCGCATAATGGATATAGAACCATACTTGCGTCAGCTGCAGCTGCACCGACATCGTGTCAAGCCCCACAAAGACCGATTGTACAACGTCGAACCACTCCGGCTCGTTAACATCGCGACTCGCCCGCTCAACATATTTAACTACCTCATAGCCAAATTGCAGCCGATCATAATCCGCCATAATATTCCGATAAAAATGAATAAGGCGTGCTGATGTTAATGTTGCGAGATCACCTTTCCCTTGCTGCAATACAACATCACTCACGCCAAATAATTCAATACCGCCCGCCAACTTACTTTTCTCGCGTCGAACACCGCGCGCCATCGCACCTCGCTGCCCAAGCGGTGTCAACAGCGTCAAGATCCGATCCGCTTCACCGAAGTTTGTACGCCGCAACACAATCGCCTGCGTTCGCTCCGCGCTCATGCGAGTACCTTTCGTACTGCCGCAACAACCGATTGCGGTGTCATGGTTGATTTATCAAGAATCTGGCGCACTCCGTATGCCGCCGCGTCCTCCATCCGCAGTTCGCTTGTGCTTGCTGTACAAATAATCACTGGAATCTGCGCCAAATCGCTATGCGACTGCAATTCTTGCAGCAGCACAAGCCCATTCGGACCGGGCATAAAAATATCAAGGATAATAGCAGCAGGCGGATGCTCGTCTATCGCTACCATTGCCTCAAGCGCATGCGCCACAATTTGCACATCAACGTTTATGCCCCGCAGCTGTTTCGCTAATAGCTCGGCAAACCACCGATCATCATCAACAATTAGTACGCGTTTCATAGCAACCTCAACTGTGTTGATGTCATGATATCAACGTAAAATGTTGCGCCATCGCGATGGCGCACCGCGCCAATTGACGCCCCCATCGCTGCTGCAAATTCATGCGCCACTACTATACCAAGTCCGCTGCTTGCCGGACGGTTGTGCAGCGGCTGCGGTTGGCCTAAATTCTGCATCAGTCGCTGCCATACGTTCGCCGGTACTGCCGGTCCATAGTCGCGCACGCCGAGCCGGATCACAGCACCGCGCTGGCGCTGCTGCGCCGAAATATACACCGGCGCATCACGCAAACTATAATGAAGCGCGTTATCGGTAAAATTAAGCAGAATACGCCGCAACAGCTCGCGGTTTGCAAGTCCTAACAACTGCCGCCTACGTGATTTTACACCGATCGTTCGATTGTGCGCTGTATAGAGCGGCGATAGTTCGTCCGCCACCTCTTCGCATAGCACAATCGGATTAAGCGGCTCAACCTTAAACAGTCCATCGTCAAGCCGTTCAGCGCGCGTTAAGTCTGTCGTCAAGCGCAAGGCACGTTCAGTCGTCAACGTAATGCGCCGCTGCAAAACCGCCCGCTCCGTATCAGTATAACCGCCCGTCTCAAGCGCTAACGACAGCTGCCGCACAAGTGCCAACGGCGCTTTTAACTCATGCGCTGCTGCCGCCACTAGAGGCAGCCGAAACGGCTCTCGCGTTCTACCCTCCTGCATCGTACTTCCAGTGTAGCACGCAGGCAAGCATCAGCTCTAGCGTAAGCGCATTTGTTTATTCGTTGAACTTCACTGTCTTAAGAAGTGCTTCGTAATCTTCGGTAAATACATCGCCGTCAGTGCGAATCGTCAAGGTGCGGTCGCGCATTTTCAGCAGAATTGCCGTACCATAAATATCTTTTGTAAAGTTACCGACGAGCTTCACGCCTGTACGCTTACCGTCGCTATATGCGCTTGATTTCAAATCGCCGCGCTTAACATATGGATCGTATTGCGCCACCGATTGGTCGTATGTCTTTTGCTCAATCGTAATACGCAGCGCAAATTTCGACGTCTGCGTGATCGGCGGTACAAGTACTGGATTCAGATACGCCTCATACGTCACGCCGCCGCCCTTGCTGATGTCGGTTGCTTGATACGCGCTCCAAGTTTTTGGATAATCAAACGTTAAGCTGCCATAGTCAGACGGTCCGGCAAACTGGCGCTTCGGCTCTTTCTCCGCCGCCTCAAACTTCGCCTGCATTTCCTCGCTATTCTTCTTGACTGCTTCAGCGGTTGCGACATCAATCTTGCCATCAACATCTTTTTTCTGATCCATATACTGCAAATATGCCCACACGCTAAACGCGCCAAACCCGATTACTAAAATCACCAGCACCACGATAGCAACAATACTACCCTTGATTGCTCCTTTTTCACTGTTTCGTCGTGTCTTCATGGTTATGATTATACGTGGTCGCGGCTATTTATGCAAAGGGTTAATGATATATAAATGATGCGCACCGACTGATTTCGCCGCCTTATAGCCATTCGCCTGAAATCCATAGCTAATGAGGTACAATGGACGACCGATTTTCGCCGCCTGCGCCTCAACATACCGCACTATGCGCGACATGTCGCGGTTATCGCCAAACACATATACGGCAGTCGTGTCATTCGGCAAATCAACACGCCAGAAATTTGCAAAATATACTGCCACGCGAACATCGCCACGTGACAACCACCGCGAGAGTAAAACGAGCAGCGGATGAATTTCGTAACCAACCGCCCGCGCGCCGCGTTGGCTCGCCTGGCGCAATACAACGCCATCGCCCGAACCAATATCAACCAAAACATCATTTGCGCCTAACGGGTACAGCTCGCGAAACGCCCGCGCGACATCACGCCGATGAGATGGCACATACGGCGCTCCTGTAAATGCACTAAACCCAACCAGGATAACAATAGCAAGAATTGCAAAGAGTAGCCACGACACGACGCGCTTATACCTCGTCGAATCGTTTTTTTATAACGTTTATATCATTTTTGATATTTTTTAGGTCGTTTTCAATTGATTCTGCCAATTTTTCTGCTTCGCGGAATTTATCAATCGCGTCTTCAAGCGTGAACTCATCACTTTCAAACCACGCGACCAATTCGCCAAGCTGCGCCATTTTTTCTGATACCGATTTATTCGTTTGCTGCGACATGCGTCACCTCCGCTGTTATCGTTTGTTTACTCTGCTGAATCGTAATTTCGCTGCCGACACGCGCCGCGCCGCGTACAATCGCATAACCGCGCGCCAACACTGCTCGCGGATCGTAGGCGGCAAGCATGCGGCGCTGTTGTTCAGTCTGATTCAACGACATGTCAATTCTCTGTTCAGCCGCCTCAAGGCTACGCGCCAGCAGACGTCTCGTTTCCTGCCGTGTTACATCAATGTTACTGTCAAACTGCGCTATAATCCTTGATACTTGATGGTGTGCCGCTGCGATATACTCGCGCTTGTCAGGCACGATAATTTGTGCCGCATTGCTCGGCGTAGCAGCGCGCACATCAGCCGCTAGATCAGCGAGCGTCGTGTCAATTTCGTGCCCCACGCCAACCAGTGTCGGAATTCGACTTGATGCAATCGCGCGTACAAGCAGCTCGTCGTTAAACGCGCCTAGATCGTCGGCGCTTCCGCCGCCGCGCAAAATCGCAAGCACTTCGGGCGGATGCTCCGACTCGTTAAAATAACGAATCGCCGCGATAATTTGGTCGGCTGCCGCTTCGCCTTGCACTTGCACGTGTGCGACATCAACCCGCATGCCGCCCCAGCGCTCGTTTAAAATTGTGATAAAATCCGTGTAGCCAGCCGCCTGCGTGCTTGAGATCACGCCAATATGCGCCGGAATAGCCGGCAATACGCGCTTACGCTCCGGCGTAAACAATCCCTCTTTATCAAGCTTCGCACGCAGCAGTTCAAATCCTTTACGCAAACTGCCCTCGCCGCTCGGGTGATACGACTGCACCGTCACGCTAAATTTTCCCCACGCTGTCACTTTCGGCAAAGCACGCACAATCAACTTCATACCGTCCGCTATCGGCGTACGTAAGCCGTACACCGACATAAAGCAGCCCACGCTGCCATTCTCATCCTTCAGGTCGAAAAATACCCATTTGTTTTGATTTACCTTGAAACTCGCGACTTCACCTTCTATCTCAACAGCACTAAACGCCACCTCAAGCGACTGGTTGACAACCGCTAAAAAGTCGCTAACGCTGAATCGCGGTGTCATGCGGTTTTCCGTATTTGATAAGTGCATGCTGGTAAAATATATACCCAAACAGAATCGTTCCCGCTAGCAAAATAACGCGCGTCAGCACAATGCCTGCGATCGCCGCATCTGAGCGCACGCCCGCCATGCTTAAGAAAAAAATCATAATCAGTTCATACACACCCGCACCGCCCGGCGTAAACGCAACGACGCTCGCAAGCGATGCTACGCCGTATCCAACCATCAAGATCGCTGGATTGATCGGCGTACCCAGCGCCAAAAACGCCAGGAAGAACATGCCTGCATCAAAGAGAGTGTAGACAATGCCCCACAAAAACGGCTTTGCGAGTAACCGCGGGCGATTCCACATATCCTGAAAATCACTTTGCATTTCAGCGAAGAACTGCTCAACATTCTCAAACTTTAACAACCGCCGCTTTCTACCAAGCGTCGCGAGCCGCACGGTACGATTTACGCAGCGTGTTATATTCGCCGCTGTTGCCCGCATACGAGGCTTCGACGAAAAAACATATACAATTCCAAATGTTAAAGCCACGACAACCAACACGAGCACGAAACTTGACGCCACAATATAGCGGTTCACATGACCGTCAAACGCCAAGAACACCACCGATAAAACCAGTAAGCAAACCAATGCCAAAAACCCCGTTACATAGCGCACGACCTGCGCGAATGTCGAACGAGACGTACTAACGCCTAATTTGTGCATGCGCCATGTCGCGTACGAGATACCGCTCACGCCGCCTGACGGAAAAATGTGATTGACAAGATTAAGCTCAAGCGAAATCCGTGTTTGCTCAAACCGCGATACGTGATGGATATCGCGCTTATCACGTAAGTACGAAAAGATCATCTCGCCGCCCGAAAAATACACCACGATTTGAAACGGCACAAGCAATAATAGCAGCAGCACATCCGCCTGCCCAAATAGCTCCCAAGCTTTTTGCAACTCGTGGCGCGACGCATAGACAATTATACCTAGAACTGCCACTGTCGCGATACTCAAGATAGCACGCGGCGACTTCATTGCCCCTACGGTTTTTTTCGACGTCATCGTTCATCATTATACCACGAGCTATTCGGTGCACGGTGTATAATAACACTATGTTTATTGCGATATTAGGCCGCCAGCCGGCGCTCGGCGCCACCGAGCTAGAATGTTTGTATGGCGGCAATCGTACGCGCTGGTTTTCTGATAGTGCAATGCTTATAGAATCGGATGTGTTTGATTTTAACCGTTTGGGCGGCAGCCTAAAAGCCGGGCGCATCATCTTGCAGATGAATGGCAATTGGCAAACGATAAGCCGCGCAGTTGTAGACCGCTATACTAAGCAATGGCACGACGTACCACACAAAATAACACTTGGCATAAGCGCGTACGGTTTTCGTATTTCACCGCGCGACGTACAGAAAACCGGACTTTTATTAAAAAAACAGCTGCAGCAATGCGATGTTAGCCTGCGGCTCATTCCAAATGCAGAGCCAGCCCTTAACACTGCCACGTCGCATCACAACAAGCTTGGTCTGTCGCCACATAAAGTTGAGCTGCTCATCGTGCGCAACACATCTGGACGCGTCATCATTGCGGAGAGCATCGGTGCGCAGAACATTTCTGCCCTTGCCGCCCGCGACCAAGCACGACCACGTACTGATGCATTTGTCGGTATGCTACCGCCAAAGCTAGCGCGGATGATGGTGAATTTTACAGGGCTACCTGGAAAATTCAATGATTCAGCAGCAGAAAACACATCCAGGCTCTGCATTCTTGACTCCTTCTGCGGTACGGGCACTGTATTGCAAGAAGCGCTCCTCAATGGCTATTCTGTTATCGGCACCGATCTGAGCCAAAAAATGATTGATTACACGACCGAGAATCTATCATGGCTACGCCAAAAATTCCGAACAACAGGCGAAGTTATCGCCCTACAGCAAGCAGATGCTACCACTTTTCAGTGGAAATCGTCACGCGCTATCAACGCTGTCGTCTGCGAGACCTACCTAGGGCAGCCGTTCTCTGCGCCACCTCGCCCCGAAAAGCTGCGCGAAGTCGCCGGAAACTGCAATCATATCATCACCGCATTTTTACGTAATATTCATTCACAGCTCAGCAATGCGACGCCGCTCGTACTCGCCGTGCCCGCCTGGCGCAATCGTGATGGCCATTTCACTCATCTGCCGCTTATCAAGCATCTCGCAGATCTCGGGTATCAACGCGTTCTCTTACGCCACATTCGCCCCGAGCAACTCTTGTATTACCGCGAGAACCAAGTTGTCGCCCGTGAAATCCTTATTCTTACGAAAAGCCCGGAACACAGAAAGCACACGATAATCTGATATACACCCGGCTGCCTCTTTAATCCCAGTAACAATAACTTCCCCTATTGACGACAGCCACTAGGCGGTGTACAATAGAGCAGATTGTTTTTTATATTTTAGTACGTAAAGGAGTCGTATGTCACACGTTAAAGCGGGAGGCTCAAGCAAGAATAACCACAACAACGCGGGCGCACGCCTAGGCGTCAAGCGATTCGGTGGACAGAGAGTCCACGCAGGCGCAGTGCTCGTTCGTCAGACCGGCGCAACAAAAATTGCCGGCAAGGGCACGTATATGAGCCGTAACTTCACTATTCATGCCGCTAAAGACGGCTTTGTCAGCTTCGTCAAAGTTAGGAAACGATCGTTCACTGGACGAACACATCCGCGTACGCAAGTAGTGGTTCAATAATAAATTACTATATGGATCAGAATAGAGCCCTCTTCAAGACGTAGGGGCTTTATTTATGACTGATAATACAAGAAGCGCGTAGCACTGCTACGGGTACTTATCGGCACTGTGACGCAAGAACGTGGCTAATCGTTCATCATGCCCAAATGGTGGCGCACTCGTTCAACTACATCGCCAATCACAACCTGCGACTTCACAAGGTAGTCGTCTGCACCGAGTTGTTCTGCCCGCTCCTTATCTTTTGGTTGGCTGAGCGCCGTTAGCATGATAACGCGGACATTCGTCGTATCTGGCGTGTTGCGAAGGATATCAAGCACGTCAAACCCGCTAATCTTCGGCATCATCACGTCGAGCAATATCAGATCCGGGCGGTACGATACTGCTGCTGACAGTGCATCCTCGCCATTATGCACTTCTTTGATATCAAACCCCTCAAGCTCAAGCCGGGCGCGATACACCGCAGCAAGCGACGCATCATCTTCAACCAACAAAATCTTCTTCTTCACTGCTTCCATACCTGCTTTTATAATATACCAGGTTTAGCATAAGCACAAGTGCTATGACGCCAATACCGACTGAGCTGCCTCCATTTGCGTATCTTTTCCAGCATTTGCGTCATCCTTCGTAATATGAATTGTCTTATCCGGTGTGATACCTTCTTTCGTGATATTTTTACCTTTTGGCGTGTACCAGCGCGCCGTCGTTACTTTGAGGATACGCCCGTCCGACAGATTAACGATTTTCTGCACCGTGCCTTTACCGTATGTTTTCTCACCAATCAACGTCGCCTTACCATACTCCTGCAGCGCGCCCGCAACGATTTCACTCGCACTAGCCGTATTGCCATTTGTTAAAACAACCGTTTTCATATCGCCAAGCAACGCATGCCGCTCTGTTTTCACCGTATCAACCACTTTACCACCAGTCTTCTCTGTCACGACAACTTGATCATTCAGCCACACGCTGGCAAGTGCCTGCGCCGCTGTTAAATACCCGCCGCCATTATCACGCAAATCAAGAACGACACCCTTGACCTGCTTATCAATAAATTCCTGCGCCGCGCGCCGAGCTAGCATACCCGTCTGTTCATCAAACCGAGAAATCGTCATCACACCAACGCTATTAACAACATCCCAACGCACGCTCGGATCATTTACCTGCGCGCGCGTGATAGCATATTCCTGTTTCGCCTCGCCGCGCCGCATCGTGAGCTTTACTGTCGTACCAGCATCGCCGCGAACCTTACTAGCAACATCTGCCGCCGTCTTACCATTCATCGACTCGCCATTCACTAATACAAACACGTCGCCTTTTTGGAGCCCCGCTTTTGCCGCCGGAGAATCATTGATAACGCGCAAAACCGTTGGCTGGTTGTTTCGTACGCCGATTTCTGCGCCAATCCCTGTAAGATCGCCATTTAAGCTTTCCTGAAACTCTGTGGCTTCTTTTTTATCCATAAACACCGTATGTTTGTCGCCCGCCGCTTCAACCATACCGCGCGCAGCGCCATCAGATAGCTTCGATATATCAAGCTCGCCGTCGTAATTACTCGCTAGCTCGCGGTACGTTTCTTTGAGTATTGACGCATCAAGATCGCGCTGAGCAACTTTCATGCCAAACACTGGCGCAACGATCCGATATAGTTCATCGCTTCGTGTTCCCGCCACAAATGCGACAATCACCGCAAGCGTCAGCGACGCTACGAATACCGACTGCGGTACGCCACGCCGCACATTCTTTTTTGAGCTTGTCCGCTCATTCCCCTCTGAAGTCATAAGCACTATTATAGCGCACTCCTGACGCGTGCGCTATACATTCCAAACGGACCTCATAAGCCTAAAAGTAGATATATGTCAAACCAGCCGCCGAGCGCGAATAGTGGTGATACCGGCCCCAGCCAAGCCCGTCAGAGTTATTGTTGTAGTCGCTGACCGTAATCGTACCGTCGCCGTTCACCGCCTCAACATACATCGCGTGCCCGTACACGCCAACATATTGAATCGCAACCGAGCCGGCTTTTGGCGTTGAACCATTCGCAATACCGTAGCGCGCTGTCGTTGACGGCCATTGGTTCGCGTTGCCTGCGCCGCCAAAGTGAGGCACGAAGCGCCCCGTGCTTGCGACCTTCCACGCTGCATAACTCACACATTCGCGGTTATACAGACCCCAGCTATCGACAATCGTGTCTTGTTCTGCATTCGCCCAAACCGACGGATAGCCGCCACCGCTCGCTGAGCCCGAACCAATGTTAATATTATAGCGCCGCGCCGCCGCTGCCATCGCTGCCGCCTGCTGCGCGCGCAGGCTCTCAATTTCGCCTGAACGCTGGCTCACAAGTGCCTGATACGCAGACTCCTGCCCTTTCGTCTCCTCGACAAGCTTCGCCTGCTCCGCCTCTTTTGCAGCAAGCGACTGCTTTTGCGCCTCTTGGTCTTTGATAACGTTTTCGACATCTTTTTTCTGCTTTTCGAGCTGTGTTTTGAGCTTGTTGATCTGTTTAATCGTACTACTCAAGCTCTCTTGCATCGACGAGCGGTACTCTTGCTTATCAACGTAATCACCAATGTTATTGCTGCTCGCAAGCATCTCGAGCGGCGAAATTGAATCGTCCACATACATATCAGCAACGATGTCGCCGAGCGCATCTTTCGTATCGGCAATCTTTTTCTTAGTCGACACAATGTCTTGGTCGAGCTTATCGCGCTTAGCTTGGCTCTGCGAAATTTGCCGCTGCAATTCAGTTTTTTGCGCCGTTAATTTGTCGAGCTCTGCCTGCAAGTTGCCCGCCAACACGCCTAAAGCAGATGCCTGCTGCTTATAGTTGTCGGACTCTGATTGCAATTGCTTGATCTGCTCGTCGTATTGGTCGGCAAACGCTCGCCCCGCAAGCATTAAAGGAGTTGTTGCGCCCATCAAAACGGCTGCCGCCACAAGCGCCGAGCGCGTGACGATGCCTTTTGACGAAACTGGTGTGGTGGACCGCTGTTTCATTACCTCTAATGTATCAAAGCATAACCGCCATGTCAAGCGCCGAAACAGTACATTTTTTATATTATCTAAATCTTCAAATATCGCCGCGTTGCGAGCGCCGACGAAATAACGCCAATCAGCGCGCCAAGTCCAATCATCACAAGCAACACCACCCCTAAATACATTGTCAGCGCAGTCGTGGTATTCGCCGTCGCGATTCCGTATGACTGCAGTTTTTCGCTCGCCGCCACAAACAGCGACACGCCGATCGTCGTCGCCAGCACCGCCGCAATACAGCCATACACTACCGCCTCGACCAGAAACGGTCCGCGAATGAAGCTTTTTTCGGCGCCGATCAGCTTCATCATTTCAATTTCATCCTTGCGGTTAAAAATCGCCATACGAATCGTATTAAACACGATCAGCGATGAAATCACAACAAACAACACGCTTGCCGCCAGCCCTGCGCGCTGTGCAAAATTCGCCCACCGACCGATGTTTTCAATCGCATTGCGCCGCGAGCCGGCGAACGACGGCGCACGGTTCGGATCGACAATCGATTTCAGCTCTTTATTTTTCTTCACAAATCCATCAAGCTGAGTCGTATCGTTAATATTTTTCAGATTGATACGAATAACCGCCGGCAGCTTGTTTGTCGCTTGGCTAATCGCTTCAAGCACATCTTGATCAGTTTTATTATTTTGCGCGTTCTGCGCGCGCGCCTGTTCCGACGAGATAAACGTGACATCTTCAACGTTCGACAGCTGCCTCAGCGCATGTATTACCGGCTTCGCCTGCTGTTCGGTTGTACCCGTCCTAAGATAAATTGACATATCAACTTTTTTACTTAGCTCCGCCACCGAATCGGCGAGCACATTACTCGCAATTACCGTCGCAAAGATAATAAGCAACGTAATTGTCATTACTGCTGTTGCCGCCACTGTCAGCCAAGCATTGCGCGTAAAGTTATTGATACCATAACGGCACATGCGCACAAACGTCAGCCATTGCCGGCGGTGGCGTTTTTGCTGTGCAAGTGCGCGCGTATTCTTCTTTACCTTTTTTGCCGGCTTTGCCATTACTGTTTATAACTCCCTTGCGCCTGATCGCTTGTAATCTTGCCATGGTCAATCGTGATCACGCGCCGTTTCAACCGGTTCACAATCTCAACATTATGCGTCGTTAAGAGTACCGTTGTACCATAGCGATTGATTTTTTCTAGCAAGCGAACGATATCCCAGCTATGCCTCGGATCAAGATTTCCCGTCGGCTCGTCGGCAATCAGAATCTTCGGCTGGCGCACTACCGCCCGCGCGATCGCCACCCGCTGGCGCTCGCCCCCCGACAGCTGATGCGGAAACTGTTTTTCTTTACCTTTCAATCCTACAAGGTCAATTACCTTCGGCACCGTGTTCCTGATCTCGCGGTTCGTCATGCCGGCAATCTCCAGCGCAAATGCCACATTTTCAAACACTGTCCGCTGCGGCAACAGCTTGAAATCCTGAAATACGACGCCAATTTTGCGGCGCAGCAGCGGCACATGCTTATCTTTCAGCGTGTCATAATCAATACCGCCAACGACAATCTTGCCGCTCGTTGGTTTCTCTTCGCGCGTTAACAACTTTAATAATGTGCTTTTACCAGCACCGCTCGTCCCGACAATAATTACAAATTCCTTCGGCTCAACATGCAAGCTCACCCGATTCAACGCCGGCTTCGCATTCTTGCCGTACGACTTCGTCACCCTATCCAACAGAATCATACGTAACCAGTATAGCAGGTTTACGCACAAAAAAGAAAAACTGCATCAAACACCTTCATGCAAAGTTACGGCGTCTACTTCTCTTCTAAACGATCCTGAGTATACTTCACTAGCCGGTCAACTTCGCCGATACCAACAATTACCCCATCTTCGCCTTGGACTATCTTTCTACAACCGTCCTTCCCAATTTCAACTTCAAGGAACTCACGGCACACGACATTATACCCACTTTTATACTTGCCCTCCAACGAATACACGACTCCCTTGTCCTCACTATCACGAAAAATGACAAGGGCATTAAAATCTCCGTCTAGATCAGAAGCTTCAACGACAAAATCAATAGACACATCTTCATGCTCTCCTGAAGGTAAGTTTACACTAGCCTGAAACCAATCAGAGCCTCCGCCTCGCCTTCTCATTCTCCCTCTCTTCGGCAGCCCTGGGTTCTCACATACATCAATAAAGAATTCTCGGAATTTATCGCCCGCCCGCCTCGCTTCTTCAAGAGATAGCTCATTTGGATACGGATTGTTGTTACGATTTACTGGTTCACGTCCCATAATTATGCTACGAATCCACTGCCCACGTCAAATACGCACTCATAAACCCGTCTATCTTGCCGTCTAACACACCCGCAGCGTCGCGATCCTCGTATTTCGTGCGCGTATCTTTCACAAGGGTATATGGGTGCAATACATAGTTACGAATTTGCGCGCCCCAGCTTGCTGATTCGCCCGCACGCAAATCAGCAAGCGTCTCCGCGTGTTGCTCAAGCTGCATCTGTGCTAAGCGGCTTTTCAGAATCTTAAGCGCTGTTTCCTTATTCTGGATTTGGCTGCGTTCATTCTGAATTGCAACCACGATTCCTGTCGGAATATGCGTAATGCGCACAGCGCTATCAGTCGTATTCACGCCCTGTCCGCCATTACCGCCGCTGCGGTAGATATCAATACGCAAATCTTTGTCGGCAATCTGCACTTCGTCTGGAGCGGCAATTTCCGGCATAATCTCAACCAACGCAAAACTGGTTTGCCGCAAATTATCAGCATTAAACGGACTAAGACGCACTAAACGGTGCACGCCATGCTCGCTTTTCAACCAGCCATAAGCATATGTTCCACGCATAATATACGTTGCATTTTTAATCCCCGCTTCATCCCCCGCCGAACGCTCTACGAGTTCAACGTGCATATCATGTTTTTCCGCCCAGCGCAGATACATGCGCTCAAGCATTTCCGTCCAATCCTGCGCATCAGTGCCACCCGCACCACTGCTTAATTTCACAATCGCCGCATAGTTATCGTACTCGCCCTGGAATAACAAATCGCGGCGGCGATTCGCATACTCCGCTTCAAGCGCGCTGATCTGCTCGTCAAACTCAGCTATCATTGAGTCATCGCCCAAATCCATCAGCTCAACAATATCATTTGTTTGCGAACGCAATACCTGCCACGGCTCAATCTGGGCGCGTAACGCTGCCGATTCGCGCGACAACCGCTGTGCGCGCTCAACGTTTGCCCACACGTTGCTATCGGCAAGTTGACGATCAATTGCGGCTAGCTCTTTTGCTTTTGCGTCAATATGCAACGTTTCGTATGCGCTGCGGATCTGCTTCAGCAGATCACTCGCGCGCCTTTTCAGCGGTTGCATTAAGCTTCTGACGCATCGTCGCCTTTTGGCGATCCTTGCGAATTTTTACGTTTACGCGGCGGCACGGGCGGTTTCGGTGTTTGAGTTGAAGCTGTCGACGACTGCACTGCCACTTCTCCATTTGGCGTGGATTGAGCAGGGGCGGCGGATGCTGTTTGAGCAGGTTGCGCCTGCGCCGCGTGAAACGCTGCATCCCAATAATCTACTTGGCTTAAGCGCCGCACCAAATACGGATGATCACTAAACGTCTGCGCAAAACGATTCATCGGGCGTTCAGCCTTATATTGCAGCCATTGGCGTGCAACATCGTTCATGTCTTTCGCCGTGTCCGGACCGACGTGCACTTTAATGAGCGCATTCTTCACGAGTGCCGCGTCGCCGATATACGCCAATGCTAAACGATCGGCGGTAAATTCAGTCCGGCGACGCCAGAATCCTGCGATCCAGTTGCCAGCCATATTAATGATCGGAATGATCAAAAACGGTATCAAATACACCGATGCGTCGGTATGCTTGTATTTAATGTGCGCCATCTCATGGACAACGATCACTTTCAGCTCGTCTTCCGTTAGATAGCGAATTGAACCTGAATGCAACACAATCGCATACGGACGCGCAAATCCAAACGCGTACGCATTAATCACCGGATTCTGCGTAATAAAAATCTCAACTTGCGGCATTTCTAAGTCTGCCGCAACTTCATTCGACCAATCGCGCAGCCAAGCGTATGCACTATACTGCACTTCAAGCGAATTACCAAGCATCTGCTGGCGCATCATACGAGTCAAAAACATGCCAATACCCAGCGAAACCGCCAAAAATATACAGCCGAGCACAAGCGCAATAAGAAGACCGATAACACCGCCAAGAAACGTGACGCCGCCCAGATGCTTAGCGACTTCATCAAAATAGCTATAGATAAAATATCCGAATGTCAGCAAAAAGAAAACGCCAAACGTTACGCCTAGCACGACATTGTCGCTTGACATACGTGCACGCTCCACGGCAATCTTTCCTTTCGTATATTGGTATGGCTGTTGCTGCATTGATGATGACTCCTCTACCTGCGGACATATACCGCATATCATGGTTGATAACCCCAAAGCTCGCGCTTACTTCCTCTAGTATAGCAATATCGCCGGCCCGTGACAATTGCCCGCGCGCCGAGCAGCAAGCCCGAGACCTCTGCACATCACTCCTTATTCCGCAGCAGGGGTTTCATTCAATCATCGCTTCGCTACAACGCCTGTACAGCCGCCACAAACTGATCGCCGCGATCATTATACGAAGCGAACTGGTCAAAGCTTGCCGCTGCGGGGCATAAAATGACTACATCGCCAGCCTGCGCTGTTGTCGCTGCAGTACGTACGATTTCCGCCATTGGAACTTTACCTTTAATAACCAAGTTGGTTTGTGGCGCAATATTGTATATAGTCTGAGCAATTTTTTCGGCATTTGAACCCATTAATATCACGGCGCGCATATTACTGCGGGCAATTTCTTTAGCAAGTGCTGTATAATCGCCGCCTTTGTCGTGTCCGCCCAGAATCAAAACTTTCGGCTGAGTAAATGCGCCAATCGCCGCAATAGCGCTTCCTGGTGTCGTCGCAATGCTATCGTCATAATACGTCACGCCTCTTTTTTCGACAACACGTTTCAGACGGTGCGGCAAGCCCGTAAATGAGCGTAGTCCATGGTAATACACCTCTAGCGGAATGCCCGGAAACGCCATCGCAACAGCACTCATTGCCGCACACGCGTTATCAAGATTATAGCCGCCCGGCAATTGCACGGCATCGGTTGGGCATACTTGGCGATTCTGCGACATGAAGTACACGCCGTCAACATACACCTGGAAGTCATCAGGAATACCGTACCGGTACGCCTGCCCTTCGCCACCCGACGCGAGCGCAATTTGCTGTGAATAAATATTCGTCGGGTGATATATTGTAATATCATTTGCCTGCTGATACCGGCAAATATTCGATTTCGCATCAATATATTCATCAAACGTACGATGAACGTCCAGATGATCCGGTTCAATCATCAGCACAACCGCAATGTGCGGCGATCGCTCCAAATCCCACAGCTGAAAGCTGCTTAACTCATAAATCACCACATCACGCGGTGTAATCTGCGGCAGCACGTCAAGCCCTGGCGTACCGATATTGCCGACCGTATGCACCGTTTTGCCCGCCTGGCGCAAAATCGCCGCGATCATACTGCATACCGTTCCCTTGCCTTTCGTTCCCGTCACGCCAATAATCGGCGCCGGACACTCGGCGAAAAACTCATTTGTCGCCGACCAAATTTTTCCCAGTGTGTGAATATGATATGGCGCGATACTTGGCGTACGAATCACCAGATTAACATCATTCAACCGCTCCGAAAAGACATTCGTACCAGTGTGAACAATTATATCGTCAGCCGGGTTTTTTATATCATTTTGATCAACAATCAGAAACTCAGCGCGCGGATACTTGCGCCGGAAATACTTCAGACTCGCCCGCCCTTCAACGCCATATCCTGCAATCGCAATCTTCATGTTTCTATTTTACCAAAAAAAGTAAACACCCCGCCAGAGCAAAGTGCTTACTCTGACACTCTGGCGGGAACAACCCTCTTGAGTGTTACGATGGTTACTTGCCGTCCAACAGGCTATTGTACGCCTGCGGCGAGAGCGTGATAGCTACAGACGCATCGCTGCTGTGACGTCCGAAGGCACTTGCTACGATCGGGGCAAGCCCCCGTCGATCAAGATCGTCGGAAACCACGTAGTTTTTCGTTTCCGACAGAATGTCTCGATGACATGTCCACCATCCAGCATCAATGACGACCGAGCAACCTGACATCTTGCGGTGAATGAGCACACGAGCACTACGCTCGTTGGACCAGACGCCACTGCCCACGTTCAATTTGACGCTCGGTTCAGCTGTCTCAGACTGAACGAACGTCACTTTCTCCATTGGAACCTCAAGGATATAGGATCTGCCATCCTCGGCAGAGAACCCAATCGAAAGCCCCGTCGCCGGATTCCATGAGCCCGAACCGTAGGTGTAAAAAATCCCGCCGACGACACGCATGTCGCCAGACGTACCAGCGAAACGCTCACCTAGCTGGAGCGGATACTCTTTACCCGACTCCAGACCGAAATGGGACGTAACCTCTGCGACCGTTGCAGCGCGCGTCTCCGAACGCGGCGGCAGCGGCGACAGCGCCGTCATGCTGTATACGACAACGTTTGCTATCGTATACATCACAACCATATTCTTGAAGACGACTCGCCCAAGACGATCGTCGTCAAGAATATTACTATCAACCACCGCCACATCCGAAGCAACGAAAAACCCCACAAGGGCAGCAAGCGCTGCAAAAGCCAGCCCAGCCCCGGATGCAGTAAAGCTCATTGCCCCTCCCAAGAAGATCTACAATACACCCCTGTTGGTGTATTGTCTAGGTTCTAGGATACAATAGAATCACACAAAAAGCAAATTTTAATAATGTCACTTAAACAACGTCTCAAGCTTATTGTTAATTCGCACAATGTCGTCCTTCGCGCCGCTACTGACGCCCGCGAACACCCAAGTATTTGCGTCAATGAACTCACGTGCCGTACACAGCATGCGCTCGCGCGAGACATTACGGATCTCGTCCGGCACATGATCGTAATTCTTCACGAAACCATCGCCGAAATAGCGCCCGCGGTAAAAATTACTAATCTGCGCAACCGTTTGCGCGCCCATCTGATAACGCCCAAGCGCGTATGATTTTGCGGCGTCAAGCTCTTCTTCGGTAATTTCACCATTCAGCACCGCACGGATTTCGCGCGCGATAATATCAAATAGCTTATCGGCCGTCTCTAAATTAACCTGCCCGCCAAAATCCCAGCCGCTATCGTAGAATCCTGTCGACGTTTCGCTAAACATGCCGTATGCTAAGCCCTTTTTACGTGCTGCGCCAAAAATACGCGAGTGCATCGTGCCGGTTAAAATATGATTCAGACACGCCATTGCCTCGGACTCATCATCATCTAACTCACGTGGCAACGCCATACTCCAACCAAAAGTCAAATTACTCGCCTCTTTGCGGCGGATCAAGGTCGGACCAGCCTTCCTTAATTCATCACGCGGCACGTCAAAACGTTTACCCCGCGGAAGCTCCCACGCTTCAAGCATGCGCTGGATGTGCGCCTTACGCCCATGCAGGTTTCCGGCAATAACAAAGCGCATATTATCACTCGTATGCGTCAATGTATGATGATGACGGATATGCTGAAGTGTCACATTATCTATCAGCCGCAAGCGCTGCCGAAACGTATAAACATCCTCGCCCATCAGCTGCTGAATTTTTGGCCATAATACATACCCATTATTGTTCAAATAACCCGTAAGCTCGCTGCGCACATTGCCTTTTTCGGCATCAAGCTCCTCTTGCTTAAACCGCGGCTGGCAAATCGCAACTTGCTGCAACCGCAAGATTCGCTCCCATTCAAAATCCGCGCATTCCGCCACATACACCATCGACAAATCGCTCGTCATCGCGTTATGGTAAGCGCCATTCTTGGTAAATTCTGCTTCGTAAGCGTGTTCGTTTGCAAACTGCGCGTTCGCGCCAAATGCCATATGCTCCATGATGTGTGCTGTTTCGTACACATTTTTATCGCCGACATAGCGGTTGCCGGCACGAAAATGAAAGCGGAAACTCATCACCGTCGCGCCTGGCACATCAATCAACAACCCGCGCGCGCCATTTGCTAAGCGCACCTCTGATACTGTATGTTTCATCTTATCGCCTCTTCTTACGGTTTTGGCGCTGCGCCTTTTTCTTCTTGCGCGCAACGTTGCGTTTATGGTTGATGTCGGCGTTGGTTTTGGTCGTTTTTACTTTGGTAAAATCACGATCGCGGTTCTCCTCGCCGCCGGTAATTTCGTTCACGCCGTGCTCAACTGATGTTTCCGCAAGTTTAGTTAGCTCAGTTTCGTGGTCATCATCAACCGATTCGCGGCTGATCGCGTCAGTCGGGCGCACATGATAAATCGCCCGCAGCACTTCATCGCGTAACGTCGCCTGTAAACTGTCAAACAACTTCTGCGACTCGCTGCGATACTCGACCAGCGGATCGCGCTGCCCAACGCTGCGCCAGTGAATACCCTCGCGCAGATGCTGCATGTTCTCTAAGTGCTGCATCCACAAGGTATCAAGCACCTGAAGATATACTTCGCGCTCAATCCGACGGATCAGATCTTCGCCCATTTCCGACTCTTTCTCGGCATACAGTTTTTGCGCCGCCTCAAGCGCTGTCTCACGCCGCACGCGGTCCTTTTTTATCGCACCAATCTTCTTAATTTCTTCCGAATCAAGCGGAATAATCTCTTCAAATTCCTCGGCAAACTTCGGATTATTCTTAGCGGGTACATCTGTTAATTCAGCTATCTTAACGCTAAGCAGCCGCTGGATTTCCGGTTTGATATTATCGCCCTCAAGAATCTTGCGCCGCATCGTATAGACAACCTTGCGGTGACGATTGATTACATTGTCGTACTGAACAACGTTTTTGCGCGTATCAAAGTTATAGCCTTCGACACGCTTTTGCGCCGCCTCAAGCGTCTTTGACACAGCTTTGTTTTGAATCGCCGTCTCCTCGTCGACCCCTAAACGTTCCATAAGCGCCGCGATACGCTCTCCCTGGAAAATTCGCATCAAGTCGTCTTCGGTCGATACGTAGAACTGCGTATCACCCGGATCGCCCTGGCGGCCACCGCGTCCACGCAACTGGTTGTCAATGCGACGTGATTCGTGGCGCTCGCTGCCAATCACCACGAGCCCGCCAAGCTCTTTTACGCCTTCGCCAAGCTTAATGTCAGTGCCGCGCCCAGCAATGTTTGTCGCAAGTGTAATTGCACCTTTCTCGCCTGCCCGCGCAATAATTTCTGCTTCGCGCTCATTATTTTTCGCATTGAGAATCTCATACTTAATCCCTTCTTTATCCAGGTAATCAGCAATCATCTCATTTTTAGCAATACTGCCCGAACCAACGAGCACGGGACGCCCCTCAGCGTGATATTCTTTAATCGCCTGTGCTACTGCCTTCAGCTTGCCTTTTTCAGTTTTGTATATCAGATCTTCGTGGTCTTTGCGAGTAATTGGTTTGTTCGGCGGCACGACCACGACGTCGAGTGAATAAATTTGTTGAAATTCTTCGGCTTCAGTAAAGGCTGTACCTGTCATGCCACTTAATTTCTTATACAGCCGGAAGTAATTCTGAAACGAAATCGTCGCAAGCGTCATGCTTTCTTGCAGCACCGGTACACCCTCTTTCGCTTCAATCGCCTGATGCAATCCTTCATTGTAACGGTTACCCTGCTTCAAACGACCAGTATGTTCGTCAACGATAATCACTTCGCCATCGTTCGTCACTACATAATCTTTGTCGCGATGGAATAATGTTTGTGCGCGCAATGCCTGATCCATATGATACACGCTGCGCACATATTCCGGCGTGTACAAATTTTTTATACCAAGCATCTTTTGGACCTTCTCAACACCCTGATCACTTAGTGCTACCTGCTTATGCTTTTCCTCAAGCGTGTAGTCGTCAGGCGTCAGCTGCGCCGCAATTTTCGCAAACTGATAGTAGCTATCCGGATTTTCAGCAGCCGGCGCGCTGATAATAAGCGGCGTGCGCGCTTCGTCGATTAGAATTGAGTCGACCTCGTCAACAATTGCAAAGTTGAGTTCACGCTGGCGCACTAGCCCGATTTCGTTCACCATGTTGTCGCGCAAATAATCAAACCCGAACTCATTATTCGTCCCGTATGTAATATCCGCCTCGTAAGCCTCTTTGCGCGTACAGGGGCGCAACTTTTTCATGCGCGGGTCGGTGTGGTCCTCATTGTCGTATTCACGGTCATATAAAAACGACGCATCGTTGATGATAACACCCGTCGTCATGCCAAGCGCGTCATAAATCTGCCCCATCCAGCCGGCGTCGCGCTGCGCCAGATAATCGTTCACTGTCACAATGTGCACGCCCTTACCTTCAAGTGCATTCAAATATGCCGCCAGCGTTGACATAAGCGTTTTTCCCTCGCCAGTCTTTAGCTCGGCGACATTGCCTTCGTGCAGCACCATGCTACCGATCAACTGTACATCGTAATGCCGTTCGCCGATCACACGGTCAGCCATTTCGCGTACCACCGCAAACGCATCCGGTAAAATCGTATCAAGCGTTACGTTTTTTTTCTTAAGTTTTTTGCGCAGCACATTAGTCTGCGCCGCCAGATCGTCAGTCGGCATTTTTTTATACTTTGGACCAAGCTTATTAATCTCGTCAACTTTTTTTTGTAAACGCTTCAAAATCCGCTTCTGCGGATCGCCGAACACTTTTGTCAACGCTTTGTCTCTCGTAACCATTCAAACCCTCTCCATTTGCTAGCTAGTTCAGAAAATCTACGCTTTATTATACTATTGAGCGCATTATAAATAAAGGGTTGTCAAAAGAAAAACAGCTCGAGATACTGATCGGCACGCGAGCTGTTTACGATTATCACTATTAAATCTTACGCTTCGCGGTCGTAACTACGCTTAAACCGCGCCAAAAGCCCGCGCCGCCCAACGTGTGGCACGCGGTCTTCTTTGTATTTACGCAACTGCGCCGCTAACTTTTGCTCAACAATATCAGTCGCAGCGAGCACATTAACCGTCGAGTCTTTTGCCTTTATCGTTTTATCCGGCACGGTCAAAACCGCCTCAACCTCATATTTATTACCGTGGTCGCGATTAACTTCCTCAATTTTCACGACGGCACTGATTGTTTTGCGAGCGTGGCGCGTAACAAGCCTATCAAGGGCGCCGATTTTTTTGCGAATGTATTTTTTGGTTGGCTCATCAGGAGTATAGCCCCCGATACCGGCTACTTCGACATCTGCGATCATTTCTAAGATCCTTTCGTTTAACCGTTAGTATGCCTTTAGTATAGCATGATTTTGCGGCGAGAATACGCAGCAAAGGTTTACGAGCGATGCGCCGACCCAACCGCCTCGGTAATTGTCGCAAAACCATCGCGGTCAAGCAGCTTCACAAGCCCTTCGTTAATCTCGCCTACAACCTGCGGCCCCTCAAACATGAGCGCCGTTACCATCGCAACCAAGCTTGCGCCGGCACAGATTTTTTCATAGGCATCAGCCGCCGTAAACACGCCGCCAACACCGATAATCACAAACCGGCCGCGATACATTTCGTATGTTTTATAAATCAGCTCCGTCGTAATTTTCTGCGCCGGTAGTCCGCTCAAGTTGCCTTTTACATCACTGCTAAGTTTATCGGGATGCTTTAACTTTGCTCGATTTTTCACCAAATTTCCAATCGTTAGCCCAGTAACACGATGTTTGTCTGCAACGCGTAGCAACGCTTTGAATTGCGTCCACGATTTATCGGTCGGCAATTTGATAAACACTGGTTTTGTCAGGTGCAGTTCATCAATCGCTGAAAGTAATTTCTCTAACCGTGCCGGCGTTGTAAATGGCTCGCCGCCGTACGTATTCGGACAGCTAACATTCACCTCGTACAACGGCACGGCGTTTGCCGACTCAAGCAGCCGCAAACTTGCACAATAATCTTCAACCGCTTCATCATCCGTCGCCGTCTGCGGCGAATTTGTTTTCGCAACCGACACGCTCAGCGGAAAATCACGCCATAATTTCCGAGGGTACGAATGAATACGCTCGATATTGCGCTCAATCCCATTGTTTGCCAACCCAACGTTAACGACGATTGATTTCTCGCTCGGCAACCGCTTAAACCACGGGCGCGGATTACCGGCGCACACATGAGCCGTCGTCGAACCGCCAATCTCAAACCCCAGTCCGATTCGTTTTGCAATTGGCGGTAAATCAAAATTCTTATCGAGCCCTGCCGACATACCGATCGGATTTTTGAAGCGAATCCCGAGGAGCTCCTGCTCTAACCGCGGACTTTGGTAGCGCCACACATTCAGCACGCCAGTAAGCCGCACTTTCTGCAATCCGCGCGCCGCTATAATCATATGCGCATGCGCTTTGTCCGGGTGCTCGCGGAATAATAACGGCTTCGCGATATGTTTATAGCCCTGCCGGCTCAGTCTGCGAATTACTCGCTTCACTGTCTAAATTTCCTCGCGGTTGCCCATATACGGTCGGAGTACTTCAGGAATGCGCAGTTTGCCATCCGCTGTTTGGCGATTCTCTAGAATCGCCACCAAGCTCCGCGCTAAGCTCACCGCCGTACCATTCAGCGAATGCGCCGTATCAAGCGAGCCGTCAGCGCGCCGCACGCGAATATTCAAACTATGCGTCTGAAAGTCCGTACAATTTGAACAGCTCGTTAATTCGCGGTACGTACCGTCGACCGGCGACCAATATTCAATATCATACTTTTTGAACGCCGGCGCGCCCAAGTCTCCCGCTGCAATATTCACCACATGGTATGGAATGCCGATAGCTTGCCAAATTTCTTCTTCAAGCGATAAAATCTTTTCGTGCATATCAAGCGATTGCTCGGGCGTGCAAAAGATATACATCTCTAGCTTATTAAACTGGTGAACACGGAACAATCCGCGCGCATGTTTGCCGTACGTACCCGCTTCTTTGCGGTAACACGGGCTATAGCCGACGTAATAAAGCGGCATTTTTTTCTCATCAATTATATCATCAGCGTGATATCCAGTGAGCGGCATTTCCGCTGTACCAATCAGCGTCAGATCTTCGCCCTCAACAAAATATTGGTCGTCGCTCACGTTGCCCTTCGGTGCGAACCCTGCACCCTCAGCGGTGCGTGAATTTACCATGTGCGGCACCGTCATATAGGTGAAACCTTTTGCGATCAGAAAGTTAAGCGCAAATTGCGTCACCGCGTTTTCAAGCAGCGCCAAATCACCTTTTAGATAATAAAATTTCGCACCGGCAACCTTTGCGCCACGTTCAAAGTCAACCCAACCGCGCTTCGTCGCATAATCCAGGTGATCAACCGCGCCCGTTGGCTGCTCGCCCCAGCGCTTAACTTCCACGCTATCAGCTTCGCCGCCGAGCGGAACATCATCAGCGGTCACGTTCGGCACAGCCTTGATCAGTGCTATACATTCAGTGTCAGCCTTTTTTAGGTGCTCCTCAAGCTCAATAAGTTCAGTCTTTATCTGTTTGCCCTGATCAATCAATTTTTGCTCTGGTTGCCCGTTCTTCATTTTTGCAGCGATTTCATTCCGCTTCTGACGTAACTCATCAACCTGCCGCTGCAACGTTCGCCGCGAATCATCCAACTCTAGCAGCTGCGCAATTGAAACTTGATACCCTTTTTGCGTCGCCGCTGTCTGTACGCGCTCCGCATTCTCTCTGATAAACCGAATATCTAACATACTTTTCATTTTACCATAGTATATAATATACGGGCGGCGGGTATTGCCTTTTCATTGCGCTTATGATATAGTGGACGCTAAGTTAGCAAATAAAAGAAAGAAAAACTATGCGATCACCAAATATGATAGCACCAGCTCCGAGAGGAGCAGAAGAGATAAACGACCAAGAGGGTAGCTGGACGGCAGAAGACGATGCCGCATACCAAGCATACGAAGAACAAGGGGCGCAAACACCATCCGCAGAGGATGAATCAAGCAGTATCTCAGGAGAAACATCCGACGTTTCTTCGCAAGAAACTACAGACACTATCACCACTGAGCAAGAAACTGCGCAAGCTGATAGTGAGCCCATGACTCCGGATCAGCTCACTGATAAAGAAATCCTCGGTCGAAGTTACCCGGTACGCCAAATGGTAAAAGAGGCAAATAATCAGCGCATGAAACTAATTGAAGGCGCTAAGATGGCTTGGACCAATTTAAAAGAAACGCCGAAATTACTTCGCCTTAACTTTCGTAACTGGCTCGCTGACGGTCGCGTTGCGCGCCAAAATAAACGATACGAGGACGCCGTCAAAAAAACGGGCGAAAATAGCCGTCTTGCACAACGCCGCAGGAGTAAGCTTGAAGCGGCAAAAAAGCACAAAGAGAGTATCTCGAAAGCTCGAGATGCACAAGAAGAGACAATGCTCGCCCGCGAGCAAGCTGTCGGAGAGAATGCCGAGCAGCGACGAAGCGAGAACATCAAAGAGCTCGCAGAGCGTGCAATCGACGCTAAAGCACGCAAGGCATTGCGGCATGAGTTACGAGAACAAGGAGCTTCTCGCCGGGAAGTTCGTGAAATCCTCGCCGGAGTACCCGACGAGCAAAAACGGAATGTCGGTAGAGCCGCTATTGAGCATGCTATTGCTAGCAAAGACGCTGACACCGCCAGTGCCGCTGCGTCCAAAGCTCGCGCAGAAAGATCCAGTATCGCACAAAAACTAGGTACTATTGATGACTATAACTATGCAATTAATACACTGAAAAAGTCTTTGGCGGAAGCACAGGCTGAGGTAGATGAGCTCACTAATGGAGGAAAGGTTGACAAAAATGGAGTGGCACTCGGTGTATGGTCAAGGACTGACAGGAATGGAGTGGCACTCGGTGCATGGTCACCCGCAGAGAAGACGGAGGAGCTGCAAGCGGCAAAGGACAGAGTGGCGGCAATTAAAGATAACATCGCGCTATACGAAAAACGATTAAAAAGCCCCAAACTGGAAAAAGCCTCATTGGAGCAAACAGCGCAAACACGATCAGAAGCGTGGGAAGAAGCTGATCGTCAAGAGCAAACGATGCAAGAACAAACCGCTGCACGAGCTGACCTCTATCAAAAAGCGGTCCGTGGAGCGCTCCAGGAAGAAGAGTAGCCGCAAAACACACACTAGCAAAGAGGAGTAAAACCGTAGACGTAATGATACTTAATTAGCCACACCCACCTATCAACCTATAAATAACCAGAAAAGGATATTCTTATGCCAGTACTTAGCAAAACAGTTCTCGCAAATCTAGGAATTAACTTAAGCGACGAAGCTTTCGCTTCCCTCTCCGAACACTTTGAAGAAACGCTTGATACGCGAGTATTTGACGAAATCGCTTACGAGTTATCGCCTGAACAGGCGCATGAGCTTGCCTCAATGAGAGATGCAGGCGATAGTGAAATCGTGCAATGGCTGCAAACAAACGTACCGGACTTTGCAGATATTGTCTCCGACGAAGTCGACATCCTGCTCGGCGAGATTGCTGAGAATAGCGAAAATATTGCTGGTAACAATAACTAAAACTTAGCGCTAGCCAAAACAGGGTCAACAACCACAGCAGTTGACCCTGTTTTTAGCTTATTATGATTCTAGATCTTGTTTGTTTTTAGCTATACAGCAGATATTACACCGCTCGCGAGCAATACAATCACTAATCCGCCAAGTATCACGCGATACCAAATAAACGCCGAGAAATTATTATGAGCAACATACTTCAACAGCCATGCAATGACAGCATAGCCGACAACAGCCGATACAGCCGTCGCGAGCAGCGTATTTCCCCACCCCACACCAGCCGCGATATGCTTATGCTCAGTAACCGCTTGCAGCGTACCCGCCGCCACCAGCGCTGGAATACCAAGAAAGAAACTTAGTTTTGTTACCGCTACACGGTCAAAACCGCGTAATAGACCAGCAGAAATTGTCGCGCCAGAACGACTCACACCAGGAATCAACGCTAGACATTGTGCTATGCCAATAATCAATGTGTCGCGCCACGTCGTGTCAGTTTCAGTACGCTTTGTTTGACCATACATATCTGCTAGCCACATCACGACACTCCAGCCAATCAGTGCAAACGCAACAAACCACAGACTGCGCAGTACCGTCTCAATTTCATCCTTAAAGGCTAGACCGACAACTGCGATTGGTACTGAGCCAATGATAATCGCCCAGCCATACGCATAATCAAATTTGCGCCGAGCACGCCCCCACCATAAACCACGCCACCATGCACTCAGTACACGCCAAATATCGTTCCAGAAGTATACAACCGCGGCAGCAATCGCACCGATTTGTATTACCGCGGTAAACGCCGTTAGACTCACGTCGTTCAGGTTCATACCCATCAGTTTTTCAACAATCGTTAAATGGCCTGTTGAGGAAACCGGCAAAAACTCCGTAATGCCTTCAATGATCCCCAGAATAACCGCTTGCCACCACGCCACAACTAAAACCGCCTCTTCATCTCACGTATTATAACCAAGTTACTCGGCAAGTTCAAATTGATTCGTATCACCCGTAATAATATCGACCGGACCGTAGAACACAACGCGCACCCGATTAAAGTCGCTGCCACACAACATACCGGTGCGCGAGCCAAGCAGAAATACTGCGCCAGCAGAGCCATTTACGCACCGACTATTTGATTTATGATTGACATCAACGTACAATACGTCGCCCTGCCGATCAAATTTAACCTCTGGCTTTTCTACGCCCCTCAAATCTATGTAATGCAACTCGGCGCGCGTCGGTTCGCTTGATTTTTTATACTGCAGGCTAAGATGCATAGTATCATCTTTCATTCTGATAGATTTTACACCCGTCATATCTGGCAAATCCAGTTTGACTACTCTTGTTAAGCGTTTTACGTCACGCGGCAATTCCGCGCTCACTTGTAGTCCAAATATCGCTGTACTTGAAATCGCGAACGAGCCAATAATCAGCGCCGCCAGCATGCTCAGGACCACCGATCGGCGCGCCCGCCATGTCAACGCCATCGTTGCAAATAGACCGCACAACAGTACGAGCGCTATACCGCCGACGATCAGCGAAATCAGCATACCTAGTGCATACGGCTGCGCCGTAAAGCCATCAAGCAACCCGATAATTGAGAAACCAGACCAACCGCCAACGACAAGAGCAATCAGGAAGCCTGCCATCATTATTAACGCGACCACACCTGTCGTGATGCCAATACACTTTCTCGCGATCTCGCTGCCATTGCTAACAATATCCCGACCTGCTATCTCGCCCATTGAAAAATTCTTCAAACTGTCCAGCGTCACCGGTTCACCGCGCATCTGTAATTTATCGGCTGCTGTTTTCGCTTCGGGAACCACGAGCCACAATACAATATAGACAAGCACTGCCGTGCCAAACGACACAAATAATAATCCGACCGCAATCAGCCGCACTAGCACAACATCAATACCAAAATATGCCGCCAAACCGCTGCATACACCACCGAGCACACCCTGCTGCGTATCGCGCATGAGGCGTTTCGACGGCTTATATCGCGTATCATTTGGAGATTCTGTGGCTTCGTCCGATGACTCGCGCGTTTCACCGTTTTCCGAGAACTCTTTTGGATCGCCCATTTGCGTTTTCAATGCATTGACGTCATCAAGCGAAATAACACCGTCTTTTGCGACGCCGCGCTCCGCTAGCAGCTCAACCATGCGCGCCTCAATTTCCCGCATCGCCTCTGGCTCGGCTTGCATCGTTTTTTCGATCGCAGCTAAATACTTTTCAAGTGCTTTTTTTGCATCAACTTCTATGCTGTACGGCGTTTTCGCCAAGTGCATTCTAGTAACTTCTTTCACGACTTCGCTCCTTTCTCTAGCGTTTTTAGCGTCGAGCTTAGCGTTCTAATACGCTGTTTTAGTTCAATCATAACGTGCTGCCCATACGCTGTGAGGGCATAATATTTGCGCGGTGGCCCCTGTTCGCTTTCCTGCCAATCGTAGCGCAACAAGCCATCACGCTGCAGCCGCCCAAGGAGCGGATAAATCGTCCCCTCTACCACGACGAGCTCTGCCTGATGCAACCGCTTGACGAGATCGCCGGTATAGTGCGGCTGCTGCGCACAAATCACAAGCACGCAATACGCCAAAAACCCTTTACGTAGTTGCGTCGCAAGCTGATCGGCGTAGCTTTCTGCGCTTTTAGTTGGCTGCGGCGGCTGGTTGGCTGCGCCGCTAGAATCTGCATTTTGATCCATGCATACTCCTTTCGTTATCATCCGAAGATTATCTTCGTTAGTTCTATGTTATACAAAGTATTATAAAAAGTCAAGCAATAGTACATTTTGTTGTTCTAGACTACCAGCGCCATTACCTTTTAGCTCGGTTTCATTTATATCAACCAAGCAGGATTACCAACCGCCGACGCCGCCTCCCCCACCGCCGCCGCCAGAAAATCCGCCGCCCGATGAACCGCCAAAGGTTGATGACGAGCTGACATTGCTTACCATACTGCTTACGCCAATCTCCGAAAAATCCGATGTCAATTGAGAAAGTATTGCGATATTCACGCCAAGCGATACGTCGTCTGCGGTTATCCAATCTGGCGACTCGTTCAATTCTTCGTACAACTGCCCAAGCCGCTTATTCCACTCTCGTTCGCAGCCAAAGACGATCGCATACGGCAAGCAACGTTCATATAGCCGCACTAGCGCGCCGTTATCGCTCGCTACATCACCCACCTTGTCTGCCCCTTCCGGACTTTGCAGCATGCGCAGTTGATCGACTTCGGCGGCATTGATATACAGTTTTAACCCTCGCAAATAGCGTTTTAATTCTTCGCCCTGTGCGCTCAGCCGGTTCTGTGCGCGGCGCGACATAATAGCTGCAATAGCAATATTCAAAATAGCAGCACCAGCACACGCTGCGGCTGCTAGAAACGAAACATTTCCGCCTTCAGCATCATCGCCCAATAGCCATAGTATTATGAAAAATATCGCAGCAACAGATGTTAATGATGTAACCAGCCACGTCGTATACAACGATATTTCTTTGCGGTTATATAAGAATAATTCGCCCCGCTTTATTTGACGGCATACCGACAAAAACCGCGACGATACAGAGTAGCTCTTCTGCTTAATCTGCGTAAATGTCCGCTCCGTTCCCGCAGCCGGATCATTACCGAATATCGCTGCAGCAAGAGTCTGTTCGTATTTGCTCGTGTCTGCAAATGATTTTTTTGCCACGAACATATAATCATGCTTACCCGTGCCTGTCTGGCGGATTTCTATGATGTGGCGCACCGCCCAATCAACCACTTGTGCCGACAGCGCCTTGCTAAAATTATGCCACCCTAAAACCGCCATCGACTCAACAACCGAGCGATCGGCGGGCGGGATATATTCCGGCGCAACCGGCTGGCGCCGGATCGCGGCCGCCTGTGCCAACTCTTTAGCAAATTTCTTTTTCCACTTGCGCGAACAAAATACTAGTATGACAATACCTACGCCGAACGCAGCTGCTGCTCCGGTCAAAATAATATTTGGCAGCCGCTCGCGCAGCGACGGCTGGTACGCAGCGAACGTTCCCGGTTCAAACCCAAGCGCAATCGTTACACCTTGATGCTGCCCAAGATTATTCACGCGCAGCGAATACTCCGCGCCTGAGACTGTCGACTCGCACGTATTTTTTGCTTGCAGCGCCCCATAATAGCACTGTATGTTTGTTTTTGCTTTGCCAGCAAGCGCTGTGTCCAATTTAAGCGTTACTGTTGCCGCTGCTACTGGTACAGGAGAATCTGTTCCAATTGCGTTCCAATAGAATTCATCTTTTTGTGTATCGCTATAGTATCTTGTAACGTCGCGCTGTGTGTAAGTGATGACGTATGTCTTCACTCCGCTGACATACGCATTTTTATTACCGATGCGAAGCGTACTGCCATTCTGATGATACTCAAGATCAACGCCATGTTCGTCTTTCACCGACTCTAATGCGAAATCCGTTGCGTGCCCATCGTATTTCTTCACAAATTGGCGCGTGATACCGTGATTTTGATCTGGCGGAAAATCTGCGGTAATCGTTTCGATCGTTTTAAGCGTTGAACGGTTATTGCGGTCGCGCCCCAGCTCTAGCTGTACGTCATAATTCGTAATCGTAAAGTTATTTGTATCGCGCGTATTACTGTGCGCCGCTATCGCGCAACTCGCGCCTAACAGTACAAACACTACCGTGACAACACCACCGAAGATCACCCGCTTCATATGTTTAGTATACTATTGAACTAATGGTCAAACAAATAGCAAATCAAAACATACCATCTCTAAAAACAATCTGATTTGCATACGCTAATTTTTACCATAAGCGTTATAATAGATACAGAAGATGGGAGGATACTATGAAAGCAGCAATTTTCAAACAACCAGGCTTAGTCGTATGCGAGAACATTGACAAGCCAACAATACAGCAACCGACCGACGCTATCATCCGAGTGGTGCGAACGTGCGTGTGCGGCAGCGACCTATGGTTTTATCGCGGTATTAGCGAAATGCCGAGCGGCAGCCAAGTCGGACACGAAGGCATTGGCGTCGTCGATCAAGTCGGCGAAGACGTCAAAAATTTCAAGCCAGGCGATTTCGTTATTATCCCGTTTGGACTAAGCGACGGTACATGCGCGAATTGCCGCGCTGGGCGCCAGACTAACTGTCTGCATGGCGATTGGTATCACACCGGACAAAGCGAATATTCGTATGTACCGCTCGCTGACGGATCGCTGTATAAAATCCCCGACGGCAATTACTCCGACGAGCAGCTCGCCTCCATCCTCACTGTTAGCGACGTCATGGGAACCGGTTACCACGCCGCAGTTATGGCGCGTGTTAAGCCAGGCGATACTGTGGCAGTCGTTGGCGACGGTGCGGTAGGATTATGCGGCGTGATTGCGGCAAAAATGCTGGGAGCTAAGAGGATCATCCTGATGAGTCGACACGACGATCGCCAAGCCCTGGGCTGCGAATTTGGCGCCACCGACGTTATACCTGAGCGCGGCGAAACTGGAGAAGCAAACGTAAAAGCCCTAACCGATGAAGGCGTCGGCGTTGATGCAGTATTAGAATGTGTTGGTAGCGATGCTTCAATGCAGACAGCTATCAATATTGCCCGTCCTGGCGCTACGGTCGGGACTGTCGGAATACCGCACAACGTAACGATCCCGTTTGAGAAAATTTTCTTTGGTACAGTTGGCATCCATGGCGGTCCAGCCCCGACACGGGCATATGCGCCATTACTGCTTGATGCTGTACTCAAAGGCGATATCAATCCTGGGCGAGTTTTCACTTACGCGACCACGCTTGATAATATCAACGAAGCCTACCAAAAAATGGATCAGCGCCAAGCAATTAAATCGCTGCTAAAAATTAGCGAAGTTTAGATTAGTTTTATTTAAGATGCAAAGAGACTTACTGCCAGACTTTTCGAGTACTGCGCAGATGGACTTTGGGCGGCTACAGCTTCATCACGACTTCTTTACTAAAAAGTCCCGTAGCTTAGCAAACACGTCAACCTCTTCAATTGACGCTAAATATTCCTGCCATTCATCGTCATCCAACTCTGCCAAACTCCTGCCTGGAAAAGTATTGTAGCCGTATACATACAATAACTCCGTCCAGCCGTGCAAGTTATCGCCGCGCGGCTCATCGGTGATAAATCCGACCTCGTCCGCTGTTAGAATCGTGTCGCTTTCACCATCGAAATAACCGAGCCCAAACGAGAATACTGCCCGGCGATCTATTTCGCCCGCCATTAGTTTAATTAAACCTTTATAGCTAAAACTGTCCAATAGCAGTTTGATGAACGGACCCGGAAAACCGCCCAGCGCCGGAATGAAAAAACCGCGGTCGTCGACTACTAATCGCTTGCCCGGAAAAGCACGCTTAGCCTGTGCGAGCTTCGCTTCAGTAATTTTGCGGATGTCTAGGTCACGCCCTTCGTCGAAGTCGTATTCAAGTCGCTGCAAATCCACTTCAACCGGCACCAACATTTTTTGCAGGCTTATGAACTTCTTAGTATTAGAAGTTACAAAATAAATTTGTTTGTTATTGCTCATATAGAATCCTTTCTACTAAAGCCGCAAACCTGCTCCATAGTCGCGTCAACAACTCGCGATGTGAAACTTTACCTAAATCCACCCACTCCACCAGCACACTCTAATCATCGATGCCAAGCAGCTTTTTAGGCTAGTGAATAAACGCGTTGGCAGCTATTTTAGTCATCATTTATCAACCCTATCGCATTCCACCGTTACTATAATGCTCAAGAATTCGAATATCTCTCAATACCATAAACTTGGTACGATAAATTGAGTCATATTTTGACTGCTTCAAACTATCCAGTAACCGCTTCATAACCTCTAAAGCTTGCAACTTGGGTAGCCATACAAATTCCGTCCCCTCATCTTTTTCTTTGTCGGTCAAACTTCTCGAATCAAGCTCATCAACCTTTTTAGCAACATAGACAAATGAAAGTTGCTTGAAATTTTCTTGCGATTTATATTCGACCGCCGTGCCCAACTCTTCAATAATCTCTACCACGCAGCCCAGTTCTTCCCGGCACTCCCGAATAAACGCCGCCGCAGGATCCTCGCCCTCATCAATGCCGCCGCCCGGTAATTTATACTCATTTTTAAGAGTCTTGTGAATCAAGGCAACCTCACCTGCACTATTCAATACAATTCCTCGCGCGCCTAGCCGCACTGTCGGCGGCTGTGAATTATCTTTCGATTTTATTCCAATATCCGCATCAGTTATGGTCGCTATTTCTTGCAGCGCGCTGGTATCTTTAGTATTATACGTAAAACTCATTTTTCTCCCTTCGTGCAGAATAGATTTATATATCATTTCTGTTATTAGTATACTCTGATTGTGCAGCAATAAGTCTGAATCATTTGACTTAATTGCTAAATATATCTTTGCGGATTATGGTTTTAGACATACGCTATTGTACTTTTTGGTAATCATCAATTAATTCTATATCCATCAAATCTTTATCAGAACTCCGCTCTAGCTTCCACTCTCGTGTATAATCAAGCGAGAGGAATTTTAAATCATCAATCAGAATAGTTTTTGGCAGTAAATAATTAAACGAATTACCGTACCAGTCATAAACTAGATCAATATCACCGATTCGCACAAACGCAGAACCATCTACATGAAACTTCGCTTGATACCCAGACTTTATCACATTTCTAAAAGTCATTTCACTTACTAAAATATCAGCATCATTACTATTGCGAATCCCTAAAGCCTCAAGTATGCCGCTACCAGCAACAATAAGTTCGTCGTTATCAATTTGTAGCGATGTCAGTTTGGCTTTGATTTCAAATATTTTCATAACCGACGTGATGCAACAATAATCGCACCTTGTCAAGCGGCAAGCCAAGTGCGCCCAAATACGACCCTTCTATCCTCTCAACTAGCGTGAATCCGGGCGCATCAACATGGAAACCGAGTGCCGCATTACGCCGAACTGAGCCTGCCACACGTGCCCAAACTTTTTCTAGTGTTGTTCTATCAAAATTCGTATAAGTTATTTTCGTTTCGGTAGTGTCCGTATGAAATTTACTCCGATGAGCAACGCATATGCCCGTATAGATTGTGACTGTTTGGCCAGATTGGCTTAAACACATCTTCATCGTTTCTTCTGTAGTTTTAGCCTTATGCAACCGCGACCCATCTGGTAAAACTCCAAATGTATCAGCAGCAATGATAAACTCATTAGGATACACTAAAGATAACTTTTTGGCTTTTGCTCGCGCCAGCAATATTACCGTTTCTTTAGCGTTTAGACTAGGGTGGGCATTTTCGATAGAACACTCATCAACATCAGCCGGCATAGCCATATACTCTAATCCGCTTCTATTCATCAAACTACGTTTCGTGCTTGATTTTGTTGCTAGAATCAACATATTTTTCTCATGCTCATGATTTTTTCTAGCGATGAATATTCCCCAAGGATAATCAATATTAGGGCATTCATCATAAAGCCGCGATTCAATGGACTTTTGGAACCGAGGACAGTAACATCAAAAGGAGACTGCCGCGAATTGTAACTTACATACACTCACTGTAATTCTGCTTCTGAATAAATCGCCTTGGTCACCTCGTCAATCTCACTTTTCAGTTGTGGAAACGGCACGCCTTCGCGCGCTGTCACGCCCTCGAAGATCCAAAACACCCGCTCGCTCCAGCCCCAGCCGCACGCCGGCGGCATGCCATATTCCAGCATTTCAACATAGTCAATGTCAAGCATCATTGCCTCGTCGTCGCCAGCGTCGCGCATTCGCTGCTGCTCGACGAAGCGATTCAACTGGTCAATCGGGTCGTTTAATTCCGAAAAACCATTGCCTAGCTCGCTGCCAGCGATAATTGGCTGAAAGCGCTCCACCGACTGTGGGTTGTCTGGGTTTGCTTTAGATAACGGCGAGATAAACTTCGGCGTATTGACCAGCCAGACTGGCCCCGCCACACTTTTACGAATATTTTTCCAAAGTTTATCAATGCCGCGCGGGATGGAATCAGTTTTTTCAACTTCCAGGTTATACCCTTTCAATTTCGCCGCCACTTCGTCAATTGTCGTATGATACACATCGATTCCGTAATGCTGAGCGATCACCTCAGCATAATCCCAGACATCCCATTTGCCGCTCATATCAACGTCAAACTGACCAAGCCGAAAGCGTAACGTGCCGAAAGTTTTTTGCAGCACATCCTTATACATATCCTCCATGAAGCGCATACCCTGCCGCCAGTCCCAATAAGCAGCGTACCATTCCATAGCGATGTGCTCAGGCAGGTGTTCGTCGCTGTAGTTCTCATTGCGAAAGCGCGGACCGAGGTCATAGACTTTCTCAAAACCGGCGCCAATCAAGCGCTTGAGAGGTAGCTCATGGCTGATACGCAGATAAAATTGCTGGTCGTCCAACGCATCCATGTGAGTGACAAACGGATTAGCATCAGCACCGCCGGTGGTGTGCTCTAACACTGGTACATTCACCTCTGTAAAACCGTGTCGATTGAGATAATCACGCGTCGCTTGCCAAAATTTGCTGCGGCGAATGAAGCGCTGGCGCACTTCGGGATTAACATTCATATCAACATAGCGGCGGCGAAATCGCTCTTCTTTATTGTCAAGTTTCTCCGGCATCGGGCGCAAAGATTTTGTTAACAATCGTAATTCATGCACGCCTACCGACTTTTCGCCGGTTTTCGTTGTCACCATACGACCGGCCGCCTGGACAAAATCGCCAGTATCAAGCAACTTCAGCTGCTTCATACCCAATATGCCGCGACCTACATCCAGCTCTGCTACATCATCTTTTTGCAGATATAATTGCACGTCGCCGCTCGCATCGCGCAACTTGATAAATGCCAATTTGCCGAAACTGCGAATCGACACAATCCGCCCCGCCACGCTGACCGTCTGTCCTGCCAGCTCGTCAAATTTTTCAACTACTTCGGCGCAAGTATGCGTCCGCGCAGCATGCGCCGGATACGGATCAATGCCCAGTTCGCGTAGCGCAGCTAATTTTCGCAATCGTTCGTTCCGATAATCTTGTAATGTCGCCATAATTATCTTTAGTATAACAGATTAGCTATTGATCCGCATAAAAACGGTCGCATAGTGCTATGAGCGACCGCTTATGTTTTACCCGCTACTAGGGGAATCTTATGCAATTGATTTAATCGTATACACCGTCTCGCCTTTTGGCGTCGTGATCGTCGCGGTTTCACCGACCGATTTGCCCATCAACGCAGCGCCAAGCGGCGATTCATCGCTAATTTTACCGCTGATCGGATCAGCCTCGACCGGTCCAACCACCGAATATTCCGTTGTCTTCCCATTCGCCTCAATCGCGACGCGGCTGCCAAGACACACTGTATGGTTTGCGCCGCCCTTGATTTCCTCGGCATTTTGCAAAATATCTTCAATCTCGGCAATGCGTGTTTCTACGAGTCCCTGCTCCTCGCGAGCGCTGTCGTATTCGGCGTTTTCACTTAAATCACCATACTCGCGAGCTTCAGCAATTTTATCGGCAATTTCGCCGCGGCGGCCTTTCAGATCCGCCAATTCCGCCTCTAGCTCGTTGCGTCCCGCTTGTGTAATCTGATACGTTTTCTTCATACTTACTACCTCCTATTTACAGACCCCGCCAAGAGAAGACCTAATCTATCTGACTAGTGTTGTTTTCTCGCAGTTCCGAGCCGTCTTGATAAGATTACTCCAGTGTAGCAAGCAGCTCGTCTGTCGTCAAGAGCTGCCGTTCGCCGCTTGCACGCGTAACAACTTCCCATTTTTTACCATCAAGCAAACGATCGCTTACCGTCACGCGCAGCGGGATACCCATCAACTCGGCGTCGGCAAATTTAACGCCCGGACGTTCATCGCGATCGTCATATAGAACCTCAACGCCTTGTGCCCCGAGCGTCTCATACAGCTCGTCAGCTGCGGCGCGCGATTTCTCGCCAATTTGCACCAGGTAGACTCGCGCCGGCGCGATATTTTCTGGCCAAATTAATCCTTTTTCGTCAGCAAATTTTTCAACAATCACGCCCATCACGCGCGTAATACCAATGCCGTAGCTACCCATATACGCATAGTGCTGCATGCCATCGCTGCCTGTGAAAACGAGATTCATCTCTTCGGATTTTTGCGTGCCAAAGTTAAATATATTACCGACTTCCGCGGTCTTGACCTTTTCTAGCTCATTACGCTTGATACCAAGCTCCTTCACAGCGTCATCCAGCACTTCCTCGTTCACCGCAATATTCTTACCGCGATGCAAGTAAATGCAGTCCTCTCCCGCCTCGCAAATTGTCTGAAATTCGTGGCTAAATTTTGTAAAGGCGCCGCCGCTGGCAAACGTCACATACGTATCATTGCCGATACCAAACCTATCATAGCACCGCTTGTACGCTTCAATCACTTGGTCGTAGTACGCATCTAGATCTTCTTTCGCCGCATGCACTGAATACATATCTTTCATGATAAATTCGCGCCCGCGCATGATACCGCTTTTGGCGCGCAGCTCGTTGCGCAGTTTATTCTGGAATTGATACACGCTGATCGGCAAATCCTTATAGCTTTTTAGATAACTCCGCAGCAATTCAACGATCGGCTCTTCATGCGTCCAACCAAACCCGACATCCGTACCGTCTTGCAAGGTAGACTTAAACCACACATCAACCAGCTCATCGCTCCATCGTCCGGTCTCCTGCCACAGTTCTTTGCGCTGCAGCGTACTCATGATTAGCTCCTGGCTGCCAATCGCATTCATTTCCTCGCGCACAATTTGCTTAATGTTTTCAAGTACACGTAGGCCAAGCGGCGTATACGAGTACACGCCGGCCATCGTCTTAAAGACAAAACCGGCACGAATCAGCAGCTGCGCATTGCGCGCCACCTCATCGGCAGGCGCTTGTTTTATTGTTCTAGTAAAATTTTTCGATAATCGCATATCCTGTATTGTACCCTGCTCTCTAGCGCTTGCCTAGCCTCTCTGCGTATCATGCTGCTACAAACACAACATAAAATGCAACGAAATTTTTGATAACATGCACTAAAAATCCCGCCCAAATGCTTTCAGTTTTCTCGCGCAATACGCACATCACCAGACTTAAGGCAAATACATCAACCGCAACATTCCACTGCATATGCGCCGCTCCAAACAATGCGCTTATAATTACTGCCGCCAGCCACCAGGGCAATTGCAGCGAACGCAGCCGTCCGTACAATATACCGCGAAACAGCAATTCCTCGAAAAATGGCGTCGCGATAACAAGCACTAAAAACGCCATTAATAAATCATACGAATATAACTTGCCAAGCCCCGTATCCTGCGCCTGGTTGATATCAAACCCCGGAACTGACCGCGCAATCGCGAGCAGCAGAACGGTCAATACAAGATACGCAAATACCCCGACAATACTTAGCCCGATATCACGCCAATCAAGCAGCCGCCACAATCCCATATCGCGGCGCGAGAGCGCCTGCTGCAGCCGCCAAGCGCCCGCAAGCAAAAACGCAACAATAATCATATATACCGCGACACGCTGCGCTAACATTAATACCGTCTGGTTTGCAAACGGCAAAGCGCCAATTTTTAATAGCACCCAGAACAATCCGCTTGACAGATACGCCGCTACAACATACGCAGCAACTACACCGCCAATCCATGCCAATACGCCGATCCATTGCTTTTTATTAAATGTAAGGTGCGGTCTTTTTAGTACTACTTTCATAATAATTTCGCCACATCCGACACCGTTACGAGCACAACCAGGAGCAGAAGCACTAAAAATCCTGTGCCGTGAATTTTTTCTTCGCGCTCTTTGGTGAGCGGTTTTTTCAATAGTCGAAACACCGCCGTCACAAACCATCGCCCGCCATCAAGCGCTGGGATCGGTAGTATATTCATCACCGCAAGCGTGAGCGAAATAAGCGCTGTCATCATCACGACATAGCGCATGCCCGCCCGCTCCGCCGCTGGAAACAGGATACCAAATATGCTCAAGGGACCGCCGACACTTTGACTCGCCGAACTTAACTTTTGATTTGCTTGTTTTTGAGCCGAGTCGTTTGGCATCAGTTTCATTACTAAGCCGGACACGCCATCGCCGATCACCTGCCCCAGCCCTTGCAGCGTGATTCCCGTCAACTGCGCTGTCACGCCAATGCCGACAATCGGCGCCGACCATGTTGATCGCGTAAATCGCTCCTGCGACAAGCCAGCACCCAAATAACCACGCTTGTCGTCGTTCGTGCTGCGAAGCGCTACGTGCGCTACCCGTTCCGCGCCATCGCGTTTATACGTCACGCGTACCATCTCGCCTTTATGCGCCGCAGCTGCCTCTGAAAGCTGCGCGCTCGCCTCAACTTTTTTGCCGTTCACGGAAATAATTGCATCGCCCGACTTCAGCCCCGCACTCTCCGCTGGCAAGTCTTTCTCAATACTCGCAAGCACAACGGGATTATAGATGACACGCGTGTCGCCCGCCACGGTAAACTGATGCGGAACAAGCTGCGGCAGACCAAACCATGCTAATAGCGTCAGCAGTACTGCCGCAGTCAGCCAATTCATCGCTACGCCAGCGAGTAAAATTTTCGTTTTCTGCCAAAATGTCGCCGCGCCGTAATCGCCAGGTTTTTTGTCATCGTCATGTTCGCCCTGCAATTTTACAAACCCACCAAGGGGCAGCCAATTCACGCTGTATACTACGTTTTTGCCCAAAAAGCTCTTCTTCACGTTCTTTTTATACGCCGCTGGCGGAAATCCGATACCGAATTCCTCAACGCGCACGCCGTTCCGGCGCGCCACCAGCGCATGCCCTAATTCGTGCAGCACCACCAAAATCGTGAGCGCAATAATCCCTATTACAATACCCCACACTAAATTCATTTACCCTCCAAATCGCCGTGATCGTTTTGCGTACTCTTTTAGTATAGCGGTTACGTCGCGCTTTGTCATGTCGGGCCAAGCTTTTTTGATAAAGATCAGCTCGCTGTAAGCGCTGCGCCACAGCATGAAATTACTTAAGCGCTGCTCGCCGCTTGTCCGCACAATCAAGTCACACGGCGGCACATCAGGCGTATATAAGAACTGCTCGAAAATCTGCGCCGTAACTTTTTTCTGCGCCGACAATGTTTTACGCAGCCGATTCACCGCGTCAATGATCTCTTGGTGTCCGCCATAGTTGAACGATAAAATAACCGTACCATTCGTTAAGTCTTTTGTCGCTGCTTCCGCCTTATCAATTGCCTTCTTGACACGCCGGCTTAAGCGTATACGCGTTCCTGCCACGCGCAGCCGTATACCGCGCTCAACGAAAACCGGCAAATCTTCCGATAGTAGTTTCACGACCAAATCCATCAGATATTTCACCTCCGGACCGCTTCGGTGCCAATTTTCGGTGCTAAATATATACGCGCTCACGTACGGCACACCGCGGTCAATCGTATCAAGCACGACGTCTTTGACTTTCTCGTACCCAGCCTCATGCCCTGCCTGAGAATCAAGCCCGCGCGCTTTCGCCCAACGCCGGTTGCCGTCAACGATATAACCGACGTGTGTCGGAGTACTGCCTCGCTCACTCATTTAGACTATCAAAATATCCTTTTCTTTTGCCTTGAACGTCGCTTCCAGTTTGTCTTGAAATTCGCTCATTAAACGGTCGAATTCTTTTTCAATCGTTTTCAGATCGTCTTCGGACAACTCTTTCGCTTCTTTCATACGCTTCGCCTCTTTTAGGCCTTCCTGGCGAACATTGCGCAGAGCAATCCGCGCCTCTTCAACCTTTTCACCCGCCTGCTTCACGAGCTGCTTACGTCGCTCTTCAGTGAGCGCTGGCACAGGCACGCGCACAACGCGGCCGTCATCGCTCGGATTAAATCCTAAACTTTGGTCGGTGCGGATCGCCGCCGCAATCGCCTGAATATTACTCGGGTCAAACGGCGTAATCTGCAACAATTGCGCTTCCGGCGCCGTCACGTTTGCCACCTGATTGAGCGGCATCAGCGTACCATACGCCTCTACCCGGACACCATCAAGCATATTCGGGTGCGCCCGGCCAGTGCGAATCTTCGCAAGCTCCGCCTCAAAATGCTCTAGCGCGCTTGTCATTTTTAATTCATATTCGTCTGTACTAAACATGTTACCTCCATTTCCTTCTAGTATACTAATTTATTTGCGCAATTCCCAGTAGCGACGCGCGCCGGCTATATCCGTCGCGCAGTACATACGCCGAACGAAAGTCTTCATGGTACGGAATTTCGCGGTACGCTCGCGCATCGTAAATCAGCCATATGTCAAGCGGAACATGCGGGCGCTCCGCCACGCGCTGCCCAACCGTGTGATATAAGCGAAACAACGCATCAGTACTATGAAATGTCATAAACGGTATAAAGGGAATACCAACGATATCGTAAGGCTTTTTGCGGCCAGTCGTGTATGGCAGTCCGCCCGCCTCTTTTATTTTCTTAACAAATGCGGCTCTTCCGCGTTCCGGCACAAATTTCCGCGACTGCAAACCGCATGCAATTATATCTTGATACATATATCTATGTAGAAATACAATATCAATATAGCGCGAAATCTCGTATGTCTTAATGCGATCTGGCGACATGCCAACAAATGGATTATCAGCAAAATCATATTGATACGCCGGAATATCAAGATGCATAATTCCGTCCGTATCTTCGCTCAGTTGATCGCGTAACTGCGCCAACTCATCATTAACATCTTTATGATTATCAATCCGCTCATGATCAAGAAATACTTCACTTTCATGACGCAAATCAACGTCGTCTTTGTCCGACTCGTGTTCATCAGGTATCCATTCCGGATTCGGAGTAAAATTAAAGCTGCTCTCAAAGTTTCGCGGCATACCTCTATCATACCAAAATACCCCGCGTAAAATCACGGGGTATCTCAGTAGACGTCAAGAGGCGTTATTCTGTCACGCCAAGCTCAATCCGCTTAAATTGGCTGACGCGCACATTCTCGCCGCGCAGTACAATCTGCTCTTTAATGAGCTCGCCGACCGTTTTGCTATCATCAAGCACAAACGCCTGCTCAGCCAATACTTGCTCAGCGAAGTACTTCTTAAGCTGTCCGTCGACGATCTGCTCGCGCATAGCTTCTGGCTTGCTTTTTAGGCTTTCGCTTTCAAGCAATTCAGCCTTTTTCGCTTCGTAGACATCGCTCGGAATATCATCCATCGTAGCGTATCTCGGCGCCATCGCCGCAATTTGCATAGCGATTTGATGAGCAAACTCCTTAAATTCCGGCAAGCGCGCTACAAAATCTGTCTCACAGTTTACCTCAACGATCACGCCGATCCGCCCCGAATGCACATAGCTTTCAATTAACCCTTCGCGCGTTTCGCGGTCGCCTTTTTTTTCTGCTTTAGTCAAGCCTTTTTTACGCAGCGCTTCAAGCGCTTTGTCAAAATCGCCCTCTGCCTCAACCAACGCTTTTTTCGCGTCTGTCAAACCGATACCGGTTAATTCCTTCAGTTTCTTAATATCTTCAATCGTTACAGCCACGATGCCCTCCTAATTCTCTTTATTCTTGCCTTCGGCAATTGCCTGCACAAAGTAGTCCGCAAGCAATTGCAGCCCCTTAATTGCATCATCATTGCCTGGAATCGGATATTCAACACGCGATGGATCGGCATTCGTATCAACAATACCGACCACCGGAATATTGAGGTTGCGCGCTTCGTTGATCGCATTCGCATCAGTGAGAACATCAAACACGACAAGCGCTGCCGGGCGTCCGTTCATATTCTTGATGCCGTCATACTTCAGATTCAGGCTATCAATCTCTTCCTGAAAACGCTGGACTTCCAGCTTGTTGTAGCGCTTTTCTAAATCGCCCGATGCCATGCGGCGCTCTAAATCCTTGAGTTTTTTCACTTGGGCATTTGTTGTTGCGACATTCGTCAGCATGCCGCCAATCCAACGCTCAGTGACATACGGCATACCAGACTGCTCGGCCGCAGCCTTTGCGATCGCTTTTGCCTGCTTCTTCGTGCCGACAAACAAGATTGGTTTGCCCGTCGCTGCGACTTTCGTCAAAAACGGCAATGCCTTGTCGAGCGCTTCAACCGTTTTCGTTAAATCAATAATGTGCGACCCTTGCCGCTTACTGTGAATATATGGCGCCATCTTTGGATGCCACCGGCTTGTTTTGTGTCCAAAATGGACGCCAGCTTCAAACAAAGCCTTGATATCTACCTGCACGGTCATATCTATTACTCCTTTGCCTCACCCGCCACGATATGGAGTTTTGGCGGGTTGTGTCATTAAAATTTAGTTACTTTTTTATTATACCATGTGCACAATTTTTATCAATAGTTAGAAAAGCCACCGCTGTTAGAGTCGGATCGTTAGTCCATCCAGCTCACACCCTATCTATTTCGCACTGCTATACTGTTACCATCCCCTTTCAGAAGAAGGTGCCGTAGCGTGGCGAACAGCTTCCTTCTTAGCCGCACCAGCGCCGGCACGGATTCCAGCAGCCGCGGATGTCATTAGATCATGCTGTATCCCCACCCCTGTTACTACGCGGAGAACTCCCATTCCCAACTTACGCTTGCTCGTAACTCTGCGGTTCTCAACATCTATACCATATTTCTCCCCAAGCGTACTAGCCGCTTCTCTTACAGCAGCCTTGCCGCCTTCACGGAGCATATCGCCAGCCGCCGCGATACCACGACTCGCTAGCTGCTCCCGATTCTCGTAGATATCTTGCGCACTATACCCCCTAACTGCTTGCGAAACATCTCCAACCGTATCAATCACACTCCCTACAGCCGCAACAGTATTACTGTGTCTTTCTGCAAATTGGAATGCTTTACTTCCACGGATAGCCCCCATTCTGTCAGCAGCTCCATGAGCAACACCCGCAGCTCCATCTATAGCACTTGCGGCTCTTGCTGCAAATCCATCATTTGATTCAGCCGGGGCCTGCTGCCCTACAAAGTTGCCAGGCTGCCCTATAGCTGACGCATTCTCCCATGCAGTAGGCGGAGCAGCTTCAGCCTGTCGAGTAAAAGATGGCGGCGTGCTTCCATAACTTTGCTCTGTTTTATTACGACCGCCAAACATATTAGCTAACCGATTAGCAGCAGCACCAAGTGCGCGCTGAAACTTAGTTCTCATTGATTCACGCTCAGGGGTCGTGGACGATACTTCTTGGGACGATGACGACCAGGCCGGTGCTTCAGTGCCGTGCGACGATCCAAAAGATGCAGACATTTCAGCGCCGCGTGGCGATCCAAATCCAAAAGAGGCTGGCCGATCTACAGTTGATGGCTGCGGGGCATTATTAAACGACCCGTTTCCCCATGACGTCGCCGGCTCTCGGCTAAATGATGGAAATGATCCAACTTGCTCAGACTGCCCAGCTCTACCAGTGCCAAAAGCATTCGGAACACTGTCAAAGTGTGCCCCCGAAGAAGCTGCTAATTGCTCTGTCCCCGCACCCCACGATGCATTAGCGGCTGGAAATCGGTTGAAGTTTCTCATGATTATAAAAGACCTTTTTTGATTGTGTTTGTTTTACTAGATTGTTATGCTTGTATACTAGCAGATTATTGTTTAATTGTCAATATAGTTGCCGAAAACGCTGGTAGTACCATACTATTGCACTAGCCGGCTGCGCTGCTAAAATCAATCTTTAGTACGATAAGCTAAAACACCATACCGCCGTCAAACCCATCAGGAAATCCTTTTTTTGGAACATCTTGGTTCTCGTCCTGTTTTTTACGCTCCTCCACACGCTCGTGCGCATGAATAAGTTCGTCTTCGGAAAACGGAAAAGACTCATCCAACGATCCCTGCAACATAAACTTTAAGTAACATCTATTAAGAAGCTTGTCTCTCTGCTCTCCTGGCAACGCCTGAACTCTATCAACAACAATGTCCTTTATACCATCATCTACGTTCGATGACATGACAAACTCAGATGCGAAACCAAGTGTATCCTCCTCTACTCCGGCAGCGTCAGGCGACTGAAGAATCATGTCAGCGATATCTCCTTCAGACAACCCGTCCTTCTTTAATAAATCACTTTCATTACAAGCGATTAAATACGTGTCACGCAGATACTCCGATTTATCCTCGTTCTCTGATAACAATGCTAGGTATTTTTGTGCACCAAACTCTGACATAAACCTTTCTCCTAGCTCGGAGTAGCCTAAAGACAAGCGGTCTTTGTACTGTGCCAATTTTCTAAATGCCTCCTCCGAAAAACCAGCCTTTTCGGCTATTTCTTCCGCCCAAAATATAACGGCGTCCTTATTAAACTTATCAATATTCTCTAGCGTAAACTCGTACTTACCCATGCCTACCTCATTCAATTCTCTATTTTTCTCCGAAAAATTAACTTGTTTATATGATACCGGCATAAAAACAGTCTCCGTATCTACATGAGCACGCACATTCCCGTCATCACCCATCCTGCAGATGGTGAATAAATCATCGCCAAGTTCATATTTATAGTTGGCCGCTGTTTCTTTGTCTTCTGACGCCGCAAACGAGAAGTTGTTTCTCTGACCTATACCTATAGCAGCTCCGGCAAGCCCTTCTGCTGCACGCGTCGCCGCCGAGTCTAGCCGCGCCTGGACAAATTTCGGCATATCTCCGCCATGCTTGCCTAGCATAACTTTGCTCATCCTTTGCGATGTACCGTACATTCCCCGCCGCCACGTGTCACATCTTTTTTGTACAACACCCATCCGATCGTTTGAATGGCCTTGCCCATTGTTATCAATAATGATACCCGGCTCATAGAACAAATATGGCGTCTTTTTTACTACATCATCAATTGTAATTCCGAAACAACTATCGCCATAGAAGCAACGCGTACTATCGCCGGTAAAATGAATGAGTCCTCCAGATGAGGTGTTCTCGCTCTGCGCGCCATTGCCTTCTCTCATAGATCGAGGCGAGAGTCCGCCGCTTCCTGTTACCGATAGGTAATCGCCGGAGTGAACCATTACTGTTCCCGAGCACAATACGTTATACTGAGCTAGCCTTACGACTCTTTCAGTAGCCATGGTTACATATCTTTCGCCAGTGGTGAAGTCATGCATCGCCTCATCTATCTGCTGCATCTGGTGAACATCTGTCTCAGAAATATACAGATCTGCTATAGTCGTCAGTCTTCCTTGATTATCAGGTCTGGTGATATCGTATTCTAGTGCTATATCTGCCACCTGATGAGCTAACTCTTTTCCATCAATATCGTGCTCGCTGTTGCCGCTAACTTGTAAGAGAAGCTCCTCAATTTTATTAAATCCGCCTTTCCTTAAATTTATTTGCTCTTGAACATCCTTAATATCTTCTTCGTCTAATAATTCTATATCTATGATCGGGCGCCTCGCTTCGCCAAATTCATCAATGATTTCCGTACCAAGCCGCTGCTCCTCGGGAATAGTCATTAAATCTTGAGCTTCTTCACGGTATTCCTCATATAACTTTCGGTCGTAACCTCCTATATACCCATCATAAACCCCTACCGACTTTCTATCCACCGGCTGCAATCCATCCGAAAAAAGTTCCGGCTTTATTTTTCTTTCATGCTCTTTTTCTTTCAGCTCCCGCGCCACTTCATCAGTATCCACGCCGGCCTGCTCTGCTGCACTAACAACGGCTTCTGTGCTATCTATATTAGCGGTCGCAATAGTCTCTAGCTGTTCAGCGGTTTTTGGCTGGTCTCCCGGGAGACCAATCTCTACTATTGCCGCAGCGATCGCTGCTTCCTTTGCGCCAGGCTCTATGCTTTTTGCACCGTCCGCCACTGCATCCGCTACGATACTGTCTACTGCTTCGTTTGTAGCTTCTGGTGTTGAATTTTGTTGCTCGGCTACCTCATTATACAGCTCCTTGATCGTATCAGATTCAGACCGAACCATTTCTACTCGCCGCTGCAACTCATTGAGCTGTTCTTGCGCAGGCGTCACAATCTTGACGTCACCCGTCAAGTAGCTTGGAAAATCATGAGGAGTTTTTATTTTGTTGTTATTCATGATTGTAAAAATGTTTCATGCTTGCTAGGCGCAGGCACGATTTACTCATGTCTTACATTTCATTTACTTTATGCCTATTCCTATTATTATAAATTATATCATGAATACGAACGGTTAAACGGTTGTATTTTACTGAGTTATTTGGTAGAATAGACAGCTATGAAAAGCAGTATTCACCCACAAGACTATCGCCTGGTCGTATTCAGCGACGAACAAGCAGGCTTCGCGTTCTTGACTCGTTCAACAGCGCAAACAGCAGAGACAATCAAGTGGAAAGATGGCAAGACCTACCCGCTTGTTAAAGTTCATATTTCATCAGCTTCACACCCATTCTTTACGGGTGAAGAAAAGATTATCGACACCGAGGGTCGCGTTGATCGATTTAAAGCACGCCAAGCTGCCGCTGAAGCACACCGCGCTCAGTTAGCAAACAAGGCGAAGAAAACGAATACAAAAAAAACCACTAAAGCTACTGATGACGATCAGCAATCAACCAAAAAGGCTTCTACGAAAACTAAAGCTGCAAAAAAAGATAATAAAGACAACGACAAGTAAAAGTTCCTTATTCGCGTTCGCGGATTTGCCAATCAATCGCACCGCGCCCAGTTTTTTCTAGAAACTCATTAGCCCGCGAAAACGGTCGGCTGCCGAAGAAGCCGCGATCGGCAGAAAACGGCGACGGGTGCGAGCTCGTAATTTTTAGGTGGTGCGGATTAGTGATTTTCTGCCCCACTTTTTGGGCATGCGCGCCCCACAGCATAAATACAAGAGGCTGTTCAAAATCATTCAAAAACTCTAGCAAATGCTCGGAAAACTCCACCCAGCCAAGACTAGCGTGGCTCGCCGGCTTGCCGCGTTCAACGCTCCATGACGTGTTCATAAGCAGCACGCCGCGCTCCGCCCACCGCTCTAAAAAACCACTCTTAGGAATATCGCACCCCAAATCATCATGCAGTTCTTTAAAAATATTCTGCAAACTCGGCGGCACCGGCACACCCGGTCGCACCGAAAAACACATGCCATGCGCCTGCCCTGGCCCATGATACGGATCTTGTCCAATGATAACTACCTTGGTCGTTTCCAGCGGACAGGCGGCAAAGCATGAGAACATGTCTGGTCTGAGCGGGTAGACGTCTTTAACTTTGCGTTCTGCGTCTACCCGATTCATCAGCCGGCGGAAATACGACTGCTCGGCTTCGTGCTCAACAAATTGACGCCAGGACGTATGCTTCATACCTACAGCTTATCACGATCGCTTGAACGCACGCAAAACTTAAATGTCTTCCGGAGGGGTTTCCGAACCGCACTGCTCGATAAACCGATCAATTTCATTGATCACTTCGGCGTGCATAGGATCGTCCGCACCCAGCTCAACAACATCCATTGCTACCTTGTACAATAACATCACAGCCGTGTCTGTCGTCTCAGAAGACACTGCTGCGGCGCTTTCGCGCACAATCCCGGCGATAGCGTCTTTTCGAGTCACATCGGTATCAATGCGGATCGGTTTCAGCTGGTCATTTTCAACAATTGCACCATAACGAGCGTTCGTACCAATACCAATTGTGTCTTCACTCGGCTCCTCGCCAGCACAGCCCAACCGGAATAGCAGCAGCTTCATATGAGAATCGGTTTCAGGCGAGTTCTGCTCGCCATAGGCATATCGTTGCTGATCGTACAGATCGAACGTTATGACCTGTGTCACAAAATTTACGTCTGGATACTCTTCAGACGGCTCGACGTCATATGGCTCAAAGTATCGGATCGTGTTTGAGAAAGCTCGAGAAATAGAAATATTAAATCTACTTTTCAACACTTCATTTAGCATACTTCTATCCGATCGCATGCTACCCTTATCGACGTTCTCCCCTCTGGACGGATAGGTGCTGAGTGCTTGTTGTAATTTCTCCCCGCGCTCTGCACGCTCCTCTTTTGTCTCATGCAGATATAAATATTGATCGTACACTGTATCAGGGTGAGAATCCCGAAACATCTTGCTTGCGTTATCCATAGCAAACGAAACATACACCTTTCCGTAAAATAATATAGAACTATACTACTCATAGCATCTAAATTTGTCAAACATTGCAATATCCCCTGCGATTACCACGAACCGTGCCACCACTCCTTTGTAACCTCTGTGGTATAATAAAATGAGTTATTTATTATGTCGCAAATCTCTCTTGACATACCAGCCTTAAAAGCAGAATACTCAGCACTGAGTAAGTTTTTAGCGCAACCCGACGCATATAACGACCCGCAGTTTACCGCTAAGAACAAGCGGTTTAGCGAACTTGAGGCAATCATTGCTAAGGCAACAGAGCGCAAGCAGGTTGAGCAGCAACTTGCCGAAGCAAAAGAGCTTGCTACTGGCAATGATGAGCTTGCCGAAATTGCCAAAGCAGAAATTCCCGAAGACGAAGCAAAGTTAGCACAGCTTGAAGAGGACTTATTTATATTACTTACACCAAAAGATCCGAACGATGAAAAAAACATCATCATGGAGATCCGCGCGGGCGCAGGCGGTGATGAGGCGAGTTTGTTTGCCGCTGAATTGTACCGCATGTATCTGCGCTGGTGCGAAGCACATAGCTACAAAACCGAGCTGCTAAGCGATTCTGTCAACGATTCTGGCGGCTACAAAGAAGTTATCTTCAAGATCTCCGGCGACTCACCGTATGCACGACTTAAGTTTGAGGGCGGCGTCCACCGCGTACAACGCGTACCTGTTACCGAAAGCCAAGGGCGCGTTCACACCAGTACAGCCACCGTCGCGGTATTACCAGAAGCAGAAGAGACTGACATTGAGATAAACCCGAAAGATTTACGCGTTGACATCTATCGTTCAAGCGGCAATGGTGGACAATCGGTCAATACCACCGATTCCGCCGTACGTATTACCCACTTGCCAACCGGCTTAGTCGTACAAAATCAAGACGAGAAATCGCAAATCAAGAACCGCGAAAAAGCGATGAGCGTATTGCGCAGCCGCCTACTCCAAATGAAAATCGACGAAGATAATGCGAAGCTATCCGCTGAACGGCGCGCGCTCGTCGGTACGGGGGATCGCAGTGAAAAAATTCGCACATATAATTTTCCGCAGGATCGCATCACCGACCACCGCATTCACTATAGCCGCAGTAATATTCCGGCAGCGATGAACGGCGATATTGATGATATCGTTGAGCGGCTGCAAGCATATGAACGCGAATTAAAAGCGCAACACGCGCAATAAAAGATTTGCTCTGCCCTCTTATATCGTGTACAATCCCACGTAAGATGACAGCCGCGAACATCCCGACATCAATTCAAGCCTGGTTGCGCGATAGCGCAGAAATGCTTGCAGATGCCGGCATTACAAGCGCGCTACTTGACGCTGAACTGATATTAGCACACACTGTGCGCAAAAATCGTACATGGCTGCATGCACATCACGACGAACGTCTGACCGAACGCCAGCTCGAAATCGCTTATGCGAGGCTGCAGCTACGGCTTGACCGAACACCGCTTGCCTATATCATCGGACATAGAGAGTTTTACGGACGGCTGTTCAAAGTCACGCCAAGCGTACTAATCCCGCGCCCAGAATCAGAAGCAATTATCACCTGCCTACGCAAATGCGGACCGCATACCGGACGCCTCGTTGACGTTGGTACGGGAAGCGGCTGCCTGGGAATTACGGCAAAATTGGAAATACCAGCACTTGATGTCACGCTTACTGATAATAGCCGCCACGCACTTGCGGTAGCGCGCGAAAATGCAACAAGGCTACACGCGCACGTCGACATTATACAGAGCGATCTATTAAGCGCCACATTCGGTACATTTGACGGTATCATTGCGAATCTTCCGTACGTCGACGCGTCATGGGAGCGCTCGCCGGAAACAAATTGCGAACCCGCTGAGGCACTCTTTGCGAACAACAATGGGCTAGCGCTAATCAATAAGCTGATTGTTCAAACGGGTACTGCGCTAAATAACAGCGGATGGCTTTACCTTGAAGCCGATCCGCGACAGCATACAGCAATTATAGCTAGAGCATCAAGGCTACAGCTCGTTCATCGTGTCACTGATGGATTTTGCCTCGTGTTTCAAAAATATAATTAAATTATTCGGCGTAAGCACCCAGCGTGACCTTGACAGTTTGCTCCTTACCGCCACGCAAAATTGTTAATTCCACGACGTCATTTGGCGTGTACTGGCCAATCAGGCTAGAAAACCCATTACTCTCGCCTACTGCTGTGCCATTTACCTTCGTAATAATGTCCTCGTCTTGAATACCTGCTTTGCTCGCCGGACTACCAGGTTGTACGCTTGAGCTATTATCGCTCGCTACGTACGCGCCTTTTGTCACTGGCAAGTGATAGCGTTTTGCCAATGCCGGCGTAATGTCAACGTACCGAATGCCGACATAGGCGCGCTTAACGCGATTTCCTGCCAACACACTTTTCATCGTTCCTTTCACGGCATTAATCGGAATTGCAAAACCAATCCCTGTCGCACCCGAAGCAACCGCCGTATTAATGCCGATAACCTGCCCAGCGTAATTCAACAGCGGTCCGCCCGAATTACCCGAATTGATCGCTGCATCGGTCTGAAACATGTCACTGAGCGATTCGTTTGAGCCGCCCGCTTCATCGCTCGCCGAAAGTGACCGCCCTTTGCCTGAGATAATACCGCTTGACACTGTGTTGCGGTATTGCCCAAGCGCATTGCCGATCGCGACAACTTGTTGGCCTGTGCGCACCGTAGATGAATCGCCAATTTCGGCAGCGCGTAGATTAGCAACACCATTAATTTTCAAATAGGCTACGTCGTTCAATGGATCCACCCCGACAATCTTCACATCATCATACGCCGTACCGTCGTCCAGCACAACCTGCACAGTACTCGCGTTAGCGACAACATGACGATTCGTTAAAATATAGCCATCGCGGCTAATGACAATTCCTGTTCCTGCCGCCCGAGCTTGCGCCGCACCGTATATAGTCCGCTTAGTTGTATTCGTCACTATCGACACCACGCTCGGTGATACTTTTTCTATCACGTTCGAGACTGACGCTTCGCTCGCCGTTGCCGTCGTATTGCCATCACGCGTTGGCGTCAACGTAGTACTACGATGAGTGTTTATATATAGATACACACCCGCCGATACCACACCCGTAATAAGCACAATAGAGAGAATAGCTGATATAACAATCCACGGAAGCGCACGGCGCGGTTGCTTCAGCGGCGGTGAAGCCGGCGGGCTAACCACCAAAGCCGGAGACGTCGACGCGGCACTTGGCACAGTCGTTTCATGCTTTGCCTTTTTTGCTATATTCTTCGTATTTGTCATACCATTCACCTTTCTTTGAACCATTTTCAAAAATATGGCTTAAAACCGCCTTAAAGCGCATCGCTGCCGTAAATAACAGCAAACACATGAGTAGCAATCACAACAAGCGCAGTAAGTACGACAGGCGGTATGACGTCGTTACGGCGCACCTCGCCATACGTATGGTAGCTATGGTATGCCCGTTCGGCGACAAAATAAAACAGCGTCGTAAACAACGCAAACTGTGATAATCGAATCGGGCTAATGCCTGGAATTGCATACGCCGCCATCCAGTGATACGAAATCCACGCTAATTCTGCTGTTACAACGCCAAAAACAAAACTGTATAAATTGCTATACGGCTCATCGTACGTATTCATCACATGGCGCATAGCGATACAGCCGATAATCCACGACGCCGCAACGAAATACACTGGATTCCACTCGTGCATCATCATCGAAACGGTAGTCAACCCCAAGAAAAGCGCCGTTCCTGCCTGTATAACAACGTAGGTGTGTTTTGAACGCGGTTTGATGATCAATAACCACACGATATAAAGCACCGTCAATGCCGCCTGCACACCAACCGACCCCGTCATACAATATACAAGCGTCACATAACTTAGCCCGACAATAAGGTCGACTGTATTCGCAATCAGATTCGCCAACCAAAACCGCGGACGCACCGCCAAAACACGCCATTTGCTCATGAATACAAGCGCTACGGCAATCCACGGCGATCCAGATACGTAGGTCACGGCAAACATCGCAAGCGCGAGCAGCACATTGAGCAAAATATACATCGCTTCGCTAATACGCGAACGGCGTTTGTGTGATTTTATCAAATCCATCGTTTTTTATTATACTATGAATCGCGTTTAATTACCGACTTTTTGAGCTTTGCGCCTTCGTAATGATAATTACATAATCAGTATTCGCGCTATATGTCACGCCCGATAATTCATTACTTGGCGATACACTCGTATGATAGAGTGACTTCAACTTCTCTTCAGTTGCTGATTTTGCCTTTTCGCTCACACGATAGATCTTATTTGAAGAATACGTTTGCCCGCTCGGCACATTGCCAACTGTATTAACTGCTATGCCAAGCTCCTCAAGCTTGGTCGCCTCAGCCTGCGCCGCTCCTGCAATTCCAGAACTATTCAGGATAACGACGCGCGGCTCTTCTCTCGTAATCGCCGTTGCGTAAATATGTTTCTTAATATACGCCTGCAAACCACTGTAATTATACGTACCCGCCACTGGTATCACTGCGCTCGCACCGCCAACCGTGCCGGTTGTTAGAATTGCCGGTTCGGCATCAATCAGGCTGACACTTTTAATTTCATCCTGCTTGATCGACTGCATCAAGCTAACAAGTGTTCGCACTTCACCCGTCTCAAAGTTTGTACGCAAGTTCGCGCCAATCGCATCAACGAGCTTTGTGACTTTCGAGAAATCAGTGAGCGTGCCTGTACTAAGCGCTTTTTCGCGGATCGCCATCATAATTTTTTGCTGGTTTTTCTCGCGATCGAAATTCGATTGTTCAAATCCATAGGTTGGCGCGATATCGCCGCGCGCCATTGCAAGGTACAGAGCATGTTCAGCATCAAGCTCAACCTCGCCGTTCGGATAGCTAATATAATGCCCGCGTGGGCAACGCTCCTGCTTCTCCGCCCGCGTCGTGCCGCATTTCCAGTCGAAATTGCTGTCCATCACTCCGCGCGGATCGCGGCTTTCAATATTCACTTTAATGCCGCCGATTGCGCTTACCAAGTCGCGCATTACCGAATAATTTACATGCACGCTATACTGCAAATCCATGCCTAAAATTTCACCCACAAACGAACGTGTTTCTTTTTGGCGTTCGTCTTCCGCGCTATCCGATTTCCAATCGTTATTTACGCAATTGAAATACACGTTAATTTTGCCCGCATACCCCGCGTCGCAAGCGCGTCCGTATTTCACATACAAATCTCGCGGAACGCTAACCATATACGCGTTTTTCTTGTTTTGGTCGATACTCAACACCATCATTGAGTCGGTTAGATATCCCGCTTCGTGCCCTTCATCATCTTCAGACGTACCAAGAATAAGAATATTTGAACGACCGTTCGCATCTTGTTTGAGAGGTTTCTGCTGTACCAGCCCAAACAAGTCGCCCTTAAACACCGATTTGCTCGCCATTAACGCGCGGTATGCAAACCAACCGATAGCTAGCACAATAATCAAAACAAGCGCAATAAGCACGCGTTTAATAATTTTGCGGCGGCGCGATATTGGTTTTTTAGATTTTTTACCGCGTTTTTTTCGACCGTTTGGCGTTATCGGCGTATCAAGATCAGACAGATTACCAATCTCTTGCAATGACGCGTCAATATCTGCGCGATCGGAGTTTCTAATAGTCGACGGACGCTGTGCTGCTCGCGATATCGCCGGCGAAGATAACGGCTTCGGTAATTCCGCGTGATTCGCACCAGACACCGCGATGCGCCGCCGCACGCCGCTGCCGCTCGGCGAGCGCTTTAAACCTTCCGCCGATACTTCCGGCAATTGGCGCCGCGGAACAAAACCATCTACTGCTCGTTTACTCATACTCCTGCTTACTATAGCGGAAAAGCGCAGAAAATAAAACCATCGCGGCTATGGTTTCCGTTTGTTTTTTTGGAGCGCGGCGGGTATAGTAAAAAAGATGGAAGCAAGCTATTTGACGCGTCATCCACGAATAAAAGACATTCTCAACTTCATTGGGTTTGTTTTGCTTGTCCTGATCGGCACGCTACTGATCAACACCTACGTATTCCGCAGTTTTTCGGTATCTGGACACAGCATGGACCATACGCTTGCCGATGGCGACCGGCTTATCGTCGACCGGCTACCTGTGACTGCAGCTTTACTCAAAAATAAACCGTACGTGCCAAACCGCGGGCAAATTATCGTCTTCAAAAACCCGCGTTTTTTAGCCGGCATGCATGATGAATTTATCGTGAAGCGCGTCATCGCATTTCCTGGCGAGCGCGTTACTGTCAAAGACGGCACGCTTACTGTATACAATCGCGAGCATCCAAGCGGATTTCACCCCGACGACGAGTACCGTAGAGGTGGCGTTGGACCACAAAGTCCATCAAGCGGCGATGTCGACACAACTGTACCTGAAGGTGTACTATTCGTCGCTGGCGACAACCGTATCGGCAGCAGTTCGTACGATTCGCGTACCGGACTTGGCTTTGTTCCTAACCACGACGTCGTCGGACCAGTTTCGGTGCGTCTCTTTCCTTTCTCAAAAATAACGACTTTCTAATTCTATACTCTAGCCAAGCAATTTTGAAATCCGCTCAAAATCCGCGTGATCCTGAAATGAAATAACGATTTGCCCTGAACCGCGGCGATTTGTCCGCACCTCAACCGGCGTCTTAAATCGATCGGCAAAGTGAGTCTGTTCTTTAACGTAACGCGGTTTACGCGGCGCCGGCTGGCGCGTCGTATGACCGCTTAGCCCATTCGCTTTTTGGCGGCGCACATAGCTTTCAATTGCACGCGCACTCCAGCCCTCTTTTATAATGCGTGGAATAATTTCGTCAACCACATCCTCCGGTAATCCAATCAACGGGCGCGCCTGCCCTTCACGAATATCACCTGCTACGATCGCATCGCGCGCCGACGCTGGTAACCGCAACAAGCGTAGTGTATTACTAATCGCCGCTGACGTTTTGCCGCCAACGCGCTGTCCGATCTCCTCAAGCGTTAAGTTGAACTGATCACGCAATTTTAGATATGCCGTCGCCGTCTCAAGCGGATTCAGATCGCTGCGCTGCAAGTTCTCGATGAGCGACAGCTCTAACTTATGCTGGCTTGATAACGTCCGTACCAATGCCGGAATTTTTTCAAGCCCCGCTCGCTGTGATGCGCGAAACCGCCGCTCGCCCGCAACAATTTTGTAGCCCTGCTTATCCGGCGCCACAACGATCGGCTGCAACACGCCATGCTCCTTTACCGATGCCGCGAGCTCATCAAGCGACACTTCATCAAACGCGCGGCGCGGCTGGTCAGGATCTGGCGCTATCTCACTGAGCTTAATATAGCGCAAATCGCTTACACGGTCATCCTGCTCAGATGTCGGATCAAACGACTCGTCCAACAACTCTGTCGGAATCAATGAATCGAAACTTCGCCCTAAACCCTTTTTAGCCGACACGATCAAGTACCTCCTTTGTCACTGCTTTATAGGCGCGTGCGCCCTTACTAAATCGATCATACGCGCCAATTGGCAGCCCATGACTTGGCGCTTCGGCGAGCCGCACATTGCGCGGAATCTTCGTTTTAAATACTTTCGCTGGAAAATGCTTAGAAATTTCATCAAGCACTTGCGTCGATAGTGATGTACGGCTATCAACCATCGTCGGCAGCACGCCAATCAGGTCAAGCGTTGGGTTAAGGTTTTTACGAATCAGCTTCATCGTTTCAAGCAGCTGCCCTAAGCCCTCAAGCGCATAGAACTCCGCCTGCACCGGCAGCAACACATACTGCGCCGCAATCAGCGCGTTAACCGTCAGCAAACTTAAACTCGGCGGACAGTCAATAATAACAAAATCGTACTGCGTCGGCGTCAATTGAATCGCATATTTTAGCCGGCTAAACCGGTGCTGAACCTGCGTCAGTTCCACCTCGGCATTTGCTAATTCCGGCGTCGTCGGCGCAATCCACAGATTAGTAAACTCGGTCGGCGTTACTGCATCAATGAGCTTTTTTTTGCCCATAATCACTTCCGTCATTGTCGTGTCGAGCGATTGCTTATCAATTGACAGCCCGCTCGTCGCATTACCCTGCGGGTCAAAGTCAATCAATAATGTCCGCTTACCGTTCTTAGCTAAATAATACGCAAGATTGATTGACGTCGTTGTTTTGCCGACGCCGCCTTTTTGATTAGTTACTGCGATAATCGTTGCCACGCTGTTTCTATTCCCTCTCTTTAGACTCTATTATACCATGAGCTGAATCAAGAAGACAAAAAACTACTCTAGACACGAAAAAACTCCTCGGGAGATTGTACGAGGAGTTTTCACTGCTATTTGATCGCTGTAATTTCGATGAGCGAGTATTTTTGGCGATGACCGTTCTCTTTGTGAACGCGTTTTTTTGCCTTGTAGCGAATAACGCGAATTTTATCACCCTTCACCAACGCTTCAACAACTTTCGCTTTTACGTTCACGCCCTTCACCACAGGAGTACCGACCGCTACTTTGTCGCCGTCAATAGTCATGAGTGCGTCGAGGGTGAGCTCTTTCGTTCCTTCCGGGAGGAGGTCCACCCGCAGGGTCTCTTTTTCTCTGACAAGATACTGCTTGCCAGAGATCTTTACGACTGCTTTCATTTCGTTCCTTTAAAAATTACGATTTACTCCTGTTGATTCTATCAGAGTTGGGCGAAAAATGCAAATTTTAGATATCTAGCTCAAACATCCGATTGTTCGCCGCTAGCCAGCCCTTCGGCGAGCCGCATTCCATATATTCGCCCTTAGCTTCACCGACCACTAACTTGCCGCCGCCCGCCACGTAAGCGTTGATGGCGTCGGTCAGCTCAAATTCACCGCGAATTGGGTTAGCCGGCAGAATGCGCGCCAGTTCGAAAACCTCTTTTGGCAGCACGTAAAAACTAGAGTTGTTGAGGTTACTCGGCGCTTCCTCCAGTTTTGGTTTTTCGACGATGCGGACGAAATTACCTTCCTCATCTTTTTCGATGATGCCCGTCTGCGGGATGAATTCGTCCTCCACTGGGTTACCGAGCAGCCCGGCCGTCAAACCACGCTCTGCCACCAGCTCTGCCAAACCCGCCGCGTTAGAACCGCCATCTTGGCGCCAGAAAAATTGATCGCCCATGATGACATACGCCGACTCGCCTTCGTCGATAAATTCACTCACCAGTCCGACTGGCACGCTGGTGCCATAACCGCCGGTGCTGGGCTGGGTGATAAAGTGGATGCTGGCGCCCTTTAGCGCCGCCACCAGGGGTAATTTATCTTCTTTACCAGCGCGCCGCAGATAATCATTGAGTTGAATATTTGTTCGGTAATAGCTTTGCACCTGCGTGCTCTGCTCGCCGACCACAAAGTAAATATCTTTGACGCCAGCCCGCAGCACGTCCTGCACCACGTAATCAATCACCGGCTTGGTGCCAACCGGTAACATGCACTTTTCGATCGCTTTGGTGATCGGCAGCATACGCGTTCCCCAACCCGCCACCGGAATAATTGCTTTAGTGATTTCCGCCATCAAGTCTCCTTTTCATTTGATAATCGTTATTTTGTCGATAACTACACTGTGCGCTTCAAGAATATTTTCAGGTCTTTATCTCCTTCAATTTTCACTTCTTCTTCGTGCATATCATCTAATATTGGTCCGAGTTTCGATGCTAACGTCTCACCTCCAATAATTCCCGCGTGTTCATCAATAGCTTCGTTCAGCTTGTTGTCATTGGACTTTAATCCCAAAATGATATGATCATCAACACTCAAACCAGCCTTCTTACGCGCACTTTGGACGTGGCGAATAATTTCGCGCGCCAGACCCTCGCGCTTGAGCTCAGGAGTAATCTCTGTATCTATTGCAACACTACCGCCATATAATACACGTTTAACATTCAGTTCCTCCAGTAAAATTGGCGTAAAATCAAACGTCTTACCTTTCTCGGGAACCGTTACGCGCGCGAGCGGTTGGCGCACTTTCAGCCCAGCCTTAGCGCGCAAGCTCAAACCTTCATTGATGTATTCACGCACGCGCGCCATTTCATCAATAATCAGCTCATTCACCGTGCCTGCCGGCAACCAATCTTTCAAGTGAACCGACTCGTTGTCGCCCGTTAGATTATGATACAGTTCCTCTGCTAAGAATGGCGTAAACGGCGCAAGCAAATAGCTTAGCCGCACTAATACGTAGTGAAGTGTTTTATACGCATCATTCTTATCCGCGTCGTCCTCTGATTTCCAGAAGCGGCGGCGGCTGCGGCGCACATACCAATTACTCGCATCATCTAAGAATGGCAAAATCGGACTAAGCGCATCCGGGATATTATATCCATCCATATGCTTTTCAACTACCGCAACCAGCTGGTGCAAGCGACTGACAATCCAAATATCAAGCGGGTTTGTTAAATCGTTAAGCGGATCCTGCAATGTACCGTCAAATTCCCAGCCATCAACCTCCGCATACATCGTGAAGAAATCGTACATGTTCCAAATCATACTGAGCTTGCGCGCCACGTCGCCAACATCTTTATCATGTAGCGCAAAGTCCTCGCCATTAAGCAGCGGACTTGATAACAGCAAAAAGCGCAGGCTATCAGCACTAAACTTATCCATCAGCTCATTCGGGTCAGTGAAGTTGCCGTAGCTTTTACTCATTTTGCGGCCGTCGTTACCTGCCACCACGCCAGTCGTCACGACGTGCTTAAACGGGCTTTCGCCAAACAAACCAACGCTAACGACATGCATATAATAGAACCACGCCCGCACCTGACCAATATACTCAACCACAAAATCGCCTGGGAAATTTTCCTCAAACTTCGCTTTGTTCTCAAACGGATAGTGGAACTGTGCGAATGGCATGCTGCCCGACTCAAACCATCCATCCAGCACTTTATCAATGCGCGTATAGTGGATACGTTCGCCGCGATAATCAGCCGGCGGCACATCGCCTTCAGGTGTCAAGTCAAACTCAATCGCATCAATCCACGGACGGTGGTAACCATCAAGTTCTACGCCACTTAATTCTTTCAACTCTGCATACGAACCGACAACAATTTGCCGCTTATTGCCCTGTTCGTCGCGCAGCGTATTACCATCCGCGTCAACCGCCTCCCAAACTGGCATCGCCGTTGCCCAGAAACGATCGCGCGACAAATTCCAATCTGGCGCTTGTTCAATATTTTTCTCAAACCGCCCATGCTTTAGATGTTCAGGAAACCATGTAATTTGCTCGGAATTTTTCGCAAGCATTAGCTCCTTCTGCCCCTGTACGTCATAGAACCAACTCGGGTGCGCCCGATACATCAAGCGCGTGCCGCAGCGATGACAATGAGGATAACTGTGGCGAATATAGTCAATTTTCCAAACGACGCCGCGCTCCTTCAGCTCTTTAGCGATGCGCTTATTACTTTCCCAGACATTCTCACCTTTCCAATCACCCTCGGTGAAAAAACCATTTTCGTCAATAACGTGCACAACAGGGATATTGTTAGCTTGAGCGAGATTAAAATCCTCCTCACCGTATGCCGGTGCAATATGGACGATACCCGTACCATCCTCAGCCGACACATATTCAGCTGCATAAATTTTGTGTGCATGCTCGCCGCGATGCACGCCCAATAACGGCTTATAGCTCAGACCAACGAGCGACTCGCCAGAGTACTCAGTAATAATTGTATACGGCAGCGTCTCATGCTTTTCATCCCTCAATGCTTTATCAAGCAGGTTTTTCGCCAACACAAACCGTTCGCCTTCAACTTCAACCTCAGCATACGTCAAATCAGCATTCACTGCTAAAGCCGTATTTGCCGATAGCGTCCACGGCGTTGTCGTCCAAACCAACAGCGTTCTCCCGTCCTCCAGTTGAAAGCGTACGTATACGCTCGGGTCGGTCACATCTTGGTACGCACCTGCATCCATCGTCACCTCAGCTTTTGACAGCGGCGTCGCATCGCGCGTACAATACATGAGCACTCGCTCACCCTCATAAATTTTGCCTTTGTTATACAGCTCTTTAAACGCCCACCAAACACTTTCCATGTATTCTTTGTCCATAGTTTTGTAGGCGTTATCCATATCTACCCAGCGACCAATCCGATCAATCGTATCGTTCCACAAACTACTAGTCTGTACCATATTTTCACGCGCAGTCGTGATGTACTTTTCCAGACTAATCGTCGTACCGATATCGCGGCGATCTTTAATACCTAGCTTCTTCTCGGTAAACACTTCCGCCGGTAATCCATGACAATCCCAGCCCCACACACGCTCAACGCGCTTACCTTTCATAGTCTGATAGCGCGGCACAGCGTCTTTAACAATACTACTAAGCAACGTGCCATGGTGCGGCACACCGGTAATAAACGGCGGACCGTCATAAAACACATAATGATTATCCTCCGGACGCTGATCAACCGATTTTTCAAATGTTCTGTCAACCTTCCAACGCTTCACCCAATCTTTTTCATATTCTGCTGACCGCCGGCGTGTACCGTGTTTAAATTTCATTCGTATTCTCCTTTCTACAAACAAAAATCACCTCTCTTGACTTCGAGAATCCGCGAGAAGCATGCATGCGGACGGTACCATCTCGATTCCAAAAGAAGTGATTCTTTCAGCGCTTAATTACTCGTTTACGCCGAGTGAACGCCAGGTTCTACTGAGCTAAAGGCTGTTCTTCCTGGGGCACTCTCCCGTACGAGAGATCGCGGGCGATAACCGCTCAGATGCCTTGCCTTTAATTGTACGGGCTTTTTTAGCGAAAAGCAACGATATTATTTCAATTCAATGCCGCCAAAAAAGCATTCACCGCGAATATACAACGTCTTTTTCGCTTTCGCACCAGGACTAGTCTTATCATCAATACCGCCGAAGATAGCAGTCACCTCATTTTTTATAACTACGTCGTTCGGTACAATAATATCAACGCCGCCAAACAAAACAAACAGCTCAATAACCGCGCCGTCCTGAATATCAGACTGGCGCAGGTCAAGATCAACACCACCAAATACCGAAGAAATAGTCCCGCCAGTATATTCACCTTCTACTTTTTCACTTTGCCCCGACCATACCGCTACCATATGCTTGGCTTTCGTTTTTGATATTTTACCGTCTTTCACGAGCGAAAACAGCACTGCAGAACCGACAGCGATAAACAAAATTGGCCATACGATCTGCCAAAAGTTAACATCAACAATGTGAAGTGCACGGAGACCGATCGTTGCCCCTGCAGACAAGAATAACAAACCCCAAATCCACCGCGAACGCTTTACAAGAATTATGCACCCCACGAGAATCAGTAAGAACGACAGAAACCCGCCCCATAGCTCTCCCCAGTAGTCAAAAGAGATAACATGAAGGTTACGTAACAATAAAAGCGACCCTATCGCTACAGCCGCAAGACCAAGATATGCTCGTATAACTATATTATGCTTCATGCACTCAGTATAGCATACGCCACGTAAAAGAAAGTTTCCAGATTATACTAACTTATCGCCATATTTGAGCAAAATCAACGCGCATATCACGACCGCGATAGCAACAAAGACAACAACGTCGTAATTTTGCTGAACACATTTTTTAGACGGCGCCAGTTTTGTGGAAATCATCGGATTGCCCGTTAGTACATTATGGCGAATAAGCGCAAAAAGCACGAGCAGCACTGCTGCATCTGTCGCCAAACACCACGGGCACAACGCACCAATTACAATATAGCTCATGTAGAACATCCAGCCCGCAAAGCCCAGACTCATCCATCCGCCAGCCTCGGCGGCGCGCATAAACCAACGCGGAAATCGCGTACGCGCCAGTCCAGCAACAGCAATTGTGATAAATACTGGGTACGCCACCATGCCGACGAAACTGTTCGGAATGTCGCCGACAACATGCGCCGACCAATGTTTTGCTACCGAACTGCAGCTCATCGCAGCGTTCAAATCGCAGCCAAGCACTTTACTGCTATCCTTTGCGATCGTTAGCGCTTCGTGCGACAATACAATCGACGCTACAAGCCCAATTGCCGACCCAATAAGCAACACGCCAAACACAATAACCCGCTGGCGGTCTGTCAAAGCGCTAGTCTTGGACGGCATAATAACTCACCTCGCTAATCAACGGCAACGGCAAACCGCGCCACATAGCTTGCAGCTGGCTATCTGCGCTTAACGCAACGATCGTTGGATACTCAACAATATCATACGCCCGGCAAAACGATTCGCCCTCGCGCGATTCCGGATCAAGCACCTCAAGTTCATGTCCTGTCTGACGCGCCATATCATCAACAAAGGTCGAAACTTGGCGGCTATAATCAGTGTTATCTTTTGCCACAATAACGACGCGCATCAGGACTGCTTGCTCCGCTTACGCTGTTCAAGAATTTTCACAAAATCATCAAGCGTCTCAAACTTTTGGAATACGCTCGCGAACCGAACGTACGCTACTTCGTTGCAGGAGGCGAGCTCGTCAAGCACAAGTTCGCCGATCTGACGTGACGGTATTTCGGTTTCACCTAAACCATACAGTCTATCCTCGACCCGATCAATAATCTCTTCGACTTCAACCTCCGACTTAAAAAACTTTCCAACCGAACGGCGAATTGCGTTTGCCAATTTTGCCCGTTCAAATAACTCGCGCGAACTATCTTTTTTAATTACCGCCAAATTTGGGCGTTCAACACGCTCGTACGTCGTAAACCGATGCTTGCCATCAAGCGTTTCGCGGCGGCGTCGAATTGTGATTCCGTCCGCCGACTCGCGCGACTCAAGGACGCGGCTATTGCCAATTTTTATCGTATGCATCGCGAAAAACTTCTCCTATTCATCGGATGATTTATGTTTCTTGCGGCGGCGCAAAAATGCTGGCGTGTCATCATCATCGTCATCCATCGGTTGATTCCAAATATCAGTCGTTGACTCGCCGGCAAACTGCGCTGCAGCGTCGGCGTGCGACAAGTTCATATCAATATCATCAACCGGAGTGTTTGAGTCTTCAGCTGGCGCAACAGGTGCCGCCGGCGTCAAACTTGCCGGCTGCTCTAATTCTTCGGCTTGCTGCTGGAAAAACTCGCTATCAAAACCCGTTGCAATTACGGTAATAATCAACTCGTCTTCAAGTTCAGGCTTTAGAGTCGCGCCAAAAATAATATTCGCGTCCGGCGACACAGCGCTCGTAATAATTTCTGCCGCCTCTTGAATTTCCGCCATACTCATATCATAGCCGCCAGTGACGTTAAATAGCACGCCTTTCGCGCCGTCGATCGACACCTCAATCAGCGGGCTTTCAATCGCCTGCTGCGCCGCCTGCGCTGCACGATTTTCGCCGCTCGCTCGACCAATACCCATCAACGCCGAACCGGCATTGCTCATAATCGCTTTCACGTCGGCAAAGTCCAGGTTAATAAGCCCGTGCTCGGTAATTAACTCCGAGATACCTTGCACGCCTTGGCGCAACACGTCATCCGCGATCTTAAACGTTTCCAACAATGGCGTCCGGCGGTCAATCGTTTGCAGCAGCCGGTCATTTGGAATCGTGATGAGCGTATCAACACTTTTACCCAATTGCGCAATCGCCCATTCGGCATTCTGCCGGCGTTTTTCACCTTCAAAACTAAATGGCTTCGTCGCAACACCAACGCATAAAATACCTAAGTCGCGCGCTACTTCAGCGACTACATGCCCCGCACCCGAACCAGTGCCGCCGCCAGCGCCAATCGTCACAAACACCATATCAGCGCCCTCAAGCGCTGCGCGAATTTCATCAATTGATTCGCGCGCTGCAGCTTCGCCAACCGCTGGATCCGCTCCTGCACCCAAGCCGTTCGTCGTACTATGACCAAGGTGGATTTTAACATCAGCCTTTGAATTATGCAGCGCCTGCGCGTCAGTGTTCATTGCGATAAATTGCACACCAACTAACCCGGCATCTTTCATCCGGTTTACCGCCGATCCGCCTGCGCCGCCGACGCCCACAACCTTTATGCTTGCGAATGTCTCAATCTCACTTGGTTTTACTTCCGGCATTGCAACTCCTTATACCCCTTACTATTCCTCACGTTACCTACTAGTATACCACTTCTTTTGCCTACGGCTTGAATTTGCTCAGAAGCGTTTTAATAAATCCACCCGACTTTTTCGACGTATTGCCACCATGCGGACGTACCGTTGCCGCCTCAGCATCAACCAACATCAGCCCAACCGCTGCTGCAAAGTGCGGTTTATCAATTTCGTCTGCTACACCGCCAAATCCATGCGGCTTACCGACGCGTACAGCAACGCCCAGCTGCGATTTCGCATACTCCGCTATTCCTTTCAGGTTTGCCGTGCCGCCCGTCAGTACCGCACCGCTCGGCAACTGACCGGCACGCCCCGCTTTTTTGAGCTCTTTATTTACCAATTCAAAAATTTCTTCAAGCCGTGCTTCCACGATTTCATCAATCTCTGCTTGGTCAAAAAACAGAGTTTCCTTCTCGTGTTTTATGCTTACTTTACGCGTCTCGCTGCGTGCTATTGCCGCTGAGTGCTGCAACTTTACTTTCTCAGCAACTTCCGGATCAGTTTTCAGTCCAATTGCCAAATCATTCGTAATATTAACGCCACCCATCGACACAACCCCGACGTATTGTAGATCGCCTTCTTCAAACACCGCCACGCTTGTTGTTGCACCGCCTAAATCGACGACCGCCACGCCGTTTTCAATTTGTGACTCATTCAATACTGCCTTAGCAGCCGCCATCACCGACGGAATCGTTGCGTGCGGCTTCACTGTCGCAAGTTCAACGGCTTTTTGCAAATTCGCGACATACGGCGCCATTGCCGACACGACATTTGCGTTAATCTCCAAACGCGTACCTGTCATGCCAACTGGGTCTTTAATGCCGCCCTGCCCATCAAGCGTATAACTAAACGGTACAACCTCAAGGATCTCGCGATTCGCTGGCACTTTACCTGTTGTCGCCACATCCTCTAATCGCGACACGTCTTCTTCAGCAACTTCGTGATCCGCCATGCCGACTGCAATCATACCATCGGCTTTCGTACTGACAATATGTGAACCATTCACGCTAATCGTCGCCGCGTTTACTTCGTAACCGCTCATACGCTCTGCATCGCCAAGTGCCTGATCAATCGCCTGCGCCGGTCCATTCAAGTTTGACACCGTACCTTTTCGCATACCACTATTTGGCGCCTGACCAACGCCAACAATCGTCGGCGTACCAGTCGTTGGGTCAATATGACCAACGACACATCGAACCATCGTCGTACCAACATCAATACCAACTGCATATCGAGATTGTTCTTGCATATAGGGTTATTATAGCATAACCTGTATAAAATCGCCTATGCTTGCGTAATGATTTCTGCACCGTGCTCGGTGATTAAAATCGTGTGCTCAAAATGCGCCGCTAGGCTGCCGTCGCGCGTCGCATACGTCCAACCATCGTCCAATTGGATAATCCGCTCGCCGCCAAGCGTCGCCATCGGCTCAATCGCCACTGTGTCGCCCGGCTGCAGCAACACGCCCGTTCCCTTGCGTCCATAGTTCGGAATGTCAGGCGGCATGTGCATATGTAATCCTACACCGTGCCCAACCAGCTCGCGTACAATTCCAAGTTTACCGTTCTGCAGCACTTTTTCTATCGCCGCACCAATGTCGCCTGTCCGAACCGTCCCTTTTATCGCATCAATCCCCGCATACAAACTGCGTTCGGTTGTCGCAAGTAAGTGCTTCACTGCGCCTTTCGGTTCGTCATCAACTACCATTGTAAACGCCGAATCAGTTTTCATGCCCTTATATGTAATCACTAAATCAAAACTGGCAACGTCGCCCTTCTGCAGTGCATCGTCATTTGGTGCGCCGTGCACAATTTCGTCGTTTACACTAATGCAAATCGCACCTGGAAAGTTCACTTCTGGCGTCTTATAGGTTATTTCCGCGCCATACTCAACAATTTTTTGCGCGACAAAATCATCTATTTCGCGTTTTGTTTGCCCAGCATGCACAAATCCGCGGATATCGGCAAAAACCCGCGCCAAAATCTTGCCGCCTTCGCGCATTGCTTGAATTTGCTCGGGCGTTTTCACGCCGGTAATTAATTCGGACATACGCGCTTCACCTCGTCGTAAATCCTATCATGCACCTCGCCGGCGCTACCCGTACCATCTAGGTGGATAATTTTCACGCCCGCTTCAGCAAAAATTCCAAGCACCGGATACATCTTTTGGCGATATATTGTCATACGCCGCGCAATCGTATCAGGCGTATCTTCCATGCGCCCGCGCTTCTCTAGGCGCCGCATGATTTCTTGTTCTGGCACTTCTAGCACTACGACGATATCTATCTTCTCGTCCATGCGCTCCATATAATCATCAAGCCACGCCGCCTGCTCTTTCGTGCGCGGAAAACCATCTACGATGATATTCGGGTATTTTTTATCGCGCGCATCCTGCACAGCACGTTCAAACACATGGTATGTCAGTTCATCGCTTACTAGTTCACCACTTTTCAGCGTCGCAATCACTGCCGGATCATCGCTCTGGCGCAGCATCTCGCCAGTACTAAGCCACTTCCACCCCTGGCGCACTGCTAACATTTGCCCCTGCATGCTTTTACCCGCGCCCGTCGGGCCAAACAATAAAATCATCGCTACAATCTCCTTTGTTTATTTATTTCGTTAGCGCTTGTTTAACTAATTTCGCGACCACCGCACCATCAGCCTTACTGCCGGCTGCCGCTTTTACCGCACCAACCACTTGCCCCATACTGCGCAGATCGCTCACGCCAAGTTTCACAATCTTCTCATTAATTAATTGTTGCAACTCTACTTCAGTCATTTGCTCCGGCAAGTACGCCTGTAAAATCGCCATCTCTTTCTCTTCCGGCTCCGCTAAATCAACTCGGTCGTTCTCACGATAGATCGCCGCCGACTCGCGCCGCTTCTTGATTTCGCGCGCGATCACTTTTTCAATTGCTTCGTCGCTCAAGCCGTCGCCGCGCTTATTCTGTTTGACTTCCTCGTCTAAGATTGCTGCGTTCAAATTACGCAATGTATCACCCAAAAAACGATTGCCGCCAAGTAGGGCGGCTTTCATTTCATCTCTGATGCGTTGCTTTAACGCCATCTGCTAGCGCACTCCTAGGCGAATCTTTGCCAGCTTTTCCGCTTTGCGCTCCTTGCGAAGAATTGCTTTGTTACGGCGATCAGTTTTACTCATCGCTTTCTCAAAGCGCATCATGGCCTTTGCTTTTGCGAGTTTTCCGCTTTGCAATACGCGGCGGTTAAAACGGCGAAGAATATTTTCATTCGCCTCGCGTTCATCTTTCCGTGTAACTTGTACCATATCGTCTGCCATTATAACAGATACACCAGCCATTTACAACCTACTTTCCTAAAAATTTCACCGCCAGCCTGGTAAAACCTCTATTGTTTACCGCATAACGTTTATGTTACTATTTTCGCGATATATCTTAACCAAAGAAAGCGACATCAACATGACTCAGCCTCCTCAAGACCAGGGAACACCAGCGCCAGCCGCTGCGCCAATACCGCCGCAGCCGTATCAACCGCCATACCAGCCGCCAGCCGCCTATCCGGCGCAGCCGGTCTACGGCAACAATCCGTACCAAAATCCATATCAGGTTCCGTACCAGCAAGAGCGCAGCTCAATCGCACTTTCTGTCGTAGCAATGGTACTCGGTATCATAAGTTTGCTCGGGTTTATTTTCAATCTTTTTGCTGCCGCACTTGGACTCATCGCTATAATTTTAGGTGGCATCAGCGTCGCCATTGAACCTAGAGGCAGAGGTTTTGCGATTACCGGGATTATCGCCGGAGCCCTAGCCATCATAGTCGGCATAGGTCTCTTCGTGTGGGTGCTTAATAACGAGGATTTTTTGAAAGAACTAGAACAGCAGTCCAAGCATAGCGCCGCGCCGCTAGATTCGCTCGTTGTATCGGTAAATAAATAAACCGGTTTTTTCTGGAGAGGCTATTCTAAATGCAATAGCCGCCCCTCCACCGTCCGCGCGCCATTCCATTCGTTGATATTCGGCTGAAACCAAGCGGCAACCTGGTCGCCCGGCTGGCGGAAAAATTCTTCTGGCGCGTTAAATGCCAGCATTTGCAGAACTTTGCCGTTTTTATCGCGTAGGGATAATTTAACATGCTGACCGTCCGCGCCCATGCGCCGCACATTCAACACAGTAGATGTTGTAATTTTTAACACAGGCTCGGGATTGCCGTTGCCAAACGGCTCCATCCGCGCGATTTGCTGCACTAATTCTTCGGTGATTTCCGAAAAATCGTCGATTTCGACATCAGCTTTAGGCAACAAATACCGCTCCTGCTCCAACAATTGCAGCGAATCATAAAACTCATTCACTCGCGCCCGAAACGCCGCGATTTGCCCTGGCTCCAGCGTCACGCCCGCCGCCGCGCCGTGCCCGCCGCCGCGTAATATGATGTCGTCCGCCGCCCGCACCGCGTCCGCCGCACTGAAATCGCCGAAACTGCGCGCCGAACCGGTCGCCGTCTCGCCGCGAATACCGATGATAAACACCGGTTTTTTGTAAGTTTCGACCAATTTCGACGCCACGATGCCGATGACACCGTGATTCCAGCCCTCGCTTGCCACCACCAGCACGCGGTCGGCGCCCATTTCGTCGGCTTGCTGGCAGGCTTCGTCGAATATTTTCTGCTGAATCGACTTGCGCTGCGTATTGAAATCGTCTAATTTTTGCGCCGATTCAAATGCCGCCGTACAGTCTTTCGCCCGCAGCATTTCTAGCGAATAATTTGCCGATTCTAGGCGTCCAGCAGCGTTCATACGCGGGCCTAGTCCAAACCCCAAATGCCGTGCATTTACCGTCTCTGGTTCAATACCGCTCACTGCCATCAGTGCTTTTAGCCCGGTACGCCGCTGCTTCTTCAGCACCTCCAGTCCCCAGTACACGTTTGCCCGGTTCTCATCCGCTAATGTCACAATATCACATACCGTCCCCAACGCTACTAAATCAAGTAACCATTTTTCGTACCCGTCAGGCAGCCCGTCTAGCCGCGTCTGCAGTGCTTGCACGAGTTTAAACGCCACGCCCGCGCCACACAAATCACGAAATGGATACTCATGATCAGCATATTTAGGGTTAACCGTCGCGACTGCTGGCGGGCGTGTCGGCGCAATATTGTGGTGGTCTGTCACCACTGTATCAATACCCAACTCAGCTGCGTATGCAATCTCCGTGTGGCACAAACTACCGCAGTCGACCGTCACAATCAGCTGCGCGCCCATATCGCGCACCTTATCAACTGCACCAATCGTCATGCCATAACCTTCAACAAACCGGTTTGGGATAAATGCGTCAAGATGTTGAAATCCAAAACTATGAAATGCATCCAACAACAATGCCGTCGCGCTCAGTCCGTCAATATCATAGTCGCCATAGATAACGACCTTCTCCTGATGTTGGCGCGCGAGCACTAACCGCGCCACCGCTTTGTCCATCTCTGATAATAGGAATGGATCATATTTTGTTGCCGCATAATCCGGCGATAAAAACGCTTGACGCGCCGACACGTCATTTAATCCGCGTGCTGCTAAAATCCGTTCAAACAGCGTCATCGCGGTTGAATATCAGATGTTGTCCGTTTTGGTCGATTACTGCTCGCTTGCTGCTGCGATTTGATCACGATACTCTGTAGCTCTTTAAAAATCGGAAACTGCTTGTTGGTTGAATAAATCCGTGTATTGCCCTGTTTTTCAGCCATCAAAAAACCCACCTTTTCAAGCCGGCGTAACTCACGCTGGATATTACCCGGGTCTTCTTTGATCAGCTTAGCGAGACCGCGCACATGCGTACGAAAATCTGGATATTTTGCGTATACCACCACGATCTTTCGCCGAACCCTGGAGGTTATAAATACATCAAGCACGTGAACAGCCTTTCTTGCTTTTTATTAATACCACTGTTGCTTTTTATTCTACATTTTTTCTAGATGCAATTCAAGCCACTTGGCTGCTATATTTACCGCCAATTCAAAATAATCTGGCTGATCTTCTTAATTGCCTCTTTACGTGTCGGAACCGTATTGTCGGAGTAATAATGATTCACTCCCAAGTAATTTTCTTTCACATCAAGCACGTGCAATTCGTCCGCCGTAACGTGTAACTGATCCACCACCGACACCGTTGCAATCGGCGTCGCTACAACTAACCTTTCTATTCGAATCGGCTTCAAAAAATCAAATGCTACACTCAGCGCTGCACCGTCAGCTAGCGCATCCGACACCAAAAATACAATACGATCTTTCAGCATCATATCATCAATCGTACCGCCGTCGCCGATCAATCGGTTGATACGACTGTACGCCTCGCGCTTCTGGTCGTCTAAGTAGCCATGAAATTCGCTCGTATACTCCTGAATTTCTCCTGTTGAAAATTCGCTGTTGTATGTAAAATTTCCGCGCTGCGATACCGCGCCAAAGCTCAGATTCTCGCCCGGTACATCAATATTCTCTGTCACAAGCATCATCAGCACACAGTGTAATTGCGCTGCAATCTGCTCGCCGACCAACACGCCGCCTTCTGTCAACGCTACGACCGCGCAGTTCTCGTACCGATACTTATCAACAACCTGTGCAGCCAGTAATTGCCCAGCTTGTGCCCTGCTTTCAAAATACATACGTTTATAGTAGCAGTCGCTCTCTCGTCTATGCAAGGTATAATACCATGTATGCACTATTACGACGTCGCACCGATCAAGATTGTTCGCGCTGGCAGCGATTACTTTACCTATTGCAGCGAACAAGTTCTACAAATTGGGCAACTCGTGACAATCCCAGTCGGCAAGTTGCTGCTAATCGGCATCGTTATAAAACACACGCGAAAACCGGCATACGATACGCGTGCTATTGCATCTGCGCTTGATATCCCGCCACTGCCAAATCCATTACTCAAAACTGCCCTATGGATGGCTCGCTACTACGCCGCACCCCTTGCGACCACATTGCAGACAATCTTACCGCGCGGTCTCACAAAAAAGCGCCGCACAGCAGCATATTCCCGCCAAACGATTTCGCGGGATCGAACACATTATTTACTCAACAAAGATCAGCAAGCCGCCGTTGATACGCTCACGCAGCGTACAAATGGAACAGTCTTGCTGCACGGCGTTACCGGCAGCGGCAAAACCGCTGTTTACATTACCTACGCCAAGCATATTATGACGCAGCAAAAATCCGTCATCATCCTTGTGCCAGAAATCGCCCTCACTTCGCAGCTTATCGCAGAGTTTGAGCAGCATTTTTCCAACATCTTACTAACTCACTCGCAGCAAACCGAGTCTGCGCGCCATCAGATTTGGCTTGACGCTCTTCGAAGCACTATTCCGCGTATCGCCATTGGTCCTCGTTCAGCACTCTTTCTGCCGCTTGCCCATATTGGCGCTATTATCATCGACGAAGCGCACGAACCAAGTTTTAAGCAAGATCAATCGCCACGATACTCGGCTTTGCGCGTCGCCGCCACGCTTGGCACGCATCATGGCGCGCCCGTTATTCAAGGTTCAGCAACGCCGCTCATCGGCGAATACTACCTTGCTACCCACACCAATAGCCCGGTCATTACGCTCCCTCGCCGTGCACAAGCCGCTCCGCCGCCGCACGTCAACATCATAAATATGACATCAAAAATAAATTTTGTTCAGCATCGTTTTTTATCCGACTCGCTCCTCGCCCGCATTACAGTCTCGCTTGAACGCAAGCAGCAAACACTCCTTTTTCACAACCGCCGCGGCAGCGCCAGTACGACACTCTGCACTAACTGCGGCTGGTCTGCGATCTGTCCGCGCTGCTTCGTGCCATTCACACTCCATATCGACAAGCACATACTGCAATGCCACATTTGCGGTAACACGGCACCCATTCCAACTTCTTGTCCTGATTGCCACGAAACTGATATCGTTCATAAAGGCATCGGCACGAAACTTATTGAATCAGAGATTAAGAAATTATTCCCGCACGCAACCGTTGCGCGCTTTGATGGTGATACCGCCGCCACGCATACGCTTGAGAAACGTTACCAAGAACTCTACGATGGCACAGTTGATATTATTATCGGCACACAAGTCGTCGCTAAAGGGCTTGACCTGCCGCACCTTGGCACTGTCGGCGTCATTCAGGCGGACGCCGGGCTCGCTTTGCCCGACTTTATGGCGCGCGAACGTACCTTTCAACTATTGTCGCAGGTCGTCGGGCGTGTCGGGCGCACCAACCAGCAAACTAATGTTGTCATCCAATCATATCAACCACACGACGAAACAATCCGTACTGGCGCTGCACAGGATTATACTGCTTTCTATGCTACCGAACTTGCTAGGCGACGTAAAAGCCATTTTCCGCCATTCACTTATTTGCTCAAACTCACGTGTATCTACAAAACCGAAAAAGCCGCCATCAATAACGCCCAAATACTTGCTAAAAAACTTCGCGCAGATTATTCAAATCTATACATATTTGGTCCAACTCCCGCTTTTTACGAACGGCAACGCGACACCTATCGCTGGCAAATCGTCGTTAAATCGCCAACACGCGCCACCCTACTTGATATCATCGCACAATTGCCGCCCACGCACTGGCAGTATGACATTGACCCGATGAATCTGTTATAATATACAAAGTTGTGAAGAAAGAATCTATTATTACCCTACCAAACCCCCATCTACGTCAAAAATCGCAGAAAGTTCATGTCATTACCGAAGAAGTTCGCCAGCTCGTTAAAGACATGACTGATGCAAGTATTGACTGGGAAGCGTCGCGTCCACACGAAATCAGCGCCGCGCTCGCCGCTGTACAAATTGACCGGCTTGACCGCGTCATTATCGTGCGCAACGACTTTGAGAACAAAGAAAACCAAGAATTTATCGCTCTCATCAATCCAGAAATTGTAAAATACGAGGGCGAGCTTATTGAAGACTATGAAGGTTGTCTTAGCGTGCGCGATTTTTACGGTAAGGTACCGCGCTATAATCGCATTCGCGTCAAAGCACTAAACATTGATGGCGATGAAATCCGCATCAAAGCCGAAGGATTTTTAGCACGCGTCATTCAGCATGAAATCGACCACTGCAATGGTATCGTATTTGTCGACCACATCCGCGATAAAACCGATGCATTTTACCAGCTAAATGACAAGGGCGAGCTTGATCCGCTCGACTATAATACGCATGTCAAAGATAACCACGACCTCTGGGACTAAGCAGCCGCTTATCTTTTTCGGGACTGAAGATTTCAGCTTATACAGTTTGCGTGCGCTCATCGAAAACGGATTTAATGTTGCTGCCATCGTCACCAAACCAGACACGCCGCGTGGGCGCCATCGCGTACTCACTGCACCCGCCGTCAAAGTTTACGCCGCAGAGCATAATATACCCGTATGGCAACCGACTAAACTCAAAAATATCATAAATGATATAAAATTAATAAAAAATCCTGCCGGCGTGCTTGTCAGTTACGGAAAAATTATTCCGCAAAGTGTTATTAATTTATTCACTCCTGGCATCATCAACGTTCATCCTTCTCTCCTACCAAAGTACCGCGGTCCATCACCAATTGAGTCCGCTATCGCCAATCGCGACAAAACCACAGGCGTGACGCTTATGCAGCTTACGAAAGACATGGACGCCGGACCAATTTATTATCAAACACGCCACAGTCTGGACCAATCCGAAACTCGTCCTGAGTTATACAAGACGCTCGGCCAACTCGGTGCAGCGGCTCTCGCTGCGAAACTACCCGATATTTTGAGCGGCGCGCTTCAGCCAACACCTCAAGACGACGCCAACGCCACCTACTGCCAATTGCTAAGCCGTAATGACACCGACCTTGATCTAACCGCGCTTACCGCTAGCCAGGCCGAGGCGCGCATTCGCGCCCATCTCGGGTTCCCGCGTTCGCGCGTCACCATCGGCTCATATAAACTCATCGTCACCAAAGCACACGCTGCTGTGAATGCAAAAACGCCTCTTGATTTACTATGTGCAAACGGCGCATTTTTATCAGTTGACGAGCTTATTGCCCCTAGCGGCAAGGCTATGTCTGCTGGCGAATTCTTGCGCGGCTATTTAATTCGACCAAAAACTAAATAACCGCACAGCATATCACCAGACGGTTATCCAATGCCGCTTCTAAACCTACAAAAGGAAGGAGGACAACATCTACGCAGCGGATGCGTCGCCGCCTAAGATTGCATCACGATTCGCGATAATTTCCTGCTTCAGCTCATTCATCGTCTGCGCGACAACGTCTCGATAATTCGGACGGTTCATTCCGAGCCATTTCAGGCTTGCATATTCAGCCAGTAGCACATCTACCGGCACATTATCAGGCGCGTTCGCGCGGAGCTGCTGGTATACCGTATCCTGCTCATAGTTTGGCGCGTTCGCCGCCAGCCACGCGTTGACGCGGTCGCTCTTGCGGTCAATGAACGACTCAAACTCATCAAGCTGCTGGTCGCTTAGCCCCTCGCTCAATTTCGTACCAACAATCATCTCTAACTGCTCGCGAAAATGCGCTAAGAACGCCTGCTTCTGGTCGTCTGGTAAGCTACCGAGCCCCACTTCTTGCAAAAAATTATCATCTAACTGAAACATTGTCCCTCCGTTTCTCTCCCTCTAGTATATAGAGCTTACTCCGCTTATGCAATAAGTCCGAGCTGCTTATTGACCTCGTTGCGCATATCAATCAGCTCTTCAACATACTCGTCAAACACTTCCTGCATCATCTTGCCATATCCAGGAATCGCATAACGCAGCCACAGTGCAGCTGCGTAAAAACTCATCGCCTCCTCGTCACTATCCATCAGCTGGCGCACCGCCTTATAGTCCTCGCGCGTCGCGTAATCACCGTGGAACTCTGCCAGCCAGCGCCGTGTGCGGTCAGGGTTGCCCTGCACGTCTTCAAACTCGACAATCTCGTCATCGCTCAGCTCCGGCAAAAACCGCTCCGCCACGCGCCGATTTAGCTCCTCTTGAATTTCCCGCTTGTATTTGTCTTTTTGCTCTTCTGTCAACATTGCTACATTGTAGCCGATTTTTGTCAGCAGAGCGTCATCAATATTAAACATTTATCCCTCCCTTTTATTTTTTGGCATACTGGCTCAACACCTTCAGCACAGATGTAGTATTGCTATCTCCGTTTATAGACACCCATTCATCCGCGCCACTTCCGTGCCACTCTACATCGTAACCATTTTGTGCAGCCATATCGGCTAATTCATGCAATTTCGATGCAGCATTTTCAGTACCAAAGTTATCTGCCGCCCAGTTCCATGGGAACTGATCTTCGTATGCGCTAAAGTCTGCATTTGTCAAAGCCTCACCACCAGAGTCACCAGAACCGTGCATAAGCCTGTCCATCGCATCGTTCAAAGTTTTATTATTGCCGCTGTCACCGCTTGGGCTAAGATCGGCATTCGCGGTCTCATTTCCTGACGACGGAGCTTCAGTCTCAGGGGCGCTTGCTGCCGAGGCATCCGTTGACCATTTCTCCAATGCAGTATGAGCACCGAGGTTTGCCAACTTGCCTAAACCAGCGCCAAGAGCAAACAGTCCCGCATTCGTTTCCGCCTCTTTTGCAGCACGGTCAGCATCTTCGTAACTTTTCTGCCGACTACCGTGCATCATCCAGTCGGCAAAATGTCCTATAGCTTCTTTACCGTCATCAGGTCTACTCGCAGTCATTTTTTCAGCTTCTTCACGCATTTTTGCAACTTCCGCAGCGTCAAACTGCGCTTTTGCCTTACCCTCATCGTCCTGGTGGCGCTTAAGGTTCTCGTCGGCAGCGGCCAACCGCGAACCACGATGGATAAGCGAGCCGGCTACGGTCGTTACTCCCGCTAGCACTGGTATATTACTAACCCCAAAAACAGGTAAAAGCGCACCAGTAGCAAAACCAGGACCAAAGCTCCGAAGCCGACGCCCCCATTTGCTGCCGCCATTTAGCCACTTGCCGACAGAGGCAAGAAGCTTATCGCCAAAATGCCGCTTCTCCTGCCGTTCTGTCAGCTCATCATTGATCGCTTGGCGTACATTTACATCTAATAGACTACGCAACTCACCAAACGCGACATCCGATTTCATCTGAGCGATTTCATCTTCACTAAGATCTGCTGTATTCTCAATATTCTCAGCCCGACTCTTCGCGAGCGCAAGTGCACACTCCTTCACCTTGTCCTCCGCTTCACGGAGCTTTTGCTCTCGCCTCTCACGACCAATTATGCTGAGATTTTGCTTACCAAAGCGGCGAAGAATCCAATTAATTGGCTTCTTGAACTTATATGTGATAAAGTTTCCGCTCTTCGTTTCTGCGTCAGCTCGTAATTTCGCAAGCTCGGCAACCGCAGCATCATACGCTTCTCGTTGCTGCTCATGCTCCAGACCTTCCTCAGAACCTTCCTCTGCTTTATCCGGATTGTCTGGATGTTTATCTGGATCCTGATCTCGAGCAGTAAGCTCGCCATCATTCTCGCTATACGGAACGAGCTCCCTGCCCTTCTCACCTTCATTAAACGTTTCTAGCTGCTTCTGCAACTTCTTTTTCTCGTCCTCAAGTCTTTGTTTCTGATCTCTAGCGGCACGCTCATGACCTTCGCGAAGAGGCTTGCCGTTTATCGCATGGTCGTATACCTCTATTTGCTCATCAAGATGAGCAATCTTTGATGAAATTTCACTACGCTCGTCTTCAACCTCTTCCTCATGAGTCTTGCCTTCGGTCTCAGCTTTGACTTCGCTACTGTTATCTTTTTTCTGTTCGGTCTGTTCTTGTTGTGTGTTCGACTCAATTGATCCAGAGGAGGCCTCACCATTTTCGGTTGTCACTGGCGCAACGCTGCTGTCGCTATCAACCTGCTCCTTAGAACTTGAAACGGATGCCCCTCGTAGTTCTGCAGCCTCCAGCGTCGGTACAGTTTGACCTTTGACTACAACTTTCCTATGATCCTTTGGAGCTGTTGTAGAAGTATCGTTTGCCGCAGATGCATCATGGTCATATTCAGCCAAAATACTATCAAGATCCGCGTCTGGGCCTAACGGAGGATTAACAATATTGCCAGAAGAATCATACATAACAGTATATCCCGGCGGAATCTCCGGAACACTGTCAGTAGAAGAATCAGATGAGCTACTACGCTTATCAGCGAAACCAGCCTCAGTAGCTTCTGATTCTACGCTTTCAGATGTCAATAATGACTCGGGATGGTCTGTCGGCTGTACGACATCGCTTTCGGTGCGCTTAGGTTGATACTCCCCAGCAGGACCTAGTCCAGACTTCCTATGCATCCTACGTTCGCTCATTGTTATAACGTCCAATCCTATTTAAATTTTATCAAACTTTTTATATTATACACCAACTTACACAAAAATGCAAGCTTTTTACTCATCCTCGCCACCTATTATAGACGCACCATGCAACAACGTCAAGGGTGTTTTATGCAAATAATTATGAAATTTACCTGCTACAACGTCCGTTTCACCAGCTCGCGCGTAAATAACTCCAGCGTATCGCCGATCTCCAATTGGAGCTTTTTGTGCGTGCGTATACTCAGCCCGCACATTTCGCCTTCAAACACTTCTTTTGCTTCTTGCTGCTGGCGCTGCACCGACATCACTTCAACTTCGGCGATTTGCTCGCCGCTGCGCTTAACGCGCGCCAACGTGTGCGCCACAACCTTGCCTTTTTCTACCATGCCGCCGCAAATCACTTCGTCGCGCATCGTACGAAACACGCCCTTCACATCAAGTACGCCAATTTCCGTCTCAACAACATCTGGTTCAAGCATTTGCTCCATACTTTGGCGCGCGTCGTCTAGCAGCTCATAAATAACTTTGAACAAGCGCACCTGCACGCGGTCGCGCATCGCGAGGCGCTTCACTGCCGGCGGTAAATCAACATTAAAGCCGTACACGATCGCCTGCGAACTATCCGCCAAACGAATATCGCTTTCGTTAATATTGCCCACGCCGCTGCCGATCACACGCAAGTCAATCGCGTCGCCCGTATCCACCAGGCGTAAGCTATCCATCACCGAAGTGAGCGAGCCTTGCACATCTGCTTTCACAACGACATTAAACTCTTGGCTATCATGCTTTCTTGTCATCATTTTCAACAGGTCAGCACCCGTCACATTGGTGCTGGCAGCTTGCTTTTCGGCTTCAACCTTAGCGCGCTCCACTGCTAAGCGTGCGGTCTTTTCGTTCTTCACTACAGTGAATATATCGCCAAATTGCGGCAGTTCTTTGAATCCCGTTACAGTGACCGGCGTCGACGGACCAGCCGACTTGATCGTTTCCCCCCTGTAGTTTAGCAGTGTGCGCACTTTACCGTACGACGTGCCCGCCACGAGAAAATGTCCTGGCTTTAGCTGCCCTTGCTCAATGAGCAAATTCACCACCGAACCGCGGCCTTTTTCCATGTGCGCCTCAATCACCAAGCCCTCCGCCGGCACATCAGCGTCGGCTTTCAATTCCTCCATATCGGCAACAAGCAGCACCATGTCGAGAAGTTTATCAAGATTTTCGCCTGTTTTTGCGCTTACCGGCACCATGATTGTATCACCGCCCCATTCCTCCGGATTGAGCTGATATTCGCTTGCCAGCTGTGCTTTTACGCGATCAACATTCGCGCCCTCTTTGTCGATCTTGTTGATTGCAACAACTATTTTCGCATTGGCGCTACGGGCGAATTTAATCGCCTCAACCGTCTGCGGCATCACGCCGTCATCTGCCGCCACCACGATAATTACAACGTCAGTAAGCGCCGCACCGTGTTGGCGAAGCGCTGCAAACGCTTCGTGCCCTGGCGTGTCAAGCAGAGTAATCGTACGACCGTTCCGCCGCGTCTGGTATGCGCTAATATGCTGCGTAATACCGCCTGCTTCACCTTCAACTACTTTCGTATCAAGAATTGCGTCAAGTAACGTCGTCTTGCCGTGATCAACGTGCCCCATTACGGCAACGATCGGCGGGCGTACCGACGCATTTGCCGATGGTTTATGCAACCGCTGCACGGGCGACGAATCAACTTTTTTACGCCGCAGCTCAACATCCAGCTTTAACTCGTCAACGATAATTTCTGCCGTCTCAAAATCAATGCGCTGATTGATCGTCGCCACGATACCATTCTTGAATAATTCACCGACGAGCTGCGCAACTGGCAAATTGAGCGTTTCAGCGAGCTCTCCTACGGTAATTGAATCAGCAATCATCAATACTTTTTCGGATTTGCTCATTTCTTGCTCCTTTCCGCCCGCACCTCGCCGGGACAATTATCCATGAATAATTACATGAGTGCTATTTCTTTTTCTTATCAGTCAGCGTCAAGCTAACTTTGCGGCCTTCTTTGTCGATATCCAAGATGACAAATTCTTTGCGCGCATTGAGCGTGAACACTTTCTCCGGATCAACATCATTGCCGCCGCCAATCTCTGAAACATGAACCAGCGCCTCAACTGCCGGACTAATCTGCACAAATGCACCAAACGGCGTAATGCGTGTAACCGTACCCTCGACTTTATCGCCTTTCTTGAACTTATCAACCTCATCAAGCCACGGGTCTTTCGTCAGCTGCTTCATACTTAAGCTCAGGCGCTCTTTGTCAATTGAAATAATCTTCGCTTCAACGCTTTGTCCGACTTTCACATAGTCAGACGTATTATTAACGCGCTCCCAGCTGATTTCCGAAATGTGAATCAAGCCTTCAATGCCATCAACATTCACAAATGCACCAAAATCAACCACACCCGTGACTACGCCCGTGACCGTATCGCCAACTTTGAGTTTCTCAAACCGCTCCGCTAGACCGTCCTTGATCGCCTCTTTTTCCGAGAAAATTAGCTTATTTGCTTTGCGGTCGCAATCTAGGATACGGACTCGAATCGTTTGTCCAACTAACGCATTCAACCGCGACAAGATTTCGTCTTTATCAGCACTGCCAACGCGCGGATAATGCTCTGCCGACAACTGCGACACTGGCAAGAAACCGCGCACGCCTTCGTATTCTACCAGCAAACCGCCGCGGTTTGCGTCGTGCGGCGTCACCTCAATAATCTCGCCAGCGTCCATCTTTGCCTGAACCTCTTCCCAGCCGCGGTCTTTCGCTGCTTTACGCAGACTCAAAAGGCTATAGCCGTTTTCAAGCTCTGCATCAACGACGCTTGCCGCAACTTCATCGCCAACCGCTAGCTGCCGGCCAAAACCAACTTCGCGGCGCGGCACAAAACCGACGCCATGCGCACCCAAATCAATCAATACTTCGTGTTTTCGCACGCTTAGCACGTGCCCGGTAACCATTTCGCCTGCAACAAGCTGTTTTCCGCCGTCGCCGCTCAAAAGGTCATCCATTGTAATCGTGGCTTTTGCCATAAATACTCGTTATTAGCCGCCATCTAGCGTAGAAAGCCGCCAATACTCCTTTCTTAACGTTAATATTCTCTGAAGACACACTAAAATAGCTATGCCATCAACTATGCTTTAGTATAGCGTATTTTACCCCTAGTGTCTAGATAAGCCGCTGTGAGCGAATATACGCCATACCGACGCCCAATAGAATGACGCCGGCAACCGCCGCAATAACCGCCTCGCCAGGACCAGTTGCTGGTAATTGGTTCGCTGCCGGCGCAGTCGACGTGTGCGGCAGCCCGGAGTTTGGCGACGTACTTGTTGTCGGCGTTGTTGCTGGCGTCGCGTTCGCTTGATTGCTCGGCTGAGTCTGCGTTAGCGCTGGCGCCGGTGTCGTCGTTGTACCCGCCTTTGCATCAGTCTTTTGTTCAGTCTTTACTTCGGTCGGCTTTTTATCCTCAGTTTTTTTGTTATCGGCTTTATTCTTATCCGCCTGCTGCTTCAAGACAGTGTCAACTGAGTCTTTTTTATTACTTGTTTTATCGTCTGGCGTTGCTGTGCTTGAATTTTTTGCCTCTTCCTTCTTGTTCGTATCCGCCGCGTCGGTCTTCGCTACTTCATCGGTCTTAGCCGTTTGCGTAGTATCACCTGTTGATGTTGCACCATGGCGCATTACATACACGCCGCCGGCAAGCGCCGTCGTTAGTAGCGCGCCAACCAGCACATATCCGATAACTGCTCCTTTTTCCTTCTGATGCGCCATTACCATCTCCTTTCCGAAAAAACTCCTTTCGTTTATTATACCATCTTTTCTACATAAAAATCAACTGTGTTATGCTAGATATATGATAATTACGATCGATACTGGTGGGACAAAAACGCTCGTCGCCTCGTTTGCAGACAACGGCAGAATGGGCGACTCGATCAAATTCCCCACGCCAAAAGAACCAGCCCAGTACACTGCAGAGCTAAAACGAATTATACGTGAACGCTACACGGACAAAAAAGTCGACGTTATCGTCGTTGCACTGCCGGGAATCATTCGTAATGGCACTGCTGTTTGGTGTCAAAATCTCGGCTGGGCAAACTTTAGCGCGCATACGGCACTCAAGAACCTCTTGCCAGGCGTCCCTGTACTTATTGAGAATGACGCTAATCTCGCTGGGCTATCGGAAACACGCGCACTGCGTAGTATCCCCCGATCATCGCTCTACGTTACGATCAGCACCGGTATCGGGAGCGGTATCTGTACGAATGGTTATATTGACCCTGGCTTGCGCTATAGCGAAGCTGGACGAGCGCTTGTCGAATACAAAGGCAAAGTCCGGCAATGGGAGAGCTTCGCTTCGGGGCGCGCTATCGTCCGCGACTACAAAAAATTCGCCCGCGACATTAAAAATAAACGTACATGGCGACAAATCGCCGGGCGCATGTCGCGCGGATTTTTAGCAGTCGTCCCTATCGTACAGCCCGACGTTATTATTATCGGCGGCAGCGTCGGTACATACTTTGAACGCTACGGCGAGTTTCTGTCCGAAATATTAACCGACCATTTGCCACCGCACATTCCTTGCCCAAAGATTGTGCAAGCAAAACATCCCGAAGAAGCAGTCGTGTACGGATGCTATTACTATGGAAAAGATTACTTGGCTCTTGCCAGAACTGCACGCTAAAGCAGCAGACATACCGCACTTACAACACCTCATCATCACTCCAGGCGAGGTGTTTTGCTGGAATCATACTGCTTGTGCTATTACATATGATGCATCAGCTCGATATGCCGAAGCGCAGCTTCTACATGAATTCGGGCATGCACTGCTAAATCATAAGCAGTATCTACGAGACATTAAGCTGCTCGCCATGGAACGCGCCGCGTGGGATCAGGCAATCATATTAGCGCACGAATTTAATATTCAGATACACGAAGACTATATTGAAGAAACGCTTGACACCTACCGCGATTGGCTCCATGCACGATCACTTTGCCCTCGCTGCGCTGCAACGGGCGTACAAACCAAACGTCACTGCTATCAATGCCTTGCCTGCCTGCATACATGGCGCGTTAATGATGCACGCACATGTCAGCTGCGGCGTTATCGTGCAACAAAAAATACCCCATAGATTTCCGGGGTATTTTTCATACAAGCGATGCGTATTTACGCCGCAAGTGTCGCGTCGTCTTGTGCTACTTTCTTACTTTTACCACGCCGCGAAATACGACCACCCTTTGCACCGGCAATACGCGCCAACGCCGGATTCGCTGCGAAACCACCCGTACGCCCGTTGCGACCACCCTTTGCGCCAATTTTCGCGTAAAAATTAGGGTCTTTTGCTAAGTTTTTCTGTGCTGCTTTTTTGCCGCCTGCCTTTGTTCCTGCCATATATCTAATCCTCCCTGCCCTGTAGGCAATATATTAAAAGGGCTCTGGAACCTCTTTACAAAAGACTGCCAAAACCCTCACGTTACCTCACATATGTTATATGTATGCTTTAATTTTAGCACAAACGCTTCAAACTGTCAATGGTTACAGAACACAAAATTATGATATAAAAACTATTGCACTTATGCATCCGGTGCGATATTATAGATATGCACCTGTTTGAATCTTATCAAAAACCATAAGGTTCACCACAACAATTCTCGTTTTCTGCGAGATTCGAGAATGATACAGTAAGCCCCTTTCGGGCTTACTTTTGGTTTACACGACGACTTAAATTAATCTCACTGCAGCTTAAAAAGAGTCGTCCTTATAGTTAGCGAGCAAATTTCCGATACTCAAGAGATTAAGGACTCACCAAATCCGGATTCTGCTAAATTAAATGGTTTATAAAATCATGTATAGTTTTTCTCTGAATTAGTTAATCCTCTATTCATCCTGTGACATTTATATAATCACGCCAATCGAAAAAGACCACCCTATTCGGATGGTCTTTTTATAATTCGGCACCGTGCTAGTTTCCCACTTTCGCAGTATAATCGCCGCTGGGGAGCTTAACTTCTGTGTTCGGAATGAGAACAGGTGTTTCCTCCTCGCCATGGGCACCGAAGCAAGGGGTTTAAAGCGCTTGGTCCCAGTATAGCTTCGCTGGTGGGCCAAACCCCTTACTTCGATGTCCGTTTTTCTAGCCGGTTTGTAAAAGATTGACAGCGGTGCTTATATGAACACCAATTACTAGTTAAGTCTACCTTACCTACGCTACAAATGCAAGCATTTGCGCCGTAGATAAGGACATAAAAAGGCAATGGGACTATTAGTATGCTTCGGCTCCATGTGTTACCACACTTCCACCTTGCACCTATCAAACAGATAGTCTCTCTGTGTCCTCATAGGGAAATCTTATCTTGAGGTCAGTTTCGCGCTTAATATGCTTTCAGCGCTTATCTGATCCGTACATAGCTACCGGACAATGCAGCAGGTGGCTACAATCCGTACACCAGAGGTACGTCCACCCCGGTCCTCTCGTACTAGGGGCAGATCCTCTCAAATTTCCTAACGTCCATACCGGATATAAACCGAACTGTCTCACGACGTTCTGAACCCAGCTCGCGTACCACTT
>CALJTR010000009.1:0-17648 GCA_937975975.1 uncultured Candidatus Saccharibacteria bacterium | reverse complement strand
CCTCAGCTTCTTTGGCCGATTTTTGCAGCGGTGCGGCAACTTTTTCAAACGAGCCGCCGGCTTTTTCAAGCGCTGCGATTACGCTCTTTGACGCGCCCTGCGTCTTCAGCGTAATTTTTGCGGTTAATTCGCCACGCGAAATTACTTTCACAGTATAGAATGGCGTCATGATTAAGTCCGCTTCATACAATGCGAAGTTATCGACCTCGCCCTTCAGCCCATTCAGGCGATCTGAGTACACGACTTGCGCCGGCGCGCGCAAACTCTTAAATCCGCGCGCCTTTGGTACAGCGCTCACGATGCCATTCTGCCCGCCCTGGAACATCGCGTGAAGCTTCTTGCCGGTGCGAGCGTTTTGACCTTTCGTACCGCGGCCAGCAGTTTTACCGCCGCCTGCCGAAATACCACGTCCGACGCGCTTGCGGCTCTTATGACTGTTAATTTGGAGTTCGTTGTATTTCGTCATACTATTCCTCCTCTCCAGCTTTCGCTTTCGCGCCCGCTTTGACGCCGAGCCACTGCTCGCGCGGCACCAGGCTGTTGAGCGCTTCAATCGTCGCGTAAGCGATATTCACTTTATTTGTGCTGCCAAGCGACTTTGAAAGCAAGTTGCGAATACCCGTAACACCGATAATAGCACGCACCACGCCGCCGGCAATAATACCCGTACCAGGCGCTGCTGGTTTAATTAGTACGCGAGCGCCGCTCAATTTGACTTCCATATCGTGCGGAATCGTCTCGTTCGCGACTGGAATCGTAATCAAGTGCTTCTTGGCGACATCCGTTGCTTTTGCAATTGCCGCTTGCACATCTGCACCCTTAGCAACGCCGACGCCGACTTTATTTTTGTGATTACCTACGACGACGAGCGCCTTGAATCGGAAACGGCGACCACCTTTCACGACGCGCGCCACGCGGTCAATATTGATTACCACTTCTTCAAATTCTTTCGGCGCGTCATCGCGCCTGTTGCGCCGGTCATCGCGGCGACCACCTCGACTCTGCCGACCGCCGCGCGAAGCGCGTCCGCGGTCAGCGCGAGGTGTGGTTTGTTCTGTAGCTTGTTCTGCCATTTAGAACTCCAATCCTTCCTTGCGTGCAGCCTCAGCAAGCGCCTGTAGACGACCAGCGTACTGGCGCCCGTTGCGGTCAAAGACGACTGCGTTAATCTTAATTTTCTTAGCTTTTTTCGCAATATCCGTTCCGATAGCTGCACATTTTTCAGTCATCGTGCCTGATATTTTCGTACCGACCGTCGTGGCGGCAGCAAGCGTCGTGCCAGCCGCGTCATCAATCAGCTGTGCCGATACATGCATATTGCTAATCGTCACGCTTAAACGCGGGCGCTCCGCCGTACCATTTACTTTTGCGCGCACACGCGCCTTACGCAAGCTTCGGTTCAACAGTTTCTTTGCAAGATTAATCATTATTTCTTACCAGCCTTTCCTGCTTTGCGCAAAATTTGCTCGCCGAGATACATGATACCCTTGCCCTTGTACGGCTCCGGTTTCTTGAGCGCGCGGATCTCTGCCGCCGTTTGCCCGACTTTTTGCTTATCAATACCGCTGACGACAATTACCATCTTTTCGTTAGACACGTTCACGCCTTCGGGCGCTTTATATTTGACTTCGTGGCTGAAACCAAGGCTCATAGTCAGCTCGTTGTTGCTAGACGATACGCGAAAACCGACGCCCTTTACTTCTAAGCGTCGCTCGTAACCCTGGGTTACACCCACGACCATATTGTTTATCAACGCCCGCATCAACCCATGTTGAGCGCGCGCTTGTCTCGACTCATCTCTGGGATGAACCGTGACTTGTCCGTCTTCGACTTTCACATCAACAGCTGGCGTAATGAACTGGACGAGCTTGCCCTTTGGACCTTCGACCGTTACATCGCCAGAGTCAACCGTGATTGTCACACCGGCCGGAATAACCACCGGCAGTTTTCCGATTCGACTCAGACTCATGTCTCACCTTTCGTTAGATTTTAAGTAGCTTAGTTATTGTAGCATATCTGTACGTACGCCGCAAGTACTAAAGCGCCAGGTGAATCAGAGTTCATCAAAAATAAGAGTGTAATAAGAGATGTCAAATCAAGTTAAACTGGTATACTATGTGATAGTAACCATTTCAGTTGTGTCGTACGTAAATTCCAAGTCGCAAACGCGCTCGGCGCATTTTGCCTAAGCTGCTTCTTACAAAATTCTATCCTCGGCGTTAGGTGTTATATAACAGATAAGAGGTGTTAACTTGACGAAGTAGTGCTTCTCCTAAAGCTCTTGCTCTCTGAGAATGAGCATTGTTTCCGTCAATAGTCTCAAGTACAGCAGTAATCACATCTTGTATCGCTCCACTATTATCAACCCAAAGAATGTCTCTCCTACTTAGCGCCCACTCTAAATTATGTTTTGCCTCTTTGACTCGTGCAAATCTATCAGCGTCATCATGTTGATCGCCGCGAGACGCTACGCGCGCCCGCCAAATATCAGGAGACGTTACGACTTCTATGATGGAAGACTCTCTAAACGGCAGTTTTTCGATTGATTTAACTGCTTTAGGTACAATATCAAGCAACGCAGTGCTTCCGTCGCCATAGTCGCGTAGCTCAGACCCATATACATATCTAGTTGTCGGGTGAACCATGCCTTGTACCAGCTCTCCCGCAGTCGCCTTTCCTAAAATCTCTTGAATGCTATCCTCTGTATGTGGCATGAAGCGGTAATTTTCTTGCTCAGAAAAGCTTCTGCATGGTCTCGTGGTAAAACTCCTAGTCCTGGAGAAATTATCATCCATTTTCTCTATACTCTGCATAAGAGTTGTCTTTCCAATTGCAAAAGGACCCGAAAACATCACTATCGACTTGCGACCGATCTCTGCACGAACTTTTTCCGAGGGGCTGTAATCGCGGAGTATCGCGTCTAACTGTTCTATAGATTGATTATGTTCACTTATCATATTACAATTGTACCGTTATGACTAAACAACTACAGCACACAATGACAGAAGCAGATGCGCTAAAATATTGCGAAAGTAAAGTACACAGCCTATTTAAAGATACGAACGTAGAAAAGATCCGCATTGTCCCTGCGTACGACAGGACTAAAATTATCTCCGATACCGAAAAAACCGATAGACTTTTTAATTACAAACGTCCGACGGCGAAAATCGTTGATGGCGTTGGCTATTTGTACGTCTTTCCCGGCAAAGACTACGTACGCCATTACAAGAAAATCTATGAGACATGCGGTTATAAAGTCACGGCAAAAACGCCAACTCAAGCGCAAACGACCAGAGCTATTAAGAATGTACTTCCAGACGACATGCCGACGTGCGACGTAGCGCTGCTGGGGTATGTTGAAGCACTTGCTCCCGGTGGCCAAGAATGGCGCGGCAACGACGATATAAAATGGAAAACGGAAACAATCAACGGCCAGAAAGTTGCGTTTATCGGCGTAGCATTTAGTTATTGGGGTAATATTATTTACTCTGTTATTGAAGCGCTCTCAAGATATTGCTCAACAGTCATTTATGCCGGTAAGCTCGGTTCGCTCGCGCCATCGGACACTCCAAATGCGACGATTGCTACTGGCGACTCTTCGTACGTTGACGGTTCGTTGGTAACATGGAACAATCTTTTCAAAAACTCTCCGTTGGCGGTTGAAGGTGCACACTACACACTTCCGTCCGTATTAGATGAAACCGCTGAATGGTACAGCGAAGTAAAAGATACGTATCGGTTTGTCGATCCTGAGATTGGCTGGGCAGCAAAGGCAGCGAAAGACTTTAGTCTATCGTTTAGCTACCTTCATCTAGTAACTGATAATTTATCCGGGTTGTTTAGCGAAAATCTAACGACTGAACGCGAGACTGCCGTACTTAAAAAACGCTTGCAATATGTAGGTATTATACGTGCAATTTTATATCATCGAATCGGTGCCGAGCAAACGGTATCGCTTTTTTCTGAGGTACTCAAAGCGCAACAAGCTCGCGTCGATAAAGGTTATATGGAACCGCTTGAACGTAATTGGAAAGCCTGTTTAGCGTTTGCCTATCATACACAAGAGGAGGCGTGGGAAGTTGTCCGAGAATTACCGCGACGCCAATGGAAAGAGCAGAAGGTGAACCCCGAGACGCTATTGTCTGAGATCGTTGATACGCAAATTCAATTGCTCACGACTCTGGCGTACGCCGGTTTTGACGAGCAGGACTTGATTAATGGCGTAATTACAAAGTTGAATGCACATCGCCCAGACTGGAAACCGTAGAATTTTGCTGTTGAATGACATGCTCCGCATACCGCAAGCCTGCTAGCTCCCGCGCTCTTTCAAAAATATGAACATACTCTTGCGACGTTGCGTTTTGAACTTTATTAATCCTCGTTGTACCTTGCTAGGTGGGACTCCACGACTCCTATGTATCTAATACTCCTTATTGTTGCCCCGACCTCTTCTGCAATTTCTCGGTGTAATGCCTGTTCAAGCGTCTCGCCCGGCTCGACACATCCGCCAGGCAATTTATAATGATCGTACGCCGTTTCATATACCAGCGCAACTTCATTGTCGTCATTAAATAAAATTGCCCGCGCACCCGTGCGTACTGATTTCTCATGAGAAGTTTGTACTGTGGGTAGCCCTACGTCATCATCTGTTATCGTCGCTATAATTTGGTTAGAAGTCATATTATCCTTTGTCCTTCTTGTTCTCAGATGTATCATGCTAAATATTGTAAAGCCTCTACTTCAAAGAGCAGAGGCTTTACAATATTTATAGCAACCAGCAAAGTAGTAAGCTTAATAAACTTTTAGCAACACCTCTCCACCAAGTTTCGCCTTAGCAGCTTCAGTGCCAGTCATCACACCTTTGCTGGTACTGACAAGCACGATGCCGCGGCCTTGCTTAACCTTTGGGATATCGCTTGCAGCAGTATAAACACGACGACCAGGTTTGGAAACACGTGTAATTTCCGTGATCGGACAGTTCTCACCATCTTTTGCGAGTTTTACGACGAGCGTACCGCGCGGCTTGCCGTCCTCAACTTTTACACCAGCCAAGTAGTGGTTCTTCACCAACTGCTCAGCAACAACTTTTTTCAGTTTACTGGTCGGTACGCGAATCTCCGTTTTGCCGACTAGCGCAGCGTTACGAATGCGGGTCAGGAGATCCGCGATCGGGTCAGTTGATTGTAGTGACATATCTTCGTTCTCCTTTCCTTACCAACTACTCTTTGTGACACCAGGAATGTTGCCTTTGCTTGCTTCTTCGCGGAATCGGATGCGGTTCATACCGAATCGGCGCATGTAGCCGCGCGGACGACCATCAAGCATATCGCGATTTTTGCGGCGTGACGGGCTTGAGTTGCGCGGTAATTTCTGCAAAGCGTCGAGATCGCCTTCCGCCTTTAGCGTAGCACGCTTTTCGCTAAATTTCTCAATCAGAGCCAGGCGTTTTTTATCGCGTGCGATCATTGATTTCTTCGCCATTATTTCGCCTCCTTTTCAAATGGTACGCCAAACTTTTCGAGTAGAGCGCGGCTTGCTTCTTTGCTACCGTTCTTGATAGCAAAAGTAACTTGCATGCCATGTACAAGCTGCGTTTCCTCAAACGTTAATTCCGGGAAGATACTTTGGTCAGTGATGCCAAGGTTGTAGTTGCCGCCCTTGTCAAATTTACTGCCGACGCCGTGAAAATCGCGTACGCGCGGCAAGCTTACGTTCACTAAGCGGTCAAGGAACTCGTACATGCGAGCACCGCGCAATGTGACCATTACGCCGATTGGCGCGCCCATGCCTTTGCGGATTTTGAATGTTGCGATTGATTTTTTCGCAAGCCGTTCGACTGGCGCTTGTCCTGTCACGCGCGTCAATGTATTCTTGACGGCGGCAAGCATACGCTTATCGTCTTTGCTTTTGCCCGTTCCCACACTCACAACAATTTTCTCGAGCCGCGGAACTTGATTCACGTTATCAAGCTTCAGTTCGGTCTGCAGTTCCTTCGTGTACGTATCGTTGTACAAGGCTTTCAGACGAGGAGTGTAAACGGCGGTTTGTTTCGTCTCTGCCATTAGTTAATCTCCTTATTCTTTAATTGGCGCGCCACGCGCGTCTTAGCGCCGTCGTTCACGACGTAGCCGACGCGGCTGGTCTTGCCGGATTTTTCATCAACAACCAGCGCAAGCTTGGATAGATTAACTGGCTTATGGATATCCTTCTTGCCGCCACGCGGATTCAATTGATTCGGTTTGACATGGCGATGTCCTAGACCGACACCTTCAACGAGCGCCGTACCGTCCTTCGGGTTGACAGCGAGCACCTTGCCAGTCGTGCCTTTGTGCGCGCCAGAGATGATTTTGACCGTGTCATCTTTACGAATACGCTGAGCCATTATAGTACCTCCGGTGCTAAACTGATAATTTTACCGTAGCCCATGTCGCGTAGTTCGCGTGGCACAGGGCCGAATACGCGTGTTGCTTTTGGCGTTTTGTCGTCGTTAATGATAACCGCAGCATTGTCATCGAAACAAATCGTGCTGCCGTCCTTGCGGCGAATCTGATCGCGCGTGCGTACGACGACCGCTTTCACGACAGACTTCCTCTTGACGTTGCCAGTCGGGCTGGCGTCTTTCACACTCGCGACGATAATGTCGCCAACGCGCGCATAACGGCGGCGCGTTCCGCCCAAAACCTTAATGCACAAAATTGATTTCGCTCCGCTGTTATCAGCGACGTGCAGGCGAGTTTCTTGCTGGATCATTCTTTATCCTCCTCGTCATCGTGGTCGTGATCAACCTTGTCGCTAACTTCAGCGTTTACTTCTTCTTTCAATTCAACGCTTCCAACTGAGCGCTTCTCAATACGATCAAGCGTGAAGCTCTTACGCTTTGAAATGGGGCGAGTTTCAACAATCCGCACCGTATCGCCCTTGTGGGCGTCGTTATTCTCGTCGTGCGCCGCATATTTACGAGTCACAGTATACTGCTTCTTGTAAATCGGATGCGTCTCGCGCGAGATAACGGCGACGGTGATGGTTTTGTCGGCGACGTCGGACGTCACAACCCCAGTCAATGTCTTCGCCATTACTGTTCCTCCTTTAATTCTGCGGTACGAATTGCGGTATGCAAGCGCGCGATTTCTTTGCGAATTTGTCCAAGTACGCGCGGGTTGACTAATTCGCCAGCTTTATGCGAGCGGCGAGAATCATTCAAATCCTGCTGCTTAGCTGCAAACTCAGCGCGCAGCTCATCAATCGTTTTCACGGCATCGGCTTTTTTAGCAGTTTTTTTCGTATCTGCCATATTACACCTCCTCTCGCTTTACGAATCGGACACGAACAGGCAATTTGTGTCCGGCGAGGCGCATCGCTTCGCGGGCAACATCTTCGCTAACGCCCTTCATCTCAAACATAACTGTGCCGGTTTTTACCTTGGCGACGTAGTATTCCGGATTACCCTTACCGCCACCCATTTTTAGCCCGAGAGCTTTTTTGGTGACCGGCGTATGCGGGAAAATACGAATCCAGATTTTACCGCCGCGCTTGACGTGGCGCGTCATCGCTTGGCGAGCGGCCTCAATCTGCCGGCTGGTAATGCGCTCGTTGTCGAGGCTCTGCAAGCCGTAGTCGCCAAATGCGACATAATTGCCGCGCGTTGCGTTACCGCGATTTTTACCAATTCGGACTTTACGATGAGCAACTTTTTTCGGTAATAACATTACTTCGTGCTCCTTTCACCCTTGTAAATCCAAACTTTGATACCAATGATCCCTGTACCGTTTGGACCAAGCGCGCGCGCAGCGTAAAAATCAACATCGGCGCGTAGCGTGTGCAACGGCACTGAACCTTCAATAAATTTCTCGCGGCGGCTCATCTCGGCGCCGTTCAAGCGACCGGCCACCTCAACGCGGATACCCTTCGCACCAGCATTACGGCTGCCTTGAATTGCCATCTTAACTGCGCGGCGGAAATTCGCACGGCGTTCTAACTGATGCGCGATATTTTCAGCAACGAGCTTGGCGTTCAATTCCGGACGGCGAACTTCTTCAACATTGATACGAACCGGCAGGCTCACGACCTTTTCAATTACCTTTTTCAGCTCGTTAATGCCCGCACCGCCGCGGCCTATTACCACGCCGGCTTTCGCCGTATGAATTGTAACTGTGACAAGATTAGCGCTACGCTCAATTTCGACGTTCGCAATTGTCGGGCGCGAGGCAAACCGCTTCTCGATCAGGTCGCGGATTTTACCGTCCTCTGCCAGCCAAACCGCAAAATCTTTCTTACTGGCGAACCAGCGCGAATTCCAGTTTTTGCTGGTTTGAAGGCGGAAGCTGATCGGGTTAACTTTCTGACCCATTATTTCTTCTCCTCCTTTGCTGCTTTTGGTTCAGCTTTCTTTGCTGGTTTTTTAATAACTTTCTCGACGCCTGAGACCTCAACGAGAATGTGGCTTGATTTTTTAGCGAACGGCAATGCGCGACCGCGGCTTGCCGGCTTATAGCGGCGCAAACGCGGACCAGCAGTAACGCTAAGCGTACTAATCGTCAAACTTTTGGCGTCTAAATTATGATTGTTCGTCGCGTTAGCGGCAGCCGATTGGATTGCTTTCTTCACCGCGAGCGCAGCACGTTTCGGCGTGTGATCCAAAATCACTACGGCATCGGCAACGGTACGGCCGCGCACGAGTGCAGCCACGAGGCTGACTTTGCGCGGCGTTTGGTCAATGCCGCGGATTTCAGCGCGAACAGTATAAACTTCTGCTTCAGCCATGGTTATTTCTCCTTGCCTCCATGCTTACGGAACTTGCGTGTCGGCGAGAATTCGCCAAGCTTGTGACCGACCATGTTTTCGCTAATCAGCACTGGCACGTGCACGCGCCCATTGTGTACCGCAAAGGTAAAACCAACCATTTCTGGCGTAATCGTGCTGCTGCGCGCCCATGTTTTGATAACGGTGCGATCGCCAATTTTCAGCGCCTTCACTTTTTTGGCAAGCTTCCAGTCGACGAATGGACCTTTTTTGAGTGATCGACTCATAGATTACCTCTTCCTCTTAGCTTCGTGACGACTGCGGACAATCATCTTATTAGTTGATTTACGGCGGCGAGTCTTAAATCCAATCGCCGGTTTGCCCCATGGCGTTTTCGGAATGCGGCCTGGGCCAGTCTTACCTTCACCGCCGCCCATCGGGTGATCGGCTGGGTTCATCGCCTTACCATGCACGCTTGGACGCCAGCCCATACGTCGGCGGCGGCCGGCGCTGCCTAGCTTGACATTCTGGTGCTGCACGTTGCCGACGACACCAAGCGACGCCTCACATTCCAGACGGAAGCGCCGAACTTCACCAGACGGCATGCGTACCATCGCGTAGTTGCCTTCTTTCGCCATGAGCTGTGCTTTTGTACCAGCTGAGCGAACCATTTGTGCGCCTTTGCCTGGGTTAATTTCTATCGCATAGATCTGCGAACCGACCGGAATATTTGCAAGCGGCAAGCGGTTGCTTGCTTCAACTGGTGCTTCGGCGCCAGTTTTAACTACTGCACCTTTTGTCATCTGCGTGTCGGCAAGAATGTAATGATACAAACCGTGCTGATCTTTCACGCGGGCAATGCGCGCACTACGGCCTGGATCGTATTCAATCTCTTCGACCGTTAGCACCATGCCAGCCGGCATGCGGTGATTTACTAAACGGTAGTGCCGCTTCACGCCGCCACCGCGGTGGCGCACGGTAATCTTACCGGTGTTGTTACGTCCCGCACGCTGCTTACCGGCTTTTACCAGGCTTTTCAGCGGTTTGCGGGTCGTGATGTCGCTCAAATCCTGCGAAGTCATGCCGCGACGAGCCGGAGTGGTTGGGTTGTATGCTTTAATCGCCATTACTTCTCCTCCTTGACTTCTTCTTGTTCAAATACTTTGATTTTGCCTTCGCTGAGTGTAACGTAGGCTTTTTTACTGTCCTGGCGCGAGGTTGTGCCCGGGTAGCGATTTTTGCCGCGGCTGTAGCGTATTGACTTGCCGTTCTGGACAAGCGTCGTTACTTTTGCGACTTTCGTGCCGTCGAATTGCGATTCGACGGCTGCTTTGATTTCGTTTTTGTTCGCGCTCATCGGCACATCAAATACGTAGGTATTCTGGCTAGTGACCAAGCGATACGCCTTTTCGCTTACGCGCGGAGTGACGAGTACTAACTTCATATTACTTGTCCTCCTTCGGATTCAGCCATGCGTCGACTACTTTCACAGCAGCTGGCGTCATGATAATTTGATCGGCGTTTAGCACGTAATATACGCTCAAATACTGCGCGCGAACCAAGAGGGCACTCTGTAGATTATTCGTCGCGCGTATCAATTCCGGCGTTTTCTCGTCAACGACGAGCAGAACGCGGCGGTCGCGTTTGAATTTTTTGTCAGCGATAAATTTCGCGATTTCGGCGGTCTTGCCGGTCGTTTTGATGTCGCTGACGGTGATTTTCTTTGCTTCATTCGCCAGTGTTAATGCTTGGCGTATTGCCACGCGTTTGCTGGTTTTCGATAATTTTAGCTTGTAGTTTTCGTTGCCGCGCGGCCCGAAAACGATGCCGCCGTGGCGCCAAATCGGGTTGCGCGTACTGCCGAATCGAGCACGCCCGGTACCTTTTTGCTTCCACGGTTTTTTGCCGCCGCCACGCACTTCGCCGCGCGTTTTGGTGGTCGCACTTGCCTGGCGGCTGTTCGCGAGGAACGCGTCATACGCGAGCCTCAGCAGCTCGTGGTTCGGCACATCAACCCCGAACACTTCCTTCGGCAAAGCTGCTTTTGCTGGCTTGGTTGATTCAGCCATTACTTAGCACCTCCTAATTTAATCTTGATTAAGCCCTTTTTCGGGCCTGGCACCGCGCCTTTGACGCCAATCAAATTGTCGTCCGCCGAGATATAGGCGACTTTCAGGTTTTTCACCGTTACCTGCTCTGCGCCCATGTGGCCCGGCATGCGCTTGCCCTTAAAAATTTTCTGCGGATACATGCTGCCGATCGAACCGACTTTGCGCGTGTTACCCTTGCCGCCGTGCGTTTTGCGGTGGCGTTTGAAGTTGTGGCGCTTGATCGTTCCAGCAAAACCTTTACCTTTGCTGGTACCAGTCGCGTCCACTATGTCGCCGAGCTCAAACTCCGCGACATTCCACGTATCGCCGACTTTTACCTCGCCCAGGTCGTCGACACGAAATTCCCGAATCTCTTTCGGGGTTACACTAGCTGGCTTCACATGACCAGCCACGGCCTTGCTCAGGTTCTTACCCTCACCATAGGCAACCTGGACTGCGTTATAGCCGTCGCGTTCGACAGACTTGACCTGAGTCACAGTCACAGGTCCGGCTTGAATCAGCGTCACTGGAGTCGTAACACCGTCCTCGCCGATGATTTGGGTCATACCAATCTTGGTACCGAGAAGTGCTTTCATTGCCCTCTTGCTCCCATTTAAAAGCCTCGGCGGCTGGCAGTATCCGGAAAGGACTTACCAATTCGCGCGAGTCTCTATAGTTAATATTACGCGTAATATAGATTACCGAGTCATTGTATCACACTATAGTAGGATAAGTCAAGCGGCTTGTATACGTCCAAAACCTCCTGGACTCCTCTGGGTTTAATTTTAGCATGTTGGCGTAGGCTCTAAGCGGCGGGATTTGGATGTTTGGCTGGGTTGGGCCGCGGTGGTTGAAGTGGGGGCGCTTAGTGTTGTAGTAAAGCAGCCAATTGGTTAGTTCATGGTTAAAGCGGGGAATGTCTTCAAATAGCAGTATTAGATTAGGGTCGATGTATTCTTCTTGGATAGTGCGGTTATAGCGTTCAATCTTGCCGTTATAGATCGGCTTTCTAACATAGTTCCAGAAATGCGTAATGTTTAGCTCGGCTAACTTAGCATGGAACTTATCATGAAACTCGCCGCCATTGTCTGTCTGGATGCGGCTAATCTTGAAGGGAGCTACTACTAGCAGCTTGTCTATAAAGTCGCTAGTTACTTGGCTGCTGAGCTCTTTATAGGCGTAAGAGTAAGCAAAAGAAGAAGTATAGTCTATCGCAGAAACGATGTAGCGCCGCACTCCGCGGTGCATCTTAACAACACAATCCAGCTGCATTAAATCGCCTGGCTCTTTAGGGTAATAGCTGCCGCGTCTTAGCTTTGCCTGCCGGTTATATTTATACGGGCGCAGTTTGCCAGTTCGAGCGTAATAGCTAAGCCGCCCGGCGGCTAGCCAGCTTCCCGGAGGCTTTTAGATGACTTAGGATACGCCCGATAGAAGATTCGGAGATAGCCGGGTAATTATGCCTCTGGCAGTAACTATCTAGAAATGGTTTTAACTTGCTCTTGCCGAATCCAGGGTAGAGCTTACCGCAGGCGGATAATCTCTTCGTTAACCTGAGAGGGTATTTTGCTCCGCCTTACGCGGCGCGGTTTGGTGCTTTTGGGCGCTAGGGCGCCGGGATGCTTTCTAGACGCCAAGTAGCGCTTCTGCCAAGCATAGACGGTGCTGCGGCTAACTGAGAAAGCATCCAGAGTGGACTTGATACCGTACTTTGCTTTGTGCTCTAACACCTTGACGCGAAATTCGGTTACAGTTTTAATAGATACGGGTATATTGGCGTAGTATTTCATAGCAACAATATACCCTTTTTGGAGAGACTTAGCTGGTCTCATTTTTATACCCTCCACTCGCCCCTTACGAGATTAATACTTTAGCGGGAGGAGTCTAGGAGGTTTTTGAACTTGTGCAGCGGCGCGGTGCTATAACGGAGCAAAAATCATGAACAATGTCGATATAGCTATGGGTTGACGAATACTCTATTTAGTGATATATATATATCAGATTTTGCCGCAATCCCGCGGCGGAATCTTAGTTCTTTAGAGAGGAAGAGCAATGCCTGCAATTCATGACACGATTCTTGATTCCGCAAAGCACCCTCCATTTCGGGTACTCCGGGAGAAGGCGGTGTCCTCTTTCGGAGTCCCGTTCGTCGAGCGAAACGGGATCGCTCAGTGCACTCAGCCGCCCCAAGCGACAGAGAGCAAGACGCAGCAGCTTCGCACCTGGTCGGATCTGGTCGCCCAGGCTGATGCCGCCACTACTATCACGGTGGCTGGCCGCGAATATCACGGCTTCGAGTCGACCGACCAGCTTATCAACGAGCTGGTCGTCGACACGCTCTGGACAGTCGCTTCAGAGTTGCGCGACGATGAGGAGGCGTACGTCATCGAAAACGATGACCTCGCCATCTCGGCAAGACTCATCCTCGAGTACATCATTGGGCTTGAAGATGAACTCTACGCGCGGCGCCTTCACGACGTTGAGGCGGAGGTGGCGGTTGTCGCCGCCTTATTCTGTCTCAAGTTGTCGGTGAGCAGCACACTTACGGATGACAGCTACGAGCGCGCACTCGAGGTTGTTGGTCGCTGCCCCGACGCGAACAGAATCAGTAGAAAGTACAACGCCGGCAAGGCGTTCTTCCTCTGAGATCTCCGCCCTTAGTGGGCACCACCCCGCACCAGCCAGGTGCGGGGATTTTCCTTTTTAACGGACTTATCAGATCAATTTACAGCAGAATACCAGCCGGCAAAAAATAACTCACAATTGCGATAATCAGCAGCGTTGCGTACCAAATCTTGCGGTTCATCGGCGATGTTTCCAGCCAATGTACGAGCAGCACGCCTGCCGCCAACCCGACCGGCAGCGCATTGACCGCTACCGCGCCCGCGCTGGCTGGCGTACGAAACTTCAGCCACAACGTACCCAGTATCGCTACGATTACCAACTTTAACAGATACGAACTGTCCGGTTCTTGCAGTTTTTCGTTGCCGCGGCGGCTAAATATGCGGTTGCGCGCGTAGGTGCGTTGTTTGTGTTTGCGTGACATATCATCAGTATAGCATATACGGCATGGCTATCGACTGATTTGCCGCCGGCTTGGGTAAAAATTATCGTAAATATATCATGGAGCGCATATTTTCCCTACAAAAATAGCCCCGCGTTTGACGAGGCCATTTTAAGATAGAACCGCCCGAATTACATGCGAATCTCTGCATCGACGCCGGCCGGCAGCGACAAGTTCTGTAAGTTATCGATCGTTTTCGGACTGGCGTTTGAGATGTCGATCAGGCGCTTGTGTACGCGCATTTCAAACGCTTCGCCGCCCGTTTTGTACACGTGCGGGCTCTTTACCACCGTGTAGGTGCTGCGGCGCGTCGGCAACGGCACAGGACCAGCGACAGCCGCACCGGTGCGGATCGCCGTATCGACGATTTGCTTCGCCGACTGGTCGATAAGTTTGTGGTCGTATGCCTTGAGGCGGATGCGGATCTTCAGACCCTGGTTGTTGGCGTCTGCCATAATTACTCCTTTGCTCCCGCGTAACCTCGGCTCGAATCGGTTTTGTTAGCGTCTGACCGAGTTATCGCAGAGCGATTTATGATTTACCGTATAATTGTAGCATGATTTTGCACGCAAGGCAAACCTACGGCTAGGTTGCGTACAGGTAAAATTTATGATACTGTAGTATGTACAGGCTTATCGCACTCGGCGATAGTCGCGAGTGGTTCTGGAGGAATCATGGGCAGAAATAAGATCTTCACCATACTTACCGTCGTCCTTGCTTGCGAGATGGTGGGTGCATGCGCTTCTCCTCCGGTCCCCGACCCAAAGGACGGAGAGGTTCGCGTGTTTAATGACGCACGCCTCTTCAAGAGGTGCGACGGCACCACCCTCGTCTACAGAGACAGGGACACGGGCGGAATATCCGCCATTCCCAATAGTCCTACGGTATAATCTTCATATTTTTGTAATACAACCAAAATACCCCGCTTACACAAGCGGGGTATTGTTGCAAAAGCAGCGATCAGCTACTTGATGATGTTAGTGACGACACCAGCACCAACGGTGCGGCCGCCTTCGCGGATCGCGAAGTCTTGACCTTTGTCCATCGCAATCGGCGCAAGCAGTTTGACCTTGAATGTCACTTGGTCACCAGGCATAACCATCTCTTTGTCAGCCGGCAACTCAACCTCGCCCGTCACGTCCGTTGTACGGAAGTAGAACTGCGGTTTATAACCCTTGCTGAACGGCGTATGGCGTCCGCCCTCTTCTTTCTTCAAGATATACACCTCAGCTTCGAATTCGGTGTGCGGCGTCAGCGTTCCTGGTTTCACGATCACCTGACCGCGCTCAATTTGCTCGCGCTCAATACCACGCAGCAATAATCCAGCATTGTCGCCAGCTTGGCCTTGGTCAAGCGTCTTTTTGAACGCCTCGATACCAGTGACGACCGAACTCTGTGTCGGCTTCAAGCCAACGATCTCTACTGGGTCGTTGATCTTTACGACACCCTGCTCAATGCGTCCTGTCGCAACTGTACCGCGACCCTTGATTGAAAAGACGTCTTCAATTGGCATCAAGAACGGCTTATCTAGATCGCGTTTTGGAAGTTCAAAGTAATCATCCATCGCTTTGACCAATTCCATGATTGCGTCTTCAGCCTCTTTGTCGCCCTCAAGCGCTTTAGTTGCTGAGCCCTTGATGATCGGTGCGTTGTCGCCGTCGTAGCCGTTCTTGGTGAGCAGTTCACGAACGTCCATTTCGACCAACTCGACTAATTCTGGGTCTGCCAAGTCCATCTTGTTCAAGAAGACGACAATTTTTGGCACACCCACTTGGTGAGCCAACAACACGTGCTCGCGCGTTTGCGGCAGTGGACCGTCGTTAGCGGCAACCACAAGGATTGCACCGTCAATCTGTGCAGCACCAGTGATCATATTCTTGACGTAGTCAGCGTGACCCGGCATGTCAACGTGCGCGTAGTGACGCTTCTCACTCTCGTATTCCTGGTGCGAAGTTGCGATAGTAATACCGCGTGCCTTTTCTTCGGGCGCGTTATCGATGTCGGCGTAATCGCGCGCTTTGTTCACGTCGCTGGGAAGACGCTTCGCGAGCACATGAGTGATCGCAGCGGTCAAAGTCGTTTTACCGTGGTCGACGTGACCCATGGTACCGACATTGATGTGAGGCTTTGAACGGTCAAAGTCTGCCATAGAGGTATTTCTCCTAACTTAATATTGATGATATTCACGACGCGAGCTGCCGCCGAGGCACTGAAGCACCTCAGACAAAACACGTCGCGCGTTATCTTTAATTATAGTGGAAGACGGCAATTATGTAAACACTGCTGGTTTGTCTTACTGCAGCCTATCTCTTAATATATTTTGTTGAACGACCACTACCTACTTGCTTTATTTTTTCATTGTCCTGCAGTTCTTTTAAAGCTCGCTCTATTGTCCTTTGCGATATATCCGGACAAATAATCATAATATCTTTTTTTTGGAAAGTGGCTCTAATGATTTTTGAATAACAGAGAATACTCTTTCCGGTGAAGCTAATTTTTCTTTTCCAATAAGATTAAATCTGTCATCACACTCTTTATACGCCTTTAGTAAAATTACAAGCATATACTTTACAAACGGAAGTTCATTATTTTCTCCAGTGTGCCATTTTTCACTGGAGTTCTGTAATTCTTCATAATAAGAATTTTTGCTTTCTTCAATGAGCATCTCTATACTGATATACCTTCCAACGAAGTAGCCGAACTTATAAAGTAAAAGAAGCGTTAGTATTCTACTCATTCTTCCATTACCATATACTGCTCATTTTTGAGTAAACGAGTCCAGTGTTCTTATGTATCCCTGGGATTCATTTACAAGAGACCCACAGCATTCCGTCTATGCACTGTATACCATCCAAAAACTTTGGGAGTACGGTGTAGCCGGAATGTTCTGAGCGGCATATGAGCAGCGTGAACCAAAAATGAGCTGTTTAGAAATAATTAAAGATCAATCTAATCTTTTCTGTCGCTGGGGCTCACGTATCTCGGCATTTCTGGAGCTGCGGTACCTCGTTGGATAAAACCATAGGCAAAACGCTCTTTACGGCGAGGTTCGGTACGCCTGAATTCGGCAAATAGTTCTCGAAAGGCGCGAATCTCTTCCGCGCTTCTGGGGCGTTCGAGCGGATCGATACGCCTTTCAGTGGTCGATAGAGGTGCGCTTGTGCTTGCTGCTACGGTCATGATGTCTATACTATCTTTGGCAGGTCTTCGGTGTGTATGTTTCTCTTGCAAACCATCTTGTCTTATGGCAAGTTCTGTCTGACAACACGGGCATATGAAACTGCAGACTCTTGCTCCGAGTTCACGTGCTGCATCATCAGGATCTCGATCCTGTTCGGTAGCGATATCGTGATGACGGCGTATAGACTCGGACATAAAGCGTACTCTATGTTCCTATTGTAAGGAAGATTGTACTATAAAGCAATACCCTGAGATAGAGGGTCCATTAAACTAAACCAGAACATCCCGTAAACTTAGGAGTGAATAGCAACTAAGTGAAAGGAGATGTTCCTAATGTCTACCATACCAAAGTTTGCCAGTAACAAGAAATACTGGCAAATCCTTAACAAACTAGTCTTCGGCGATGAGGTATCTTGTCCTCGCTGCCATGCGGGTCTTCATGAAAACTATTGCAACAAATATCTGTGGCGTAAACTGTGCCGCAAGAAATACCAGCCTACCAGCTACCAGGCTAGTTGGTTATACGGCATGAAGCTAAGTCCCCGGCAGCTGTTCATCCTGCTCTACTGTTGGCA
>CALJTR010000008.1:0-42581 GCA_937975975.1 uncultured Candidatus Saccharibacteria bacterium | reverse complement strand
CGATGAAAGCAGCAATACCATCAAACCAGTTGGCACAATTATCTATAGCCAGGACCCAAACGATCCTGAAATAGCAAATTTGGAACTAATCGTCGTACGAGAAAAATACCGCCGTCGAAAAGTTGGTACGCGATTATTACAACTAGTCGAGGCTGAAGCAGCATTACGCGGCGCAACGCAATTACAAACACTAGCGCCCCAGAGAATGCCAGACCTACAGAACCTCTTGGCAGGAAACGGCTTCTATTTCAGCCGCATGGAAGAGGGCGAGGGCGGGGTTTTGTTTTTGCTATATAAAAAAGATTTGAAAGAAAAAGATAACAAACAAAAAACGGGCCTACCGCCCGAATCTTTACAGAAACATCTTAGCTAATGCTTTATTTTAACCTGTAGTGTTATATTGAGGTACCGAAACGGTACGCTAAGAATTATAGCCAATTAAAACAACGTTGTAAACCCTAAAAATAAGCGATATACTTAAAATAATTAAAGGGGATTTATGATGAAACAACCGTATTCTATTGGATTAGATATTGGCACAAACAGCGTCGGCTGGGCAGTTATCAATGAAGGTTTTGATCTGCGCAAATACAAGCACCAAAACATGTGGGGTGCCCATTTGTTTGATGAGGCGCAAAAAGCAGCCACTCGACGGTCATTTCGCTCATCGCGCCGGCGGCTTGCTAGGCGAAAACGGCGTATTACGTTACTCCAACAAATATTTGACAATGAGATGCAGAAAGTCGACCCACATTTCTATCTTCGCTTATCCGAGTCAATGCTCCACTCTTGCGACAAAAACTCTGCGTTAGAATTAAATGCCAATATTCTATTCGCCGACCGCTCTTTCACCGACAAATCATATAGAGAGAAATATCCAACAATTTATCATTTGCGCAGCGATCTATTTCACAGTTCTGCAAAACAAGATATTCGACTAGTCTACCTAGCTCTTCATCACATTATCAAGTACCGCGGCAATTTCTTAGTCGAGGGCGGAGTAGATAATGTAATTTCATCATTCGACAACCAAAATCTAGAGAAGTTTATAGATTTTATTGGCGCTGACGAATCAATGGCTAAAAAAGTTAAAGCTATTTTGCTTGACCGCTCCCTATCACGTAGTGCCAGAAAATCAGACATCATCAATCTACTACAGCCATCTCCTGACAACAAGAGGGCTGTCAGCGAAGCCGTCGGCGCAGCTATCGGTCTAAAATGGAACGCCAATAAACTATTCGAGGACGACTCTCTCGAAGTAAAAGAGGAATTCTCGAATAAAAATTACGAGGAGCAACGCGATGAAATTGCGGCTGCAATCGGTGACGATCGCTATGGGCTCGTAGAGACTTTAGAATCAGTCTACCAATGGACAATTTTCAGTCAATTCATCAGAAAAGGTAGTTGTCTATCCGATATTATGGTCGAGAAATACGACGCCTACCGACAGGATTTATCTGATCTCAAGTCGTTATTCCGAGAGTTCCTAAACGAAAATAACTATAAATCATTCTTTCATGGTAAAAAATCAAGCTTTGAGCTATATAATACTCATAAAAAGTATCTATCAGAAAATAACAATAAAATAACGCCTTTATATAAAGACATCGAGAATATCCTGAAGAATATCGCCAAAGATGACCCGCGATACCAACGCTTCGAAAAACGTGCCGAGCTAGGCGAGTTCTTGGCCAGGCAACGCATCCGTGATAACGGCGCCATTCCGCATCAAATCCACCAATATGAGCTTGAAAGAATCATCGACAACCAAGCGCAATATTACCCGTTCTTGGCTCAAAATCGCGATAAAATCATTAGTATATTCACATTCAAATTACCGTACTATATCGGACCGCTCAAAACTGGTGGTGATTTTGCATGGTCAGTCAAAAAGAAAGATGGCGTGATCTATCCGTGGAATTTCGATGAAATAATAGACGATGAAGCTTCCGCCGAGAAATTCATTGACCGAATGCGCAACAACTGTACGTATCTGCCAGACGAAGAGGTTCTCCCTAAAAATTCGCTGCTTTATCAGGAATACGAAGTTCGCAATGAATTAAAGAACGTAACCGTCAACGGCGAAAGACTAAGCTCTGATATCCAGAACCGCATCGTTGACGAGTTATTCACCAAAGAGTCTTCAGTTACTTACAAAAAGCTCGTCAAATATCTCTATGACAATCAAATATACAACACTGACTCTCTTATTATTTCTGGAACGGCCAAAGAGAAATCATTTGCTTCATCACGTAAGTCTTACCTTGATTTTACAAACAAAATCGGTATTGAGATTACGCCAAAAACTCAAAAAGCAATCGAAGAGGTCATCAAGTGGATCACTTTATTTGAAGATAAAAAGATTCTAATTCTAGCTAAGAAGCTACAAAAGCATAGCGACATATTTAATGAAAATCAACTACGTACTATTTTAAAGCTAAATTATAGTGGCTGGGGACGGCTATCTCGCAAACTCCTTGACGGCATTACTGCGCACACGCCTTACGGCGAGCTGACCGTCATAGAGACGATGCGTAGCTCTAAAGATAACTTTATGCAGATCATCCAAAGCGATCGATACGAGTTCAAAAAGATTATTGACGATATCTTGTCGGCAGACCAGCGCACCGAGATAACCTACGACGATATCAAGAACCTTGCTGGCTCTCCTGGCATCAAACGTGCTTTGTGGCGAAGCGTTAGGATTATTGACGAGATTGTCGATACAATTGGCTACGAGCCAAAGCTAATCAGCATTGAGATGGCTCGCAATGAAGACGAGAAAGTTAGAACCAAAAGCCGATACGGCCAACTGGAAAAAATGTATAAGGATCTTTACGGCAAGGCATATACCAAATCTGATATAAAATCGCAATTAGCCGAGTATAAAGATAGGCTGGACAAGAAAAAATATTACCTATACTTCCTCCAGAACGGTAAATGTGCTTATACAGGCGAGCCGCTTGATATTGAAAACGACCTCAGAGACAGTGAGATTGACCACATCTTGCCGCGGTCGCTAACCAAAGACGATTCGCTAGACAATACTGTGTTGGTGCTACGCAAAGAAAACCAGCGAAAACTTGATGATTATCCTATCGCGTCCGATATCCAAAACCATATGCGCCCGATTTGGATATCTCTCAAAAACGCTAAACTCATGTCACAGATCAAATTTCAACGCCTAATGAGCCAAAAGCAACTGTCAGAAGACCGCGTTGCTGGTTTCGTAAACCGTCAGCTTGTCGAGACACGGCAAATCACCAAGCATCTCGCCAGAATGCTGACCGAAAAATACCATAATTCATCAACAGAGGTATTCACGATCCGCGCTGGTATGAGTTCTGAGTACCGTCACATCCATGACTTGCCGAAATGCCGCGAAGTCAATGACCTACACCATGCCAAAGATGCTTATTTGGCCGCAGTTCTAGCTCAGTATATAAAGGTTCGTTATCCTAGATTAGATAAAGCATTTATTTACGGCGAATATATGAAGTTCAAATCTAAAAAACAAACCGATGCAGATCGCAGTAGTTTTATTCTATCCTCAATGAAGTACGATTTTACCAACACAGAGACTGGTGAAATTATCTGGCAGGGCAAAACCGCGCAAGATGTTATTGATCGGACGATGCGATATAATGACTGTTTAATCACTCAAAAAACCAAAATTGGCGATGATCAATTTTACGACCAAACGATTTACGGCAAGAGTTCTGGCAAAACAATGATCGCCAGAAAAGTAAACTTGCCAGTCGGTAAATATGGCGGATATTCAGGAGAAAAAGCAGCCTATTTCGCGGCAATAAATTATCTCAAACAGGTACGAAATAAGGACGTCTCAGTCAATGAAATCGTCAGTGTCCCAGCGCAGATTTATACACTAGAAAAGACCAGATCAGACTCAATCAATGAATATATCAGCAACAATTACAAGCAAGCTACGGTACTTCTTCCTAAAATACCAATCAATCAAAAAATTGAATATGAAGGCAATGAACAGTTCATCGTTGGCAGCAGCGAAGTTACTAACGCCAAGCAATTGAAGCTACCTTATGATATCGAATACGCCGTAGCGATAGCCTTAAAACGGGGAATTCCGCGTGTCACAATTTCAGAGGAACAAGCTAAAGAAGACGACAACCTACGCGATAAGCGCGCTAAACAAATCGAAAAAAGAGATAAAGTTATTAGCGGAATAGAGAGGTTCTGGGAAGTTTACACCGATAAGTTGAGCAGCCAGTACCAACAATTTGGTAGCGCCGTCGAAAAAGCGAAGGCTGCCAGTAGTAAATACCAAGCAATGTCTGTAGATGATAAGATTAAGGTTATAGGGTTAGTCTTAGTGGCTACACACGCTGGATCGGGGCGCGTAGATATGAAAAAGAACTTCCCAAAACTTCAACTACCAAGTGATTTTGGTAGAATGATAGGCAAAAATCTCGACCCAACCAAGCTTACTTTCGTTTACGAATCTATCACTGGATTGCATTGTCGCAAATTAGACGGAAAATTACTAGAACGGGATCAATAAAGTGTCCTGGCGAACCGTCATCGTCAAGAATCGCTGCAAGCTAAGCTATAAAAACGACTACATGCTTATCATCAGCGATGGCAAGGAAAAAGCCCTCCATATTAGCGAAATCGGCACCCTAATAATTGAAAATACTGCCGTTAATTTGACAGCCTATTTACTGTGTGAGCTGTCTCGCTACAAGGTGAAAATAATTTTCTGCGACCACCAACGCAATCCATACAGCGAGATAATACCGTATTACGGTGCGCATAATGCCAGCAAGCAAATGCGCCGCCAAAGCCAATGGCCTCAAGCTACCAAAGATAAAATCTGGCAGAGAATCGTTGCTCAAAAAATCATCAAGCAAGCTCAGGTAGTCTATAGAGATACCGCCAACCAGACCTCCTGCGAAATGCTCATGAATTTCGCCGCATCGGTATTGCCCGGAGATACTACCAATCGCGAAGCTCATGCTGCGAAACTATACTTCAAAGAACTGTTTGGTCCGCAATTTTCACGCGACAGCTCCAGCGACATAAACGCAGCGCTTAACTATGGTTACGCAATTCTCCTTTCAGCCTTCAACAGGGAAATTACTTCAGCCGGCTACTCAACCACTATGGGCGTTAACCACTGCAATGAATACAATCCTTTTAACCTCACCTGCGACCTCATGGAGCCGTTTCGTCCTGTCGTCGACCGCGAAGTTTATAAGTGCCGCAGCTTTGCATTTGACGACTTCTTCAAAAGCCGTCTCATTGACATCCTCAATCACAAAGTTGTCATTCTCGGCAAAGAACAGTTCTTATCAAACGCGATCAATATCTACGTCAAGTTATTTTTTAGAGCGATGGAAGAGAGTAGCGAAAAAGAGCTACCTGAATACGATTTAACATAATTATGAAAGTACGCTATATGAGAATGTTATTATTTTTTGACTTACCAATGGTGAGTGCTCGCGAACGCAAAATATATGCGACATTCCGCAAGCAACTCACCCAAGAAGGGTTTGTCATGATGCAACAATCCGTCTATAGCAAGCTAGTACTCAACTCCACCAATGAAAAATCAACCTACGACAGGCTAAGGAAAATTATACCCGATAACGGTGTCGTCCAGCTACTGACGATAACCGAGCGGCAATTCGCCTCAATGGAATATTTAGCAGGGGAGTATGAGGAGCTATCGATTCAAAGTACCGATAGGACAGTGGTTTTATGAATATTAGCATTTCAGGATTCGATAATACACTATTCATACCAAGCGATGGTGGTATCGCAACCTTAGTAATCTGCAATGACTTGTTCTTCAGGAGAGTTGTTGAAGACATTCTTGACGCATACACTAAGAAGGAAGGGAACAATCGTACCGTTATTTACGATAGCAACCACGACCCTCTGAATTTCGCAAAAGACATTCTGATTGTCACCGATATATATTCATACGATCTAGCAAATCGAACCATCACGGCGGCCCTCTACAAAAATATTCAAGACAACAGCGACATCGACGCAGTAAAATTAGCACAAATAGAGACAGGTATTTTGGATATCCTCGGCGCCATAAATACTGGATTCTCGCAAAATCTGAACTATCAAACAGAAATATCTATCAATGACCTCTTGAAAATGACACACGTGGGACTAGAAGCCAACACAGGGAATAACTATCTTGATAAACTTTATGGTATTATAGATTCAGCGCAGCAATTATTATCAAAACGTTTAGTTATTTTGATAAACCAGCGCCAATTATTGTCGCACAGCGAGTTGCAAGCTCTTTTACAATATGTACAAAACAATCATTTTTCAGTACTTTTTATTGAGAAAAACTGTAAAGATAAGTTAAACGAGGAGAATATTCTCGCTATTGATGACGATTTGTATGATTTTAGTACCAATGCACAATAACAACAGGAGTAAGCGCTATCACGTTCACCCCTGTAAAACTTCACAATTGAGGTTTTACAGTAGTGTTATATTGAATGGTACTGAAACTCGCCGGGCAAGTTTCAGCGTCGAGCCAGCGTTTTACAGTAGTGTTATATTGAATGGTACTGAAACTGGCGGAATGACGATCAGCTTGTCGAACGGGTTTTACAGTAGTGTTATATTGAATGGTACTGAAACCTCGGCGCAAACGACTCGCGCATACCAGATGTTTTACAGTAGTGTTATATTGAATGGTACTGAAACGAGTTTCACAAGCGTTATGTCGCTGGCATTGTTTTACAGTAGTGTTATATTGAATGGTACTGAAACAAAGCAATACGAGAACTGACTCGGTTAAGAAGTTTTACAGTAGTGTTATATTGAATGGTACTGAAACATAAACAATTACTTTTAGCGGCTTGGTTTCGTTTTACAGTAGTGTTATATTGAATGGTACTGAAACGCGCCAACTGGCGCTGTTATTGTTCCGTTTGTTTTACAGTAGTGTTATATTGAATGGTACTGAAACTCAAACTTCGCACTGCAAAAGAAAGCCGAGGTTTTACAGTAGTGCTATAATAATCACGATGAGCTTTTTGGTATAATAAAGATATGACAAGCGAGTTAAAAATCAAACAAAGTGATAGCATTTTTGAGTCTATCAAGCATGAAGATAAGCAAGGTGAGTTCTGGTATGCTAGAGAGCTCCAAGGGGTTCTCGAATATGCAAAATGGGATTCTTTCAGAAAGGTGGTTGAGCGCGCTAAGATTGCACTCCATACAACTGGCGTACCTGTGGAAAACCATTTTTCCCATGTAGGGAAAATGGTTTCGATAGGCTATGGTAACAGCAATAATATTGGTGACATTAGATTGACAAGACTGGCGTGCTATCTTATCGCTCAAAACGGTAACCCAACCAAAAAACCTAGAGTTGCGGAAGCTCAGAATTATTTTGCAACACAAACGCGCAAACAAGAAATTGCCGAGAAGTACCATCAGGATATAGATAGACTTGCGCGTCGGCGTGAATTTTCTGAGTCGGACAAGAGATTATCCTCCAGCGTTATAGAAGCAGGCATTAGCCCGAGAGGGTTAGCTAGAATAAAAAACGATGGCGACAAATCCTTCTTTGGTGGCAAAACTAATAAGCAGATGAAAGAGAAACTAAATACCGGAAACAAACCTTGGGCTAACAAAGCCCACAACGTTGTGCTGGCAGGTAAAACATTGGCGAACGAAATGACGGCAGCTAATATAGAGAATTACGGGATATCATCGTATAACGCTGTGCTTCATGACAATAACGATAATAATGACGCAGTTAGAACGACTATTCGCAATCAGCAAGGTATGAACCCAGAGGATTTTCCAGCAGCTGAAGATACTGAAAAAATACAGCGCCGCATTGAAAACCAGAGTACACCTAAAATTGATAGCTCTAACATCTAACTTATGCTTATAGTAATTTGGAGTGTTATTTAGAGATCTGGTCTTTGTGATGTATAACCTTATCGCATGAGTAAGCGAGACTCTGCTAAAGCTAATCGATAAGCGACAAGGACTAGCCCTACCTATCTATATTTTGTCCAGCAACCAACAGGTTTAGAACAAATATAGAACATTTTAATTTTAACGATTTGCTCAGGAAGCTCAAACGCAAAAGTTTGGATTTTTGTAGATGTAAGTAGTTACAATAAATATATACATAATGAAATCTAATAAAATAAGCTTGAGAAAAACTAGCATAAAGACAAAATCTCATACATACATAAAAGGCAGGGTAAATATAAAATAACTAAAAAGTTGTGAGGCAATAAATCTTTGGAATCAACCAAACAAGTAACAAAAGGGACGCAATTTCATTCATGTTTTGCACATAGACTTAACGTCGCACAATGTCCGGTGTGATAACCTTAATTACCTCTGTTACGTAACGTCGCATAATATAGTATGTAAAATTTACAAAAGTACTTGACGAGATTACAACCAAACGTTTCTTATTCTTGCTGTCGACTCATTATATAGGGTTAAAATAAAAAACAATGTAGAACAGCAGGGGATTATAAATTTATATTTTTAATTGTATAATCCTCTGTGTCTCCACATGTGTTTTTTGATTTTGAAACCCTATAACCCGACTGCATAGCAAGAATAATAAGAAAGGATATGCTATGAGAATCAGAATCTTCACGAACACAGGGCTGGGGATAAACATCAACACAGACGAAAAACCAAGAACAGAATTAGAACTATACAACCTACTCTTAGACTGGTGGGAATGGCTCTATGGAGAAATAACACCAGATCTATGGGGGATATATCAAGAAAGCAAAGAACGACGCAGTCAAATAGAACAAGCGACAAAAATTTGGTACGAAGTTTTACAATAGAAGCTAGGCGTTCAGCGGGCAACCGCTTGAGCGCCTTTTTTCATGCTCACAATACGCCTAACGGCTAATCGAACTGCAAACGCTCGGTGAATGCGCAAATATATCCACGCCCTCGCGCGATCTCTTGCGCATTGCAGCCAGGCGTTTTTTCTCATCCGTGGAGGCTGTCGGGGAGACATCTAATAAGTGACCTTGCACATCACGCGTAAGCGCAATACCTGAAGTTTTCGGAATTTCCAAAACCTCGAAATCGTTAGTGACATATCTCGGCATCCTGTTCCAAATAAGCTTTTCAAGCCGAAACGCAAATATCCCATTAACCGTACTTTTCGGACGAATTAAATTTTGAGATACCCAATAACGTTTTTTACCACCGAACTTTGGCATATCTTTTGTGATATATTTTGTCATATAATTCGCAAGCTTTTCAGGATTTTCAGTATCATACAGTTCAACAAACTTTGTAAAACCAGAACGATAACCGGTAGCATTATAGACTTTCTGACCCGCTTTTGTACGTAATTTCGTAAGACGAAGCGCACCATTAAAATTAGCAATAAGAGCATGAAAATGCACAGCTTTTGGTCGATTAGAATGAGGACACGTTTTAGCTTTCGAATTCACACAATCTTCACAACGTTTATGATATTCAGGAACAACAAGATATTTCAAACTAGGGGAGTGTCGACGCTGGTTATGCAACCAAATCATCATTGTATGACGACAATACTTTTCATCAAAACGATCACCGATTTTTGCAGAAAAGGTAAAGGTACACCAGTACTCGAACTTATTAGTTAAAATCAAATCATAAATCGTTGTACGCGTACGACGAATTGAACGAACAATATCAACATCATCAGGTTCATCTTTTTTACGACTTGCAATCATTTTAGGGGTAGGGTTGATAGGAAATGAATTATGATAAATATAAATACGAATCATATGAGGATACTCTTTCACGACATCCGTCACAATGCGAACATCAGACTCTTTACTATAGTATGACATAATTTATACCCCCAAATTAAAGCAATGAATCGTAGACAAAGCGTGTCTACTATACACAATGTGTCCCTATTATCAAGTAGGAACACATTGTCGGGCTCGTCAAGGTAACCTTGACATCACCCGACAAATATTTTACCGTTTTAGCAATTTTCCATTTATTTCAATTTGAACTGGTTTTTCAATTGCATCAAGTTGATCTTTACCGGATACAACCTTTTGATAAGTATCATAAGCATTTCGGATTTCTCTTGTGTGAATAAAGAAACCGGTTTTACGTTTATCACCAATTAAACGCCCGCTATAGTCTTGTTCAAGCGTTTCACCATCATAAGCTTTTTGAAGCGTCAGAACGCCCATTATAGTACTACAGACGATAACATTATCACATTGCTCACGTAACGGCTTAGCAGCACGCATAAATAGCTGAGAAGTGCCAATAATAAGCTTCCGTTGCTTGCGCTGTTGCGAAATTTCTGTAAATACAAACATCGGAATATTTTTAGACTCTAACGCATTAAAATACGTATGTATCTCATCTATGATATAAACAACGCCAAATTTACCATTATTTACACCAACAAGAACACGTTCAAGCGTATGCATCGAACTAAATAGTACATACTGTTTTTTTTGGATTAAAAAGGGTAGAATCACGCAAATAATCAAAAGCATTAACCGGCTCAAGAAAATTTAATTTAAGATTTGAAACAATAATACACTTCGGATAACGCTTTTTCAATTTTATGGCATGATACACCGCAGAAACAGTTTTACCAGAACCCTGACGACCAACATATACTTGTGTACCGGACGGTTGAAAAAGGTCTTTATCTTTTCGAGATTTTATATCATCAAGAATCGTCTGAATCGTTATTTTCTTGGATTTGGTTAATAGGGGTAGATAATTGGGCATTACACAAAGACTCCTGTTTCTCTAACAACTTATCTACCGACTTCCTAATAGCGCTTATATCGGACGTCATAGCCCATATCTTTGAAAAATACATCAACTTAATCAACAATAACAAAACAACACAAAAAACAAAAACAACACACGCTATCAAAAAAGTATCATGAGAGCCGCTAGATAAATTTGATATATTATTTACTGTATTATTGCTAGCATCTAAACCACCGCGAATTACATCAGAGGTGTTATTATATACTGCATTTTGCATTTTTATTTTACCTTTCAATTATTTATACAACCAGCATATCACAACCTCCTATTTCCATAAATGTAACCGCTTAAGAATCCATACGACGACAACATAACCCTGATTAAAAAACATCAATGCAAGTGTTAGTGAAACCACTACAGCAGCCAAAACAGGCGTATAAATATGCATAATGAAACCAAACGCAGAAGTCAAAAACGTCAATAAAAAACTTGCAATATCAACAATAGCCTGTGGAGTAGCAGGTAAATCAGGAAATAGCGCAAGAATAAAAACAACGATATTAACAACAATAATAAATAAACCGGTGAATATCACTTTCTACCCTCCTGCGCAGCTTTCACAATACGATCAGTCGTAAGTAAATTAACCAAACGATGGTACAACGAATATAACAAACCGAACACAGTAACTATACGTATAAAGAATACCGAAACACTGTACACTTGTGGTAAATCACGCTCAGCAGAACAAACAGACAACCGCACGGGACGACCCCAAAATAAACCATTAGCATTAGCGCCTGGAACTTGTGACGTATCAATAGAACACGATGAGGTAGCATTTATTAAAGCTTGAAATAACTGAATAAACCACTTAAATGGATAAAATAGAAAACCTAATTTTTTAGATAAAACATCAGACAATTGATTGAATGGACCTTTCAAATCAGGTAAAGCAGGAATAAACAAATCCCTCAAAAAATTCCAAAACTCAGCCACTTTAGCATTCAAAAAACAACCATACCAATCTAATGCATGAGTAGCAGCCTCAAAAACATTAGGCTTAGACAAAGATTTCTTAGCTTGCTCCAACTTAAAATCACATAACCGCACAGGATCAAAATCTTCACATTTACCATTCTCATCACAATGCTGAGTTTTATCAGACATCATATATGATCGATCATTTATTTCAAACTTCACACGTTGCTTTACCCACTTCTCATTTCTCGGAGAAACAAAAGGAATAGGTACAAAAAACTCAGTTTCAAAATAATATGTACCTAACCCAGGGGCAGTCCACGTAAAAGGTAAAACTTTAGCGCAAGAAATACCAGGATGATCTTGAGTCCGTTCAAAAAGAATATTATCGTCTTTATCTTTTATTCTCAACGTTAGACAACGTTTTACATCATCCTTATTCGGATCTTGCACATGACCAGTAACACGACGCCTATCAACTGATAACACCCACTGAGGAGACATTTTGGTAATAAAATCAAACACCTGTGGAATAATATCACCCTCATAATCACCAGGATAAGTTATATTATCATGATTAAGTAAAAACATCAAACGACCAGCAGTTAATATATAGTCAGTAAAAGACTCACCAGAACCGTCCCAATATTGCAAACGGCAACCAGCATTAGGATTAATAAATACATCGACAAACAACATATGCTGATCTGATTGAATATAACCATCTTTCACTACTAAATTAGCCTTTTTCGGAATAAGAAATATACGAATATTACGAAAAAGATCACCGCTAATCGCAGAGTCCCAAGGACCAGTTTGTACAACAGCCCAATCATAATTTTCACCTTTTAACGCCTCTTGATTAAACTTCACAGCAAACTCAACAAACTGTGCATTATCACTAAGAAAAATATTAGGCGCACTATATTTCACCTCTTTACGCGGATTAAAAAAATTAGACCAATACCTTGAAAAATCAACATAATCACATTTACTCGGATTAGGCTTAGCGTCATTAGAACCGCCAAGCTCAAGCTTACCAGTTACCTTAATGCCATAATCTTTCTTCTTAATTTCCTCAGCGAAAGTCAAAGCAGAAAAAAAGGCAAAAACGCCAGAAAACGACAACAATACCGCTAAAGCAATTAACATACACCGCTTAATGCTCGTCATGATGATTACTCCTATATCTAGAAAATTCTGTACGATAACACAAATACATTAATATAAAAACTAACAACAAAATAAATCTAAAAACCCCAATGACAAGAAAAGCAGACAAAAAACCAAAGCAAAACATAACATATAACTGAGTAAATCGAGAAGTATAAGAAAAAGGGTAGGGGAATAACAACTTAAATAGCTTAATCATGACGCGTAAACCTAAATTGATAAACAATGAACGCAACAATAGCAAAAGTAATCACAATAGCCACTTTTTGCGCAAACGAATGTGCAACTACAACATCCCACATAATCAGAACTTCTTTACAGCATTAATAGTGACATGAAGTAAAAACGACAAAATAAGCATAAGACCAGAAAGTAAACCAATAATCGGAAGCATGTATATCAGCATTTCTTTCGTTAACTGCAATATAAGGTTAATAACTTCAGTGTTTGCCATTGTCCGACTCCACAGAGGACTTATCATTTTGAAAACGAGCAATATCAACACGTTGCTCATCTATCGCAATAAGTAGCTGCGATAACTTATAAATCTGATAGTTCAAAATGATAAGTGATAATAAAATTAGAAAACTCATTAATGGTTACTCTTTCTTTGTGAGCCAAATATCTAGATTTCTAAAGAGGTCAAAAAGAAACAATCATAGTTAAATTAATTAAAACGAAATCTAGATATTTAGCCCACAACGTTAATGTTATGGGCACACAGTCTACATATGACCGCGAGTGCTCTTGTTGAAGAGACGCATGATAAATTTAATACCAAAGACAAACGCCAAGATACCAATCACCACGCCAATGTTCGCCGAAAGCACACCCGTTACCGCAGTGGTGAACGTTGTAATCGTATCAGCAGGGAACACTTCACCTGCGCCAAAAGCTTGCAACATATCCAACACCTTTCTTGCGCGACTTAATGCTATGGTGGAGAAGCAGCCCGCCCTATCGCGCAAATAAGGCTACCCAGGGGTTTAAGGGGCTTTTATCCTGGAAGCCCGCAATTGTGAGATATTATTGTAAAAGAACAAAAAGGGAACATGATTTAGATTAAATCATGGCGTCAATTTCAGCCTTTTTGCGACGTTCCTGCGCAAGACCGATCAGCGCTAGTTGCTCTTTAGTGAGAAACGCCTCAAACGTGTAGGTATCACCAAACGCAATATGAATTTGATAATAGGGATTGTTCGTACGCTTAGAAACTTCTTTTGTAGCCCAAACGCGTGATATTACAGACAACAAATTATCTGAATTTAGAGGGGAGTTAGTGCTTTCGTCCATACGAGTATTTTCATCCTTTCGTACAGGTTAGTTAATGATGAGGCTATCATAACACGGGATTTTGAAAGATGAGGGTTGTGGTGAAGTTAACGTCGCACAATGTCCGTTTTACGACTTAAAATACTGTACAAGAATATGAATTAGCATCCATCTACTGTGAGCGCTAATTTACTTTACAAAAACTACTCTCATCTTTCGTAGGGGATTTGCTCGAAAATTGTCTTTACTTATCTACTACATCTATCACTTAACGTGCGTTAATACACCTAAACGGCGGCCTCAATTAATTAAAACCATACGAAAGCTCTCATTAAAGTACTACTAGTAGCACTCACAACAACATATACTTATAGTTCTCGCATAAGTTATCCACAAAAAATATCTAGTTAGCGCTAATTTGCATTTTTGTTAAAAACATTCCCCCACTATCTTTTTTTGCTTTTCTGCCCTATTTGATTTTTATACGATTTTATATTTTTATATAGTTTTTCCTCTCGCTCGCTCAATCACGATAAAACGAACAAAGATAGAACATCCCCCAATTGGCAAGAAAAGTGACCTTTTTTATTTATAAAATGCTCGCCTGCTCACCCGCACATCAAGATACGCCGGATTGACTGAGTGCTCGGCACAATATCGGACAGCACGCACCGCATCTTCAACCTGGCTAGCTGCCGCACGATCAATCGACAGTCTAACTGGATACCCTACCCCATCAAGCTTCACTTCTATTTGACGAGTTGTGCCTTCAGGCAAAATTACGCTTGAAACAGTGTATTTTTGCGCCGAGAAGTACCCAACAACCTTGCCGACAAATTCTAAAAACCGATTGCTCACAAGAACCTTATTTGTCGTCGCTTGAACGCCCGTACGGTCAATGACTTGTACGACAGGCGACTCGGGCACATTCCGGTAAAACGCCGCTCCGCTAGAGTCGACAAACACGAGGGTCGCACCCGCTTGCCACGACACAACCGGATGACGCATGACGATAGAAAATTTCGCGCGTCCAAACCCGGCAAAGGTGACTGTCGGCTCGACAGACTGAATCTCCGGATAATCATGTTGCAGGTAATCAACGAGAGATTTGACATCTATCAGCGCGCGCAACCGCTCAAATGGACGAGCCGCGAGGTAATCCTGAATTGCCTTTTCATAGCGCTGCGTCGTTTCGGTAGACGGTGAATCAACGCCAACAAGCGTAACACTTGGCGAAACAACTGATTGATAAAGTATCCATGCGAGGCCAGCGATGCCCGCCAAAAGCACAAATAATCGTAATACAAGCTTACGACGACGGTAGCGTAATGTATGCGCTTGCACGCGCGGCGACTTAAGATCAGCGCGGTGTTCACTTGGGCTCGAAATTTCGGAAAGAAGACTGCCGGTCAGCGTGCGGTTGCGCCGGAAAGCATAGCTACTCGCTGTCGTTAAATCACCCAGCTGCGCCGAATCATCGCGATCAATTGCCCGCCGACGCACTGGCTGCGGCGGGCGGCGACGCAGCACGGCTTTTCCGAGTTTTTCTAGCATATACCTTTTATTATATCACTTACGCTTAGCGGTTCGGACGATCATCTCAGCCATATCGCGCGCCGCGTGCGGATGAGCAAAGGCCAAAAATGCGGCGCCCATACGAGCCATTGCCGCACGATCCGCGAGCAGCGCTTCAATCGCCTGAACAAGCACCTCAGGGTGGTCGTCCAATTGCAATTCATCAATTACTTTCACTGCGCCTTTTTCTTCGTATACCGCCGCGTTTTTTAGCTGATGACCGCCCGTCAGGTAGCCATTCGGCACTAAGATCGTCGGTTTGGCGAGCGCCGCAAGCTCCAAGATCGTCGTTGCGCCTGCACGCGCCACAACAATGTCTGCCGCACCAAGCATATCAACCAGCCCGCTACTAATAAAATCATGAATATGCGCCTGGCTAGTATCATTCGGAACGCGTGCGCGAATATCGCTATATTGTTGTGCACCGGTGATGAGAATAACGTTAGTTTGCTTCGTAAGCTGCGGTAGCATTGCAACAACCGCATCATTAATGCGCCGCGCACCAAGGCCGCCGCCTGTCACAACGACAAGCGGCCGCGTCGGATCAAATCCAAGCTTTACTTTGACGTCACGCCGCCGCTCATCGCTATACGGCACAAAATCTTCCATAATTGGCACACCAACATACTGCGAGATCTCGCGCGGGTATGGGTAGAATTTTAGCGGCGCACCCGTACCAATTGCGTCCGCCCAACGCGCCAAAACGCGATTCGTCAAGCCGGGGTGCGCGTCAGAGTCGTGAATAACAAGTGGAATCCTCAGCACATGCGCCGCCAAACCAACCGGCAAACACACGTACCCACCTTTCGTAAAAACGACATCCGGACGCCACGCAACTAGCTTGCATAGACATTGCATAAACCCAACGCTCACCTTAACTACATCGATGATATTAGGTAGCGTAATTGTACGGAACTTCATCAACTGCTGCCACCATTTCAAGTGATGATACCGGCGCAACTTACCGCTCACAATTGTATCAACACGAATGGAATCATCGTACCCCCCCATGACAGTACGTGCTTGTTTTTCAAATGCATGGTCAACCCAGAACCGAATCTCTGTGTCTGGTTCTATTTTCCGCAATTCACGCAATACTGCGACGACCGGCGTAACGTGTCCGCCCGACCCGCCGCCTGCTGCCAAAATCCGCACGAGCGTCCTCCTTCATGTTAACTGACTTATGATTAGTATACCGCGAAAGTTGAAATACGACACCCAGCGCGCCGCTCATAAAAATCATACTCGTTCCGCCAAAACTAAGCAGCGGCAACGTAATACCTGTGAGAGGAATCAGTCCAATCATTGAAGCAACGTTCATTACAACGTGTGCAAGCAGCCAGCCAAACACGCCTGCTGCCGCGATTCGCATAGACATATCGGGGAGCTGATCGGCAATGCGCAAAATGCGGAATAACAAAATACCAAATAACCCAATGATACAAACTGTGCCGGCAAACCCAAAAATCTCACCCATGATTGCAAAAATCGAGTCATTTACCGCCTCGGGTAAATATCCGGTCGCCTGGATACTCTTGCCAATTCCGCGCCCGAGCAACCCGCCCGTTCCTAAAGCAATCATCGCGTTTTTGATGTGATAGTTATTATCGCGTTCATCTGCTGCAGCAACATCGTTGCTCGAGCTAAAGAATGTGCCGATGCGCTCCATGCGGTGCGGCGACGACACGACCAGCGCAAGCCCTACAACAACGCCAACGCCTGCAATTTTTGCCAGGATCTGCCAATTCATCGTACTAACAATGAACATCGATACGACCGTTGCTGCAATCGCCACGCCTGTGCCCATGTCTTTCTGAACAACAACAACGATAAGCAGCAATAACGCTAATAGTCCCGCCATCGGATAAACCGTTTCTTTCGGGTTGTTAATTTTACCCTGCTGGTAACGGTTGCCTAGGAACACTGCCATGAATATAACGACAGCAAACTTCATCAGCTCAGACGGCTGGAATCCGCCGAAGCTGCCAAGATTAAACCAACGATACGCACCTAACGTCGCCTGCGCGAGCGTATCAATATGCGCAACGTTTCCCACCAAAAACAGTAATACGGACGCAATAAGTGCCGCAGCCATAAACTTTCCCGCTTGGTTTTTTAACACTGAGAACGGCACAAACGCCAATACGACAAACGCAGCAAGCGCAATGAGCAAACTAGCGAATTGTTTAACTGCAAAGTATGTCGCCGAATACGAGCCATTATACGCCGCATTCATTACATTGGCGCGCTGCGGACCAATCGCATACATCACAACCAAACCAATGAGCATCAGTACGCCCATGCACATGACGATCATATAGTCGGGACGATGCCGCCGCTGCCTCTGATGGTTCGTACGAGCACGTATCGCTTCCCGGCGTGATGAGGCTAGACCACCGCTCACGATGTAATATGCCCTCCGCTCAGCGCCATCAGCATGCCGATAAATGCCGCCACGCCAGCAATCACCCAAAAGCGCATCGTAACTTTCACTTCCGGCCAGCCTGTCGCCTCTAAGTGATGGTGGATTGGTGCCGAGACAAATATCTTACGATGAAATAGTTTTTTACTAATGACCTGAAGCAAGCTTGAACCCGCCTCAACCACAAATAAAATCCCGATAATCGGCAGTAAAAACAGCGTATTCGTCATCATCGCAACAACGCCTAAGCTCGTCCCAAATGCAAAGCTACCAACATCGCCCATGAAAAATCGCGCCGGGTAAATATTAAACCACAGGTAGCTCAGTAATGCGCCTACTACCGTAAAGCAGAATCCCGCTAGCTTAATATGCCCCTGCAATAGCGCAATCACGCCAAACGCTGAAAACGACATTACCAACAAACCGCCCGCTAATCCATCAAGCCCGTCGCTGATGTTCACCGCATTGCCCGTTGACACCACTGCTAATACAAAAAAGAAAATAATCCACGCGCCGACTTGCCATTCGCCAAAGTACGGTATATGGATCGTATTGTAGCCAAGTTTCGTGTAGAAGAACCAGCCAAGCACAATACTCATTGCAGTAATCATCGCGAACTTCACCCAGCTGCGCAGCCCGGCATCCTTACGATTTGAGCCGAACACATTGAGTACATCATCGATCAGCCCGACAAATGCTCCACCAAGCAAGGCCGCGAGCGGCAGCCAAGTTTGTGCCCGGTCAAGGTTGCGCGCTAATGTAATCGCTGTAATCGCTGCCACTGCGATAGTACCTGCCATTGTCGGAACGTGCCGCGCAATTTTCTCTTTGTGCAGTATATTAAAAATCTTTAGCCGCTCCCCCGTTACTGCTGCGCTACGCTGCGTTTTCCAAAATTTATATTTATATGCGAAATGCGTATAAACCGGCGTTAGTATCATTGCCAACAAGAACGCCGCCACGCTCAAAGCGAAGGTTTGATTCAATTCATTTGAGAAATTTACGATTGTCATACTATCCAGTATACCCCGTCTAGCCTTGCGGCGTTAACATTAAATAATTGAGCATCCAATTTGATATGTCGTTGAAAATCGGCTTTGCGTCACTACCGCCGCCCATATCTTTGCCATCGGCGGCAATTTCAACCATAATGACGTAACGTGGAGTTTGCCCCTTCTCGCCGCCATAGCCCAAATACGTTCCAATCGTCTGATTGCTGACATACTTGCCGTTCACAATCGTTTCAGACGTGCCGGTCTTGCCACCCACAAGATAGCGCTCCGAGCCGTCTTTCGGATTGTACGTTGCGTAATGCGATTGATGAACCATCTCGCGCACCGTCGTTGATGTTGCTTCAGTAATGACACGTGCTTGAGCTTTTGTGCCCGCTGGCGCGAAAACACCATCGTTGCTAATCGTACCGTTAATGATCGTCGGCGCAAAATACGTTCCACCATTTACCACTGCGCAAAAGCCGCTCGCCACTTGCAGCATCGTCGCGTCCATACCCTGCCCGAATACCATGTTACTATAGCGCACCGCATTACCCTCTTGCTGCAGCGGTGAGATAATCGTGCCTTTCGCTTCATTCGCAAGCTCAATACCGGTCAGTTCGCCCAGCTTAAATTTGTCATGAAAATATTCATAAATCGTATTGCGCGCAGCACGCGTAATATATGTACCATTACCTAAACGCTGCGCGATCGTCACCATGCCGGTGTTAAGCGACCAGTTCAGCGCTGTTTGCATCGTGATAGTTCCTGTCACTACCGCGTTCTTTGTTGCGTTATTAATAGTAATGTCTTCAACCTTAATCTTACCGGTGTTATCGTATGTGCTATCAGGTGTAATCACGCCGCGGTCAATACCTGTCGCAACCGTAAAAGTCTTGATATCAGAACCAGGCTCATATGGATTTGAAATTGTACTGTTATTAAAGACCGCCACGTCCTTCACATTTAGATTAGACGGGTCGTACGTCGGCACGTTCGCCATCGCGAGCACTTTGCCCGTTTGCGGGTCCATCACGATCGCGCTCGCCCGCGTCGCACCGCTTCGCTTTACGCCCGCCGCAAGGACTTCTTCAACTTTTGATTGCACATTGCGATCAATTGTCAGCACCATGTTTTTGCCATTTACCGCTGGTTTTTTGATATTTTTATCAGTCACAGTCAACGGTACGTCGCGCACATCGGTCACAGTTTTTAGCTCGCCGTCTTTACCAGCAAGCGTTTCGTCGTTTGCCTGCTCAAAACCGTACTTCCCCTGCCCTTCGCCATTCACGAAGCCAAGCACCTGGCTCGCAAGCGCTCCTTCCGGGTAGACGCGCTGCGTTGATGCGTCGAACCCGACGCCGGCAAGCTTCTCGTCTTTGATTTTCTGCGCCTGCACGCGGTTAACTTTCGTCGCAATCACTTGATAGCGCGTATTTTTTGCATCTAAATATTGACGAAAGTCTTTGCGCACATTGCCGCCCGCCACACGGTTCATCACATCGATTACTTTCTGCTTGTCTGTCACGAGTGTCGGATCAACCCAAACCGTATACACCGTCGTATTCATCACGAGTTTCGCCGGCGCATTGCCGTCCATCGCGTAGATTTCCCCGCGCGCCGCGCGGAGCGTAAATTTTTTGATATGCTCTTTATCTGCCAGCTGAACGTAATAATTATGCTGCAGTACCTGCACACGAAAAAGCTGCGCCACCATTACCAGCAGTGCTACAAGCGTCAAAACACCCAACACGCCAATCCGCGCATCGCCTCGACTACCTATATTCATACTTACTTATTTGCTCGCATATTGCGTATCAGTTGGCGACGTCATTGCTTGCGCGACACTACTCCCCTTCACCGACTGAAGTGCTGTCAAGCGAGCATTTTCGACCGCTAAATCATTCTTTTGCTCAGTCAACGACGAAATTTTATCAGACATAGTATTCGCCGCGTAATCATAGCTCGACACGCGTGTCGCCTGTGTTAAGTATATCAGACCTAGAATCGTAATCATCAAAGCAACGATCACTGTATGCGACACGGGACCAAGCTTGACAGCCGATGCAAAAGCAACTGTATTGCGATTACGCCCATAATTACCTTGGCGCCGGCTATTAAATTGTACTGTTCGATGATATGGCATGGTGGTGGAATATTTCGTGTTTATGTTAATACTATGGCAACACAGACCGGTTGCTCTGTTCGTTTCATCGTATATTATCCTCTCGGCAGCTTAAGCACCCCTTTTCGGGGGCGCTTAAGCGTGTGAAAGTGCAAAAACTATACCTTGCGGCGCACAACAACGCTGCGCACAGCTTCGTTCTTGTCTTGGACTTGGATGTGACGCGTCATGGTTACATCCCCCTTTCTGTTTGTGTTATATTTTCACAGCGGCGCGCAACTTAGCACTGCGCGAACGCGGATTGTGAACATCGTTAATTGCACCGCTAACGGGGTGCTTCGTAATAATACGAAGACTTGCCTCGTAGCCGGCGGCAGCCTGTTCGGCGAAGTACCGCTTCACGATTCGATCCTCAAGGCTGTGAAAACTAATCACCCCCACTCTTCCGCCGCGTGTAAGCAGCGCCGGAAGCAATGGCATGACGGTTTGAATTTGCCCGAGTTCGTCGTTAATAGCGATTCGAATCGCCTGAAAGACTCGAGTGGCGGGATGCGTACGCCGATGCGGCCCGCGATACGCCTGCTCTACCGCGCGGGCAAGATCCGTCGTCGTTTCAAGCGGCCGCGCCGCCGCGATACTACGCGCATACCGCATAGCAGCGCGCGGAGACTCCTCGCCGAAATCACGAATAATCTGCGCGATTCGCTCCACCGTCCATGTGTTGACAACGTCGGCGGCGGTTAACGATTGGCGTCGATCCATTCGCATATCCAGCGGTCCGCTTTTTGCGAACGAGAATCCTCGCTCAGCTCGGTCGAGCTGTGGTGACGACACCCCCAAATCAAGTAGAATCATATCAAATTGCCTACCTTGTTCAATCAGCTGACGCGCAGCCGACACGAAATCGGTATGCAAAAGCTGAGCTCCTTTCGCTAGAAGCTCGTGCAAATTTGTATGAGCAAACTCATCCCGGTCGACCAGTACGGTACCGGAATACTGCTGCGTTCGCGCTAATACCGCCCGCGCATGCCCGCCGTAGCCCGCAGTTAGATCAAGATAAGCCTCGCCTAAATGGGGTGTGAGCAACGCGATAACGTCATCAAGCAGAACTGGAACATGAAGTGGTGGATGTTCTTTAATACTCATTTTCTCCATCATACCACTCTCGGCAATGATAGAGAAGCTCGAGATCACCAAACCAGTAGCGAGCTGTTTGTTTTCGCATAGGTAGTGTTTGTTTTTTGTAAAAGTCGGGCAACGCTTAGTATAGGAGAATTGTCAAACAACTCATAGTCCTTAAGAAGCGGTGCCTTTTGAGAGACTTGTGTGTGAGGTGGAGTTTTTGGGAGGTGTTTTAGAGTAAGGTGCATTCGACTATTTTTATATTGTGGGTCGATAATCCACGTGCTCACTACCAGATTGTTGATCTCGAGGATGCCGACGAATTGTAAAGGTACATCAAGCAGACGCCGCTATACGCCAAGCGCAAGCGATACGCGTGAAACTCGGGTCTGAGGAACACGAATCACAGCGCCAACTACCGAATCTACCGACTGGTTCACCATGGTTCGCGTCATAATTCCCCTGCTTTCTTTCTGTATTGTTACTTTGTGGTGTTTGTTTTTACCGTGTATCGGTAATGCTTTTGCCACTGGTTTCATGATACACCGGCCTATAGGTATTTCGCAAGCCTCTTTTTTGACTTTTTGAAACAACGTGGTTATGTTTTCCACAAAACTGTGGAAAAATCAAGATAATAACAGAGGTATTTTTACAAATTATCAATGATGTAGCGTAGCATTTTTTGCTACATTTTGCTACCCATGTATTATCAAGCAACACAAAAAAGCTGCCCGCGTGCCCTTCCTAAAAAATTACGCAAAGTACAGGCGCATCAGCTGCCGCGCTACCGCGTCTGAATCATGCCGGATGAAACTGCGCGCCGATGCGATCGGGTCGCTCGCCTGCGCCCCTGTCCACGCTTGTTTCGCAAGAATCGGTACGCCGCGAAATTCGTAATGCTGCCGGCGCAGCTCGTTGAGATCGTACTTCACGACCAATTCCCCGCCGTGCGCATATTTTTCCATCAATTCCGGCGACGGTTCGTCATTATTAAACACGACATAGTCTAAGAACTCGCCGCCCGCCAAGCGTTCAATTTCGCTCGCAAAATCTTTCACCGTAAACCCATCCGTTGGACCAGGCTTTGTCACCAAATTACACACATACACGCATTTTGCGCGCGTCTCGTGCAGCGCGCGCCGAATTCCATCAATCACCAACACCGGCGCCAAACTGCCATACAGATTTCCCGGCGCGACAACGACTAAATCCGCCCGTAAAATTGCCCGCACCGCCGCAGGATTCGCCACCGCTGTCGGCTCCAACCAAATCTTCGGTCGCTTTGCAATTTCTTGGTGCGCAATCGTGAATTGCCCTTTCACTGGACGCCCGTCTACACCCTCAACGCACAGCGTAACATCGCTTAGTGTCACTGGCTCAACGCGTCCTTCAATATTCAGCACGCGCCCTGCCAGTTCAACCGCCTCGCCAAAACTGCCTGTCATTTTTTCAAGCGCCGTCAAAAATAAATTACCAAACGCATGACCCTTCAAACTGCCTTCATCAAACCGATAGTTAAAGAGGTCGCGCACTTTTGGGCTATCGCTCAGCGCCACTAAACACTGGCGCACGTCGCCGGGCGGCAGCACGCCTAGCTCGTCGCGCAGCTGCCCTGTCGAACCACCGTCGTCCGCCATATTAACGAGCGCTGTCACATGCTTCGCGTAGCGTTTCACGCCCTGCAGCAGCGTGAAACTGCCCGTCCCGCCGCCGATGACGACTATCTTTACACCGGTAATTTCATCGTTTGCCATCTCGCATCTCCTTCTGCTGCTTCAAAAACCGCGCTAGCCATAGTGCACTTGGCCGCGGCGTCCGCGTAAACGTTGTATAATCCACATCAAATAGTCCAAAGCGCGGCCAAAATCCCTTGTCCCATTCAAAATTATCGGTTAAACTCCAATGTAAATAACCGAGCACGTCAACACCATGCTCAATTGCTTGGTTCATCGCCATAATTGACTGCGCCAACCAATGCTTGCGATACCGATCACCCGCGTCCGCTACGCCATTCTCCGTCACAAACACCGGCTTATGGTACGTATCGCACAGCCGCTCTAACACCTGCTGCAGGTGCTGCGGCTGCATATCCCAGCCTAAATCATTCACCTCAATGTCGGGATTATGCACACGGTAGCCATACACGCGCGCACTTTGGTAATAATTCACGCCGATGAAGTCGCAGCGCTTTACAACTTTTTTCAAGAAATAATCATCTTGCAGATATTGCATAATCCCTGCTGCGCGCACCGTCAGGACCGCATCGTCGCCCGGATAGACATACGCACTATTTTTCGCTACCGACACTTTGTAGCGCCGATTCACTTTATGCACGATGTCGGCTACACGGTTATGCGCTGCCGCAAGATTCTTAAGCACCGCACGCATGCGCCGCCGATTTTGTACTTGCGGAGGCCAGCTGCCGCGCAGGTAGCTCTCATGCGCATACACGCACGGTTCGTTCACTGTGATAATATAGCGCACCCGCGATCCTAATTCCTGCAGAATATGCTCGGCAAACTCGACAAAATACTTCACATTGGCGCGTTTCTCAAACCCGCCGATCTCTGCAAACCATACCGGCAATGTAAAGTGAAACAGCGTTACAATCGGCTCAATGCCGCGTTGTTTACATGCCGCGAGCACTGCCTTGTAATGCTCAACCGCCGCCGCGTCCCACGCGCCCTTCTCAGGTTGAATCCGCGACCATTCAATGCTCAAGCGAAACGCATTCATATTCATCTTGCGCACTAAATCTAAATCCTGCTCATACAATTCGTAATGATTTATCGCTTTGCCAGAAATATAATTATTAGGCGATTTTGCCGCCGATTCCACCGCATTCCAATTATCTAAATCGCCGTATTGGTACGGTGCTTGCGTTGCCAGCGATTTCGCATTCTCCTGCTCCCAAACCGTCCAGTTATTATGCAGTCCGCCTTCAATTTGGTGTGCTGACGTTGCGGCGCCCCACAAAAACCGTTTCGGAAATTTCAGCTTCAATCTCCGCTCGCTCATGAGCTCTATTATACCAGAGCTAGGCAATGCGCCCGCCACCACTCATAAGCAACATGGTAAGCGCTACAGCTCAGCCGGCGCTCCCATATCACCTGGCGTGGCATCTTTTAGTTCTTTTTTGCCTTTGAGCTCGTACCGAATGCCAGTCATATCGCTCGTCACATAGTCGTCGTTAAGCAAATTCACGAATTTCGCCGCGTCTTTCGCATCCATAATGATAATTTCGCCCGTGTTTTCATCCGTCATCAATTCTAGACCCATTTCGTCCGCTTGTTCAATCACTTGATCCTGCGTCACTAGTCCAACGTTGACTTTTTGGAGCTTGCCCACCAGTGACTTCGTATCGCGCACCAATGCATCAAACGTCATACCTTCAGGAAACTTCAACTTAAAGCTTTGTTCAATTTCGGCGATTTTTTCTTCCGCTACTGCAAATTGTTTAGCATTATACCCAAACAACCGGATAAACTTTGATTCGCTAAATGCAAAAATGTCATTACCGGCGATTAGAACCTGGTTATCCGGCGTAATCCTTAGACCCGCATCAGCGCTAAACGGCTGGAATGAGTCGCCGTTATACATCCATGCCGTTGCACCCTTTAGTACCTGAGATTGCGGCAATATCTTTGCCACAAAAAACGGTTCCACGCCTGGACGGCTAAACCGCGCCACAATTCCTTTTACTTTCTTGAACTCGTGGTCGCCTTCGCGGAATACCTCCAAACTTTCTTCGCCGTAGCGAATTTGTTCAATCACCTCTTGCGCGTGATCGACCTTATCAAGCGTCGTGCGCTCCAATACGTTCTCTTCGGCAGCCGCCGCCTCAAAATCGCGCACGTGCATACCTGTCGCCGCCCCAGTCTGCACTTGGCTGATCATATCGTACAAGAATAATACTTTCAGTTGTGCCTTTAATTCCTTAGCATAATTCGTGGCATACACCGTATAACCTTTTGTAAACAAAAATAGATCGACCTCAAGCGCCTCTTTGTGCGCATCCGCCTGGTTCGCCCACAAAAAAATATCAGTTGGCTCTTGCATCTCGTTTTCGGTCGTGTTAGTTGGTTCTGTATTCATGGCTTTATTGTAGCAGAAAAAAGCTCATCTGATTCATACGATTGTACAAATCAGATGAGCATTACCTTACAAACAGCTCACAGCGACAAGCGTCTTATCATCGTTCTTGCGCGATCGACTAAGTAGCATCTGTGCTATTGATTCTGGCTCGCGTATACCTCTATCATGCATGGATTTAATCAACATTGATATCTCGCCATCCGACATTACATCAGTAAGATAATCACCCCAAATACCGTCCGTGCCAATGAGAACTGTATCGCCCGCAAATATCTCTTTGTAGCCAATTCGCCACGGCGTTTCCATTGAGATTTGCCCAGCCTTACCGCTGTTTCCCAAGGCAGCAGAGATAACAGACCCTTCCCCATCGTCCCTCGTTAGTTGACAAGCTTTATCATCACGCACGAGATATAGCCGCGAATCCCCCATACTCGCATATGCCAAAAACTTTCTACCATCATCTTGCTCAACAACCCTCGCCAGCGTTGCAGTCGAATAACCAGCAGTTGGCTCTTTTGCGATTGTCATTGAGATTTTGTTTAATACTTGCCGATTCCACACAAGCGCCTCTTTCAGCGGCTGGCGTGTTGCATTCGGTCCTAATAATCGATTAGCATAAACAGGCACCGCTCTCGCTGCAAATTGTGACGCTCGCGCACCATTCGCTGACCCGCCGACGCCGTCAAATACTCCAAATATCTTACGCTCATTATCTAAACAATATGCATCCTCACCATGCAACGGTCTTTCAGCTACAGCAGCACTAATACGCCGCACCGCTTCGCGGTCGCGAAAGTCACCGTGCGGTAGCGTATTACGACTCACATCAGGCACAAGGACTGATGTTCCAAATGTGGAATGATCCTCGACATGAAATGTATATCGCCCTAAGGTGCCGCTATCATCTTCAACAACACAGTGATCGCGCGACACCCAACTCGGTAGTGTTGGCTGATAATCTCGCCCGATTTTCACTGCTTTGTGCAATATATTTGCACTGCCATCTGAATTGTATGTCGCATATCCAAAGCTTGTTTCTGAACCATCCAAAAACACCACACCCTCTGCTGTTAAACTCGCGACATGGAGCGCATCGCGACCAAGTGCTCCCCGTAAACGCTCATCTCGAACCGGCACGACAACTTCGGCGGTAACAATCTTTTCTTCCCCCGCTCTCGTTGATACACGACCGAAGTACCGCGCTGATGGAATATCCCTCTCATCTCCACGCCAAAGCGTAACCTCAGATACCGGCACATCTATTCGCGGTATATACGCATCATTTAAACCTAGCTTTTCGGTTAATGTTAGATCAACTCTCTCACTCATGTGTGACATTATAACATAATATTTACAAAAAAGCAATATAGTTAGCGTTGTCTGCTTATTTTATCTCACGATAGACCGGTGGTAATTTTAATGTTACTGCACCGCGTCTTCCCCAAAATGTTTCTGCAACCGCATTTTGATTGAACCTTCATGGCGGCCGAGCTGTGCGCTCAAGTGCTCAATTGACTCACCATTAATGAGTCCAAGTTTTAGCGCTTCGTCGTCCTGCGGCTGCCACGGCTTGTACGCATTCGGGTGGATCTCGCGCATTTTAGCGATTTTTTCAGACCAGCTGCTTGATTTCTTTTTACTCAGGTTTTTTAGCGGCTTAGCGGCACGTTCTTCAGCTTTTCTTTGCAAGTATTGGAATCGTTCGCGATCGTTTGCTGCACGTATTTTCAGCCGCTCGTCAATCGTATATGCTTCGTCGCTCATCTGGAGGGCTGTGCGGTTGATACCCGTCAGGTATAGGTTGTCGAGATTACGCACGCGGCTGAGCGCTACATAGCCCATACCAGGCACAAAGGCTTTGCGCAAGTCAATGCGCGCTGCATCAAGCGTCATGCCCTGGCTCTTGTGCACCGTAATCGCCCACGCCAAGCGCAGCGGAACCTGGCTGATACTTGCCCGCTTTTTGTCGCCATCGCGCAATTCCCACGTATCCGGCTGCATTACTACCGTTCTGCCGTTACGGAATTGCACTACTGGATAATCTGTTGCCGGCTCAAAATCAACTACCATACCGATACTGCCGTTTGCATAACGTTTACTCTGATCGTTCTTAACCGCCATAACAAGCGCGCCAAGCTTGAGTACTAATTCCACCGGCGCAAGCACGCTGCGCTGTAAATTTTCAACGTAGTTTGCGCTGCCGGTGGTATGCTGCGTATATTGCACTTCGTCGCCTGCTAACCCTGCTAGTCTTCGCCTATTGATTTGATCGACATCAATATTCACCGTATGAAGCTCTGTCAAATCGGCGTCCGTTGGCGGCTCGTATTTGGTGCGTTCCAGCAGCTTCTCGGCGTGATGGCGGCGCAGGTCATTCGCCCGTAGACTCGTCAAAATATCAAGCAGCACATCACCCTCGCGCTGGCGGAATTGTTCATCTAAATACAGAATTACTGGATTCAGCTCGCGCCACGCATCCGAATATACCACAAAACCGCCCTCGCGGCTGCCTACCCGATTCACTGGCGGCAACTGGAAGAAGTCGCCCGACATTACTATCTGAATACCGCCAAACGGCACATCCGACGCCTTACGCACCAGACGGCATACTTCGTCAACCATATCCAAGCGGTAGTCGTGCAGCATACTAATCTCATCAATGATCAAAATATCTGTTTTTTCGATGATTTCACGCCGTCCCTTAGCAATATGATCGACGAATCGATCTGGTAGATAGTCCAGTACGCCTATCCCCGCCCAGGCGTGAATCGTCGTGCCACCCAGGTGTGTCGCCGCTAGCCCAGTCGTTGCCGTCACGCTCACATACTTTCCCTCATCTTTACTCGCACGAATAAATTGATTCAGCACAAACGTCTTACCCGTCCCTGCCGGTCCAGTTAGTAATGCGCTTTTGCCACTTAGTAATATTTCGAGTGCAAGAGATTGTTTCACTCTTTTTAGTATAGACTACTTGGGAGTGTAAGCCTACTGACTGATTTCTACGGGATATTTTTCGTTCGCCTCTTCAATGTCATCAGGCGACACCACAATAACTTCATCATCCATCAGCTTTTGCATCGGCACATCAAGAGTTACAAAAGCCGCTACGCTACCGAGGCACTCTAGCACCGTTTGATCTGCCTGACTAATTTCTTGGCGTTCGTCTTCATATCCAATGCCAATAATGGTTTCGCCATATCCTGGGTTTCCCTGGCTGTCCTGCGGATCACCCCAAGAGCGTACAGCAATCTCATCACAAACTAAATCTGACGAAGTATCAAATGTACCTGAGGTGCTAATTTCATCTATTTCATCAATGGCCTCTTTTAGTAACTCACCATGTCCAGATGAATCACCAACTATCATATTCACTTCTTTCAAGACGTCCCCTTCCGATACTTTGACATCGTAAACCACGGAGGTGCGAAACGCATCAGGGTCTGACTCCTCATTGAAGCATGAATGCACTGTAACAAACACTGGTGTCTCTGAGTTCATACTTTTTTATTATATCATAACAGTAAATTAAAGTCAATATTATTTCCTACCGCCACCTATAGCCGCACGCCCTCACGCGCCTTATTTGCCCACTCATCTGCCTGCTCGTTTTGTTCGTGCCCGACATGCCCACGCACCCATACAAGCTTTGGCCGTGTCGTACAGTATAATTTGTACGCCTGCTGCACGAGCTCAAGGTTTTTGATCTCGCCATTTTTTTTGCGCCAACCTTTTTCCTCCCAGCTTGGCGCCCATTTCGTTAATACATTGATCCAAAACTCGCTATCGGTATGAATTTCGCACGGCTCGCCCGCTGCTAGCCGCATCGCCGCTACAAGCGCAAATCCCTCCATGCGAATATTCGTCGTTTCGCCGTCTTCCGAGCCGAGCGCTACCGGCTTACTGTTTTCTATTACCGCAAACCCGCCTGGCCCCGGGTTTGGACTAGCGCTACCATCAGTATAAAAGATTCTCATTACTTTATCGTACCACTTAAATGTCTCGCGGCGGCAGTGATTTTCGCAATGCATCCGGCACATACCAGCTCGTACCACCGCTCGTTTTCAGATCGTAGTTAATCATATATTCTTGGCGGAAATAGTCGCCCGTTCCTGTAATTTTTAAGTCAATATACGCTTTGGTGTATGCGCGGTCGCGCGGCGTTTGTCCATGGTACACACGGATTTCGTGCGATTCGCCGGCGCGCAAAAATCGATCTGGATCAGTACTCTGCTTCAGCAGATCAACCTTAGTAATCTCAATATCGTACGGCGAGCGATTATGCAGCGTAATCCATAGCTCTAAATTTGCAAGATTATTCGACGTATGCGGCTCAACGCGATCGACAGTGAGTGTCGGCAGCACTTTCGTACCCGATGCGGTTCGATAGGCATTTGGCTCCGTGCGCTGGTCGCCGCCATGCCGCCCTTCTTCTCTTTCATCGCCCGCCACATTATCCGGCTGCAGCGACATATCGCTGTTTTTCGCTTCCTCCCAATCACGCACCTGCTTCGGCAAACCGGCGTCATCATACGCCGGATCTGTACCAAATATGAAATTTCGCAACCAACCCATATCATCCTCCTTTTCTCTATTCCAGTATACCGCATTGCACACACGCTATATATAGCGTGCCCATATCTAGTGTTTATGGTCTAGTGGAAAAATTGCGCACAACCCTGCACCAACACTAGACTAGTGTTAATATACAAAAAGTTTGCCATAATAAAATAGTCCCGTACCGCTTCTGCTCTTTCCAGAAGATAAGCACGAAACAAATAACCTAAGACAGCCTCGTTCTGCAGATTTGCAGTAATATTTGCCTAAGTCTAGCTATTCAACAGTCGTAGCGCGAGAAACGGTAAGCAGATTCAAGTTATCCACCATCTCCTGCCCCGGACGTACTACCTCATCTGCCATACCCAAACTCGGCATATTTCCCCAAAGTTCGTGATTGTCACTATGATAATCCGAGCCTCCAGTAATCAGCAAATTGCCTTCTTTCGCAAATTGCGTAAATTCTCGGATCATATCAAATCGCTGATCGCCGTTTTCTTTGTCGTACTGTATATTGATCGCTTCAACCGCGTCAAAGTTATTGCGTAGAATTAGCTGTTTCATACACTCAAGCGAAAAGCCCTTCATAACATTAAAACTCGGATGCGCACACGATGATACTCCACCAGCCTGATGGATTATATCAATCGCCTCATGAGTTAATAGCGGCTTCGTTTTTGGCACAAACGCTGGGCAGCCTTTGATCAACCACTTCTCAATGAATTCGCCTTGCAGCGGCATACTTCCATGCGCTTTAATCAGCCGATGTCGATTCGCTTCATTCGCCAAAACATCGCGCGCAATATGCGCCTTGGTGATAATCTCACCGGACGCCACCAACTCGTCTACCCGCAAGACAAAACCGTAGCTCGCCAATTTTTCTGCAATCTGCCCCATAAGCTTAATTCGATCGGTGCGCAGTTGTGCACATTCCTCCCTCAGCACCTTGTTTTCCAGATCAATCCCCAAACCTAATGCATGAACTTTTTGTCCGCTTTCTTTGTCAATTGTCGAAAATTCAATCCCTGGAATCAGCTCAATTTCTAGCTCTTTCGCTAGCAAAAATAGCTCTTTATCATAACCATCAACCGTATCGTGATCAGTGATAGCAATAGTTTTTATACCTCGCTTTTTCGCTAAGCGCAGCAATTCGGCCGGAGCATAATCGCCGTCCGAACAATTTGTGTGGGTGTGTAGGTCTATCAGATCTGCTGCCATAAACTTAACTTCTCTCTCAGCGCCTCCATCGTTGGTTCATGTTGCAAAAGTTGACGAGCACGGTAGCTTCGCTTCATGACAATATCAACTAATTGATCAACGCTATAGCATCTCGTCAGTCTTGAGCGAGCCTCGTCAATCGCATCTAATATTTCGGTATCTGTCACTCTTGAGTAAGGCGTCATGCTAAACACAAAATCAAACCAAAAATCAATACTTTTATTATTTTTCCATTCTGCATACATCGACCATATAGTCGGATGAGTAAGTTTGCCGTCACCTATATCAGCACAAGCCTGTATAAAATCATTCTTATCTATAACATGTAGATCTATTGGCAAATAGCTTGCTGGTCTACGCCCTTCTGCCCACGCATCAAGCACCCCTTCAATTCGCGTCAAACTCTCATTAGTATTGAAATCAGACTGCGTAAACCCTTTGTCTTGAGCAACTGACCAAATAGCGTCACGCGTTTTCTTGTCATTCTCATCACAGATCACGAAAGTATCCATATCCGGCATGACTTTCATGATAGTACGAGGCTTCAGTGGGGTTATGTTACAGTCGACGCATTGCGACGGAGTAAAATCAGCTCCTAACTGACAACTCGGACATGGCCATAAAGCCCTAACAGCCATCTCTCTGCGTATCAAATTCAATAATTCGCCAGTGTAGCGTGTAAATTCCGGTTGATCCTTAATAACTTGATGTTCCTTTCCTGATGAATGGTATGGGAAACCTGTTCCATAACCGCCGCAGAAGCCATCAACACCTCTTCTTATCTCTTTTAATGCGCATGTCGCCATCTTTCTTATTCCTTCGCCCGAAGGATCAATGGCACCATTTAGATAATCTGCATTCTTCTCATTAACACGTAAAATTGCAGCCAAATCATACTCTGTTTCGGGAAAAGATGCACGTCTCACTCGCATATTATATCATAAAGCATGTAAAAGTCTATGTTTATAAGCTATCCTCTTTCATAGATTCTGGCAGATGAATTTGGTTTCAGCGGCGTCATGGCCGCCTAACTTTCAGCACAATGGATATACTTGGCTGCGATGAACTTCAAAAGCGACCGCCAACTAAAATAGTCGGCGGCCGCAGAAGATCTCGCTAGACTAGTTATTTCTTCTTTGCCTTCACTGCGATTTTCTTTGGTTCAGGAGCAGGCGTCACCGGCACGACGACTTTCAGAACGCCGTCTTCCAGATGTGCTTCAATTGCATCCGTATCAGCACGCTCTGGCAGCTGTACGCTGCGATAAAAACTGCTGCTTGATTCGCGTACGACGTACTTCTTACCTTTATCTTCTTCTTTTTCATGGCGCTGCGCCTGAACTACCAGGTTGCCATGTTCAATTGAGATATCGACGTCTTTATCTTCAAACTTCGGCAAATGCGCCTCAACCACAAGATTATTGCCGTCCATATAGACGTCGGTTGTCGGCACGGCAACACTGCGCATTTGGCGCGGCCAAACGTCATTGTCAAAGAAATGGCGCTGCAACGCATCCATTTCAGCGAATGGATCAAATTTGACAAGTTTACTCATACTAATCCTCCTTTGGTTAGCGCGATATTGATACCGCTTATCTTTAGTGTACGCCCGTTCATGTTTAAGCGTCAAGGGTATTTAAGCGTCTACATTTTTCGCGCTATTGGAAACTTAGCCTCCATTGTAATGACTACTTATACCGTTTGATGAACTGCTGCAATATTTTAACCGGCTCGGTAACATGTTCGCGGCGAACAGCATCAATAAGGGCCTGCGCCTCGCTTGGTGCAAAATAGCCAGCATGCTTATATATATTAATGCGCAGTGCAAGCCCATCAGCATCAAGTTCCGGATGAAACTGCGTCGCATACACGTTACGACCAACCCGCAGCATCTGCACACAAGTACTTGACCGCGCTAGCACCACACAACGAGATGGCGGCTCTACGACACCTTCTTTATGTCCAACAAAGCCGCGAAATTCTGCCGGCATACCTGCTAGCAATTGGTCATTCTTCGCCTCCGGAGTTAGCCTAATATCAACCGCGCCAACCGCTTCGCTATAGTCAAAGCTCGTTCGCCCGCCCAACGCCGTTACGAGTGCACCGACGCCAAGACATGCTCCCAGAAACGGCGTATCATTAGCGACAATCCGCTGTATCAGCGGCATGATATAATCTTCAAATTGCAACTGCTCCGGCGATTTTTCCTCTGGCGGATAAGCAAAATTAGCCGGCCCGCCGCCCATAAAAATACCGCTATAATCATCCAAATTAACTGGCGAGAACTCGCCGCGGTCAAGCCGCAAGCGCTGCAACTGCTCCGGCTGCAAACCGCCAAATTTCAAAAAAGCTGCATATTCGTCGTCAGACGCTTCGTCCTCGGGACGGGATTGTAAAAGAAGAAAAGGTTTTGTCATAACCCTTAGTATAACGCTTTTTAAGCTCAATAGCTCCTTTCAATCAGTAGCTAACTTCAAAAATCACGAGGCGTTAAATCTTCGGCCGACTCAACGTAACGAAGCCATGGAAAATACCGGAGCACGTTGTCTTGATGCAGCACCTCTGCCAAGGGCGCTGATTTAACCGTAATATCTTCGCCAGCGTCAAGATGCTGTGCTGCTCGATGTAACGCTCCTGTAGCCAGGAACAAATAGGTAAACCACTCGATTTTCTTTTCCATCTGCGCGACATCTAGCAGTCTCCAATTAGCAAAAGTACAGCCGGTTTCTTCTCTCAATTCGCGCTGTGCCGCTACCAATACCGACTCATCGCTAGGATCAACCCGGCCGACTGGCAAATGGTTCTCACGGACAATCCCGCCCGGCTGCTTTTCATCGATTACTAGCACATCGCCAGCCTCATCAAGCGCAACGACCATCACAGTATCTGGACGGCGCAGCATTTCAAAAGTTTTTACGCTGCCATCGGGCATCTTTTGCGGCCATTGATGTACTTCATAAATCTCACCTCTAAAAACACGATCTGCTTCTGGCGGAATCAGACGAGCACCTTTCGGCAAAACACGTTCGGTCATCGCTATACCTCCAACTTTTTCACCAAAATATCATAGCCATCAGTCACCTCATCTTGACGGCTGATGCCCAATTCCGCCACAATGCGCCACAGATCATCGGTTATCGCGGCAGGGTCGGCGTTCTCGCCAGCTAATCGCTCTAATTCCATGAAGTCGCCCAAATCCTCCACCGAGTCAATACACACTTCTATGTCATCCAGCTTGCCAGTCCGGCGAGTCTTTGACAAGTCCGAAAACGGCACGAAGCCTAACTCCTTAACGATAGCAATCATGACATCTGGATCGCCAACCTCTGTTTCGCGTTCAATGCTATCCAGCTGGCCAGTCACTGATCGTTTTAAAGTAAATAACGTCCGCTTCGTTTCATTTTCACCCTGTCCGCGTGTTTCGGTGCGCACTCGCAGCCAAGGCACCGTGTTGCCGTCGCCGCCAGCTTCTCCCGGCAGACCAAACACTTGATCGCGCTGATGCACCGGCTCGCCAAGACATGCACCCAGAAACGGCGTATCAGTAGCGACAATTCGCTGTACCAGCGGCAAAATATACGCCTCAAACTCGCGCTGTTCAGGCGATTTCTGCGCATCATCATACGCAAAGTTTGCCGCCCCGCCGCCCATCAGCACACCAGCGTAATCATCTAACGCAACCTGCGGTCGCATGCCCATATCCAATCGTAAGCGCGTCAACTCTGCCGGCTTCAAGCCGCCAAATTTCAAAAATGCTTGATATTCATCATCCGACGCTTCGTCTTCCGAGCGCGATTGAAGTAAGAGAAAAGGCTTTTTAGAGTGCATCCCGATTCTATCCTTGTCCGCTTAATTACTATTCTCTAGAACATATACTATAATAGCACCTATTTAGCCGATCCCGCAGCAAACACTACTCTACTCCCATGTGCTTGGTCCTGCCAGTATCAAGATTACCGGCATGAGTAAGCTGATGCCTCACAGTTCAAGAGCTGCTACCTTGATGGCGCGGGGTTTTACGTTGATAGGTATTGTCAAAATACGCATTCACTGCGCGCTGGTACGTGGCACGCAGCGTCTTCAAGTAATCCCTATACGGAGTAATGTCATCACTGTAGCGGAAAGCGGCAGCACACTGGTCGCAGATGGCTGAAATTTCACGCCAATTCACCACTTCATCATCAGCCAACAGGTCTACCACGAGCGATACTGCCACACAGACATCACGTAGCACTGCCGGGTCATTCTTATATGTGCGCAGCACGCCGACTGTATTCAAAATAATAAAATACTTCAGACAAGCACGATAAGCGTCAGTAAGATGTGCGGCGGGATGTTCAAGCGGTGCGTCAAGCATATCAGCATACAGTAGAATTTTCTGCCACATCAAGCGCGTCGTACGGATAGCGAGCGCCTCGTCCGCGGCCTCGTATATCATATAGAGCACCGGGTAATCGCGTAGCGTCATCCAGCGTTGTTGATAAAGCGGATACTCTAGCACATCAGCCTCATCAAATGCCTCATGCTCGTCTGCTAAAAGTGTATCAATCCCATCTTTCGCGATCATTTTGACTGATTTCTTGCAATGCGCTATCGCCTGCTCATACGTCATTTGTGCACTTTCAGGTTGCTGCTTGCTATCGCGACAATCCGACGCATCATACTCGCGGAAAACGCCGCGCCATTTAGCAGGCGTATCGCCGCATACACACATCAGCAAAAACGCAAGCTGCGCGAAGTAATATGCTGCTTCACTGTTGTCACTATCACGATACCGGTAGAGCGCATATTTCAAATAGCGCTTGATAGTTTGCGGCGCGGAACTTTTTACAGTCATGCTTATAGTATACTCGGAAACGCATTCATCCGCAGTAGTTACTCTCATGCTGGTAGCTGCATTCTATTTTCCTCTCGCACTTTCGCTGAATTTTCTCAAAGAACACCGATTTCATATGTTATGAAGATAAAAATTTATGAATAAGCGATACAAGCGCCGTTTGATATGTAATAAGTGCGCTTTCGTCAAGTGGCATCGGCTGACGTTGTTGGTGCAGCGATTCAAGCCGACACCGACAAATTGTGCGTACATCCGCCCAATCAACAGCTGACGCAACTCGTATACCGCTGACAATACTATCTATAAACCGTGCTAAATACGCAAGCATTCGGATGTCATTCTGATATTGAATTATTGCTGAAATTATATCGCGCGCAAGAATAGCTTGATACGTATATTGAGAGTCGTTTTGTCCTATGTCTTGCTGAATACGCTGCACCCTCTTCGCCTGCTTTGCGATATATACCTCGCACTGACCAAGCATGTTCTCATCAAAACAAGTTTCTGATCCGGACTGTAGCGAAACATATCGCTGTTCGCACACAGAATGAATATTATCCCATTCGACAACGCTCGCGTCATTCAACCAGCGCGCAAACGAAAAAGCAAAATCAGCTAAATATTCAAGCGCTTGAGCGTCGCTATGATATACGCGAGCTGCATGAATGATATCCTGCGCTAAAGCGGCTTGCCATTGAATGTCCATACAGTCACTACAATTTCGCAATTAAGTCCTTCATTTCTTGCCACATTCTTTCACCATTGCCACTATTCCGAAAGCCCTTCACACCTCTTTCATGAATTGATTATATCATGCGAGAAATTTCAATAAATGCTCATAATTTATCAAAAATATACCAAAGTGAAAGAGCCCCACGCTACTCTTGGCTAACGCGGGGCAAAGCTCACCCCTCTCTATTGTGTCTGTGTTGCAACGCTCGCAAACGCGGCAGGTATGAACACAATAAGCGCCAGTCTTCCGTTCGTTCGACACTAATGTCAAGACGACCAGCCACCTCAAGGATATCCTCAAAGAGCCATTCGTCACCGGTTGCCTTGAGCTCGGCATCGGTACGCGGTGCGATGAGACTGATCAGCTCACTCGCTATCAGTTCGCCGGTCTTCGTTGGTATGCCATGTGTCTGAGTGTAGTCGCTGCGCTCGCGGAGCTCCTCTATAGGCGTACTTACAGCTTTCGCAACTGCACGCGTAACCTTCGCTAAAAAATCCGTAAAACGAGCATTGGTCTTTGTAACGACTGTTCGGAGTTCGTCGGTAAGCTCTTTGGCGTGTTGACGCTTTTCCGCTATAGGCACATCGTCGTCAAAATACCAATCCATGCATTCTACTAAATCAAATCCGCCGTTGAACGTTGCAGAATCCTGTGAGAGTAACGGGTAAACCGCTTTAGCGACATGTACCATGTCGTGGCAATTCCTAGTTTCGGCAGCAATACGCCAAATTATTTCTGCTAAATCAAGGCATGCTCTACGCGTTTTTACATCAAACACACGAGGAGGAAGCGCTTTCGTATTGGTGGGAATAATCGTTAAAGAATATGCCTCGTCATCAGTAAGCAGGCGCGTGTCTGAGGGTATGTCGGCAAAATTATTCTGCAATAAATAGCTAATTGGTCGTAAATCGTTATTATGCTGCGCTAAGTCCGCTACCTTTTTGCACGCGTACTTTTTGAGCTGGTTTATTACTACATCTTTATTCATTTGCAGTGTAATGAATTATCGCTCCCTATATATGGTAAAGTAGCCTGTTATATTTGGCACATATTGAGCATGTTCTTTGTTCTTGACGCCAAACTCTATAGAGGTCTCACCATCAAGCGGCACTACTTCATGAGTGAGTCCGTCATCAAGAAACGTATCACCAGGAAAGTCTTCAAAAACAAGCACATATTCACGACCCTTTGCGTCTTCAAAATAATGCGCCCAAGCGTCAGGACCAATTCGACCATGGTCTTTCCAGCGAATTGTCGCCGCATCAAGCTCATGATAGTTCGGCAAGATTACGTGTTCATAAAATTGTTCAATAACTTTGCGATCCATACTACCTACAATTTATCAATCAAATCTAGTAATCTTTTCCAGGATTCTCGTTTTGTATGATACCGATCTACATCAGCCGCAGCTTCTATTATCTCCGAAAGTAACGGGTACTGCTTTCCATTGATCCATTCTTGCATCTCAAGCGGATATCCTAGCATATCTGAGATAACCGCAGACTCACCAATGTCCGACAAGAAAAGGTCAATGCCATCAGCTCTAATTATATCCGCATACTGCCGGCAGTGCTCAACTGCTTGTTCGTAAGTCATCTGTGGGTAACTTTTTTTACTCATAGCAAGACATTATTACATCAAGATACACCAGTTTGCGGCAGTTGAAGCTGTGTGAACTTATATTGTATCTGTTTTACTATTTCGCCAGCACGTTTCAAATCATCAGTAACTTCCAGATCTGCGCCCAATTCGGCAATCTCATTCAACAGCGGGTAACGTGCTTGAAATTTCTCTTCCCAGTCATCACGCACGATTGTTGCGCCGACAATATAACCACCTAGTACGCACAAAGGTTTTTTCTCTTTATTTTTAAGTATATTCCCTATGCGTTGCACGATAGTTGCAAATTCGCTGTCCATAACAAAATTATACCATGAGAAAAGCCCCACTTACGCAGGGCTATCGTTCCTTTCTCAATGGTTTACGGCCTGCTGGCAGCCCTGCCATGAAAGCCTTCTACGCTTCATAGGCACGCCGCTTGCGTGCGTATGCTGTCTCTTGGAGTCACCCTTCGTGCAGTCAGGCCTTTTATTGCAATTCTTTTTCGTTCACATGCGCGCACAGCCAATCAGCAATCGCATCAATATCGAGATGATCGGTCGCGACGCGGACAGCGAAATTTTCTAGTTCACCTCGCTGCGCTGTAAAATTATACCCATTAACCTCCAGTAAAGTCAGTCCAGCGAGCATTGCCGTCCGCTTATTGCCATCAGTGAACGGATGGTCACCAATAATCCCGCGCATCAGCGCCGCTGCCTTGGCAAATACTGTTGCGTATAATTCCTCGCCAAATACTACTTGATGCTGTGTTGACACCGCAGCCTCCAGCCGTCCGACGTCACGCACGCCATCTGCACCGCCGTCTTTGACAAGCACCAGCGCATGAAGCTGCAGAATCTGCTCGAGAGTCAAACTAACCATTAGCGCTTCGCCAATTGAGAAAAGTCCTCTTTGTATCGCCTAAGGAGCGAGTTTGCAGTTTTGAGCACTTGATTATCATCAGCCGCCTCCGAACGCTTACGTACCGTGACTTCAATTTCGTCGCCATCGCGAATCCCCAGCGCCCGCAAATCCCGCGCCGGCAGCGTCACGCCGCGGCTGGAACCAATCTTGATAACTTTTTGAATCGTGGTGATTACCATGCAAACATTATAACAAAATTATAATTTTATTGCAATATTAGCGAAACCAAATCAATATTTACCGCACGATTTCGCTATGCAGTTCCTGCCATTTCATATGCGCCGCATGCGCTCGAGCTGGCGCGTCAACCTCGCTCTTCTGAAGCAATAATTCCTCAGGATTAATAAACATTATTTCATCACCCTCTTCGCCTGGTATAAAATCAAAGTTCTCCGACCAGACGCGACAATAAAAACAGATTTGATTTGCATCAAGCCGCTCAATATACATCTGTTCTGATGCGTCAAACAGTTGATAGCGCAAATTGCCCTTATAGCCGACTTCTTCGTACAACTCGCGTTTCAGCGATGATTCAAAATCCTCATCATAATCCATGCCTCCGCCCGGCAAATCCCAGTACGTCCGATTAATTTCTTTAACGACCAATATTTGCCCAGCATCGTTATAGATGAGAGCTTTGAGCGAAATTCGATAGAGGTAATCGTGGCGAGTCACTCCGACTGAATCTTGCGTTACGAGATGTCCGTTGGTAAGTTTTATCATAGGGATAATTATAACACTTCCAGCCTAAACCCAGCGTAAGTACCGTCTTGCTTATACGCTTCCTCGCCAAGGAAAGCCGGGATAGCTTGCAGCTCATCGTTATAGACAAAGTTTTTAAGATCAGCAATATTTCGCTCTTCCTCGGGCAGGATCTTCCCTGTCATTTTGTAAAAAGTCCGCTCTTGGTTAATTATCTTGCCGTCCAAATATCTCGCTATGTCAGCGCATATTTGCTCGTACAAATCATCGTTCAGGTGCGAATTTGGCACTTCATAAGCCACAAAGTTCGGCGCCACCGTCGTGATATCATTGAGCGGTTCAACTACCAGAATATCTTTTGTGGCGCTAGCATTGATAAAACTCCGCGCCGCTTCGTTATCTCTATCTGCCGTTATCAAGACATCTGGCTGCTCGGCAGTGGTTGTATGAAGATCCAGCACCAACTCTGGCTGCAATAAGCGAATCCGCTCTTCAATTACTTTCGCCCGCTTGCCTTCATAAGTATCCAGATTAAGCCCGTAGCTTCTGTTCAAATCAGACTCGGTATACCGCACATTCTTCACATAAGCGCGCGGATTAGCCATGATGAACTCCATATTCTCCAGCAGCCTAGACCGCTTGGCGAGCATATGAGCCAGCAGATTTGGACCCAATAATTCGTTGCCGTGAGTGGAGATGATTGCGAGTATTTTCATAGTTAGAACCGATCAACCTTCGCAGCCAAAACCAAAGCACTGCCTGGATCAGAGAGCTTAGGGAATCTTTCTTTCAAAGGCGTATTGTCGCCCTTCAGACTGCGGTTAGCGGGATCGTTAACCCCGTATAGTCCATCTTGCCCATACCGACCAATGTGGTAAGCGACTCCGTCTACGAGCTCTGCACCATTCATATTCTCAGCCATTAACGCTAGCTCTTCATCTCTATTCAAAGGAAACGTTCCATTGTAGCGATTTAACAAGCCTACCGTAGATGGATTTCTCGTATAAGCTGTCAGATAATCTGGCTGCTCACTACTAACATAATGAGCCAACAATCGACCACCAAAACCTCGTCCTTGATACTTAGGTTCTATCGCTATACCAACAAGTTCTACAGCCAAACTCCCAATACACGAACTATACAGAGCAAACCCTTTAAGCTCTCCGTTAACATACCCCAGCTGTATTTGGTCGGAATCTAGAACATGGTCTTTTGTATCTTGATACATTTCAGCTTCAGTTTGTTCAAAGCCTAATGAAGCTAAGCGATTCACCCCCCCCCATTTGAGATTCAGTCAAATCGCTTGGTTTAACAGTTAATATTCTCTCCATAATAACTCTCCTTTTAATCTAAACCTAATTTTACATCATAACCACATTTATGCAAGTTATAGAGCTGTATTTAACTCCCCGTAGTCCACTCGCCTCTGCGTCGTCGTATCCCGCTCGCGCACGGTGACGGTGTCGTCCTCCAGCGTCTGGAAGTCGATGACCACGCAGTGCG
>CALJTR010000007.1:0-26160 GCA_937975975.1 uncultured Candidatus Saccharibacteria bacterium | reverse complement strand
AAGGGAATTGTAGCAAGGCGGTTGGGTTTGTCAAGGATTTTTTGCGGGATTTTTTACTATTTTTATGCTAATTCGTCAGCGCCTCGAAGAACGAGCGAACTTTGGCATGGCGCGAGCGTTTGATGACTTTTTCAGGCGTGCCGTCTTCAATGATTTTGCCGCCGTCCAAAAATATAATGCGCGAGGCAACATCACGCGCAAACGACATTTCGTGCGTAACGATCACCATAGTGATGCCAGTGCTGGCGAGCCTGCGAATAACCGCTAGCACTTCATCGACCATTTCCGGGTCGAGGGCGCTGGTTGGCTCATCAAAGAGTAAGACCTTTGGCTGCATCGCCATGGCGCGCGCGATCGCGACGCGCTGCTTCTGTCCGCCCGATAAATGGCTGGGGAATTCGTTAGCTTTTTCGCGCAAGCCGACTTTTTCGAGCGCTTCAAGCGCGGTTTGGCGCGCTTTGCGCCGCGATAACTTACGCACTTTCGTAAGCGCTAGCATGATGTTATCAATGACATTCATATTCGGGAACAAGTTGAACTGCTGAAACACCATACCGATGTCGGCGCGTACTTGATTGAGATTTGTATGCGGATCCGTCATGTCAATACCATTCACCCACACACGCCCGCTAGTCGGCGTCTCGGTCATGTTGATACAGCGCAGCAAGGTGCTTTTGCCGCCGCCGCTTGAACCGAGAATTACGACGACCTCGCCTTGGTCGATTTGCAGGTTAATACCTTTCAGCACGTGGTTTTTACCGTATTTTTTGTGCAAGTTTTCGATACTAATCACTTTCTTTCAGTCTCCTTTCGACGCGGCGCATAAGGCGCGTGAATATAGTCGTAAGTCCCAGATATAGCAGCGCAGCGGCAAAGAGCGACTCAAATGCTGTGGCAGTTTGGAAGCGAATGTTGTCGGCGCCGCGCATGAGGTCGTTCATACCGATCCAGCCGACGATTGACGTTTCTTTTAGTAAGGTGATGAATTCGCTGATGAGCGCCGGCAACGAGGTCTTCAACGCCTGTGGCAAGACGACGTAGCGCATCGTTTGCCAGCGGCTAAGCCCCAGCGATCGCGCCGCCTCAACTTGCCCGCTATCGACACCCTCTATACCGCCGCGAATAATCTCTGCGATATACGCACCGCTATTAATGCCAAAGGCTAGGCTTGCGATCCATAGCTTTGATACGCTGCGGTACGATCCGAACACGACGTAGTACATGATCAACAGCTGTACGAGCGACGGCGTACCGCGAATGATAACGGTGTAGATATTTGCCAACCACGCAACCGGACGCCAGCGCTGCAACCGCGATGGCTTATGGTGTTTGAACGGCTGCCACTGCGATTGCTGCATGAGCGCAATCACCAGCCCGATAGCGATACCAATAATCGTCGAAAATACCGTGAGCAGCAGCGTGACCTCTAGCCCGCGCGTCAGATATAAATAGCGCTCGCCGCCAAAGAGAATCTCAAACGTATTCATGGCGCGGCCGCTCCGAAATGCTTTTTGACGAGCGCGTCGTAGCGCCCGTCTTTCTTCATGGCTTTGATGCTATCGTTCACTTGCTTGAGTAACTCAGCATTACCCTTCTTAATAGCGATAGCGTAGTCCTCTTTCGTTAAGTCACGCGCCAGCATGGTAAGGTTCGGATTTGTCGCTAAATATTGCGTCGCTGGACCGTTGTCCATGATTGCCGCGTCAATACGCCGTGCATTCAGCTCTTGCATAACATTCGATGTCGCGGGCAATTGCACGACCGACGCACCCGTAATCTTATGCGCCAGCGTGTCGCCCGTCGTACCGAGCTGCACGCCGATACGCTTGCCTTTCAGATCATCGACCGACTCGACCGTCGAGCCAGTTTTCGGCACGACAACCTTTTGCGCCGCCGAATAGTAGGTAGTAGAAAAGGCAGCGTTTTTGGCGCGCTCCGGCGTGACAGTCATACCGGCGGCAATTAAATCAATCCGCCCAGCTTGCAACGCCGGCAGTAAACCGTCAAACGATATTTCCTCAATCTGTAGCGAGCGGTTCGTGTCTTTAGCAATTTCACGCACCAAATCGACATCAAATCCAACAACATTTTGTCCGTTTTTGTACTCAAACGGTTTGAAGCCGGGATCGGTGCCCATGATCAGCGTTTTCTCAAGCCCGCTACCCGATGAGCTGGTGTGCTGGGCGCTGCCTGGATTGATTTCAGTGTCCCAGTACATATAGCCGATCGCCGCGACCACGAGCGCGCCAAGCGTTAACCATTTTATCCGTGCAACTACTTTTTTCTGCTTTGCTGCCCACCGCATATAAATTTAGTATAAGCGGATAGACGGATTAGCGCAAGTATTAGTTCTCTAGCCAATGTTAATAGTATTGTTGAGAGCTGGGCATAATTTAGCAAGCAGCGACGCAATAGCCGAATCATTCTGAATAAACTACTTGAACAATGCTTGGAAAAGAGGGATAATAAATATAACTTTTGACACTACACCCCTTTAAGAAAGGCCTTGCAATGACCAAACCCCTCATTGAAGTTGAACGCAAACGCATATTTACCGGTAGCGTTGATACGTTTATCGCAATGCTAAAAGCGCACGGCTTTGCACAGACTAGCCAGTTGCACGAAAATGATACCTATTATTCTCGCTCCGACGTTGATTTCATGCAGACTGTTGAGTGTTTGCGCGTGCGTGAACGCGATGGGTTTGCCGAGGTAACATATAAACCGGCAACATCGCACGCAACAAGTACAAACGATGGCGTAATCATGAAACCGGAGACAAATCTATCAATCGCGCCAAACAGCGCGGCAACCGCCAAACAATTGCTCGCAAACCTTGGCATGATAGAACTAGTGACGGTTACTAAATTCCGGCGTACATTTACCTCGGCGGCATACCCTAATACTGTAGTTGCGATTGATGAAATCATGGATATCGGAACATTCATTGAAACAGAGGTAACGCTTGCGGATAAAGCAGTAGCGCTTCAAACTGTTGACAAGTTGGAACGGTTACTTGATATAGACACGCTTCCGCTTGCAACGAAACCGTATCGCGATATGTGTATGAAGGCGTAGCACGCGCTTAGAACGGATGCAGCTAAAAAAACCGAGGGCGTAGATTAAACCCTCGGTTTTACAGATTGCCGCAGAAAATGAGCGGTTACTTTGAGCGCTTCTCAATAATTTCCTGCGCTACGTTCGGTGGAACTTCTTCGTAGTGCGCCAGCTCCATCGTGCTGGCAGCACGACCCTGGCTCATGCTGCGAATGTCGCTGGTGTAGCCAAACATATTAGCGAGTGGCACAATCGCTTTGATGAGTTTTGCACCGCCCATCAAGTCTTCCATCGCCTCAATACGACCGCGACGCGAGTTCAGGTCACCGATGATGTCGCCCATAAACTCTTCTGGCGTCGTCACCTCAACATGCATAACCGGCTCAAGCAGTACCGGATTGGCCTGCTTGATGCCAGCGCGTGCTGCTAGACTACCCGCCAAGCTAAACGCTAGCTCGCTGGAGTCGACATCGTGGTAGCTGCCGTCGTAGAGCGTAGCTTTGACATCGACTACCGGATAGCCCGCGATGACGCCGCCGTTTAGCGTCTCGACGATACCTTTTTGCACCGCCGGGCGGTATTCCTGCGGCACCACGCCGCCTTTAATCTCGTCGATAAACTCAAAGCCCTTTCCGGTTTCGTTCGGCTCAAAGCGTACCCAGACGTCACCGTACTGGCCGCGGCCGCCGGACTGCTTAGCATGCTTACCCTGCACTTCCGCCGTGCCCTTAATGGTTTCGCGGTAGGCAACTTGCGGCTCGCCGACATTTGCTTCAACGTTAAATTCGCGCTTCATACGGTCGATGAGGATTTCGAGATGGAGCTCGCCCATGCCGGACATAATTGTCTGACCAGTGTCTTCGTCGGTATGAATGCGGAATGTTGGATCTTCTTCTGCAAGGCGCTGCAGGGCAATACCCATTTTTTCTTGATCGGCTTTCGTTTTCGGTTCAACAGCGATTGATACTGGCGGGTCAGGAAACTCAATTGACTCAAGTGCGATCGGGTGCGCCGCATCTGCTAACGTGTTACCGGTGTACGTATTTTTTAAACCAACGACCGCAGCGATGTCGCCTGCGCCAACTGAATCAATATCCTCGCGCTTATCGGCATGCATGCGCACGATACGCCCGATACGTTCTTTCTCGCCTGTCGTCGTATTGAGCACGTAGCTGCCAGCTTTCAGTACGCCCGAATATACGCGGACAAAGATCAGCTTGCCAACAAACGGATCAGCGGCAATCTTAAACGCCAGCGCCGCCATCGGCTCTTTGTTGTCCGGCTTACGACCGACTTCATCACCCGTCTTTGGGTTTTTACCCCAAATCTCATCGACATCCAGCGGGCTTGGCAAGTAATCTGTCATGATATCAAGTAGTTTTTCGACGATCACACCGCGACCATCACCGCCCGTCACTAGGAAGAAATCGCCTGCCAGTACGCGCTTGCGTAGCGCCATCTTTAGCTCGTCTTTCGTAATTGAGTCTTCGCCTTCGTCGAGGAATTTCATCATCAAATCGTCGTCTGCTTCAACAGCATTTTCAACGAGCAAGCTGCGCGCGTTCTGCGCCTTTTCCAGCATGTCCGCTGGAATTTCGCCTTCAATCAGCTCGTGGTCGGTGTAATTCTTATAAGTGTAAGCTTTCATCTCGACCAAATCGACCACGCCGCAAACGTCCTTCTCAAACCCAATCGGCAAATGAATCGGAAATGCCTGCTTGCTGAGGCGCGTGTGGATACTCTCCAGCGATTTGTAAAAATCGCCGCCCGTTTGGTTAATCTTGTTGATGAAGCAAAGGCGAGGCACGCCGTATTTATTCGCCTGGCGCCAAACCGTCTCAGACTGAGCTTCAACACCCATTTTACCGTCAAATACTGTCACCGCACCATCAAGCACGCGAAGCGAACGCTCCACTTCGGCGGTAAAGTCAATGTGCCCCGGCGTGTCGATGATATTTATCTTATGACCCTTCCAGAAGCATGTTACGGCCGCCGATGTAATCGTGATGCCGCGCTCTTTTTCCTGCGCCATCCAGTCGGTCGTCGCGCCGTCGCCATCACCTTTCACCTCACCGATTTTATGGTTAATGCCGGTGCGATACAAAATACCTTCGGTCGTCGTGGTTTTGCCTGCGTCAATATGCGCAATAATACCAACATTTCTAAAGTTTTTTAGTGGAACATTCGTTGCCATGAGGTTTCCTTTAACTTAAATAATATTATCCGAGTTTTTGGCTATTTTTTGCCACCAAAAAACTACTATTACTGGCTATTATATCAGATTTATTCTTGTAAATATAGTGCCTGGCGTGCGTTAATCTGCGCTGTAAAACGCTCTCCACGAGGAGAGCGTTTTACGCGGAGAATATATCGCGGCTGATTACTATCTGTCCTCACCTTCGCTTTTACCTTTGTCGTTGCGGATAAACCAGCGAGCGATCCAGACGGCGGCGGCTGCGTAGGCAGTTATAATTATAAACGGCAAAATCATAGTGAGACAATTCAAGATTTGAATATTCATAATTTACGCTCTTTCTATTTTCTTACGGCGTTCGCCTAGCCGCGCGCGAAATGCGCGAAAGCGCGGTTGGCTTCCGCCATTTTGTGCGTATCTTCTTTTTTCTTGAACGCAATACCGGTTTCGTTAACAGCATCAACAATTTCGGTCGCGAGGCGCTTGCTGTACGGCATGCCGCTTTTGCTGCGCGCCGCCTGCACTAGCCACATAAACGCGAAATGCTGCTGGCGATGGCCCTGAATCGGAAATGGAATCTGATAGTTCGCACCGCCGACGCGGCGAGATTTCACCTCGAACGCCGGACTAATATTTTTAATGCAAGCTTCAAAAACTTCCAGCGGCTCTTCACTTTTAAGCGTTTTCGCTGCCTGTTCAAGCGCGCTGTAGACGGCGCGCTCGGCAACTTGCTTTTTGCCGTTAAGCATTGATTTGTTGATCAAGCGCTGCACGAGCACGCTCTGGTACTTGCGATCCGGCTTGATAGTGCGCTGCAATTTCTTCGTGACTTTACGAGGCATGATTACTTATCCTCCTTTTTCGTACCATATTTTGAACGGCCTTGTTTGCGCTTGGAGACGCCTTGCAAGTCAAGCGCGCCGCGCACGATATGATAGCGCACACCCGGCAAGTCCGGCACGCGGCCGCCGCGTACGAGCACGACTGCGTGCTCCTGTAAATTGTGCCCTTCGCCGCCAATATACGCCCAAACTTCGTACCCGTTCGTCAGGCGCACGCGCGCAACTTTACGGAGCGCAGAGTTCGGTTTTTTCGGCGTTTTAGTCGTCACTTTCACGCACACGCCGCGCTTGAGCGGTGCATTTTGGTTATAGTACCGAACTTTCAGCGCATTATGAATGCGCCCAAGCGCTGGAGACTTCGACTTTTTTGCCGCTGTCTTGCGCGACTTGCGCACCAGCTGATTGATGGTTGGCATAAATCACCCATTCCTTTTCATTACACTTATCTTCTTGGCGGAGCTTGCTAAAGGCTCTGCGGATGCATGAGCACGGCAGCAACCCGCCTCATGCGTCTGATTTTACGCGCCGAGATTATCCTAGCGGCGAATCAGAGAAACTCTCTGTTATTATAGCACGGTTGGTGACATTTTGTCTAGATAGGATAATGTATAAAGCTGATTTTTAGAGCGACGGTTTTTGACTTGTTTAGACTTATCGCACCAGAATTTTACCGCAACCTGCTGCACGAATTGCGCCGTATTGATATGTAAAATTTTTGCTTCGTGCTCTAACTCATCATGCACCTCCTATTTTTGCCTATTATAGCAGGTTGTATGTACGTAGTAAAGCGCTCACCGCCCGCGCCCGGCTTTCGCGCTAAATCATAAGAGTTATAGTATAATATAAGCATGAATCCACAACGAAATTTGAATGATAGCGATATTGAAAATGCCGGACACCCGGGGTACGTTTCGCCGTCGGCGAACGCGGTACCGAAGCCACTTTCAGACGGCAAATATGCGCAGCCCGTACCGCACCAAAAGGGCGTCCGCTCGTTTCATGCGCTCAAAGTAATACTAATCAGCGGATTGCTGCTTGCGGCGGCGATCGGCGTGATTGCAGTCGTATTGCTGTTTGCGCAATCATCAACCAAGCGTACTACAAACGAGCAGAAAAAGGCTGGCGAAACCAAATTAGACCCGCTCACTGCGCAGCAAACTATTGAACGCACGGCCGTGTATTTCAAGGGGCAAGAAAAAGCTAAAACGCCGCTGACAATTCCGATCAAGGTGAAGGGTAAGAATTTCTACACTGTCATACCGGACGTTGATATTTTGCAGAGTCTTGCCGGCTACGTGCCGAAAGAAATGAGCAAGCAGCAGCGCGAGTCAATCGAAAAGAGCTTGGACTATGATAAGTTTGTCAAGAAAGTTTTTTCCGAGGGTGATGAAAAAACGGCGTATTTGGCTGATTTCACGCGCGATGATGTTGTGTGCCAGCTGAGCGTCGATCCGGCAGAGCACGACACCAAAGGCGACTGGACGGAGCTGCGCTGCTTGGATGTATCTGCCTACACGCCATACGCCGACGCTCAGCAGCCGCTCGCCAAAGCGTACAGCGCCGTTACATCGACCGCGGCGCATTATGGATTCATCGGCAAGCCAGTGCCGAAAGACGGCGCGCTCAGCGGGTACAAACTGGTTGAAATTCCAGTCGGCGCGGTTACTAATCAGCGCATGACGACGCCCGATAATTTGGGCATGTTCTACCAGATGCCGGACGGCTTGTGGTATTATTTCCGCGACCGCAACCGCGATGTGTATGTAGAGTGCGAAAACTTTACCGGTGAAAATCAACGGCGTGCCTATGCCGACCAGCCGTGCCGCCGCCGCTCAACTGGCACAATTGAGACCGTGAAATACGGCGGGAAGCGCTAATTTCGGTTACCTCTGAAGATCAAGCTGGCAAAAGTGTTTTTGATTTAATTTCATTGCAGTCTTTAATGCCGCATCAAACGTTGCGTGAATCGCCGGGGATGAAAGAGAGCGTTCGACAATAATCACATACTAAAACACCTTTCCCGTAAATGAGAAAGGTGTTTTTTTGAGCGTCACCTCAACCTAGCGTAGTTTAACGGACTACGATTCCGAATCAACGTCTGGTGTGATGTCGTTTGCTTCAGACTCAACATCTTCCGCGTATTCATCCGCCGGCGAATTGTCCTCGTCCTCATTGAGCGCAATTGCACCCGTACCAACAGGAATCTTGCGACCGATGATAACGTTTTCCTTCAAGCCGTGCAGGCGATCGGCGCGACCAGAAGTAGCAGCACTGATAAGCACGCGCGTCGTGTCTTGGAACGATGCCGCCGATAGCCACGAATCGCTCCAGATGCTCACTTTGGTGATGCCGAGCAGCAACTGCGTATATTGCGCCGGCTCTTTGCCTGCGGCGACCAACTCTTTGTTTGCGCGCACGACACGAGCTTTGCTGACGATATCGCCCATTACAAACTCGCTGTCGCCCGGATCCTCAATTTGAACGCGGCTGAACATCTGGCGCACAATAATCTCCAGATGTTTATCGGCAACGTCCTGGCCCTGGGCGGCATAAATACGCAGCACTTCGTTGATGATGTAGCGCTGTGTCGCTTCTGTTCCTTTCAGACGCATCAAATCGTGCAGATTAAGCGAACCGATTGTTAGCCGATCGCCTGGCTCAACACGATCACCTGCCGAAACAACTAGCTGCGCTGTACCCGGAATCTCATATTTCACTGGCGATACTGCCATCGACGCAATCACGATCGTACCCTCTGCCGTCTCGACAACACCATCAAACGGTGCGATCAACGGCTTTGTACCCTCGGTCGCTTCAGCAAGCACATCGCCCACTTTTACTTCCGAACCGTCTTGCAATAATGGCGTACGATCTTCAAGCGGCAATCGCTCAACACGGCCCGTTTCCGGCGTCACTTGCACAATATACTTATGACCATCCTCCCAGACGTCAACCGTACCAGCAATCTCGGTGATATATGCTTGTCCTTTCGGATTGCGCGCTTCAAACAATTCTTCGACACGCGGCAAACCTTGCGTAATGTCGCTTCCTGCCACGCCAGAGTTGTGGAAGGTACGGAGCGTCAACTGCGTACCTGGCTCGCCGACCGACTGCGCGGCAATCACGCCAACCGGCTCGGCAGGATCAACCAGGCGGTTGGTCGACATATCAATGCCGTAGCTGCGACGTGGCACACCCTCTAGGTTATTCGTTGACAGAATCGACTGGATCTTCACCTCGGTAATCGCTTCGTCGGCGTCAATTGCATTTGCAACTTCGCGCGTGATCAGCTCGTTCTCACCAATATGCCCCGGCACTGCGTCGCGCGTGTAGCGTCCGTACAATCGGTTGCCGAAATCAATCATCGTCTCTTCGGTCTCTGAACGGTAGATCGTATAACCTTCGTCGTCGCCCGCTTCATCCTCTACCGTAAATACGTCTTGTGACACATCGACTAAGCGCCGCGTCAAATATCCAGAGTCTGCCGTCTTGAGCGCCGTGTCAATCAAGCCCTTGCGCGAACCGCGCGTCGCCACGAAGGATTCCAGACTCGACAGACCGTGCGTATAGTACGAACGAATCGGCAGCTCAATTTCGCGGTTAGCGGCGTCCACCTGGATACCAATCATCGCACTGGCAAGCTTTACGTTTGAAATATCACCACGCGCGCCCGAGTTGACCATCACGGAAATACTCGTATCCATACTGCCGAGCTTTTCTTTTAGCAGCTTCGTCACGCTATTATCAACTGTACGCCACGCGCCAACCGTTAGGTTGTAGCGCTCCGACTCAGTGATCAACCCCTGATCGTACTGATCAGCAATCACTGCCGCGCGTTTATCGCCATCGGCAATGAAACTCTCCGTCTCGCTGAAGTGCACGTAGTCGTCTTTACCGGTTGATACTGCCGCTACTGTCGCAAATCGGAATGCCAAACCTTTCATGCGGTCTGCCGTTTTAGCAGTCTCTTCAGCACCATATTTGTCGAAGATTTGCGCCAGCACGCGTTTCAATTCTTTCTTCGTTTGCACGTTATTGTTGTACGGAAAATCGTCCGGCAAAATCTCGTTAAAGAACACGCGCCCGAGCGTCGTATTGCGGATTTCGCCCTTAGCACGAATGCGGATCGGACTCTGTAGATGCAGTTTACCCATATCATACGCCAACTCGGCATCACGGCTGTCAGCAAACACCGCGACTATATCAGTTTGCACGCTTGGCTTTTCATATGTCAAGTAGTAATTACCAAGCACGATATCCTGTCCGATGTTTAATACCGGGCTGCCGTCTGCTGGTTTCAACAAGTTGTTAACCGCGCTCATCAGCTCGCGCGCTTCAGCTTGCGCCTCTTTGCTAAGTGGCAAGTGCACCGCCATCTGGTCGCCATCGTAATCGGCGTTAAAACCGCTTGCTACGAGCGGGTGCAGCTGAATCGCTTTCCCTTCAACCAATTTTGGCTGAAATGCCTGAATACTCAAACGGTGCAGCGACGGCGCACGATTTAGAAGAACATATTTGCCCTCAATTACGGCATCAAGCGCATCCCACACGACCGCCTCGCCCGCGTCGATTAAGCGCGTCGCGGAGCGAATATTGTGCGCATACTCGCGTTCAATCAGCCAACTGATGACAAAAGGCTTAAATAGCTCAATTGCCATTTGCTTCGGCAGACCACACTGATTGATTTTCAGTTTTGGACCAACCACGATCACTGAACGACCCGAATAGTCTACGCGCTTACCAAGCAAATTCTGGCGAAAACGCCCTTGTTTGCCCTTTAACATATCACTCAAACTCTTCAGGCGACGGCGATTGCCTGCGGCGTTTACAGCGCGTCCGCCGCGCGCCGCTGAGTTATCAATGAGACTATCAACTGCTTCTTGTAGCATGCGCATCTCATTGCGACGAATTACTTCCGGCGCGTTCAGGTCAATCAATTTCTTCAAGCGATTATTGCGGTTGATAACGCGGCGGTACAGATCGTTTAGATCGCTCGTTGCAAACCGCCCGCCCGCGAGCGAAACCATCGGACGCAAGTCTGGTGGAATAACCGGTAGCACCGTCAAGCACAAACTTGATGGCTTAATTCCTGCGGATTGCATACCTTCAAGCACTTTCAAACGCTTCAGCAATTTCTTTTCACGCTGACCTTTTGCGCCATCTGCTTCTTCTTGTAATTTAGCAATCAATTCACTCAGGTTGATTTCATCAAGCAACGCCTTCAACGCCGTGCCGCCCATACCAACTTCAATCAGCTCTTCATATTCTTCCGGCAAATTGCGGTAGTCGGTTTCGTTAATCAGCGCACGCCGTACCAAGCCCTCAAGCTGCGACTTCTTCACGTTGAACTGATCTTCCAAATCCTGCAGCTCGCGCGTTTGTTCTTCTGCCAGCTGTTTGACATCCGCGCCATCTACACCCGCTTCGCGCTCATAGCGGATTTTGATTGCAGCACGACCAGCTTCAGTCTCTGCCTCCAAGTCAGCCAGCATTTGATCGCGCTTTTCTTCGTCGACCTTCAAAATCACATAGGTTGCAAAGTAAGCGATACGCTCTAAATTGCGCACCGTGATGCCGGTCAATAAGCTCATCGCACTCGGCGTACCGCGCATAAACCAAATATGCGCAACTGGCGCCGCCAGGTTGATGTGGCCCATGCGTTCGCGGCGTACGATTGACTTCGTGACCAATTCACCGTTTTTATCAACTGCCGCCTCGCGCGAACGCACGCCTTTGAGTTTGCTATCATGCGGGTTAATGTCTTTAACCGGACCAAAAATTCGCTCGCAGAACAGCCCGTCGCGTTCTGGTTTTTGTGTACGGTAATTAATCGTTTCCGGCTTCGTTACCTCGCCGTAGCTCCACTTCAGAATATCTTCCGGGCTCGCCACCGCCAGGCGAACTGCGTCGAAATCAGCGATACCATGCGTGTTAACTGGATACGCCATCTTACGCCTCCTCCCTGTCTGCTTGCGTTGTTATTTCATCGTACATTTCGTCTTCCTCTTCGCTTATATCCGAAATTTGACCTTCATCGTCAATAGCGCGCACGCTCATGCCGTCATCGTCGCCGACATCACCGATTCCGTCAGATTCGTCAAGATAGGTTTCTGCCTCATCGTCATCATCGTCGCCGTCATTCGTAGTCGACGTAGCTTTACCGGTAGATCCGCTTGATTCAATCAAATGCTCGGCGTCGATATTCTCATTTTCGTCGACCAGATCAACGCGTAAACCTAATCCCTGTAGTTCTTTCACTAACACGTTGAATGACTCTGGCAATTTTGGACCGGTGATCACGTCATTTTTGATAATTGATTCATATGCTTTCGCGCGACCATACACGTCGTCTGACTTAATCGTTAGCATTTCCTGCAATGTTGTTGCAGCGCCATACGCTTCAAGCGCCCACACCTCCATTTCACCAAAACGCTGACCGCCATTCTGCGCCTTACCGCCAAGCGGCTGCTGTGTCACCATCGTGTACGGACCAGTGCTGCGCGCATGGATCTTGTCGCTAACCATGTGGTGCAATTTAATCATATGCATCACGCCGACGGTTGTGCGTTCTTCAAACGCTTCACCGCTGCGACCATCAAAGAGCTGACTCTTGCCGTCTCTCGCTAACCCAGCTTTTTCAAGCTCGCGCTCAATCACGTCATTTGGCACTCCGTTAAACGGCGGAGTTGCAACTTTGTAGCCAAGCGCCCGCGCCGCCATACCCAGATGCGTTTCAAACAATTGCCCCAAGTTCATGCGGCTTGGCACGCCAAGCGGGTTTAGAACGACATCAACTGGCGTTCCGTCTGCTAAATACGGCATATCCTCAACCGGCAAAATGCGCGCCACTACGCCTTTGTTACCGTGGCGTCCTGCCATCTTGTCGCCGACGCTAATTTTGCGCAATTGCGCCACGAAGATCTGAATTTGCATCAATACGCCGGCTTTTAATTCGTGACCGTTTTCACGGCTGAAAATCTTCACGCCGACGACTTTGCCGCCGCCTGCATTATTCATGCGCTGCGACGTGTCGCGCACGTCTTTCGCTTTTTCACCAAAAATCGCGCGCAACAACCGCTCTTCCGAACTAAGCTCCTGTTCACCTTTCGGCGTAATTTTCCCGACAAGCACATCGCCCGCTTTTACTTCCGAGCCGATTTGCACGATACCATCTTCATCCAAATGGCGCAAACTGTCTTCGCTCACATTTGGAATATCGCGCGTCACGATTTCCGGACCAAGCTTCGTTTCGCGTACTTCCACCGAATAATCTTTGATATTTACGCTGGTGAGCGTGTCATCCTCGATTAATCGGCGGCTAATCACGATCGCGTCGTCCATGTTGTAGCCGCCCCATGGCATGAATGCTACCAATAAGTCTTTGCCCAGCGCCAATTCTCCCTCAGCGATCGACATGCCTTCAATGAGAATGTCGCCTTTTGCAACAGTTTCGCCGCGCGATACGCGAACTTTTTGGTTAACACAACGATCATCATTGCTCTTCGCGAAGTGAATGAGATCATAGCGTTTTATTCCATCTTTGTATTGCACTTCAACGGCATCACCGTCAGCGCGAACTACTTCGCCGTCGGCTTCTGCGACAATCAATTGACTAGAATCGCGCGCAACGTTTGCTTCAATTCCCGTTCCAACCGTTGGCGCTTGCGGCTGCAATAGCGGCACTGCTTGGCGCTGCATGTTTGAGCCAGTCAGCGCGCGGTCAACGCGGTTCTTTTCGATGAACGGCACGAGGCTGGCTGTCGAGCCTAGAATCTGCTTGTGCGACGCGTCCATCAGCGTCACCTCGCTCGCATCTACGCGGCTCGGCTGCAAGAATTTGCGCGCCGACACGCGCTCGTTCACGAAGTTGCCATTATCATCAAGCTTTGCGCCAGCGTCAGCAATTACCTCATTCACCTCCTGCGACGCGTCCAAATAAACAATCTCATTTGTCACACGTCCATTTTCAACTTTGCGGTACGGCGTTTCGATAAATCCGTATTCGTTAATCCGCGCGTATGTAGCCAAATTCAATACTAGCCCAATGTTAGCGCCCTCCGGCGTTTCCACGCTACAAATACGCCCGTAGTGTGTCGGGTGGGCATCACGTACCTCAAATCCAGCGCGCTCGCGGCTGAGTCCGCCCGGCCCCATTGAGCTCAATCGGCGCTTGTGGCTTAACTCCGAAATCGGGTTTACTTCGTCAAGCAGCTGGCTCAATTGGCTACTCGCAAAGAATTCGCGCACCGCCGCAACCACTGGGCGGGCGTTAATCAGCTGACTTGGCGTCACCGTCTCAATATCGCTCATACTCATGCGATCCATCGCATTGCGCTGCATGCGGAGCATACCTACGCGGAACTGACGCGCTACCAACTCGCCTACAAGCTTAATGCGGCGGTTATCAAGCGCATCAATGTCATCACCCGGCTCCTGCGTGTTATTCATGCGAATTAGCTCGCGGATAATCGCCACCAGATCGTCGAGCCTCAGCACACGATTCTCTGCGGTATTTGGTACATCCAAATTCAATCGTTTATTTATCTTATAGCGACCAACACGACTGTAGTCAAATCTCTTAAAGTCAAAGAACATGCGCTCAATCATCTGGCGCGCGTTGTCGACCGTCGCTAAGTCGCCTGGGCGCAAGCGGCGATACACTTCAATCAGTGCCTCGTTCACGCCGTGCGCCGGATCTTTCTCCAGTGTCGCTTCAATATATTTCGTTTCACCGGTATCAATGTCGGCAAATAGCTCACGAATTTCCGACACTTTGCTATAACCAAGTGCTCGCAAAAATGTCGTCACGGCAATTTTGCGCCGACGATCAATTTTTACATAAATCGCACCGCTCGCACTTGTTTCAAACTCTAGCCACGCCCCACGACCCGGGATTAATTTTGCGCTGTACAAATTTTTACCCGTGCCTTTTTCCGGCGTATAGAACACGCCTGCTGAACGAATCAGCTGGCTCACCACCACGCGCTCCGTACCATTGATAATAAACGTTGCGCGATCTGTCATCCACGGATAGTCGCCTAAGTAAATTTCCTGCTCTTTGACTTCACCTGTTACTTTATTTGTTAGTTCGGTGGTCACCAGCAACGGCGCATCAAACGTCAAATTATTTTCTTTGGCAAATTTTTCATCGTTTTTTGGCGCTTCAAATTTATAATCCTTAAAACGCAGTTCCAATTTCTGACCAGTATAGTCCTCAATTGGATTAATTTCTGCGAAAATCTCGCTCAGACCCGTCTCGACGAAATCTTTCCACGATTCCTTTTGGTGGGTCAGGAGGTTTGGTACCGCCACCGCCGTGTCGTCATTCGTGAAAAACACGCGCTGTGCCGGAGTGTGATTTGCCGTGGTTGCTTTTGGCATGTGTACTCCCGTTTTGGTTAAATTTGAACAATATCCGTGCTAATGACAAGAGGTGGGTTGGCTCTATCATTCCCGCACGAGTTGGCGCCGAAGCTTTACTAACCATGGATTACCGCATACTAAAACGCCACGCCACAGGCGCAGTACACTATCAACCCACGTTACACAATCTTCATTGCCTTTCATTGTAAAGGGTTTAGGCGGCTATGTCAATGGGGTGCGTATGATTTTTTCAGAGATCCCAGGCAGTGCTAGCTTTCGTCGTAAAACCAAAAGAAAGAGCCTCGTTCCCCACGCGGGTTGCGCGGGGGAACGAGGCTGGATGGGAGCGAGTCAGCGGACAGCCGCCGACTCAAGCTCCCGGTAGTGATCGGAGGTCGCTTCCGCGATCTCCTCGTTGCGCACGATATTCGCCATATAGGCGTAATAGCGGTCGACGGCGAATCCGATGGCGGCTACGGTGCCGCCGACTACTACTACTATCACACTAGCAATGGCCGAATTCTGTTGCAGCGCAAGGGCTATCCCTGTACACTCCAAAATGCTAGCAACAAAACTAGCACACCAGAAGTACTTTTCCCCTTTCACTCGCAGCTTCTGTGATGCAAGATAAATCACATGGATGCGCCTCAGGCGCATCGGACAAAAGAGCTGCCAGCCACTGTAAAATGCACAGGCAAGGCTGGCGACGAAAAGAATAGCGACGACGCCGTACCACACAACATCAGACATCTTTCCTCCTAAAGTAACTAGAAATGTCTGTGCAAATCCTACAATATCACATCATTACAAAAATTGCAACAGCGCCTAGCGCCCGCGCCGGATCATTTCGTCTGCCAGCCCATATTTTACCGCTTCATCTGCGCTCATCCAGTGGTCGCGCTCCATGTCGGCTTTGACTTTTTCGAGTTTTTGTCCGGTATTTTTCGCGATCACTTTCGCGAGCAATTCTTTCATGCGCACTGATTCGCGTAAGCTAATTTCCTGATCGGTCACCATACCCTGTGTACCGCTAGATGGCTGATGAATCATCACACGCGCATTCGGCAGCACGAACCGCTTGCCTTTAGCGCCGCTGCTTAATAAAAATGCGCCCATGCTCGCCTGCAGCCCGATACCAATCGTCTGGACATCCGGCTTGATATATTGCATCGTATCGTAAATTGCTAGCCCATCATACACGCTACCACCTGGACTATTGATGTATAGCTGTATGTCCTTGTCGGGGTCTTCATTAGCCAGGTGTAGCAACTGCGCCACGATCGTATTTGCCGAACCTTCCGTCACTTCCTCGCCTAAAAAGATAATCCGATCCTCAAGCAACCGGGAATAAATATCGTACCCGCGTTCGCCATCACGCGTGCGCACGATTACATTTGGCACTAAATAATTTCGCATATCATTCATAGCCCCATTGTACGCGGAATATTAGCACTCGTCAAGGGAGAGTGCTAATTATATCTAATCCACGATCTTATTGTTGATTATCGACGAGCAGTTTATCGCGCTCGGCGGTTTTCTCATGAGCTTCGCTCAGCAGCGTCTGCGCTTCATCGGTGTCAAGCTCAAGAATCTTTGCATATACGCCGCTGTCATTCCTACCAGAAAGTACAAGTATATTTAGCTGCTCATCGGCGTAAACAACATACTCATCTCCATTCTCTAGGTTACTCATACCGAAACATGCAGTATTAATCTCAGCTGTTCTGCGACCATCTTTCGAGACAGCGTAAACACCAATTGAATCCGTCACGAACAGTCCTTCCGGTGTTGTCTTATCGTTGTTTGCAATAAAACCATCCACGTTTGGTCCGATAAATAAGCTGTTGGCATATGGTATCGCTTTACGCAATACATGATCGCTTGGTAATTCTGCTATCAGACCAAACGTTTTGTCTTTTTCATACGAAAGGAAATGCGCGCCAAGCTGTTCGGTAGCGTCCGTTGTCTTGCGCCACGGCTGCAAAAAGTGTATTTCCGGCGGCGAATAAATCGGGCGATTAATATGCGGATCTCTACGCAGCTCATCCTTCTCATTTATTGAATAACTTAAGTCCAGATGACCCGATCCCATCACTGTGTGATATGACGCGTACTCATTTGTCTCAAGCGCACAACCTTGCTTGAGTAGATTCTGGATCGTATCAATCGCATACAATTGCACGAGACGCCCGCTGCTTTTGTCTTCGACGCGAGCGTCAAGCATTCCCTCATGCTCCAAACCTTTGCCAATTTTCCTTGGATTGAGCAAATGACCAATTTCGTGTGCCGGCGCACAGCCGACCGGATCACAGTATGTTGATATATGAATCCTCGGATTATCTGGATCTTGGTAGGCGATGCCAATCGCTTTCTCGCTCAACTCAGAATAGTGACTATCGAAAATCACCATCGTGATAACTGGCTTGCCATCATAATCATCGCTCTCTGTAATTTGCCCGCGCGCTTCTTTTATATATCGCTTAAACTGGTCGGTCGTATACATTGGCATTTCATCGCTATCATCTTTGCGCGGGCGCACACCTTCCGGCTCAACGACTTTTTCGATATGCTTAATATCTATCTGATATTGCCCGCCAAGCGTTTGTTCAATTTGACTAACGTTATCTTGTACCGTGTCCGCTATATGCTCGCGTCCCCATCGGCGCCGACTGTCAGTACCATTGCCGTCGCAGCTATCGGGGTCAATCGCCGAGCCGTAAATCGCAACGACCCCCAGCGTCATCTCTACGGAATCATTTGGACCAATCTGCTCAAAGCGGTCGTATAAATGCTCGACCGCATCACGCACCTTATCGTTAATACCGGTTAACTCGCCAAAACCGCTAGCTACTACGCCTACCGCAGTGCCAACCGCAAGTTCTTGTAAAAACGATCGCCGTGAAACGCCCTTAGAGTTTTGACCGCCTGGTTCGGCACAATCCGAATCGCCATCAAAAACCTCCGAATTTCCAGAGAGGTCTGGTGTCTCTACAGAACCTGAAGCGCATGAGCATGCAAGCCCACCGTCCGCCCCGTCTGGACGAGCAATCGCCTCTTTACCGTGTTTATACATATCTTTCTATTATATACCAAATATAAGCTTTTGTCAAAACAAACCACTTCCGTTATATTTTTCAACTGCTAAGCAAAAACATGAGCAACACGCCCAGCCATACCTAAAGCACCTATTTAGTGCCTCAATCTACTACGAGTTTAGTTCAACCAGCTTGTCGATCGTCTTTTCAGTGATCAGCCGATTCGCAACCTCGCGCTGCGCCTCGGGTTTATCAAAGTGTTTTGCCATCTTGGGATTGTTCGCGTATTGCTGTTTATAGGCGTTGATATGCGCTGCCAGCTCGTCTGCCGTCGCTTCAATTTTCAGTTCTTTACTCAACTGCGCCAGCACTAGACCTGCCTTGATACGCGCGTCAGCGGCATCATTCGCTTCAGCTTTCACCCAAGCGTCGCGGTCGGCATAGCCCTTCTCTTCAAAATACTGCTCTAAAGTGCGGCCTCGATACATCAAATTTTGGCGTAAATCCTGTTCCAGCGAACGAATTTGATCATCGCGCAATACCGATGGTACGCTCACTACACTCTTTGCAACCAGCTGTTTTACTAGCTCATCTTTCAAATCGTCTTTTGCCCTACGCTCTGCTTGCGCTGTAATCTCCGCTTTTATATCCTTGCGCAAATCATCCATTGACGTAAATGGACCAGCCTTTGCGGCAAATTTATCGTCGAGCGCAGGCAACTTTACGCTATTGACTTTTTTCACTGTCACTTCAAACACAACGTCTTGTCCCGCTAGGTCTTTCACATGATAGTCCTTCGGGAATGCTAATTTAACGTCTTTTGTATCGCCTGCTTTCAGACCAACGAGCGCATCTTCAAATCCCGGGATGAAAGAATTTGAACCAAGCACTAGCGGATAATCCTTACCCGTGCCGCCCTGAAACGCCTCGCCATCTTTTTTACCGACGAAATCAATCACTGTCTCATCACCTATTTTTGCAGCGCGTTTGACTTCTTTCTTTTCCGATAACCCTTTTTGGATTCGTTCAATCACTTCGTCAATTTCTTTTTTATTGACGTTAACCGCCACTTTTTTTGCCTTAAGCTTTTTGTAATCACCTAATTTCACTTCAGGCAGTACATCTGCTTCGGCAGTAAACTCTAGTAGCTCGCCCGGTACGTATTTTTTAATTTCAACTTCGGGGCGGGCTAGCACCTGCAAATTGTTGTTCAAAAAAGCTTCGGCAACCGCACGGTTTAGCGCTGCGTCTAGCGTCTCCTGCGCCAACGCATTCGGATCGGCATGTTTTTTCACAATCTCAAGCGGCACATGCCCCGTACGAAATCCATTAACTTTGACTGTTTTTGCTAAGCGCTTTAGCGCCACCTGCTCAGCTGCTGCCAGTTCGGCATGATCCGCCGCGACCACTACTTTCACGCGCGTATCTGATTCGTGTGTTACTGTCGTCTTCATAACAGCACATTATAACAGATATACCGGTGTCTGTCAGGCGTCAAAGTCGTCCAAAAACTCCGACAAGTCAAAATCATCATCTTCGCGGACGCGCACGCGGCGGTCGCTCACGGCTGTTACGATTCGTTCAAACCCAACCGTCTTGTCTGTGCCGTCGCGCAAATTTTTCAGCGTGTACGTCTGCCGTTCCACGCTCGCCTCATCAATAAGCATGACATACGTGATATCTTTTTCTACCGCCGTGACCAGCTGCTCTGCTAACGTTCGACCGGTATAGTCAACTTCGGTATGGATTCGTTCACTGCGTAGTTTTTCGGCAATTCGCTCCGCCGTATCAAATACGCGCCCAACCGCCGCCACGTATACTTCAGTTGCGCTCGGTAATCCTGCATGCCCGCTTTCTTCCAGAGTCTCAACGATATGCGCCATATCGCCCAACGATGCAACTAACGTTTCCAGCGACGGCGCGACCATTCGCCCACCGCGATATAATAATTTTTCATCGTTTGCGACAATATCAAACAATACGCCGGCTGTACAATCGGCATACGATAATGTTAAATCAAGCACTACGCCGGTGATACCGAGCACCTCAAGCCGCGCATACAATGCCGCTAAATCTTGGTATGCGTTATGCTCGCGCACCGCTTCAGGCAATTCCTCAGCATTTTTCGCCGCCAATACTTTGGCGAGCTGCTGCAAAATCGTGCCCGCCTGCATGCGCCCAACGATATCAATCGCGCGGTCACGGAACTCTACAGGCGTAAGCATGCGCTTTTCTGCAAGCAGGCGCGTCATGAGCTCGGTCTGTATCGCATCCAGTTCTAAATAATCCTCCAAAATCGCTTGCACGATTCGCGCGTCGTTCAATCGTATACGATAGCTCGTACGCGGCAGCCCGATCGCATCCAGGCTGCGCTTTGCAATAGCAATCGCCTCAACATCAGCACGCGGCGACTCGCAGCCAACATTATCGTAATGAAAAACCCGCCCCGACCATGTATACGCCGGTCGTCCGAGCGAGCCATTCGAGATCTTAAAACGCCGCGCATAATGTACCGACACCGGCATATCGTCGCCAAATTCTTCGTAGCCGTATAATTTTGCCGTTCGACGCCACGCCGACTCAATATGATGGCGCACACGAACAGATTGCGGGTAGTACAGCTCCTGGCCGCCCACCAAATTGGCTAACGAAGCTTTCATAAGAGCTATTATAGCATACTTGACTATATTTTGCAAGCATTTTATATTATGGATGCGCTTAATTTTTGTATTAGAAAATACCCTCTAGCATAGAGCGTCATTGCAGCCTATGTTGCCGTACCCACGCATACATCGCGATTCCGGCCGCTACGCCGACATTAAGACTGCGCGTACTACCAAATTGCTCAATCGCAATAGTCCGGGCAGCATACCGCAATAGCTCTTGGCGAATTCCTGAGCGTTCCGCGCCAAATAGTAGTACGGCATTTTTCGGTAATTTCGTGCGGCTCAAAGGCTGCGAGCCATCAATATTATCAACCGCGATCAATTCTTTGCCCGCAATCGCATGTATAAAGTCATCCGTCGCCATATAGTAGTGCACATGCAAGTATTTGTCGGTCATCATTGCGCCGCGCTTGTTCCATTGCCGCCGCCCGATGACATGCACGTGCCGCACGCCAAACGCATTCGCGCTGCGCACGATCGTGCCCATATTAAAGTCCCGCTCAACATTATCAATTGCAATCTCTAGCGCTGAACCATGCGCGTCCAGATCATTGATAATTTGCTCCATCGGCACGCCTTTGTAACGGTTGATAACGTTGCGGGAGTCGCTAGGCGTCATCGGTAGTTCGTTCCGAAGCTGAAGCTTCTTCGTCGTTTCGCATCTTCAAAAAAGCCTGCATCAGTGCATTGTGCGCAACAGCTCCGGCGCTAAATGGTATTTGCCAAGAATCTTTCGGCCGCGTATCGAGCACATATTCATACTCGTCATTTATACACGCGACTCCATCTCCTGCAGAAATATCATTTGGCATATCTACGAGCCTGTCCAGCACAGCAATAGCAATAACGCACGGATCGTGCGGCAAGTCATCTATACGCGTTTCGACTTGATTGCCATCAATGTCTTCGTGCTTCACCGTCTGCTTTGCCATAGCGCCAGCGAGCGTACCTTGTTGCGACCGAATTCGATCAAGCGGGAATCTTTCAACTGTCATATAATCCTTTCTCGTTTGCATCATGATATACGAGCAGCAAACGTTTGATTTATTATTGACAATATCTACATTGTATCATGTTATATAATAAACATGAATTCATGCGGCTATTTACTTTGCGCCGAAGTGCCGGTATAATCAGATCGTGAGAGTCCGGAGCGACTAAAACTGGTGCACTTTTATACCCATTATGCATGCGGATGTGGCGGAATTGGTAGACGCGCTAGCTTCAGGTGCTAGTGCCAGCAATGGCGTGAAGGTTCAAGTCCTTTCATCCGCACCAAATCGCGCCTAATTTCCGAGTTTTATCCCGATTTGACAGACTTTTACAACCAAGCTAGAACTCATTTCCAGTAAAATATGCAGCTCAGCCCTAGCGCCTGCGAGCGCATAGCGTCCGCTCGCCCCACCAGAGAACCCTTTGGTTTATTTTTTGATATTTTCCCCGCCAAATTATTTTTGTAGTTGCAAAGGGTTGTTTCTGGCGGTGGCGACTGTTGCGGTCGCTCGGTAATATTACTTGTTTGTGTAAATATCACGTTTCTCAAGAATCAAAGACGTATGTAGTATTTATTGTAAGTATGATACAATAAACTATGTAAAATTATAGGGAGAGCATATAGTTGCTTCAATCAAGCATTGCAGGTGCAATTCTAAAGAATCCTGAGATAAAAAGACCATCTATTGTACATGGAATCGGATTTGAGCACGGTACGACAGGTCGTATTGAGGAGCTTGAATATCATTTCGGCTTGGACGCCGAGAGTATTGCATTAACCGCACTAAAATTGCTATATGACAAGAAGTAACCCTAATGTCATTCTTCTCGCAGGCGCAAATCCGCGTAATCGCCAATGGCTATGCAAACTTTCTGAGTGTCTCAAAAACCATAGTATCGACTCAGAAACCTTTCCGTATCTTCATTGGGATAGTAAATCTGAAATAGACATCAAAAAGGAAGTGTGTCGGCTTGGAGAATACATTAAGTCGCATGAGTCAACGATAGTGATCGCAAAATCAGCAGGTGCAATTATAGGAATGAACGCAGCGCTCAATGGCGCCACTGTTAACAAGATGGTTATGATTGGCTTGCCGATTGCCTATATGGAGGAGAGGCATATTGATGCAAGTCAGCTCATTGAGAGCATTTCAGTTCCGACATTATGCATTCAGGCAAGTGAGGATCCTATGGGTAGCTACCGTGAAGTTAGCAAACTATGTTCAAGCCAACCGCTCCTTGAGATGGTGGAGGTAATAGCTGCCGACCATGCTTATACCGACCTCGCCAGTATCGCACGTCATATTGAAGCCTTTATTCACGACGTATAATTGAATAAGCAATCAACGAAAGTCCCCCGCTAGATTAAAACCGAAGCGTACCATCAATCATGCCGGCAAGCTGGCGTACGTCATTTAGCTGCTTAACGCCAGGATTAAGCGTACCAAGCGGATCAAATAGCTTGCGGATCGCACGGTACATGTCAACGCGCCGCGCACCAATGCATTCGTATGCAAATCGGCTTAGCAACCGTCCTTCGCTGTGCTGACCAACGATTGCGCCGCCGTACTGATGAACGAGCCGCGCTGTTTCGTCAAACAAACGCATGAGTTTTTGCCGGTCGCTCGCCTGCGCTATCGGCGCAAGCGGATATGCCGACACGAGTTCAGTCAAACCGTCTACCGCAATTGGCAGCTCCACGCGCAACTTATTAGCAAGCGCCGTCAGCGCTTTTGTGAAATCCTCAAACCGTTCCGGCGGCACGAACCAATCGGACAACAATGGCGGCACGCCAACGCCTGCACGATCTGGCAGTGTAGAATAGCGCGTAATATCAAGGAGCGTCAATAGCGAAGCGCGCGCATCATCGTCCAATACCAGCGAAACGTCAGCTACGCTACCGCATAATTTTTCAAGTTTTTTCTTTCCTTTCGCACGGGCACGCGCGTTAAAATCGTCAAACCCAACAAGAATAACCGCCTGCGGCGCTTTACCGCCAACCTCTTGAAACCATGGCGCCTTATAACCAACCTGTACCGCCCGCCGTACGAGCGTCGCATCAAAGTATTTCACAAACGCCGGCGCGAACCGGCGTAGCTCATCGAGCATGTCGCGCGCTGTGTCTGCCGAAGCAAATACGAGCGCCGCCGTATCCAAATGCTGGCTGCGAAAATCAACGCGCAAAATCATCTCGCTGATAATACCAAGCGTGCCCTGGCTACCGATAAAGAGCGGCGTCAGGTCGATGCTACCGTCGCGGTCGCGTACACGCGCAATACTGTTATAACCAGTTTGATCGTGCTCGTGGATTGTACTGATTTCATCCGTGTAATCTTCCAAAATTATTTCTACACCGCGGTAAATATCGCCCTCTAAATCCTGCTGGCCTTTCTTGCGGCTGAGCTCGCGTTTACTAATTTTGCCAGTCTGCAGCACGTCGCCGTTCGCTAGCACAACCTCTAACTGGCTCACATTCGCCGCAAGCGAACCATATTTGCCCGCCAGATACCCCGCAGCATTGTCGGCAATCGCGCCGCCAATTGTGCCGCGCGAGTCAAGTCCATCAAGCGCCAGAACTCCCGTGCCCTGCAAGGCAAGCGCCGATTGAAGCGCCTGAATCGTCACGCCAGGCTGCAAACGTGCCAACCGCTGTTTACTATCATATTCAAAAATCGTGTTCATGTGTGCCGCGAGAGAGATTTGTGCGCCGCGGCCGACGGCACCGCCATTAATGCCATAGCCGGCACCACGCGCTACAAGCGGCAACGCGTGTCCGCGCTCAGACAGCTGCCACGAAAATCGCGCCGTTTTACGAATATCGCTCGTATTTCGCGGCGACACGACCATTTCAGGAGCAATCGCCAAAATCCCCGCGTCCCTGGCGCGCGCCGCACGCAAATCCGTGCGAAAATCTACCTCGCCTGCCAAGTGTCCGCGCAAATAGGTTGCGACTTTGCTCATTATTACCCCTTATCCCTAATCATTTACGTCTGGACTTATTTTAACACAAGCAGAGTTAGATAAAAACCCAATACTATTGACGAGCCACAAGGCTGTATGGCGGTCTCTCGTAATTTCACTCGTTGTTTGCTATACTGGATTTTACGCGTTTACGCGCACCATGCGGATGTGGTGGAATTGGTAGACACGTATGCCTTAGGAGCATATGCCTCACGGCGTGAAGGTTCAAGTCCTTTCATCCGCACCATTTCAGAGTAAAAATCCAGATCCTCGCCTTCTTGGGCGATTTTTTGGTTTACATTTCTTAATTCTTGCCACAGGCAAAAACCACTTTCCGCCCCCTTTCGGAAAGTGGTTTTCGAGCTTGCGCTTGTAGGGGTTTGGGTGATGGTTTTGTTATGGTATAATAAAAGAGCAACACAATCTACGGGTAAACTTTATTTTTTGGCTTAAATGGCCGACTTGGAACAGTTTAGTTTATCTAGATTGTGTTGCACCAAGTCGGCTTTTTAAGTTAAGAGGTGAAAGAATGGAAAAATACATTTTGTATGCTCGCAAGTCAACTGATACGGAAGATAAGCAAGTTTTGAGCATTGAAGCTCAGTTGGTAGAACTGAGGAAGTTTGCAAAAGATAACGACTTGGTGGTGATTGACGAACTCATAGAAAAACGAACTGCCAAAATGCCAGGTCGTTCAGTCTTTAATTCCATGATAAAACGCATTGAAAATGGCGAAGCCAATGGTATTTTGGCGTGGCATCCAGATCGCTTGGCTCGTAATTCGATAGATGGTGGGCAAATTATCTATTTGCTCGATCAAACTACACTCAATTATTTACGATTTCCAGTATTCCAATTCGAAAATACCTCGCAAGGCAAATTTATGCTCTCGATTATGTTTGGCCAATCTAAATATTATGTAGATAATTTGTCTGAGAACACCAAACGAGGATTGCGAGCCAGAGTAAGAAACGGCGATTTTCCCAGCCAAGCTCCTTTTGGCTACTTAAACGATAGTCGCAGTAAAACTATTGTTTTAGACAAACGCT
>CALJTR010000006.1:0-38175 GCA_937975975.1 uncultured Candidatus Saccharibacteria bacterium | reverse complement strand
TATGTATGCTTCCCAAGCATGAGACGAGGGTTCGACTCCCTCTACCCGCACCAATATACGGATTTTTTCGGAATTGTCGCTCAGAGTGGCGACTTTTTCATTTGTATTTTTTAATTCCTGCCATAGGCAAAAACCACTTTCCGCCCCCTTTCGGAAAGTGGTTTTTGAGCTTGCACTTGTAGAGGTTTGGGTGATGGTTTTGTTATGTAAAAACAGGTTCGAGCCAAAGATTTCTGCGAGAACAACTTTTTGTCCATCAAAATCGTCAGATTTTAATAAACAACAGATAGATTTTGCAGTTTCTAGCCATTTTTTCATCGGTTCTATCCAAGCATTTTGGTTGGCTTGTAAATTAGCCAAATTTTCTTCTAGACTTTTCTTTTGGCTTAAAATCTCGCTCTTTTTAGTCAGAAAAGTTTGACGATCAATGTCCTGATCTAAATAGCTATCTAGTAAAATCTGTTGTTTATTGGTCAATTTTGTGATTTGCGTTCGCAAATCGTCCAGTAAAGAAACATTGCCAGCGATTTCGGCTTGCTCGTCTTGTTCGATTCGCTCATTCATAAAAGCAAATATCTTTTCGCTCATTGCATACTTGTCAAGTAATGCCGAAAGCTGGGGCAACAAATCTTTTTCTCTAATTGGTGGGTTAGTGCATTTAATAGCTCGCTTCTTACGAGAACAGCGGTAATAAGTCCAGCGGTGGAAATTGCCGTTTTTCTGAGTTCTAGTTTTAGTTTCGCTAGTAATACTCATGCCACAATCAGCACACTTCATCAGCCCCAAAAACGGCACGGTTGGCTTTTTTGCTCGTTTCTTGTGTCCACGCTCAGCAATCACTAGCTGGACTTTATCAAAAAGAGCTTTGGAAATAATTGGCTGGTGGCGGCCTTCGTAAAGTTCACCTTTATAGAGAAAGTGGCCATAGTAAAAGGAGTTTTGCAAAATAGACTTCACTTTATCGTCTTTGAAAACTTTGCCAGTTCTGGTAATTGCTCCATTGTCTTGCAAGAAATCTGCCAACTGACTCATAGTTTGGTCGCCACGAGCATATTTTTCAAAAATCTCTTTTACAAGTGGTGCATAGCGTTTGTCTAAAACAATAGTTTTACTGCGACTATCGTTTAAGTAGCCAAAAGGGGCTTGGCTGGGGAAGTCGCCGCTTCTCACCCTAGCTCGCAATCCTCGTTTGGTGTTCTCGGACAAATTATCGACATAATATTTAGATTGACCAAACATAATTGACAGCATAAATTTGCCTTGCGAGGTATTTTCAAATTGGAAAACTGGAAATCGTAAATAATTGAGTATGGTTTGATCGAGTAAATAGATAATTTGCCCACCATCTATCGAATTACGAGCCAGGCGATCTGGATGCCACGCCAAAATACCATTGGCTTCGCCATTTTCAATACGTTTTATCATGGAATTAAAAACTGGACGACCGGGCATTTTGGCAGTGCGTTTTTCTATGAGTTCGTCAATCACCACCAAGTCATTATCTTTGGCAAATTTTCTCAGTTCTGCCAACTGAGCTTCAATGCTCAAAACTTGCTTGTCTTCCGTATCTGTTGACTTGCGTGCGTACAAAATATATTTTTCCATTTTTCACCCTTTTAACTTAAAAAGCCGACTTGGTGCAACACAATCTAGACAAACTAAACTGTTCCAAGTCGGCTATTTAAGCCAAAAGTAAAGCTTGTCTATAAATTGTGTTGCTCCTTTATTGCACCATATCTCAAACACCCATTAGCGCAAGCTCAAAAAACCACTTCTAGAGCGGGGGCGGAAAGTGGTTTTTGCCTTTGGCAGGAATTAAGAAAAATAAATGAAAAAGTCGCTTTTTCAAGCGACAATTTCGAAAAATCCATATTTTGGTGCGATTTTACGCCCAAGCTCGAACCCATTTTAAGAGCAAGCCTAGACTATAGCAAATACATCAGGGCAAAGCCCTGTTCGGCGGGTCGCCCGCGCCCCGACCCGCCGAAATAAAGCAAATAATTACACAAGAGAAGTAGGCTAGTTGTTCGGTATCTTAAGTCAGATATCAGTGACACTAGCCCAAGTCACTCGCATTTGTTCAGATGGATTCCTCCAATCTAGGGGTGTGCACCCCTTACCGTTGTTCTACCGCTGCCTCTCGATCTCGATGACGTGGACACCGAGACGCTCCTTGTGCGGCGGGTAGATCTTGCGAAGGAGATGGAGCGCCTCCTCGTCGCTGCTTGCATGATCGCATCAAAGTAGGGTTTCTTGATACGCATCTTGCGCACGGGATCTCCTTTCTGGAGGCTGAGCCCCCACTGCTGCACCACGCTGTTCGGCGCGTACCCACCAGGGAACACGCCCTCCAGGCTCCAGCCATGACGCTGGAGACAGGCGACCTGCCACGGCTCGGGAACCAAGTGGACGTACAGCTTGTGACCGTAGTCCTCCAACAACCCCTGTAGGTCGACAACGAGCGCCTCAAACGCCGCCTCCGATGAGGCCACCAAAGGCATCAGCTTGATGGGCCGCCCCTTCTTCGGAGTAGCCCCGGCGACGCCGACCACCTTACCGTCACACTCAGCAACGAAGATGATCTTGAACTTGGCGTTCACGTCACCAGACTCCCTGCGGCGGTAGCCGGCGAAGAGGGCGTCAACCCAGCTGTCGTCCACCCCTTCGAAATCGTCACTCATCTGCGACAGGATGAGAGCTCGCGCGCCGTCAGCGTGCTGACTCTCGTCAAACGGAACCACAGAGATGTTCGGCGAGTCGAAACCCGCCTCATCCACGAGCTGCTTGTACAGCATGTGCTCGTCGATACCCATCTTGTAGTGGTCGCGAGCCGTCCCGGTGATGTAGAATCCTTTCTTCAGAAAGAATCCAAGCGCTTTCTTGTTAGGTGCTGCCACGGTGCAGTAGATCTGTCGAGCACCGAGGCTGCGGGCGAAGTCTTCAGCGTGCTTGAGCAGCATGCTGCCGACGCCCAGCCTCCCTCGGTACGCCGTGTCAACAATGAGAGGACTGATCTTGGCAGTTCCCTGTTTCTTGTTGACGACGTGAATGACGCCTGCAGGTTGCCCATCGCCGCTTTCGGCAATGAACATGTGCTGCCCAGAAGAAAACTGACCAACCTGATCATGCCCGCCCGCGATGTGCGTATCAAAGATACGCCGCGCGTGCGCATGGTGGTCGCCATCATAGAATGGGCTAAGCGCCTGAACCATGAGATCCGCGACGAAATCGAAGTCGTCCGCCCTTGCGGGGCGCACGATGATGTTATCGACTGACGACTCAGTCATGATATACACCTTCCTGTGACGGCTACGATTTTTGACGTAGCCTGACTGTGTAAGGACAAGATTCTATTCAGAACTAGCCACTGCACACTTTCTCCACCAAATTTGCCTGGGTGGTTGTGAGAGAATAAATCCTTAAAAGTTTTGTAGCATAATAGTCCAATCACTTCAACTGCTACGGTTTGGTCTGGGTTTTCTCGATTTGTAAAAATAATCTTATCGCCTATTTTAATCTGTTGGCGCTTTTCGTCGTAGAGTCGTGATTCTATGGTTTTTTGTCCTGAAACAATAGCGTCAAAAGGAACTGTTGCGAGTTTAAGGGTATGCGTGTTCATAATTGAATTATACCCAATCTTAAGATACCGAACAACTAGCCTACTTCTCTTGTGTAATTATTTGCTTTATTTCGGCGGGTCGGGGCGCGGGCGACCCGCCGAACAGGGCTTTGCCCTGATGTATTTGCTAGGGTCTAGGCTTGCTCTCAAAATAGGTTCGAGTTTGGGCGTAAAATCTCACCAAAAGATAAAACCCACCTAAAGGATTAACGCTTTTAATTTGGAGCTTCTACCGCCCGACCGCTAGCGCTCCAGCACCATCACTTTTCAACTGATCGACAATTACGCCATTTGCATTGACTGCCATTGTCGGACCGTTAATACTTGCGGTTACTATGGTAGTTTGTGCTTGTATGGCATGTAAGCCTATGTCAGCAGCATGAAATTGTTTTTGTAAATAGCCGTAGACAACGTCGTCTAGCGGAGCATAAACTGTATCACTGCCTTTCATGCGATTTACAACATCGGGATAATGCAAATCGTAGCAAACATACGCAGTAACTACTCGCCCTCCAAAACGCACACTTTGCGCCGAAACGCGCCCAACACCTTCTTCATCCGGCGCAATGTGCTGTTTATAATTCACCAGCGCGTCTTTGCCGTCTTCGTCTAATATGACGACCTTTTTGTAGCGTCGATCCCCGATAATTTCTTGCGTATGGTAAACTAACCGCAGATGATTATTTCGAGTAAAATCACGCAGCTGTTCACGACTTGACGCAGGTAATGAATTCTCTGGCCAGACTATCGTTACCCCTGGTTTGGCGTGGCGTGATTTTAGCGCTTGGAGAGATAGTTGCTCCAGTCGCTTAACGTCGTTTTTGGTCGCCGGCACGTTGACGCCGCCCTCGGTCATAGACTGAACTGCTATAGTCGGCATATCGGCTGGGCTGGCAATTTTGCAACGACTATATTTGCTGCTATCACAACTACAGCTACTACCCCGCTGGCTATAATAAATTGCATGCGTTTTTGCCGACACCACAACCAGGCTAGCCCGACGCCGATTGCTAGCAATGCAAACTCAATCGCCACTTCGCCGCCCCAGCGCCCTAGTATGAGTATTCCATTGTTGCGCCAAACTGTATAACCGAGATGCGGAATCCACCAGTCTTTCATCACTGGCGCATGCAGTCGTATCCAAGTAAAGCTACACCAGACAATAACAAATAGTACGCTAACCGCTTTTACACCAATCCAGCGTCGTAGCAACACTATCCACCAAATATTTGCGAGTAAAAAGATAAAACCGACACTTGCCAACACCGCCACAATAGGCGTCATAAACTGATAGTACCAATATGTCGTCGGCAATAACCAGCAAGCGCAAAATGTTAGCCCTAAAAAATACGCATGCCGCGCTGCTGCTCGCTGCAGCACCACAATTACTGGCGCCACAGCAAACAACGCCGGCAGCTGCAACCACCACACTGACATATGCGCCGCAAGCGCCAGCACCACGCCAGACGCTGCCATAACTAGATAGTCCTTAAGAGAGTGGTACTTCGTAAAAACTGAGTACTGCATTATTTCTTAGTGTAGTATTTTTAGTACAACAAACCTGACACTGTGTCAAATTACAAATGACTGTCGTGCGTGCAGAGAGATCACCTCTCTCGGCGGAAAGAGGTGAGAAAAGCATTACCATAACTACGATTGTCCACCACAACAATTTCCTTAGTTAGATTTGGAAACTCACCTCTTCCTGGATGTGATAATACCATAAGCGCCCCAGGTTTGAGAAGACTTAAAAGTTTCGATACTGTGGAAAACTGCGTATCGTGATATGGCGGATCAGCAAAAATAATGTCATAATTTTCTGCTTGACCAGATTCTAACCAAACGCTAACAGATGAGCAAACCAACGTAACATCACTCTCGACATCAAGCGATACCATATTTTTACGTAATATATTTTGTGCAATTTTATCACGCTCAATAAATGTAACATGCGCCGCGCCGCGGCTAAGCGCTTCAAATCCAACCGCGCCCGTTCCCGCAAATACATCAAGCACATATGCACCGCGAACTTCGCCGCCAATCCGATTGAACAGCGCATTGCGAATACGCTCGCCCATCGGTTTAGTGCGCGTATTGTTTGACTTCGGCGCATCAAGCTTACGTCCGCCGTATTTGCCGGCAATGACGCGAATTGACGTCACAAAACCGCCTCGCGGTATGCCGCGTACCACGCATACATCACGACCGCACAAATTTTCGGAATCAGCGTGCGGCGCGTTTGGTTCGCAAGGCGCGCTGTCCACCCGTGCTTCCAAAATGTTTCATACATATTTAACGCGTAGACTTCCTGTACTGCCTCCAAGAATATGCGCTCTAGCCCTAAGTTGTCCGCACGCTTCACCCATTCTTTACTCGGCGCAGAGTCAGCGAACGTCGTCGTTTTTATCGCTGTTGCCACGCCGATTTCAAACAGTAAATGTGTCGCAAACACACCTTTCGCACCCCAATACTCCCAGTTGCGCCCCATCGTATCGCGCAGATTATCACCTTTAATGATGTTTTTGTCCTTGATTGATAAGCGCTCTTCTTTCGGCTTGCCCCACAGTTCTTCAATCTTATCGCTAAGCGGATAGTGGTGCGCCGGCGTCAAACCGTCGGTAATCGCGTGCGCCATCCAGGCGGCTTCAAACGCAGCGCGCACCCGGTTCGTATCGCGAAGCGCCTGCACTAAATTTACATAGTGATCGTTAATCATACCGGCAAGCGCCCGGTCGTTCGGATTCGCCGGGTCAATGTAGTGCCAGGGTTCGTCAATGCTCGGGCTCTTACGTTTAATGCCGTCCGGACCGTTATTACCCTCAAAGTGTAGAATCTCGCGCGTTGTCGGGAAGGAATGCTCTATACCCGTGAACTTTCGCATGTTGCGTCGCGCGATACGGTCGATCTTTTGATGAACCCCCATGATATTGCCTGAATGGGAACGAAATGTCGTACCACTGTACATAATTATTTATTATACCATGTTAGTTAAGCGTCGTTAGGCGTTGATTGCGGCGGACTTCGCGCGCAAGATCTGGGTAATCTGCCAAGTTTTCGCCGCTCGTAATAAACGCCTGCGCCGCTTTTTGAGCACGAGTAATCAACTTCGTGTCAGCAAGCGTCGCGATTTGGAGGTTGAGCGCACCGTGCTGCATGCGTCCGTAAATTTCACCGGGACCGCGCAGGCGCATATCAACTTCTGCTAGGTAAAACCCGTCGTTTGACCGCTCAATCTCGCGTAAACGCTCGCTCGGCTTATTATTTGTACTCATCATCAAATAACAATAACTTTGGTGCTTGCCGCGTCCAACACGCCCGCGCAGCTGATGCAGTTGGCTAAGTCCAAATTGCTCCGCGTCTTCAATCATCATGACAGTTGCATTTGGCACGTCCACACCAACTTCAACTACCGTCGTACTCACTAAAATATCATATTTTTTATCTTTAAAATCCTGCATGACGCGGTCTTTCTCGTTCGGTTTCATTTTGCCGTGTAGTAGTCCGATCGTACGATGACCAAACACACTGTTTTTAAGTTTTTTGTACTCAGCTTCAACGCTTTTGCGATCGTTTTCGGGATTATCGCGGATCAATCCGCAGATGATATACGCTTGACGGCCAGCTTGCAGTTCGCGCTCAACCTGCTGATAGATTTTATCGCGCGACGGCGGCGAGACGAGTTTTGTCTTAATCGGCTTTCGTCCACCGGGGAGTTCATTAAGCACCGACACATCCAGCTCGCCGTATACTGTGAGCGCAAGCGAGCGCGGAATTGGCGTCGCCGTCATTGCCAGCAAATGCGGTAATACGCCAGACTTGCCAAGTAACCGTTGGCGCTGCTCTACGCCAAATCGATGCTGTTCGTCGATTATTACGAACCCGAGATTGTGAAACGCAACTTTATCCTGAAACAACGCGTGCGTGCCAACCACCACATCGACGCCGCCGCTAGCAATCTGCGCATATAACGCCGCGCGTACCGCACCCTTCACGCTGCCGACAAGCAGTCCGACCGTCACGCCAAACGGTGAAAGAAGCGTGCTCAGCGTTTCGGCGTGCTGCGCCGCTAAAATCTCCGTCGGCGCCATCAATGCGGTTTGATGGCCAGCGCTCGCCGCTTGGCGCGCCGCGATGCCTGCAACTACCGTCTTGCCGCTGCCAACATCACCCTGAAGTAAGCGATTCATCGGTGTAGCGTGCTCGAAATCCTGCAATATATCCCACGCCGCCCGACGCTGTGAATTCGTGAGCGCAAACGGCAATTGCGACACAAACTGCCGTACCACACCAGGCTCAAACGTAATCTGATAGCCCTGTAGTTTTTGGTTTTCAATTTTATTTAATTGGCTTGCCAAGATTAACTGGAATAGTTCTTCAAACGCTAGCCGCTCGCGAGCGCGCGCTACATCGTCCACCTGGCGTGGAAAATGCATTGTACTGATTGCATCGGCGCGCGGCATGAGCGCTTCATGCGCAACAACGCTCGGCGGTAGCGTCTCCGGCAATACACTCATCAATGGGCGCAATTGCTCAATAATTTTGCGCACCGTTTGTGACTTAAGTCCGCGCAGTTGGCGATATACCGGTAGTAGTCGCTCGGCTTGCACCGGCAATTCCTTTGCAAGCTCAGCGCTCGGGTTCGTCAGTTGGTAGCGCCCGTAATTGTATTCAAACACGCCGCTAAAGAAAAAATATTCATCGCTTGCGCCGAGCTGCTGCGTGCGATATGGTTGATTAAACCATACGGCGTTTAGCTTTCCACTGTCATCTACTAGTACTGCCGTCGTTAAGCGCAAGCCGCGACGTACGGGGCGCGTGCTAATCTTCTCGCAGCGGGCGCGAATCGTTACGTTGCCAGGTTTGAGTTCAGCGATCGGCGCAACATTCGTGAAGTCTTCATGTCTGCGAGGCAAAAACGCCAGCAAATCACCGACCGTCTCTAGCCCTGCACTGCGCAGCTGCGCCGCCGTTTTTGGCCCAACGCCTTTGATTTGCTCTAATTTGGTTGCTAGATTCACGTTCCTGGCTATTCCGTCACACCAAGCACGCCGTCTAACGCATATGCCGTCGTTTCCCAGCCGTCAACCGCAATGCTGTCAACGCCCATCATCTTAACTGGGTAGTCGTTGCCGCCCTCATTGAGTTTGTCGCCAAAAAAGAGCACTTCGTCCTTAGAAATATCAAGCGCGTCGATTAGTTTGCCGATACCATACGCCTTATCAATGCCCGGGCGCGTAATATCTGTACTCGTCGTGCCGCCGATTCGCACCTCAAGCCCAGGCAGCTGCTCGGCAACTTTGTCGCGATATACCGGACGCACATCTTTGAATTTCTCTGCCCACGCGTATTTGTCCTCAGGCGTCGCTTGCTGCCCAAGCGCCGACATCGTGATTTGGCTGATGCGGTCTTCAATAATTTCTCCTGCTGGCTTGTCGCACCAAATACCCATATCTTTGGCGGTTTTTTCGAGCACGTCAATGATATGTGCACGCTCTTTCTCGCTCAAGTCCTCAGCGTATTGCAACTCCCATTCGCCCCCAAGCGCATCATACCGGTAGTAGCGCGTACCGCAGGTCGGCATTGCATGAAAGCGCGCCAGTTGCTGCGGCGATACACTCAAGCGGTCAATTACTTGCGAACGAATTTGCTTGAACGTACCGCCCGTAATCACACAAACATCGTAGTGCTCTAATAAACGGCCTAGCAACACTGCCATGCGGTCGCTAACCGGCGATTTTGTCACCGCCAGCGTGTCGTCTAAATCAAATGCCAGTACTTTCTTCATGTATTCTCCTCTAACGAACGAGCACAAACCCGTTTTTGCCTTTTTTAATTAAATTAATGCCTGATAATTCGCGATCGGCAGTAATCTTTTCGCCATTCACGCTAATAGCGTTGTTTGCGATCAAGCGCCGCGCCTCGCCGTTACTCGCGCATACGCCCGCCTCAACGAGCGCCGAGACGACGTTTTGCGGCGACACGGTCGGAATTTCTGCCGACAGCGCGTCAAGGTCTGCATCGGTCAATTTTTGAACGCTTAGTCCGCCGAAAAGCACGCCTGTGACACGCTCGACACTCTCGCGCCGCTCGCGCCCGTGCACAAGGTCGGTGACTTCGCGCGCCAAGGTTTTTTGCAGTGCTCGCTCGCCCGGATTTAAGTGGTGGTTGTCAATCAGCGCTTCAACCGTCTCGCGCTCAAGCAGCGTGTAAATTTTAATGAGATCTTCGCTCGTCAAATCATCGCAGTTTAGCCAAAATTGATAGAATTGGTACGGACTGGTCTTATTCGGGTCAAGCCACACTGCGCCGCCTTCTGACTTGCCAAACTTCACGCCAGTCTGCCTGTTGATAATAAGCGGTGCCGTAAATACATGCGCGTCGCCGCCTTCAAGTTTACGAATTAAACTTACGCCCGTGACGCTATTACCCCACTGATCAGCGCCCGCCAACTGCAGCGTCGCGCCCTTTTCACGATACAAATGCAAGAAATCATAGCCCTGAATCAGCGCGTAGCTAAACTCGCCATAGCTGATGCCGCTGCCGCCCTCGCCAATGCGCTGCTGCACAAACTCGCGATCAAGCAATTGCGTCATACTGACGTGCTTGCCGATTTGGTGTAAAAAATCAATATAGTTGATATCGCGAAACCAGTCAGCGTTATCAACAATTTCAAACTCTTTGCCGTTAAAAATCTGCGCAAATTGCCGCCGCAAACCCTCAACGTTTCGCGCCACTGTCTCGGCATTACGCAAATCTCGCTCCTGCTTTTTGCCGTCTGGATCGCCTATCATGCCGGTCGCGCCACCGACAAGCAAAATCGGCTTGTGGCCGTGCTCGATGAAATGCCGGCACATCATCATTGCTGCTAAATTACCAATTTGCATACTGTCAGCGCTCGGGTCGGCGCCGAAATAAAATGTACGCTTCTCGCCGTCAAGTTCCTTGATATCCGAAAACGTCGTCTGATTGACGAATCCGCGCCAGGTCAGTTCTTCGCTTAGCGTCATTTCATATCCTTTCGTACGCTTATAAATAACTAGTGCCAGTGTACCATAAAAAGGCTAGGCACGCGACATAAATGGTGGTATGATAGAGGGTAATATTGCTTATGGGAAGAAAATTACTGTGGGGAAAAAACAGGGACCGACGAAGAAAGGCGTGAGCGTTTATTCTAACCTCGCCCGCAAACGACAAGTTAAAAAAGACGCTAAAGCACGAAAGAAAGCGGAATATTTAGCGACGCTGCCGAAACATCCGCTGAAGCGTTTATTGTACCGGTTACACCCGAAACGCGTAGCGAAGTATTGGTTCAGCCGGCAGGGGTTATTTATGTTCCTGAAGATTATCGGCGTGTGCATGCTGCTGCTCGTGCTGACGGGAACGGCGCTTTTCGCTTATTTCCGTAAAGATCTTGATCAGATCAATCCCGACACGCTATCGCAGCGCGTACGCACCACAGTGACAAAGTATTACGACCGCAATAATAAATTATTATGGGAAGACAAAGGCGATGGCGACTATACGCTAGTTGTCGACCATAAAAATATTGCACCATGCATGGATCAGGCGACGGTTGCGATCGAAGACAAAGACTTCTATAAACACGGCGGCATTAGCATTTCCGGCATCATGCGCGCCCTGCTGAGCAACGCCCAAGGAAACGCTGTTCAGGGCGGCTCAACACTAACACAGCAGCTGATCAAGCAAGTGTTTTTCCGCGACGAGGCGGCAAAACGCGGACTAGCGGGCATTCCGCGCAAGATTAAAGAGATCATTTTGGCGGTTGAAGTTGAACGCATGTATAGCAAAGAGCAGATTTTAGGGCTTTACTTAAACGAATCGCCGTATGGCGGACGGCGCAATGGCGTTGAGTCAGCGGCGCAAACATATTTTGGTAAATCATCGAAAGATTTGAATTTATCGGAGTGTGCACTACTCGCGGCAATCCCAAACAATCCGAGCGCCTATAATCCATACAATATCGCCGGGCGTAATGCTCTGCTCGCACGCCAGCGCAAAGTGATTGATAATATGGTTGAGATGAAATATATCTCCAAGGAGCAAGCGAATCAAGCAAAAAGTGTCGCTATTATGGACACTGTAAAGCCGCTTGCCGATCAGTATTCTAATGTGAAAGCGCCTCATTTTGTGCAAATGGTCAAAGAGCAGCTGGAAGGCGAACTCGGCAAAACGATCGTCGGCGAAGGCGGACTAACCGTGAAGACGACGCTTGATATTGACGTACAAAATTTACTTGAGTCAAATATGACAGCGATGTTCAATGGCAGCATGACGAGCCGCGATTGCAACTATCGAAATTGTCCGAACCATGCCGGCTTTACGAACGGCGCGGCAGCGATTGAAGATACGAAGACCGGCCAGCTGCTAGCGCTAATGGGTAGCCGCGACTTTAATTACACCGGATTCGGTCAGGACAATGCTGCAAAAGCGTTTATCCAGCCGGGGTCGTCGATTAAACCGTTCGTCTATGCGCAGCTATTCAGCGACCAAGGCAGCGGCAAGCAGAACTATGGCAGCGGTTCGACGCTCACCGATACCAAAACGACGTTCCCAGGTAATTACACGCCGCAAAACGCCGACAATAAGTTTCAGAATAACATCAATATCCGCCAGGCGCTTGACCGTTCGCGCAACATTCCCGCCGTCAAAGCGATGGCGATTAACGAACAGAATAGCTCTGGCAGCACCTGGTCGCTAATTCGTGCTGCCGGTAATAAATATTACTGCACCAATGGCGCCGACGCGCAGGCTGGCTTGTCGAGCGCGCTCGGCAGCTGCGGCACGCGGCTGATTGACCACGTCAATGCTTACTCAACATTGAGCCGCCAGGGCGTCTACATGCCGCAAACGTCAATCATAAAAGTCACGAACAGCAACGGCGAAACACTCAAAGAATATAAAGCATCAAGCAAACAAGTCATCAACCCGCAGGCGGCGTACATTGTGACCGATATTCTAGGCGACGCGAAGGCGCGCGCCGGTCTTGGCTGGAATCAAGATTATCTACCGGCGCTCACCGGAATCGGTGTCCACGCTGCGGTCAAAACGGGAACAAGTAACGGCGAAAAAAACGGCAAGGTCGCGTCGAAAGATATCTGGGCGGCCGGCTACACACCAAACCTGTCAATGGCAGTATGGTTCGGCAATTCCGACACATCGGTGCTCAAGAGCGGCAACTCGCTCATTCCTGCAATGTTCTTTGATAAAACGATGGCAGCAGTGTCGAAATCGTACGCCGATCAAAAGAAATTAGCCCTAAGCGATTGGTATACGGCACCGAGCGGTATCCAAAATATCAAAGGCGAACTCTTTCCGTCGTATTACAACAAATCAACCGGTACATCAACAGCAAAGATGACGTTCGATAAAGTGTCAAAAAAGAAGGCGACCTCATGTACGCCGGAAGATGCGAAAATTGAAATCGGCGTCATCAAAGCGAAAGATGATTTTACTAAAAAAGAAATCATCACCTCGACCGATAGCAGCTACGACGCCAACGCCGACGACGACGCCCACCAATGCGACGACGCCAAACCAACCGTATCAGTCAGCACAACATCAAGTGGCACCGTCTCCGTCACGTATACGCACGGGCGCTACACGCTTCAGTCGATTGAATTACTATCCGGCAGTACGGTTGTTGCCAGCAAACAGGTCGACAGCAACGGTACATGGACATTATCGCCGACCGACTTGGCGTCCGCTACAAGCGGCACGATCACCGCAAAGGTAACTGACGTCGGCTACTACACCGCGACAAATAGCACGAGCTACCAAAAGAGCAGCAGTTCATCAAGCGGCAGTTAGTATAAGAATGACCGCAGTAAACAAATTAACCAATCGTATTTTGCACTGAACCTCCAGACTAAAGAGAGATTCAGCCTGCGGCACGCCTCGTTCACTAGCTATGCTACTTGCTCCCAGAGCAAGGCTGAAGTCTAGTCGCGAAAAGCGAAAATACACTCGCTACTGCTCATTCACGAGGGCGATCAAGTCATCTTCGTGATTTTTGCGGCGCGAATGACTCGTGCGGCGCGGCTCGGAATTTGCATTTGGCTGTGAGTGCGAAGCCTGTACCGTCGCACCATCTTTTTCCTTTCGCGAAGTGTGTGTCCGGCGAGAAGCTTTGTTGTCTTCGTGCGCGCGCTGCATGCGCGACGACTGCGCTGTTTTTGCCGAATGCGCTTGCTTTACCGTACTACTACGTTGTACGCTTGACGCGTTTTTACCTCGACGGCGTTGATTTGAAGTAGACGGGGCAGCCGACTCGTTTGATGTATTGCTTGCTACTTGCGATTTTGCCGCTTTATTTAGTTCGCCTGACGCCGCAGCAGAGATTGCGTCGTGCGATTTTGACGATTGGCGCTGCGTACGGCGTTTTTCCGACTGAGCCTCGTTTACTAATTTCGCAAACATCATGCGCCCTGCCGCTGTTTGCAAACTGCGCACGATTTCGACCGTATGCGTTTGCCCAATTTTGCCGCTCGCCTGTTCAACGACGACCATCGTGCCGTCCGGCAGATAGCCGACCGCCTGATGCGAGTCTTGTCCTTTTTGAATCAGATCAAGAAGGAGCTTTTCTCCCGGCAAATATTCCATGCGCAGACTCTGCGCCAGCTCATTCAGATTCAACACTTCCGTACCCTCCACCGCTGCGACTTTGTTAAGATTATAGTCAAGCGTCATGATAACTGCACCGTGTTGTTTTGCGAGTGATAATAGCCGATTATCAACACCTTCGCTGGCGCGGCTGCCGTCCTGTAGCAACTCCACTGAGACACGCTCCATCGCCTGCAATTCCGTCACAACGTCAAGCCCATGGCGCGCGCGAGCGCGTTTATCGCTATCGGCATGGTCTGCTAAAAATTGCAGCTCACCGATCACCGAGCGCGGAATCACCAGCGTGCCGCCAATAAATCCCGTGCCCGCTACCGCAACAATCCTCCCGTCCATCAATACCGATGTATCGACTAAAATCGCGCGGTCTTTCGCTTTAATATTCGTCTTTGGTAGCCGCGCCAATAAATATGACACTTCGCCCAAAATTAATAGCGTCACCGCTAGTAATACAATGTCCTTTGTTTCCATGCTTTCCTTTCTTTTCGCGAGATTTGATCTCTGTTAGCAACTACTTCATGTAGTCAATGAGCGCCTGGCGCAAATCATGCGCGCCGCGCACAAATGAATTCTTTTTGCCCGATTTTGGAGCAATCGCCTGGGTAAAGCCAAGCTTCTTCGCTTCAGCAACACGCTTGTCAGTTAATCGCGCCGAGCGGATTTCACCGCCTAAACCAACTTCACCGAACACCACCAAACTATCATCTAGCTTGCGCCCTGCTGCTGCCGAAGCGATCGCCATCGCAACAGCCAAATCGGCCGCTGGATCCGCCAATTTCAGTCCGCCCACTACATTGATATAAATATCTTTGTCAGATAAGTTCAGTTTTGTGCGTTTCTCAAGCACAGCAATCAACAGGTTGAGACGATTCAAGTCGAATCCGCTCGCCGTCCTCTTAGGATACCCGAAATTTGTCGAATTGACAAGGGCTTGAATTTCTACCAAAATCGGACGATTACCTTCAAGCGTAGCAAGCACTACCGATCCATCGGCATTTTGGCGCTCGGCAAGTAATGCCGCCGACGGATTTTCGACCACGCTCAAACCGCGTTCACTCATCTCAAAGATCGCCGCTTCGCTGGTCGAACCGTAGCGATTTTTTACCGCGCGCACTACTTTGAAGCCGCCATAGCGGTCGCCCTCAAACTGCAATACAACGTCAACTAAATGCTCCAACACTTTTGGTCCGGCAATTGAACCTTCTTTCGTGACATGTCCGACCAAAATCACCGCTGCGCCGGACGCTTTAGCGGCACGAATAATGACGTTGCTTGAGTTAGTAATTTGGCTGACCGTTCCCGGCGCGCTCGCCACCTCTTCAAGGCTAAGCGTTTGAATGCTATCAATAATAACAAGCTTGTAAGCGCCACTGCGAATCGTCGCCGCAATATCGTCAGCGCTCGTGCTTGCGACAAATTGCAGATGGTCGCCCGCCACCGCACCCAAGCGCCGAGCTCGCAATTTAACTTGCGACGCCGACTCCTCGCCGCTCGCGTACAGCACTAGCGCTTCTTCAGAGATATGCGCCGCTATTTGCAGCAATAGCGTCGACTTGCCGATACCCGGCTGACCAGCCAGCAGCATAACGCCGCCCGGTAGAATACCGCCGCCCAATACCGCGTCTACATCAGCAATACCCGTGCCAAGACGTGCGGTTGATGCTTCTGCTGAGATTGAACGCATTGACTGCGCTTTCAATATATTGCCATGCGCGGCGCTACGCGCCACTGCCGAATTGCCCGGCGCACGTACAACCTGCTCTACGAGTGAATTCCACTCGCCGCAATTCTCACACTTGCCGACCCACTTCGGGTAGCTCGCGCCGCACTGCTGGCACACAAATTGGCTGCGCGCTTTTGCCACTACTTCACCTCGCTCGGCGCACTCACGCCATTCATGCTTTGATTCAGCTGCTGCGCCCGCACAGCAAGCTTGTTGTATTCGACAATCATCGTATTATACGCTGATATACGTGCGTTTAATTGATTTTGCCGACGATTTAATGCCGCAACGCGCCCTGAAAGTACATTTCGCGCCGCATAGAACTCTTGCGACGAAAAATCACCGCTTACCGCTCGCTGGTTGAAGCTTTGAATATCGGAGTTTAATTGATTCAGTTCATTCTGATAAGCATCCGTTTCAGTTTTAAGCGACGATTCTTCAGCAGATATCTTCGCTCTTAACGATGCCGCCTGCTGGTCTAACTCCGAAAATACTTGCGTATAACGCCGATTTAGCGCTACGATGCTCGCGCGGTTCGTAAAGTAACGCGCATAATATCGCTCTAGCTCACTATCAAGATTTGCGATCGTCGTGCCTAAAATTGAGTGCAATTCATTAACCTCAGCGCCTGGCTCCGCCTGTTTATAGTACTCCATTAAACGTTTTAGCGTCGGCTCGTCTTTCACTTTTTGATACGCTGCACGCACTAATCCGTCCACCCTCTGCTGTTCAAATGCGTTCAACCGCGCATACGCCGCATGCAGCAACTCATGCGCCGCCGTCACGTCAAGCGCGCCATCAAGCTCGTTGTTTTGCACATTATACAAATAAATCCGGTCGCGATAGTAACACCCCAAGATTGCCGTCGTCCGCTCCACACTATGACAACTGCTGTTGAACTGCCCTGAGTCCTGCACCTCAGGACTAGTCGCGTGAAAAATCCGTTTACCCGCCGGCGTTAGCGTTACGCGCTGTTCAATCGCTGAGATCTGCGATGACGGCGTATATTGCTGCGCACGAAACTCGTCAAGCAGCTGCGGACCAAACCAATACGCCGCCGCCAACCCGCCAGCGGCTACCGCGATCGCAGCAAACGATCGCATGAAGCTAGTTCGTTTCGGTTTCGCTGCTCCGTTCAATCGCGATCACCCCCTTGGTTAATACTACTTCTAGAATATCACCTTTTTTGTACGAATTTGCCAAAACCCCCTCGGCAATCGCATGCTCAACCTCATCCTCAATGATACGGCGCAGTGGGCGCGCGCCATACTTCACTGTATAGCCTTTGTCGATCAGATAGCGTTTCGCCGCAGGCGCAACTTTCAACGCCAAGCCTTGCCGCACGAGCCGCTGGCGCAACTCTCCAATTAGCAGGTCAAAAATCTTACCGACCTCCGCCCGCGTGAGCGCACGGAATGTAATGATGCCATCAAAACGGTTAATAAGTTCTGGGCGCATGTATTTTTCAAGCGCTTCGCGCGTTAAGCGGGCGTTACGTTCGTGCAGCGAGTCAAGCTGCCCGTTCTTAACGCTATGCGCACGAAATCCAAGCTCCGATTCTTTCATCATCTGATCGGCACCAAGGTTACTCGTCAGAATGATAATCGTGTTACGAAAGCTCACTTCCCTGCCTTTTGCGTCGGTCAATACGCCGTCTTCAAGCAGCTGCAATAGTAAATTAAATACATCCGGATGCGCTTTTTCAATCTCGTCAAATAGCACAACGCTGTAAGGCTGACGCCGAATTTTATCAGTCAACTTGCCGCCATCTTCGTAACCAACATAACCCGCCGGCGCACCAACAAGCCGCGATGTATTATGCTTTTCGCCGAACTCGCTCATATCAATTTTAATAAGCGCGTCTTCGCTGCCAAACACTTCACGTGCCAGCACCTTAGCAAGTTGCGTTTTACCCACGCCTGTCGGCCCCATAAACACGAAGCTGCCAATCGGGCGGCGGCTGCTTGCGACGCCAGAGCGGCTGCGCCGAATCGCCCACGACACTTTCTGAATCGCCTCGCGCTGTCCAATAATATATTTACTTAAATGCTTTTCAAGCTGCCGCAATAATTTCGCTTCACTGGTCTGCACTTTCTCGACCGGTATGCTGGTCATCACCGCGATAGCATGTGCCACATCGTCATCGGTTAGCTGAATCGCTCGTTTACCCTCTTGCGCGATTTTTTCGACCTCTAGTTTCTCATTAATTTGGCTAATCCGCTGCTTGTAGAGCGCCGCCCGCTCATAGTCTTCATGTGTGACCGCCTCTTCCATGCGTTCATTCAAATGTTTGAGTTCTTTCAGATAATCACGCTGCCGGCTCGGTACATGCCCTTGCTTAACTCGCACGCGCGCTGCCGCTTCATCAAGTACATCAATTGCTTTATCCGGCATAAACCGATCAGATACATAGCGGTCGCTCATGTATACCGCCGATTCGATTACATCATCAGTAATCGTCACGCCGTGATGTTTTTCATAATAACTTTTCAGCCCTTTCAAAATTGCAATCGTTTGCGCGATCGTCGGTTCTTTCACGACAATCGTCTGAAAACGCCGCTCTAACGCCGTATCTTTTTCGATATGCTTGCGATATTCGTCAAGCGTCGTCGCGCCAATCATATGCAACTCGCCGCGGGCAAGCGCCGGCTTCAAAATGTTTGCCGCATCCATACTTCCCTCAGCCGCACCAGCGCCCACTAGCAAGTGCAGCTCATCAATGAACACGATAATATTCGCGTGCTTTTTGATTTCTGCGACGACTTTTTTCAACCGGTCTTCAAATTCGCCGCGGTATTTCGTGCCTGCGATCATCGCCGCCATATCTAGCATAATCACGCGTTTGTCAAGCAAATGCGCCGGCACGTCCTCGTGCACGATACGCTGCGCCAAACCCTCAACGATAGCCGTCTTACCAACACCCGGCTCGCCAACCAGCACAGGATTATTTTTCGTACGCCGGCTGAGGATCGTAATCATACGCTCTAGCTCCTTATCGCGCCCGATCATTGCGTCAAGCTCGCCTGCCGCCGCTTTCGCCGTCAAGTCAATTCCAAACGCGCTAAGCGCACCGCCACGTACCGCTCGCCGCCGCGGCTCGGTCGCGACATCGCCGTGCTCACTGCGATTTTCCTCGAACGAATCTTCAAGTTCATTCATTACTTTATCAACGTCTACGCCCATGTCGCGTAACAACGTCGTAGCCCGCGCATTACCTTGGCGCAGCACGCTATACAGAATATGCTCAGTGCCCAAAAAATCGTGATTATATTCTTTAGCAGCTTCCCACGCCATACGTAACGTCAACATCGCCGTTTCGCTTAAACCGACGACACCTGTGCTTGTTACGACGCGCGACGGTTTGATGTCAAGCGCTATTTCCGCCTGCTGCAGCGTTACGCCCGCATCTGCGAGCACTTTTGCCGCTGAACTTGAACCCTGCGCCAATACACCTAGCAATAAATGTTCGGTTCCAATATAATTACTCCCGTTACCACGTGCAATTGCATCAGCATGCTGCACGCTCGCGCGCGCATTATCAGTCAAATGTGAAATAAAATCTGCAAAATCTTCTGGCATTATTCGTTGTGCTCCGTTTCTCTGGTATAACAGCCCATATATCTTAGTATACCGATAATGTTAGCACTCGTCAAGGGAGAGTGCTAATTTTCTTATAGTTTTTTACCCGCCTCACCGCACAGAACCGCCGATAACGCACCCAGCCAAACAAAAAAGCCTCTCAGGGACTTGGAGGCTTTCTGCTTTAATGTAAATTCTATTCTTGATCTTCAATCGCCGCAAACAGCCCATCTTCAATGTTTGTACGTGGTTTTTTCTCAACCGGCTTGGCAGCTGCTGTTTCAATATCCAATTCGTAGCCCGTTAAGCGGCTCGCCAGACGTACGTTTTGTCCGCCGCGACCGATCGCGATTGATTGTTGATCTTCTGTAACGTAGACTTTCGCTGATTTATGTTCTTTATCAATTTCAACTTTCACGATTTCCGCTGGGCTAAGTGCATTACGGATATATGTATCAATATTCTCGTCGTAGGTTACAATATCAATTTTTTCCTGATCGCCAATCTCATTCATTACCGCGTTAACGCGTGTGCCGTGCCCGCCAACGAATGTGCCAACCGGATCAACGCCCGGCACTAAGCTCGCAACTGCCAACTTCGTGCGGCGACCCGCCTCGCGCGCAATGCCTTTGATTTCGACCGCACCTGTTTCCATTTCTGGTACTTCCTGACGGAATAGATATTCAATAAAAGCTTCATTGCCACGACTAAGCACCAGCTGTGCGCCACGCCCGTCGCGCTCAATGTCCTTAATGAATACCCTGAGACGCTGTCCAACTGAATAATGTTCTCCTTGAATTTGCTCGCTTTGCGGTAAAATACCCGTCGCTTTGCCTAACTCAACACGCACAACGCGCGGCTCTACGCGCTGTACCACGCCCGTCACAACCGTACCAATTTTATCTTCAAATTCAGCCAGCACAACCTCGCGCTCTGCTTCGCGCAGGCGTTGAATAACGACCTGCTTGGCAGTCTGCGCCGCCACGCGCCCAAAACTCGTAACGTCATGCGTTTCCGTCACGACTTCACTACCAAGCTCAGCGTTTTTATCAATTTTTTGCGCATCCTCCAGGCTAATTTGATTAATGTCGTTCTCGACATCCTCGACAACCGTTTTCACAACTGACACTTTCGCTGTGCCGTCATTAATGTTGAGCTCAGCGCGTACGTTCTGCTCGCGCTCGCCGTTATCGCGGCGCCACGCCGCAGCGATTGCCTGTTCAATCACGCCTAGCACGACATCCTCGGGAAGTGCTTTCTCTTCGGCGATCGTGCGCATTGCTAACGTCATTTGTTTTACGTTCAAATCTTGCATAATGTTCCTTTCTTACGAAAAATTCCGACCTGTCGGCCGGATTAGTATAGTTTTATTGTAGCGATTGCAATGTCTGCTGTCAAGGGCCGCCCACCAAGCCTTTCTCCTCGCTATTTATATTGACACTCTTGCCGCCGAAAGACGTGCTATACTGGTGCCTATGCAGTTATCTGATTTTCATTATGATATTCCGCACGAGCTCATCGCCAACCAACCGCCCGCTGTACGCGGAGCGTCGCGACTGCTTGCACTTAACCGCCGCACCGGTGTAATCAACGACCGCCATTACCCTGATATCGTCGACTACCTAAATGCGGGCGATGTGCTCGTCATTAACGATACGAAAGTACTAAAAGCTCGCCTGCGTGCCCGCAAACCAAGCGGTGGCGAGCGCGAACTAGTGCTCGTTGAGCAACATGGCTCACACGACGACTGGTTTCGACATAAAGTAATTTACCGCCGTAAGTTGCATGCCGGCGATACACTTTTTGTTAGTGATGACGAATTAGTTGTTGAAGAAATTTTGGGCGGCGGGGTTGCTGTCGTTCGCAGCCAACGCAGCCTGCTTGATATTGCCGAGAAATACGGCTCAGTGCCGCTACCGCCCTATATGAACCGCGATGCCACACCTACTGACATTGAGCGCTACCAAACCGTTTTTGCGCGCGAAATCGGTTCAGTCGCCGCACCAACTGCTAGCCTCAACATGACAGACGAGATCCTCGCGCGGCTACACGCCAAAGGTGTTATTATCGCGCACGCTACGCTGCATGTCGGACTCGGCACATTTCTGCCAATTCGCGTAGATGACATCACCAAGCATACGATGCACCAAGAGTATTTTTCAATCCCTGCCGCCACCATAGCTGCAATCCAAACCGCAAAGGCGAGCGGCAATCGCGTCATTGCACTCGGTACAACGATGACACGCACGCTTGAATATGCTCACCGGCAGATCCTGCACGAATCGCCGCACGGCATCACCGGCGAAGCGGATATATTTATCTATCCGGGCTACAAATTTCAGGTAATTGATGCGCTGATTACAAACTTTCATTTGCCAGAAAGCACCGTCCTCATGCTCGCTGCGGCATTTGCTGGCTGGAATATGCTACTCCCCGCATACAAGCACGCTGTCGCCGAGCGATACCGGTTTTTTAGTTATGGCGATAGTATGATAATTGCATAGGGTAGCTAAACTGTGCGTGCTATTCTGTATCACTGGCAGCTAGGTTTATGTGATGATATTCAAGCTATGAAAAGTGCCCAGGGATTGTACGCCCCCTGGGCCTTGGCGTTGACCGCTTGATACTTGTACTGGATTCTGAGAGAATCCCAAGCCATGCAGCGGTTTTCAAGAGAGTCTTGCACCCACAGGAATGTAGGCGAACACGTTACTTGCGTCCACGCGGTATCATGGCTATCGCGATAATTGCAATCATCGCGACAACACCGGAAATGACGGCAAGCGACAACACACCTCACCTCCCTTTTTTGGTGCTAATACACCTGACGCCCGCTAAAGAGCGCCTGTGATGCCGCATAAACTGACCGATATAGATTGAAATGTCATGTGATAGAGTCCGACAGCTCATCGATATCAGCATACCCATCGCAATGGATGGGGTCATACCAGAAAGTACAGTGGTCTCCCCTAATACGATATGTATCAGCACATGGTACGCGATCCACGTTGGCTAAACTGATGCAGATCATCATCCAGTCATAAACGAGTCGACCGTTTGATGAAAGAGTGAGGCGGAGAGTAAACTCCGCGGTGCTGCCTTCAGCGGCGGCGAGTGCAAATTGCGAGGGGCTTGGCCCCTCGATAATCTTTGCTGAGTGCAAAAAGACGGACATTTTGCCCTTTCTCTCAAAGTTCCTTGCCGCCAGGATCGGCGGCAACACGCCTTACTATATCACATCCCGTCTGTCGGCGCAAATACGCTATACTATATTCATGGACACTGCGCTTACTTTTGACATTACCCACCGCTTACCCGGTACGCTAGCGCGGGCGGGCGTCATTCATACGCCGCACGGCGAAATTCGCACGCCGGCATTTATCGTGGGCGGCACTAAAGCAACAGTAAAAGCGATCACTCCCGAGCAAATTCGCGGCTACGGCGGTCAGGCGGTGCTAGCGAACACGTACCACCTGATGTTGCGGCCAGGCGCAGACATTGTGCGAGCTGGCGGCGGACTGGGTGCATTCATGAATTGGGACGGGCCAACATTTACCGATAGTGGCGGATTTCAAGTATTTAGCTTGGGGATCGCATACAAAAAAGGCATTGACGCGGTAGCGCACACACAGAAAGGAAACGCCAAGCTGGCAGTGGCGTCGCACAACCAACTGGTAAGAGTAACAGACGAAGGCGCAGAGTTCCGCTCGCATATCGACGGCGCGAAATTGCTAATGACACCAGAGTCTTCAATGGAGCTGCAACATACAATCGGCGCGGACATTCACATGGCATTCGACGAGTTGACTGCACCGCTCGCCTCGCGCGAAACGATTGCGGCAGCGATGAATCGGACGCACGCCTGGGCGGAGCGCTGCTTGAAACGCCACTCGGATCTCAATATGGAGCATACAGAGCGCGGCGAAAATTTACAGGCGCTCTACGGCGTCGTGCAAGGCGCGCGCGACGAAGCCCTACGGCGCGAATCAGCCGCATTTTTAGGGGCGCGCGAGTTCAATGGCTATGGTATCGGCGGTGTATTTGAGCCGGGCGAAATCTCAAGCGTCGTACGCTGGGCGTGCGATACGCTGCCGGCAGAAAAGCCGCGCCATTTGCTCGGCATGGGGTCGCAGCCGGCGGATTTATTCCTAGGTGTAGAATATGGTATCGATACATTTGATTGCGTAGCGCCAACCCGCCAAGCGCGCAACGGCGCGCTCTACACGCTCAATGGCCGCATCAATATTAGCAACGCGCGCTTCAAAGCAGATTTTTCGCCAATTGACGCCGCGTGCGATTGTTATACCTGCCAGCATTACACCCGCGCTTACGTCAACCATTTATTCCGCGCCGATGAAATTCTAGGCGCGACGCTCGCAAGCATCCACAACGAGCGTTTCGTCGTGCGAACAGTCGACCAAATTCGCGAATCAATCATTGACGGCACATTTTTTGCATTCAAACAACAGTTTCTGGCACGCTACTATAGCGATAAACTACCGGCAGGCGTATCGTTATAGCTAATCCAGCAAGTGCTTTGCAGGCAATTCGTACACATCAGTTTGCTCGCGCTGCTTAATGACGTGAATTAAGCGCATCGTCGCGGGCGAGATGACAATCTCCACTGCCATCTTGATTGCGAACACCGTCGCAATCAACTGTACAAGCGATACGAATGGCATCGTACCAATAAATGCAATGACACTAAACAAAACTGTGTCGACTGAATCGCCCACCGCCGAGCTACCGATCAGCCGCAGCCACAAGCCACTCCCCTTGGTCTGTACTTTGGCGCGCGCCATCACGTATGCGTTCAAAATTTCGCCGAAAAATAGCGCAACAAGCGACGCCGCAACGATACGCCACACCACGCCAAGCGTTAAATCATACGCCGCTTGGTTCGTCCAATCAGCACTCGCCGGCAACACCTGCACCAACCAAAAGGTCGCCGATGTCAGCAGCATCATCGCCACGCTAATGACAATTAGCCGGCGCATCCGCCGAAACCCGTACACTTCGGTGATGATATCGCCCGCGATATACGCCAGCGGAAACAGCACTGTACCAGCGTCAAACACTAACGGACCAACGGCAATAATCTTCGTGCTAGCAATATTGCTCACGATAAGCGTCGTGAGAAAAAGCGCCGCGAGTACATCATAAGCGGAGAATGATTTTTTGCGTTTGCGCGTAAGAAAATTAAACATGGTAGAAATTATACTGCATAGAGCATGCTTCAAGCAAAGTGTACCCATCCAGCATGATACACTATTCACATGATCAAGCCATGGAAATTCATCGCGCGAAAACATATTTTTCAACATCCGCGCCTACAGCTCGCCGAAGATACAGTCGCCCTGCCAAACGGTAAAGAAATATCCTATTTACGCGAAGCACCAGCAAAAACGCATAGTGTCGCCATCATCGCAATAAACGCCGACGGACACATTTTATTGCAAAAAGAGTATAGTTATCCGCCGAATACAGTACTCTGGCAACTTCCCGGCGGCGCGATAGAATCAGGCGAAAGTATTATTGACGCCGCCCGCCGTGAATTAGCGGAAGAATCAGGGTTTACTGCAAATAGCTGTACGGTAATCGGCAACTACTATTTGAACAATCGCCGCTCCGACCGCAAACAGTTTATTATAGTGTGCAGAAATCTGCGAGAGGAAACACACTTCCATCAGACGATGAGGAATTTATCGAAAGCGTATGGACAGACCGCGCAGAAATCACACGCATGGTTGCGGCAGGTGAAATTGAGAATATCACACTGCTTGCAGCGCTGCAGTTATATGATTCGTTCAATAATTCCGCTTTATAATTTGTCTATTAGTCAATTTACTTAACTGCATACCTAACCTCACAGCCTTACGCCGGCATAATCTGCTCTGGACACGACGATAATACACGCGCCATGGCGGCTTTTTCCGGCTCGGTGACCCAGAGCGCGTACTTTCGCTTGACGGCAATTTGGCGCGCAATATATTGGCAGCGAAACGGCTTGTTGCTCGGCAGCCACGTCGCAGCGTCGCCATCGCCTTTTTGCTGATTCGCAGGACCGTCCACCGCCAGCAGCTCCAGCGGATCGTTTGCTAACTGCATGCGGCGCTCAGTAGAAAGCTGCTGCGCGCCCGTTTGCCACGCATTACTCAGCGCTACCACGTGGTCGATCTGCACCGCTGCGCTCGTCGATGCGCCGCGCGTAAACGCGATATCTTTGCCAGTGTATGGATCGTTCAACGCGCCTGTACGCACCTTGCACTTATCATCTTCTAATATAGTGTCTTTCAAATCACGCTGCAAAATCAAATTTCGCGTATCGCAATTACCAAGCTTCGCCCATCCATCGCCGAATTGCGCCCGCTTATAGCCGGTCTTTGGCGCGCGGCCTTTCACCGGCAACATCTCCAGCGCTGCACTCGCTAATTCGCCATTGCCACTTCGTTGCTGCGTCGGCGCGACTGGCTGCGGTACCGTTTGCACAATCCACGCCACTAGTGCCGCTAGGAGCACTATCACTGCTGTTATTCGTCGTCGCCGTTGCCGCATATGCTTAGTATAACGCACCTCTGCTATACTAAATATATGAACCGATTATTTTCTCAATTTATTCCCGAACATTATACAATCCAGTGGAATCTGTCGCGCGCGCGCGACAAGCGGCGCATCACCGGCACAACGATTATCGTTGGGCAGCAGGTTGTCGACGGTACAATTCGCCTGCACGCGAAAGATTTGAACATATCGCGCGTGCTCGTGAATCAGCAGGAAGTATCGGAGTTTTTCGCCAAAAACGACGAGTTGATTATTCCCCATCCAGGCGCAAATCAGGTGACAATTGCAATTGAATTCTCGTTGCGCCTGACCGATGCCATGCATGGTATTTACCCTTGTTATTTCAAAGTTGACGGCAAACAGCGAGAGCTTTATGCTACGCAGTTCGAAAGTCATCACGCCCGTGAGGCCTTTCCATGCATCGACGAGCCGGAAGCCAAAGCAACATTTGATATTTCACTCGTATCAGATCAACCAGTATTGCTCAGCAACATGCCAATCGTTTCGCAGCAATCAGGCGTCACAACTTTTGCAACCACGCCTCGTATGAGCACATATCTTGTCGCATTCGCTGCAGGCGATTTACAGCGCGCTACCACGCGTACCGCAAGCGGCGTTGAGGTAAATGTATATGCCACGATGGCGCAGCCCGCTGCCAGTCTCTCGTGGGCGCTTGATCACGCAGCGCGGACGATTGACTTTTTTAATGAATACTTTGGCGTACCATACCCGCTGCCAAAATCCGACCATATCGCACTGCCTGATTTTTCGAGCGGCGCGATGGAGAACTGGGGACTTATCACCTACCGCGAGATCGCGCTACTTGCCGACCCCGCCACTACCAGCATATCAAGCAAACAATACATTGCCACAGTCATTGCACACGAACTCAGCCATCAGTGGTTCGGCAACCTTGTCACGATGAAATGGTGGAATAATTTATGGCTCAACGAGAGCTTCGCCACGCTGATGGAATACTTAGCGACCGACGCGCTCCATCCCGAATGGCGGCAGTGGGATGAATTTGCTAGTAACGAAGGCGTTGCTGCGCTACGCCGCGATTGCATTGACGGCGTGCAACCCGTACAAGTTGATGTGTCAAGTCCAGCAGAGATTAGCGCGTTGTTCGACGGTGCAATCGTTTACGCCAAAGGCGGACGCCTGCTGCGCATGGTGCAGACTTGGATCGGCGACGATGCGTTCCGCCGCGGCTTAACCGATTACTTCACTAAATTCCAATACGACAACACAACCGGCGACGACCTGTGGCAATGTCTCAGCACCGCCAGCGGCAAAGATGTCGGCGCGCTTATGAATACGTGGATTTCGCAGCCGGGCTACCCCGTCGTGCGGGCAACGCTTGCCGACGGCAAACTCACACTCTCGCAAGAGCAATTTTTCGTCGGACCGCACCAGCCGAACAACCGCCTGTGGCCGATTCCACTCGGCGCAAACGACTCGCGCATACCAGATATACTCGCCGACGCGTCCGTCGCCGTATCATACGCCGGCAGCGACATGCTACTACTAAACGCCGCGAACACCGGACACTTCATCACGCTGTACGACGATGAATTGCGCGGACGAATTATGCGCGAAATTTTGGCGGGCACGCTTGAATCATCGGTACGCGCGCAGTATCTAAACGAGCAACTGCTTCTGATGCGCGGCGGGCTGTTGCCAAGCAGTACGCTCGTCGATTTATTATCCGTCTACAAAAATGAGTCCGACCAAAAAGTTTGGGAAATCATATCGCTCGCACTGAGCGAACTCAAAAAATTCGTTGATCATGATACAGCTGCCGAGCACATGCTGCGCACTTTTGCCGCCGACCTAGCACGGACGCAATATACACGCCTAGGCTGGAGCGCCGCACCAGGCGAACCGGAACAGGACACCAAGCTTCGAGCGATCGTCATCGGTTGCATGCTGTACGGCGAGGATGCCGGCGCAATCCGCCAGGCGCGCGAGTTGTATCGCGCCAACACGCTGGAGCAGCTTGATGCCGAATTGCGCCCGCTTATCATCGGTGCTGTTGTCCGCCACGACCAGCAACCACATAATATCGTCCGCACATTGCTTCAGATGTACGAGAACTCTGCATCTGCCGAACTGCGCAACGACATCGCATCGGGCGTCACCGCTACGCGCGACCTCGGCGAATTAAAACATCTGATCCGCCTGCTTACTAACACGCGCGTTATTCGCACCCAAGATACCGTACATTGGTTTGTCGATTTGCTGCGCAACCGCGAGGGGCGCGAGCTCGCCTGGAAGTGGCTGCGCAATAACTGGAGATGGATCGAAAAGACTTTTGCCAGCGACAAAAGCCACGATTATTTTCCGCGCTACGCCGCCAGCCTACTGATGACACGCCAGCAGCTCGCTGAGTACCGCGAATTTTTCACGCCGCTGCGCAACGACCAATCGCTCGTGCGCGCCATTGACATGGGGCTATTAGACCTTGAAGGCAAACTAGATCTCATCGACCGCGACGCGCCAGGGGTGATCGCTGCGTTATCGCGGTGACTTTGCGGAAAACTAATGCGGGACTTATTTCGTCCCGCAACTTGTCGTGCCCGCTCCATAGGTGCATACCTATATTGACGAACCAAAAAAATATGAAAGTAAACTAATCCATCTCAACAATCTGCCGCACGCATGGCGGCTCGCCCGATGCATCCGCCGCGAGCAAGTGAACTTCGCACTTGCCAAATTGCGGATTCTGCGCCAAAAATAACTCCGCCGCAAACCGGATCTGCCGTTGCTTGCGCGGAGTAATCGCCGCCAAACCATCACCGTGAACAGTGTTTTTACGATACTTTACCTCGGTAAAATATAGCTTGCCGCCACGGCGCGATACAATGTCGATCTCGCACCACTTCGTACGCCAATTACGCGCCACAATCTCATGCCCGTCAACTATCAACGCCTCAGCGACAGCCGCCTCGCCCGCGTCACCGATCAATCTAGTGGCTGTGGCTGATTTTTTATTACCTCGGGCTGCAGGGTGCTTGGGAAACTTGTTAGCGAATGATACCTCAAGCGGTGCCTCAGAAAAAGTCCGGGCTGGCTTCTGCGGACCCCGGATTATTTTCTGAGGATGCTCAAGAGGCGTCAGAGACGTAATTAACGGCGATTTCACCTCGCCATTTGCGTACTTTACGAGCGGCGCAAAACTCAGCCGATGCAACGGCGTCACGCCGAATTGCTCAATCGCCGCTCGATGCTTTGCAACGCCATAACCGGCATTGCTGCCAAAACCATACGCCGGATAGCGCGCGCCCTGCTCAGCCATGTAGTTGTCCCTTGCAACTTTCGCAATAATTGACGCCGCCGAGACGCTCGGCACCAGCAAATCCGCCTTTTTCATCGTTGTCACAAACCGCCCTTTGCTTGTATCACGCAAAAAGTTCACCGTTCCGTCAATGATAATTTCATGATAACTCGCACTAGTTTTATCAACCGCCTCAACCGCCCGCCGCGCCGCCCAGCACAGCGCCATACTTAAGCCAATATCATCAATCTCCGCCGCACTCACCCAGCCCAAACCATAGCCAGCCGCCCGTCCGCGAATCTCGACGTTCAATGCTTCACGCTGTTTTTTCGTTAGCTTTTTACTATCTGTCAAACCATCAATTTGCGCGCCGCCCAGCACCACCGCGCCAACCACTAGCGGTCCCGCCCACGGCCCGCGCCCAACTTCGTCGATACCGAGGATCATACGTTTTATTGTAACAAAGATCCTACAGATACACCTGCTTATAGCCGCAAAATCCCCCGAGCTAACACTCGGGGGATTTTTCGCTAAGAATCGTACGAAGACTATACTTCTTTATGCCGCGCTGCGACCTCCGCCGCCTTAGCATCAAGTTCGGCTTGCTTCGCATCTTCCGCGGCTTTCTTCTCGGCAGCCGCTTTAGCTTTCTCTTCTTTCAAACGCTCCGCCTCGGCTTCGGCATGCTCATCGCGAATTGCATTAACAGCCTCGCGATCAAACTGTACAGCAGTCAAGCGAGCCGATTTACCGCTGCGCTGGCGCAGGTAGCTAAGGAAGTTGCGGCGAACCTTTGCGCGGCGCACAACCTCAACTTTTTCGACCAGCGGACTATGCAGCAAAAACGATTTCTCCACGCCGATACCGCTCGCAACCTTGCGTACAGTAATACGGCTCGTGTGTTGCCCCTTGTTGTCGGTACGAATAACTACGCCTTCAAACATCTGAATGCGCTCTTTGCTGCCCTCTTTAATTTTTTGATGCACGCGCACCGTATCGCCGCTGCGCACATCAACGACTTGGGCTTTTTTCTGCTCGTCGTTCACCTTTTGAATCAGTGCAAAACTCATGTCTCTCTCGCTTATATCATTATTAGTACAATCAACTACCAATTTTAGCACGAAATGCCGGAGAGAGCAAGCGTTACGCCGCCACCTCACGCAAGTCCACGCCTGTCTGCCTGGCAATGTACTCAATTTGGCGCGTTTGGCGATCGTCGGAAGATTTAAGGGCGGCGGTTTCAGCTGTCAAATCCTCAAGCATAGCAGTGTGCTGATCAAGGATGTCATATACTTTTGATATATCATCTTTTGTTGCCATGGTATCAAGGCGCTTATCAATTTCATCAAAGCGCTTTTCCATATACCTAAACAATTTTGTAAACTGGTCGTCCTTCATGCCTCCAGTATACCAAATGAGCGTATAATAGGCATATGGATTACGATCAATTAGCACTCACCCTACACGAAAAGTATAAAGGTAAAATCACCACGGCGCTGCGAGACAGGCGCGAACTCGGACGCGATGAACTCAGCGCCTACTATAGCCCGGGCGTTGCAGCAGTTAGCCGGGCTATTGCCGATAACCCGGCGAGCTTGCCGCGGTATACGTGGACGAATAATCTTGTGGCTGTTGTCTCCGATGGTTCAGCAATCCTTGGACTCGGCGATCTCGGTCCAAAGGCTGCTATGCCAGTGATGGAAGGCAAGGCGCTATTGTTCAAGCACTTTGCTGGCGTCGACAGTGTACCGATCGTCCTTGACGTCCATACGCCGGATGAGATCGTAGCGGCCGTGAAAGCGATTGCGCCAAGCTTTGGCGCCATTAACCTTGAAGACATCGCGGCACCAAAGTGCTTTGAGATTGAAGAGCGCTTAAAGGCTGAGTTATCTATCCCTGTCTTTCATGATGATCAGCACGGTACGGCTATTGTTGTATTAGCAGGGCTTATCAATGCGATGAAGGTTGTTCATAAGACGCTAGCAGGCTGCAGGGTAGTCACTGTTGGAGCAGGAGCAGCCGGTACGGCTATCATAAAGCTATTGCGCTTATACGGCGTTCGTGAGATTATTGCTGTCGATAGCCGCGGCATTATCGGCGATAGCCGTACCGACCTCAACGATGAGAAGAAAGCTCTCCTTGAGTTCGTAGACCGGAGCAAAGCTGGAACAATGGAAGATGCAATCGCCGGTGCCGATATCTTTATCGGCGTATCAAAAGGCGGACTGCTCACACGGGAGCACATACAGAGCATGGCAGCTAGCCCTATTGTCTTTGCTCTTGCAAATCCAATTCCTGAGATTATGCCAGATCAGGCAAAGCGTGCCGGCGTAGCTGTCATCGCAACGGGACGCAGCGACTTTCCAAACCAAATCAACAATGCCCTGGCATTCCCCGGCATCTTCCGCGGCGCCCTTGATCACAAGGTTACACAGATTACCGACCAGCACAAAATCGCCGCCGCCGAGGCGCTGGCCGCCCTGGTCGACAATCCAACCGCCGACCAAGTCATCCCATCGCCGTTTGATGAGCGTGTTGTATCAGCGGTCTCGGCAGTGATCAAATAATACCAAAAGTGAAAAACCCGCCCTTCCGGCGGGGATGGGAGCTCTATTGGCGGTTAAACCAAGACTTTACCATCCCCGCCAAGAAGGCGCGGGTGTGGAGACCTTGAGCGCACTCTCAAGGTCTCGGAAAATGAAATCTGATGCCCCGAGTGCGCGAGGTACGGGCGCTACAGCTCCTCGGGCGGAGCTTCTGAGGGAACCAGGAGCTCGCGCTCCCAGTCCTCCATTTCCGCCTCGACAGCGGCCATTTTGGCTGCGCGGATCTCATCGTAGGTCGCCGCCAATTGGCGGCGACCCGGGCCATACTTCCTCGCCGCAGAGCTGTCTACCCAGACAGCAAATCGGCAATGGTAGGTGTCCGCCTTGGTCTTCGCGGCCTGCACAGCAGGCTGCAGCTTGGGCGGAATCGAGGAGATCGACACCTCCTCGACCTCAGCCAGGGCTTTCTGACCCTGGACACCGATGCGCACAATGCGCTTGATACTGACTGCACCGGAACGTCCGGCGTAAATAACATACATGCCGGCCCGCAAGCCGACGAGAGCGTGCTGCCCGCAGGCGAGGTGCCCGCGGGTCCGGACCAAAATCGGACGGGGCTTCGCCCCGTCCGGTTCGGTGATAACGACGGCGGAGCCGCGGCGCGTTGTCGCGCCGCCCCTCTCCCAAAGGGCGGGCCAGCCGCCCTTGGTCACGACGATATCATTAAGAGTCTCCAGAGCCATGATCGGCTCCTTTCTGCCCCATTCCGGGGCGGTATCGGAGCCTGACCTTTTCAGACTCTCTACTCACACATAAAAAAACACGAATAGCTGGCGACACTATTTGCAAAAACTTTTTTATATCTTGGTAGAGAGCCTGAAATCCTACGGCATCAAGTGGTGTCTATCAGATTTCATTATTAAGCGTGCATACCTGCTCGACCTACTAAAGGGAGTGGTATGCTATTATGCTATCACACATCACGCTGTTTGTCAAGAGTTTTAGAGGTGTTTTTGTTGTTTTTGTCAAATCCGGACAACCGTCACCACCCAACTTTCGCAAAAAACACCAAAAACCAGCTTAAATCACTCGCCCAACCTCTTCTAGCGTCGTTTCGCCGCGCAGTGCCGCCAGCACGCCGACTTGCTCCAATGTCAGCATGCCTTCCGCTTTGGCAGTTTGTTCAATTGATTCGGGATGGACATCTTCAACATCGCCGCGAATATATTTCTGGATTTCCTCGGTCACGATTAGCTGTTCCATAATCACGATACGCCCCTTATAGCCAAACGGCGCGTCATTACTAGGTTTCGGCCGCCATAACTTAAATGTATCTAAATTCGGGCATTCAACATCAGCCGGTATGCCTGCTAACACGCGCTTCACGTAATTGCGCGTCGCCTCGTCCGGCTCGTATTCTTCTTTTGTCGCATCAACCAGCCGGCGCACTAAGCGCTGCGCGATCACTAAGCGAATAGCGCTTGAGAAAATCGGGTTCACGCCGATCATGTCAATCATGCGGCTAAATGCCGTGCTCGTTGAATTTGCGTGAAAGCTTGATAGCACCAAATGCCCTGTAATCGACGCCTGTATCGCGGTGCGCGCGGTGTCGGTGTCGCGAATCTCGCCGACCATCACGACGTCCGGGTCGAGACGAAGCACGCTGCGCAATCCGTCCGCGAAACTCTGCCCATGCGTCGTGTCGATCGGAATCTGCGAAATACCACTCAAACTGTACTCAACCGGATCTTCAAGCGTAATCAGTTTGCGATCAGAAGTATTCAGCGCGTTCAGCACGCTATAGAGCGTAGTCGATTTACCACTGCCCGTCGGCCCGACCATCAGCATAAGCCCGCGCGGGTGGCTCACTACTTCGTCAATTTCACGGCGCTGGCGCGGCGGTATGCCTAGTAAATCCAAGTTCAGCAAACTCTCGTCGAAGTTAAATAAGCGCAGCACCGCGTCTTGCCCGTACACCGTCGGCACAGTCTCGACGCGGATATTAAGCAAGTGTGTACCTTGCTCGGTCGTAATCTCACGCTGCATATGCCCCGACTGCGATTGATACGCCGCCGTACTGATGCCGGCGCGGCTTGCGAGTTCGCCCATAATCACACGGTAACGATCGCGCTCCAAATGCGCTACCGGGTGCAACGCACCATCTACACGCAAACGTACGCGAATGTTATCGCGCTCATTTTCAATGTGAATGTCGCTCGCGCCCAGCCGATCCGCCTGTTGAATAATAAAATCAAACAGGTCGCTGCTCGTCACTGTATTAAGCGTTTGGCTAACTTGCGCGATCGTGTCGCTATCACCCTCTTTAGCGATTTTGATATCCTGATACTCAGTGGGGCGCGGCGGGTCGTAGCGCAGCATAAGCGCACGGTAGCCACTCAGGCTAATCAGCGAAAATTGAATCTGATCGCCGCGCTCTTCGTACTGGCGGCGCATGACTTGCAGCACCGACTGCGGCGTTTGCGATGTCACGCCAAACTGGTACATCACTTCGTTGCCGCCGCGTACTAGCGGCACGATTCGATCCTGATGCATTTGTTGCACCGGAAGCATATCTTTTACGAGCGGGATTTCATGCTCCAGTTCGCGCGTATCTAAATACGGCAACCCCAAAATCGCCGCGCGGCGCTGCGTGGCGCGCTCGTCTTGTTCGCGGCGTCTACGTTGGACTTCTTCTTCGTTCACTAGTGCTAGTATAGCAAAAAGCTTACGGTTTTGGCGAGTGCTACAATAGAAAATATGAGAGAAATTATCGTGATCGCACACAATATTCGCTCGACGCACAACGTGGGGGCGATTTTTCGCACCTGCGAGGGACTCGGGATCCGCCGGATTATCCTGAGCGGCTACACGCCGTATCCCGACGTATCGCTCACCGCCGCTGCGCCGGTCTGCGCATATAGCGCTAGCGAGACTTGCCAGACTGATCCGCGCTTGCCGCACATTCGCGAAAAAATCACAAAACAAATTCATAAAACAGCGCTTGGCGCCGAAGCAATCGTGCCGTTTGAATACTATGACACGCCGGATTTTGACGAACTGCAAGCAAACGGCTATCGGATCGCGGCGCTTGAGCAAGCAGAAAATTCAATCAATCTCGCAGACTACCGAGCGCCCGAAAAACTCGCGCTGCTACTCGGCGAAGAGGTTTCCGGCGTACCGGCGGAGTTGTTGCGCCAAGTCGACGACATTGTCGAAATCCCAATGCGCGGACAAAAAGAATCGTTCAATGTATCGGTTGCGGCGGGAATCGCGCTGTACGAATTGACGAAATAATATCCTCAAACACTATGACGCAGCGCTTTCCGGCGCCGGCGCAAAAAGACCAAAGTCGAATCCTGCTATTTTATTGCCACGCATTCATCGCCGAGGATCTGCACCAAGCCGTCGTGCAATTCGCGCTGCGCATCAACGCGAAATGGCAATCGGATCGCGCGCGACTTATCGCTGCCTAGTACCATGATGATGTCGTTTTGCCCGGGGTGCTTACCGCATAATTGCTTGAGCGCTAGCAGCGAATCGTGGTCGTTTGGATTTGCGATTTTGACATAAACTGTTTTGAGTGCAGGCAATGGAGTAGCTACAGCCGATTTTGGCATTTTTGCCGTCACAGCGGTAGCCGGCGCGCCCGCATTCGCCTTTTTAGGATAGCGCTTCTGTTTCACCGCCGCGCGACCCGTCGGCGCGGTCATTTTGCGCCCATGACTTTGGTATTCATTCAATTCCTTGTCGGTCACGACGCTAATTTCATCGGCAATCATTTTCGCCTCGTCAGTCATATTGCCGTCGCGGTCGCGCGCGCTAATCTTGCCAGATACTTTCAGCACGGCATCTTGCTGCAGTCCGTCGCCGAGCTGCTCGTACAGGCGCGGAAACACAATCACTTCGCTCTCACCAGTTTTATCTTCCAGCCCGACAAACGCCATTTTCGTACCCGATTTCGTGACAATCGTGCGCACTGTCGACACCAATCCACCAATTGTCACTTGCTGTCCGTCAATGTTTGGCGTGCAGTTACGCAGCGGAATCGTTTGTTCCTCAAAAAACGCGTCATAATTATCAAGTGGATGCGCCGAAATGTACAGCCCGAGTAGTTCGCGCTCCCACATCAGCTGTTCCTTTGGTGTATGCTTCACCGGCGCGGTTTTTAGTTCAATTGACGGCATCAGCTTGTCACCACCAAGCGCTGCAAACATATCAACCTGACCGCTCAAAGCTTCTTTTTGTAATTTACTCGCAAACGCTAAAATCGCGTCAAGATTGAACAGCAAGTCGCTGCGGTCGCCCAGATCATCAAACGCACCCGCCTTAATGAGCGACTCCCACGCTTTACGATTCACCTTACTCGTGTTTACGCGTTTTGCAAAATCCTCCACGCTTTTGAACGGACCGCCGGCATCGCGCGCACGAATAATCTCCTCAACCGCGCCCACGCCAACGCCTTTCACCGCTGCCATACCGAAGCGCACTTGTTTTGCTGCCGGCACGACCGCGAACTCAACATACGATTGATTAACGTCCGGGCTAAGCACTTCCATGCCCATATGCTTGCACTCGGTGATTTCAATCGCCAGCCGGTCGATGTCGTCGTGGTCGCTGGTCATCAGCGCCGCCATAAACGCGTCGGGATAGTGCGCTTTCAGGTACGCCGTCCAGTAGGCAATCAAACCGTAGCACGCCGCGTGCGACTTGTTGAAACAATAATTGGCAAATTCCTCCAGCTGATCCCAAAAAGTCTCCGCCATTTCGCGCGTGGCGCCGCCGACTTTGACCGCTCCCTCGACAAACTCCGGCTTAACCTTTTTCATTAGGTCGATTTTTTTCTTACCGACGGCTTTACGCAGCGTATCAGCCTGGCCGCCAGTAAAGCCGCACCATTCCTTAGAAATTTGCATAAATTGCTCTTGGTAGACCAGAGTACCATAGGTGTTTTCTAGCGAATTACGCATACCTTCGTGCAAGTATGTAATTGGCTCTTCGCCGTGCTTGCGGCGGATAAAGCTGTCAATAAACTGTATCGGCCCCGGGCGGTACAGCGCCACCATGGCGATGATGTCTTCGAAATGCGTCGGCTTGAGCGCCCGCAGATAGCGTTTCATGCCCGCCGACTCTAACTGAAACACGCCGGTGGTGTCGCCGCGCTGGAACAGCTCGTATGTTGGCTTGTCGTCAAGCGGCAAGTGTGCCAGATCGATTTCCTCGCCGTAAACTTTTTTGATAATACGCATGGCATTATTGATAATCGTCAAGTTGCTGAGTCCTAAAAAGTCCATCTTCAGCAGCCCCAATTCCTCAACATCGCCCATCGGGAACTGCGTTGCCACCACGCCTTTTTGCGCCATTTCTAGCGGAATATAATTAACCAGCGTATCCGGCGCAATCACCACGCCGCAGGCATGGACGCCGTGACTGCGAATCGTTCCTTCGAGCTGGATAGCATAATCCAGCACTTCTTTGGCGGTAGGATTATTCTCGTACTCCTTACGCAAATCAGCGTCTTCTTTAACGCTAACCGACAGCGGAATGTGCCGGCCCTGGTTTGGTGGCGGTACCAACTTAGCCAAGCGGTCGCTCTCGGCGTACGGCACTTCCAGCACCCTGGCGACATCGCGCACCGCCATGCGGCCGAACATCTTACCAAAGGTAGCGATGTTACTGACGTGGTCTTCGCCGTATTTTTTAGCGCAATATTCAATCACTTCGTCGCGGCGAGTATCTTGGATATCAACGTCGATATCCGGCATGGAAATACGATCTGGATTAAGAAAACGCTCAAACAGCAGACCATACTTCAGCGGATCAAGGTCGGTAATATTCAGTGCGTAGGCGATAATCGATCCGGCGGCACTACCCCGGCCCGGGCCAAAAACAATCCCTTTAGATTTACCCCAGTTAATAAAATCCTGAACGATTAAGAAATAGCCCTCATAACCCATGTTACCCATCACGCCCAGTTCCATCTCGGCACGCTGGCGAACTTCGTCAGACAATTGCGGGATGATATCTTCAGGATCTAATTTCTCGGCTTCCTCTTTCGAAGCGCCATTATAACGCTGCAGCAAGCCCTGATAAGTCAATCTCAGCAGATACGAGTGCTCGTTCTCGCCTTCAGGCAGCGGATATTTAGGAATAAGAATGCGGCCCAGCTCAATTTCAACATTACAGCGGTCAGCCACCTTTTTAGTGTTACGAATTACCTCGGGATATTCCTCTC
>CALJTR010000005.1:0-2153 GCA_937975975.1 uncultured Candidatus Saccharibacteria bacterium | reverse complement strand
AAAAAATCAGCTTTTTGTAGGCGATGTTTTATCGCTGCAATATCGTGAATGTTGCTTACGATGCTATCTAGCAATTCCGCGCGCTGTCGTGTATACTATGGGGAGTTATTTATTGTAGAGACAGAGGGTTGTAGTATGAATTGGAGAATTATTGTCCGCTCGCTCAAAAACCGAGATATGCAAAAGCGCCTGGGGATTGTGTTTGGCTTGATTGTCGCGTTTCGGTTTTTGGCACATGTGCCGGTGCCGCTTGCGAATCCGACGGAACTAAAAAGTATCATTGAAGGCGTAGTGAGCAGCAGCGACTTTGGCGGCTTTTTGAACCTAATGAGCGGCGGTGCGCTGAGCCAAATTTCAATTGTACTCGTCGGCATGAGTCCGTTTATCACCGCAAGTATTATTACGCAGTTGCTAACGAAAGCGATTCCGAAACTTGAGGAGCTGCACAAAGATGGCGAGTCTGGACGGCGCAAGATCCAGCAATGGACGCGTATCGTGACGGTGCCGCTGGCTATCGTGCAGTCGATTGCGTTCGTATACATTCTGCAGCAATCAGTACTCGCTGGATCGACCACCGGCAGCGCGCAGTCCACGCCGTGGCAATGGGTAATCGCTGTCACGTCGATGACCGCCGGCTCAGTGCTTTTGATGTGGATCGGGGAATTAATGACAGAGCAAGGTATTGGTAACGGCATATCACTTGTGATCTTTGCTGGTATTATTAGTCAGTTGCCGACAACGTTTGGCACACTTATCAGCTCGTTATTCTCGACGGCAAAAGGGCAGCTTAGCGTGTTTGGTTGGTTTAATGTGCCGGTAGACCCGACGACATTTTGGCTCGTTCTAGCGATTGGCATTATCGGGTTACTCCTGTTGTACATGCTCGTGAAAATTAATGAAGCGCAGCGCGTTATCACTATCAATTATGCTAAGCGCGTGGCAGGCAACACGAGCTATGGCGGGGTCAAGAGCATTTTACCTGTCAAGCTTATCGCTGCGGGCGTGATTCCGGTTATTTTCGCCGTTGCATTCCTCAGTTTGCCGGCGTTTGTCGGGCAAGTCATGAAAGTGATGCCGGGTGCTAATGCGGCTGTCGCGAATAACCTGGTTAAGTGGTTTCAATCGCCGACTGCTAAAAACTTTGCTAATGGCGACTGGACGGTGATGATTTATCCGGTGTTATACTTTTTGCTCGTCATTGCGTTCACTTATTTCTATACCGGTATCGTGTTTAATGCAAATGAAATCGCTGAAAACTTGCAGAAGCAGGGCGGTTTTATCGCGGGCGTGCGCCCTGGTGCGACGACTGAGAAATATTTGAGTACGACCGTCAACCGCTTAGTGCTGTTCGGCTCAATTGCACTGGGTATTATCGCGATTATGCCGTTTATTATGGACTACATTTTCGCGCAGCTTGGGCTGAATATCTCGAATTTATCAATCGGCGGCACAGGGCTGCTTATCGTCGTGACGGTTGGGCTTGAAACGTTGCGCCAGGTCAATTCGCGGGCGTTGATGGTGACGTATGACGACTTTGATATTGACGAACTCGGCGGCAGTAATACAAAAAAGCACCGCTTGCCGAAGCTGAAATTTAGTAAACTTCGCCGTGCCAAAGCGTAGCCTCTTGCTGTACCGGGCGGGTATATGCATGCGAATTGCGCAATACAGACGCTTTTTCTCGCGACCTATTTACTTTTGTTATAACCTACGCTATAATAATGAGCTGTATATCTATGGCGAGTTCCAAGGAAGTTATTAAGTTGCGCGGCAAGGTAGTGGAAGCACTGCCTAATACGCAATTCAAGGTAGAGTTGGAGAATGGCCTAAGTATTATCGCTCACATTAGCGGCAAAATGCGCAAGCACTACATCCGCTTAGTCCCAGGCGATACCGTGGAAGTCGAGTTAACCCCGTATGATCTCACTAAGGGTAGAATCGTATTCCGCGCACGTGATTAATAACCGAAATCCGACCTGATATCATCGGATTTCATTAATGCAGGGTTTTTCCTGAAGGAGTTTGTACGCTCATGAAAGTTCGTGCGAGTGTCAAAAAAATCAGCCCTGATGATCAGCTGGTTCGGCGCAACGGCCGTCTCCGTGTCATCAACAAGAAAAAACCTAAGAATAAGCAAAGGCAGGGTTAAGCAT
>CALJTR010000004.1:0-133043 GCA_937975975.1 uncultured Candidatus Saccharibacteria bacterium | reverse complement strand
CAAAAGAACATAATTTTGAATATATTGGCGTACTTAATCCTGATGCCATTGCCGATAAACACTGGCTGAAATCACTCTACACAGAACTTACTTCACACCCCAGCGCAGGTATCGCAACTGGGCTATTATTGCGCCGCGACGGTAACACAATTGATACATCTGGCGACTTTTATACCACCTGGGGTCTTCCTGGGCCGCGAAACCGCGACGAACCGACAGTTAATGCGCCAAATCAGCCAGGTGAAATCTTCGGTGCAACAGGCGGCGGCGCGCTGTATCGCACAGCAATGCTCAACGACATCGGGTTGTTTGACGAGGATTTTTTCATGTACTACGAGGATGTTGACCTCAGTTTTCGTGCGCAGCTCGCCGGTTGGAAGGTGCGTTATACGCCAAAAGCAATCGCATATCATAAAGTTGGCGCGAGCAGCCAAAAGGTTCCAGGTCTCGCCGTGTTTAACACGTTCAAAAACCTACCGCTTGTGCTCATCAAAAACGTCCCAGGACGGCTATTCTGGACGATTGGCGCGCGCTTTTTCCTAACGTATTGGCTGATTTTTGCGAGCGCTATCCGACACGGCAACGGCTGGCCGGCGCTCAGAGGTATTTTTGCATCGCTCATTCGCCAACCGCGCGCCTGGGTACATCGCGTTAAAATTCAGCGTAACCGTAAGGCTTCAATCAAATATATCCGCAGCATTATCCACGATGGACCGCTGCCGAATCAGACAGGATTGCTTAAATTTAGGAAATTTTTTACCGGTAAGTAATATGCGCCTGCTTGAGTACGAAGCTAAAAAAATCCTATCAACGTACAGTGTCCCTATTCCGTACGGCGTGATTATTGAAGTAAACGACCTGCAAGCAAACATCACCACCCCTGTTGTCCTGAAATCACAAGTGCCGACCGGCAGGCGTGGTAAAGCAGGCGGCATCATTATCGTACGCGAACCAAGCGATTTGCAGCCCGCTATTGCCACATTATTTGGTCGTACGATTCACGGGTTCACGCCGCAGAAACTTCTTGCTGAAGAGCTGATTGATATCAAACGCGAGTTCTATTTCTCGCTTATTATCAATCGTGAGACGAGTCAGATTGAGCTGCTCGCCAACACAAATGGCGGCATTGAAGTTGAAGAGCAAGACAGCAAGGCTTTCTTCCGCCGCTCAGTTGACCCGCGTTCATTTGAAGCATTAAGTGACGAACTAGCTGATTATCTTGATATTCCCAACAAGGCTTTCTTGCTGCAAGGCATTATCGTCAATACGTATCATTGCTTTATAAACAACGACTGCTTACTGCTTGAAATCAACCCGCTGATTTTGACCACGGATGAGACACTAGTTGCAGGCGACGCCAAAATTACGCTCGACGACGCAGCGTTTTTTCGCCACCCCGAGTGGCACTTTGATGAAACACCTGAAGGCAATAATTTCGTTACGCTTGACCCAAACGGCACGATTGCGACCATTGCTAACGGCGCTGGGCTCGCGATGGCAACAGTGGATGCAGTTGCGGACGCCGGCTTCATACCTGCGAATTTTTTAGATATTGGCGGTAATGCTACGCCGCAAAAAATCATGGACTGTTTTCGCCGTATCAGCGCATTACCGCATGTAACAGCAATTGTCATCAATATTTTCGGTGGAATTGTCCGCTGCGACGACGTTGCTCAAGCTATTCTGGACGCAAAAGAAACGTTTCCAGACTTACCGCCACTGCACGTCCGCCTCGTCGGTAACCGCGCCGACAAAGCAAAGCAACTGCTCACCAATGCCAACATACCACTACACAACGCTCTCGCTGATGCGCTGGAGACACTTTCATGACACCAGAGTTATTCACCCGCCGAAATGTCATCATTCAGGGTATTACTGGCAGTAGCGGCACAGCACACACCAAAAATATGCTCGCGTACGGCACGCGGATCATTGGCGGTACGTCGCCGAATCAACAGATCAAAGATGTCCACGGCGTACCAGTTTACCGTACGATTGCCGACATTCAGGTCAAACACACCGTCAATATCTCAATAATTTTTGTTCCCGCGCCGCACGCCAAAGCCGCAGTCCTTGAGGCAATTGACGCGCATATTCCGCTCATTATTTGTATCACCGAAAATATTCCCGTTCACGATATGTTGTATATTACGCAACGATTAGCACGCTCGTCGTCAGTGCTCGTTGGTCCAAATTGCCCAGGCGTACTAATTCCCGGCGTCCATAGCCTCGGTATTATGCCGACAGCGCTCACGACACCAGGCGATACAGCAATTGTCAGCCGCAGCGGCACACTTACGTACGAAACGATGAGCCTACTCACTCAGCGCGGCTTCGGGCAAAAGTATATCATCGGAATCGGCGGCGATATGGTGCGCGGTATGAGCTTCACAGACTGTCTTAATCTCTTTGAGTGCGATCCAGACGTTACACGTATCGTTATGATTGGTGAAATTGGCGGCACGAGCGAGATTACCGCCGCCGATCATATTAAGCAACACATCAGCAAACCGGTGTATGCGTATATTGCCGGGCACCATGCACCACGCGGTGTACAGCTTGGGCACGCCGGAGCAATTCTCGGCACAAACGAGCTTGAATCTGCCGCCACAAAGACAATTCGTTTACAAGCCGCCGGTGCTGTAACTGCGACATCGATCGACAAGCTAATAGCACGTGTAAAATGATATAATAATCCCATGAAAAAGACTATCTCTGTCCTCATTCCTGCCTATAACGAGCAAGCTGTGCTCGCGGCGCTTTTTGAGCGGCTTGATGCGCTTACGACATCAGTCAAGGGCTACTATTTCGAATTCCTTTTTGTCAACGACGGCAGCCGCGATGAAACGCTTGAAATCATCAAGCGGTACGCCAAAACTAACCGTCGCGTGTCATATATCAATCTATCACGCAATTTCGGTAAAGAGATCGCTATGATTGCCGGCATTGACCACGCACAAGGCGATGCGCTCGTCATCATTGACGCCGATCTGCAAGACCCGCCCGAGCTAATCCCCGATATGATCAAGCTATGGGAACAAGGATACGACGACGTCTACGCACGCCGCAAGAGCCGCGATGGCGAGACCTGGCTTAAAAAGAAAACGTCGCAGTGGTACTACAAGCTATTGCAATCATCAACCACGATTCCGATTCAAATCGACACCGGCGATTTTCGCCTGCTCGATCGCCGCTGCATTGATGCGCTTAAACAATTTCGTGAATCGCAGCGCAATACCAAAGCGATGTTTAGTTGGATCGGTTATAAAAAGAAAGAGATTTTTTATGACCGCGATCCGCGCATCGCCGGCGAAACGAAGTGGAATTACCGCAAACTTATTAATTTAGCAATCGACGGTATTACTAGCTTCACGACCGCGCCGTTGCGCATCGCTTCGGTTTTCGGACTAATCGTATCATGCTTGGCGTTTTGCTACATATTATACCTCGTGATTCGTCCATTATTTGGCGTGCCAACTGGCGCCGGCTATTCATCGCTGATGGCAGTAATTTTATTCATGGGCGGCGTGCAAATGATCTTTCTCGGCATTATCGGCGAATACATCGGCCGGATTTTCAACGAGACAAAACAACGTCCGCTCTACCTCATTGAGGAGTACCACCAAGCGCATGATAAAAAACAATAAAATCATTCGCTTCGGCATCGTCGGTGCAATCAACACTGCGCTTGATTTTGGGCTACTCCTCTTGTTTACACATCTTGGGCTGCCGAAAATCGTCAGCAACACCCTGTCGACCGGGATGGCCTTTATTTTTAGTTTTTTCGCCAACAAAAAATATACCTTTCGTTCAAGCAGCGGTAATGTTAAACGCGAGATAGTGCTATTCACTATCGTGACACTGTTCGGGCTATGGGTATTGCAAAACGGCGTTATCTGGTTAATCTCACCGTTATGCGCCGCGTTGCTGCATAACGAATCGCTTGCGCTTCTCGCTGCAAAACTCGCCGGTACAATCGTATCGCTTACCTGGAATTATCTCACGTATGATATATTAGTATTTCGAAAGGATATCACGTAATGCATATTGCAATTGACGCGCGCGTTATTAACTCCGGCACAGGCACATACATCGTTAAACTGCTGGAGTATTTGCAGCAAATTGACAACGAGAATTCTTATAGCATACTCGTACGCGCCAAGGACAAGCACTACTGGCAGCCAGCAAGACCAAACTTCACCGTGCGCGTAGCGGAGTTCGATAACTATTCATTCGCCGAGCAGATCGGCTTCAAGCGTTACCTCGACAAACTCAAACCAGATTTAGTGCACTTTTGCATGCCGCAACAACCGATTTTATACCACGGCAAACACGTTACAACTGTGCACGATATGACATTGTTCAAAACCTACAATTCCGACAAAAATTGGTTGCTATATCATGCTAAGCAGCTCGTTGGACGCTTCGTGTTTAAGCGTGTGGCACATACAAGCAACCATATTATCACAATCTCTGAGACGACTAAGCGTGAATTTCAAGCGTTTACGAACATTCCCGACGACAACATCACGGTGATTTACGAGTCGGGCGAAATTCATAAGGGGGCGCTTAAACCGTATCGCGAGTTGCCATTTCATAACTTTATTATGTATATCGGGCAACAACCAGACTATAAGAATTTACGACGCTTAGCTGCTGCACATCAGCAATTACTGAAAAAATACCCCGACCTAGGACTGGTGTTTGTTGGGCGCATGAACCGCGACACGAAGATTAATAAGGCATTTTATGAAAAACAAGGCTATCGCAATATTCATTTCACAGGATTCTTGCCCGACGAACAGCGCGACTGGCTACTCACGAAGACTGCTGCGTATGTCTTTCCGTCGCTCATGGAAGGGTTTGGCTTACCGCCGCTTGAAGCGATGGCATACGGTACGCCGGTTGTTAGCAGCAATGCGTCATGTATGCCCGAGATTTTAGGCGATGCCGCCGAATATTTCGATCCGCTTGATACCGACGATATGGCCGCTGCAATTGAACGTGTCATTACTAATCCAAAAAGACGCCGCGCGCTCATTAAAAAAGGCACAGCGCAAGTCGCCAAGTATTCCTGGCGGCGTATGGCAGAAGAAACGCATGCGGTGTATATGAAAGTGCTACAGCCGTAGTTCTTTGAATGCTTTATGCACCAAATCAAGCATTATGCCGTAGGTCGCAACATCGGTGCCACGCTCATCGGTATAGAGATAGATTACGTTGTCTACCACTTCAATCGTCACCGCGAACGGCAGCGCCGCGAGCTGCTCCATATACGTTGGGTTAAGCAGCTCAAAACTTGTCGCCTGCTCAGTATTTGACGCGTACACTTCATACTGCTGGTTAAATTGAATCCACTCGGTTTCGATACGTTCTAGTCCACGCGTGTTAATACTTGAACTCCGTTTGCGGTGAACGACGATATTGCCATACGTTTTCGGCACATTCACCTGTGCAATTACCCGCGGCCGCGCACCATTAAATGCAGCGTATGTATACAATTGCACTAACAGCGACTCTTTATATAGCCCCACAGCGTGGTTGTTAATATCTGAGACGCCAAACTTCGCCTGTCCAAACAATTGTCCGCGCTCCGGTATAAATAACCAACCCATATCAACGCTATAACAGTAATTATTCTGCGCCGCGAATGCCGCCAGCTCATTATTATAGGCAGCCATATCCGCTGTTGCCTGACCAATATCAGCAAGCAGCCACGTTGAGCTGCTGCGCGCAAACGTCCAATATTCCGTGAATGAATTGCTGTCCGTGAAAATCGCCGTGTTCGCCGCCGTGTTGATAAGCGTATCTTTAGCGCGCGCCGTAATACCTATTGTCACTCGGTCATTTGCATCATTTTGGTCATCGTGAACCTGCACAACAACTGCTTCATCAATCACGATATCTTCCACTGTGTTCGTACGTTGCATTAATTGTAACGTATAAATAAAGAGTGATGCGTGGTAGTGATAATCTTCAGTCATGTATTGTTTCATTGACTCGGTATCTTGACGCGACCAATCGTATTGATAGCGCATAAATGTCTGTTTAGCAAAATCAACAAGCTGCGTCTCGTCCCACATTGGATCGTTTGCCGCTGCTCGCTTGAGCCGCTGTTTAACGTCCGCCGACTGCTTCAGCACTTCGCTAAACCAATTAAATAAGCCAGCTGGCGCACCAATAATTGCCCCTAATGCAACAATCGAGCCAAAGAAGCCGCTGCCAAACATCGCGAAACACGCAATCGCCCATATAATAGACAGTGGCCACGTAATCACATGAGCGAGCAACGATGCAGCGCCAGACTCTGATGGTAATTTGCGGCGTAAAAATGCGCCAAGTCCGTGCGTCGGCACGTAACCGACTAGCGCAAGAAAGACAATCCCATCTCCGCCGCCTCCTGAAGAGCCACCACCACCAGACCCGCCGCCGCCTGCACGCGCAAAAAGCTCAAGGGCTACAAATATAGTCTGAACCATTGAGCTTTTCCTCTGCTTTTACTAAAACTTTACGTTGACCGGCTGCTCAACTGCAGCACGTTCACTCTCACTGACATCAAAGAACTCTTTATCGGCATGAAATCCGAGCATACCGGCAAAGATATTTGTTGGGAACACTTTGCGTTTAGTGTTAAATTGCGTAACGACCGCATTGTAAAACCGGCGTGATGCCGCAATTTTATCTTCCGTGTCTGTAATCTGATTTTGCAGATCCGTGAAGTTCTGCGACGCTTTCAACTCTGGGTAATTTTCCGAGACCGCAAACAGGCTCTTAAGGGCACTTGTTAGCTCGCCGTCTGCTTTAGCAGCATCATGCGGCGTCGTTGCGTTCATAATTGACGCGCGCGCTTCGGTAACTTTTTCAAATACGCCTTTTTCGTGTGCAGCGTAACCTTTAACAGTTTCTACTAAATTTGGAATCAGATCAGCGCGGCGCTTCAGTTGCACCGTGATGCCGCTCCACGCTTCTTCAACTTTAATATTAAGCTTAACGAGTCCATTATACATCGCGATCAATGCGCCGGCAATCGCTACGACCGCCACGATAACAATGAGCAAAACTACTAACAATACACCTGTCATACCTATTATCCTTTCTTACGCTAGGTTACATATGTAGTATATCATGAACCAGCTTGCGCAATCACGATGTAACGGTTACGCCCTTCGCCTTCAGAATAGGTGCGAATGTCATTATATTCAGTAGCAACGCGATGCACGATTCGGCGGTCGGCGGCATTGATGTGCGCGATGTGCGAGTCGCCGCTGCGGCGCACTTCTTCAATCCAGCCGCGCGCTTTTTCGGCAATTTTTTCTTCGCGCTGCTTTTTGTAGTTTGCAACATCAACGATAACGTGCGTAAGTGCTGCGCCTTTATTATGTAATGCTGTCATCACGATATACTGAAGGCTGCGCAGCGTTTCAGCATTACGCCCGATCAAAATACTGTTCAAATCACTGCTTTCAACGGCGAGCGTAATCATATCATCTTCAACGCGTGCTTCAACGGCAATATTTTCGCCGAAAAACGACACAATATCTTCGACGAGCTTGCGTGCAAATTCAACTGATTCTTCTCGATCCATAACTTCTCCTATCCTTTCGCTTTTATCCGCGTAACATGACCCTCGCGCGCCTGTTTTGCGCGTTCGGTGCCTGTTTTCTTGCGCTGACTTTTTGCCCCTTTCGCCGAGCTTTTTTTGGTTTTAATTGCTTCGTCGGCAATTTCATCAAGTTCGCCAACATCTTTTTTCAAGAGGTAGTGCTGCTGCGCTACTGCCGATAAGTTTGAAATCGTGTAATAGAGAGCAAGCGCGCCTGGCAACCCCACCATAATCATAAACATCATAATCGGCATAAATTTCATCATGCCGCGCGTCATCGCGCTGCTCATCTCGCTCGGATCAGCTTGTTTGCCAGCTGCCGCCTCCACCATGAGATCGCGGAATTTCTTGCCTTTGCTATCTGCCGGCATGGTTTGCTTTGACATAACATACTGCGTCAGCGCCGAAATCACCGCTAGAACGAGAAGTACCACATCAACACCACCGTTGCTAAATGTCGTTTTCGTCAAATCAATAAACCCAAGCATTGTATGATTAAAGTTCTCGGGGTGCTCAATCACTGCCTTAATTGCATCAATATGCTTAAACGGCTCGTAAATATGCTGCGCTACCTGATCGCGGTGTAAGGTGATGACGCGGATTACCTGGAACAATGCGATAAAAATCGGCAGCTGGATAATTAAAATGAGGATAGAGCGCAGCGGTTTAATACCGTAGCGCTTGTACAGTTCCATCTGCTGCAGCGCTTCAATTTGCTTATTGCCTTTAGCGTTTTTCTTAATTTTCGCTAGTTCAGGCTGCAATTTGCGCATCGCTTTTGTTTGGTGCAACTGATTTTTCACGAGCGGATACATTAACAGGCGTACAATAATCGTAAAAATAATGAGCGCAACGCCGAAATCACCGCCAGGCACGGCACTGTAAATGAGCATCAGCGCATTAAAAATCGGATTTACTACGATCGTTTCAAACAAAACATCTCTCCTCGTCGTATTATCTAGTGTAAGTATACCATTTTTTCGCCGCTTTACCTATTTCGCTCCATATATTGAGGACACGCCTGGCGAAGCAGCTGCACAACAAGTGAATCAAGCTCGGCAGCAGGCATCGTTAACACTTCGGCGTTTGTAACAATCACCGCTAGATCACCAGCGTTTGATAAATTTGGTAATTCCCGGCGGATACATTCGTATATGCGGCGGCGGATTCGATTGCGCCGAACAGCCGATTTATATATTTTCTTACTTACTACCACCGCAAACCGCGGATATTTTCGCCGCGGATTAGCAATATATTTCACCGTTAAACAACGCGAACGAATGGCTCGCCCGTTACGGTAGAGGTAGCCGAGGCTGCCGTGCCCGTGAAATCGATAGATTGCTGCAAGCATACTAAAGTATTATAGCAATAACAACGCCGCTTCTCTGCTAGCGGCGTTGTTACCCTCTTAGAGCGCGATCCGAGCGCGACCTTTCGCCTGGCGGCGCTTGAGTACGGCGCGTCCAGCTTTAGTCGCCCGGCGTGCACGATAACCGTGCGTTTTCGCGCGGTGGCGAGTGTGTGGTTGATATGTTCGCTTTGGCATATTACCGGTATTATAGCAAAAGTTATCGCTCAGTTCAATATAGGCTTGATTTGTTGTCGAGAATATCGCACAGCTATTGATTCTTATCCACATTTTTCGTATAGTTATCCACAACTTTACAGAGGTAATTGTAAAATGTGGATAAATCTTACCTCTGTACGTACCCGCCTATTCATGCGTCTATTTTTGTATGCATAACCAGTTGTGGAAAACTATTTTTTTCGCTATGATGAAGTACATATGTGGAGTGACAGCAGAGAGGGTAGATTACTGGTTGTATGAGAGATTCATTATGGCAAAGCGTACTCGGCGAGATAGAGCTGTCGGTGCCACACGCAAGCTTTGAAACATGGTTTAAAGACACCGAATTGCTTGAGTACAACGATAAGGTTGTTACTATAGGCGTTATTAATGTCTTTTGTAAAACACAACTTGAGAAAAGGTTCGACAAACAGATCCGCGAAGTGCTTGCACATAATAATTTAACTGCACCAACAATCCAATACAAAGTAAAGAAGGAAAAAAAGAAAATACTGAGCCGTGAAACGACACACGACATCGCGAAAAATAATCGTTTACGTGAACTCGTTGCTACGCCTTCGTCAACACGCAGCAAAACCTCATACGCTCATGAAACGCTGAATCCGCGCTACACCTTTGAGTCGTTTGTTGTTGGCTCATGCAACGACCTCGCTTACACCGCCTGCCAAGCAGCAGCCGTCTCCCCCGGTACAAAGTACAACCCGCTCTTTATTTACGGCGGCGTCGGTTTAGGCAAAACACACCTGATTCAAGCGGTCGGTAACGAAATCATCAAAAATGACCCGAACATGAAAGTTGCTTACATTAGTACTGAGACCTTCATGAAAGAGTTCTTAGAGGCGGTTCGATTCAAGAAAGCCGGCTTTTCCGATAAATACCGCAAGATGGATGTCTTAATTGTCGACGATATTCAGTTTATTGCTGGCAGAGAAAAAACACAGGAAGAGTTTTTTCATACATTTAATACGCTTCATCAGGCAAACAGACAAATTATCATCAGCAGCGACAAGCCGCCGCGTAGCATTCCGACGCTTACCGAGCGTTTACGCAGCCGATTTGAATGGGGTATGGCAATTGATATTCAGATGCCTGATTTTGAAACGCGCTGCGTTATCATTGAAACAAAGGCGGCGTTATCCGGTATTCAACTAGAACGCGGAACAATTGAATATCTAGCGCAAAATATTAAAACGAATGTACGAGAACTTGAAGGCGCGCTCAATCAGCTACTCGCCTACGCCGAGATGCGCGGCGTACCGCCCGATACAGCTACCGCCGAAGGGCTGCTCGGTAATGTCCGCCAAAGCCGTCCGCAGCATCTCACTGCCCGGCAAATTATCGACAAAACAGCACGCCACTTCCAAATTGACAGCAAAGAAATGTGTTCAAGCAAGCGCGATAAACACATCGTCGTACCGCGGCAAATTGCGATGTACCTACTCCGCAGTGAGTTGCATATGAGTTTTCCGCGCATCGCCCAAGAGCTCGGACGCAAAGATCATACCACTGCAATTCATTCGGTCGACAAAATTGAGCGGGCGATTAAGCTTGATTTCTTGATTCGCGAACAAGTCGTTGAAATTCGGGAGAAGTTGTATGCCTAATGCGTGTGGAAAACAAGTGAATTATCAGCGAATACCTGTGAGTAAAACATGTGTTCACGCTTCCCCTGTTCTGCTTCGCGTGAGTACAACTATAGGCGCTGCGTGGATAAGTACCCCGATAATCCACTGGGTTCTTCGCATTATCCGCACCATATTTCCACTGCACAATAATCACGAACGACCTCTAGAAATGAGCACTTTTTCCACCATTTCCACAGAGTCTACTATATATCATCACCAATTAAATATAATAAAAGGATAATATTATGGAACTTTCAGTCACACAAGAAAATTTCGCGCGCGCATTGTCGATTGTTGGCCGCGTTGCAAGCAACCGAACTGGCTTACCGATTCTTGGTAACATTTTGTTGCGCACTGATGGCACGCGGCTATTAGTAGCAGCAACGAACCTTGAAATTGCAGCGACGTGCTATGTTGGCGCAAAAATCGTAAAGCAAGGCGACATTACCTTGCCTGCTCGTCTCGTTAGCGAATACGTTAGTAGCTTACCAAAAGGCACAATTGAATTATCAAGCAAAGGAACGTCAATGACGATCGCATCTGGCAATTATTCGTCAATCATGACAGGCGTTGATGCAACGGAGTTTCCCGAGCTGCCATCAATTGATGAAAAGCAGGCTGTTACGTATACTATTGCCGAAGCTGATTTCAAACAAGCGATTAGTCAAACAATCATAACGACAAGTAATGATACGTCGCGACCAGTGCTAACTGGCGTATATTGGCACACTGATGGCGGACAGTTATATTTGGCGGGTACAGACGGGTATCGTTTAGCGCAGCGCCGCTTATTTGAAACAACAAGTGAGATTGCGGCAATCGTGCCAACAACGAGCTTACAGGAAGTATTACGTACGATTTCAGATGCAACTGAGTCGGTCGAAGTGTTGTTTGACGATACGCAGGTGCGATTTCGTGTCGGCGAAGCAGAAATTACGAGTCGGCTGATTGAAGGTAGCTACCCGAATTACCAGCAGCTTATTCCAAAAACATCTGACGTAACTGCAACGCTTGCGAGCGGCGAATTTTCGCGCATTGTAAAGATTGCTAGCTTATTCGCACGCGATTCCGGCGGGAGCGTCACAGTGACAATTGACAGTGAAAAGCAGCAGCTTAGTATTCATTCGATTGCGAGTGAACTCGGCGAAAATACGAGCACAGCGAGCGCCGAGGTGGCAGGCGATGGCGATATTACGCTAAATTCGCGCTACATCGCTGACGCACTCAATGTGATTGATGGTGATTCTGTCCAGTTTCGATTTAGCGGTAAGTTGTCGCCGTGTGTGCTAACCGCTGCTGAAGAAGCGCCAAATTACACTCATATTATTATGCCGCTTAAGAGCTAGTATGCGCATTACTCGGCTAACAGTCCAAAATATCCGCGTACACGACACGAAGACGCTTGATTTCGTAACAAATCCGACGCTGATAACGGGTGCGAATGGCAGTGGTAAAACGTCGCTCATTGAAGCAATTTATATTGCATTGCGCGGCAAATCGTTCCGCGGCAGCGACCTGGCAGTATGCCGCTACGGGACGGATTTTTACCGCATCGCGCTTGAAACTGATATATTTACCTATCGCGTCCAGTACGGTATGGTCGGCACTCGTAAGACTCGTCAGTTTGTCATTGACGATAAAAAATACGCGCGTTTGCCCTATAAACTAAAGTATCCAATCGTATTATTTGAGCCGGAAGACCTACGGATTATTAACGGTTCGCCGCAGCGCCGCCGCCGCCAGCTTGTTGATACGCTGATCCAACAGTATGATCCGCATTATAGCAGCCAGCTTAGCCGGTATGAACGCGCTTTACAGCAACGAAATAAGCTATTGAAAGATCCTAGCGTGGCACGTGATGTGCTGTTTCCGTGGAATGTGCTGTTGAGCGATTATGGTGCGGCAATTATTGCAAAGCGCCAAGCGGTTGCGGCGATATTTCATGAACGCATCACTGCGCTATATCGACAGATTGCACATAATAACGATTCAGTGTCAATTGCATATTCGCATAATGATACAGCGACGTCGCAGCAGCTTCTGCGTCAGTATGAGGAAAAATTTGATTATGACCGCGTAGCAGGCTCTACAAGCGTTGGTCCGCACCGACATGATATTCATATCATCTTTAATCGCGTACCGGCAGCACAGGCGGCATCACGCGGTGAATGCCGGACAATTGTACTGGCGATGAAATTCATTGAAGCGGAATATATTGAGCAACAATCTGGCGTGCCGCCAATTATACTTCTTGATGACGTGTTTGGTGAGCTTGACGAACAGCGCCAGCATGCGCTACTCGCTGAGTTTAAGGCGAATCAGGTGGTGATGACAAGCACAGTTGATGTTCATTAAAAGCGTTCATCTGTTTCTAGTCCATCAAGGTCGCGATTTCGGTTGATGGTGTAGTTTGGCATGAGCGGCGTCTGCGTACGGATGTCAATTGTGTCGGCACGTTCAAGCACGGCTTGCGGTGCTTGCGGGCACTCATATTTGCTAATCGAAATTTGAATCGCGCAGGCGACCTGCCAGCGGTTATTTTTCTTTTGTAGCACGGCTTTTTGCGTATCGCGATTCAAATCAGTCGCTGAGCCCTTAAATACAAGCGCAGCAATTGCCCAATTACCCTTCTCGGTGACTGTTTCACTGGTAATGTTGTAGATAGTGCTAATACTGCGATTGTGCGTGTTAATAGCATCGTCAATATTACCTTTTTCGCGCTTTGATAGCTCGGCGAGTCGTTTTTCCGACAATTCATAATCAAGTGTACGTATTACTCTGTCTTTTAGCAAAATTCCTTGCATGTTCGTGCTGACGCCGTCGCCCGACGCAATCAGATAGTAATTTCCTTTTGATAAATGATAGGTTTTGCCAGACTCAATTTTTTTTTCAACAACTGTTTTGGTTGGTGCGATTGTTTTTTCGCTTGATGATTCGGCTCCTTGGTATAACACAACACTTTTATATATTGAGGCGTCGTAGGTAATTGTCAAATATTGATGTGTTGCGAAATATGCCCAAATTCCCATCAATACAATGACGATGCCAAAGCCGCCGCTGATCATAATCAATTGTTTGCGCGTGAATGGCAAGTTTTCCATTATTTTTTCTCCTTCAGCGGATTTTGAAAATCTTTGTATTCAATGCGGTAATCGCTTAATTTATATCCCATGCTTGTGATTCGCCGCGTGGCAGCATAACGGTATTGCGGTGATTCCGTTGTAATAACAACAACTTGTTCACCATTATCTTTTTTATAGTGTCCGATTGAATAATATGGATCTTTAAGTGGCAAAACGCCAATGAGCGGATATTTGTCAGTGACTGATTTATTATATTCAAGCGATTTCTTACCAGCGAATGCTTCAAGCTTGTCATACTGGTCTCGGTGTCTTTTCACCCAGTCTACTGCTTCTTTGGTTTGCGGTGAAAGTTCGGCAATAACCGTATTATTTTTTGATATATCTTGTGTTTTTTTGTATGAGTTAAAGCCTTTCTTCTCTACTGATATATCGTATATGCCAGGTTCAACATAGACGGTACCGTGACTACCTTTCGTTACTTTTTTAGTGGCGGTATTTGTGAATGTGGCGGTCGCGTCGGTTGGCGCGGTGACAAGCGTAATGGCTGTTTTGTTGGCGTGCTCAAATGAGAGGTGTATATTGTAGCCGATACTGCATGTAACGGCAAATACCACAAGCACTATAGTTATACGGATTATATGCTGTTTGCTCATTGCTATCATTCTCCCTTCGTCACTTTTTTTAGACCCGAACTCCCCGAACTTGACCCTCCTTTTTTGCGATACCATGTTGGTGAATTGTAACCGAACCCTTCGCCGGCGACGGCTGGCGCTTTCTCTCCAAGCGATGCTGAGGCATATTTACTTCCGAATCCACTTATATCGCCGACGTATATCCAGGTATGTCCTGGTGAAAAAGCAACATCACCAGGCTGTAATTTATCATCAGTAAATGTACCGCCGTCTGGTTCGTATGTGCCGTTTGCTGTACCTAAGCGCTGCCAGTTCTCCTCTGCCCATGCCTTTTGCACTCCAGTGTAGCTAGCTCCCTCGGATATTTTAGCATTATGATTGTATGTCGTGTCAAAACCACTGTCGTATATAAGTGTCGTCGTAAATCCGCCGCAATCAACACCGTGATAACTGCCGACATAGCGACCTTCCGACTCTGCTTTCCCGATAGCTGTTACGTAATCTGATTTTCTATCTGTGCCATGTCCGCCCTCAGGCCACGCATATTTTAGAGTTAGTTCTTGCAGTTTTCCGGCATCGCCACTCGCTCCTGAGCAGGCGGCAGTTGTACCCTTAGCACTTGAACTTTTCGATGATGCAAGCGATGCGTCATCTTTGTATTTATCGTAGAGGGCACGAGCGTTTTTCTTACGTGTTTCAAGTGCTTGTCCTCCACTATTCTCGTATGCATCCTCATAAGCAACCGCGGCATCTTCGGGTGTTGAGGTTGCCTGAATCGCCTTAAGTGCATTACCATATCCCCCTGTATTGCCCGACCATTCATTATTCAGCGTAAGGTCCCAGGCTAAAAACCGAAGCTGTACCGTAAAATCACTTGCTTCGCCATTTACGGCTTTTGCAAATTCAGTTAATTTGGCGTAGCGGTTTTCATTATCCCACTGAGCAATACCAGTATGGGTTCCATTGGAAGCCTTTGGATCAAGCGCCTCCGTTGACTCAGCCTGAAGGTTGCCAACTATACCAGCAGCCTGTGCAAGTGTTAATTTTTGCCCGCTTCCCACGCTCATCAAGTAGCCAAGCGCAGTTTCGGCATTGTCGCCGCGTATTGCCACTGTCGAACCGCCGGTTGACGGATTAGAGCAGCAAGTTGATGTCCCCGTTCCGGACGACGATGCTGTTTCAAGACCAGACGTTGATATCGTCCCGCCAGCAGATTCTGCCATTTCGTTTAAGAAACCTTGCATATTTTTTATATACGCAGCAGTATCATTTCCATCTTCTGGGGGAGCATATCGGTGGGCATAAGCAGACATCCCCTTGTCAATTTGTTCAGAGAATACATCACGATCGTAAGTATACCAATCTCCACCGCTCCCCTCTGCTTTATTTTCGGGCGCTTCACTATCAAGGCTTGCTTTGAAAGATGTCCATTTATACCAATATCGATCTCCCTCCCAGACGCGAGGCTGACTTGACGTTGCTGAGCGCCCAAATAAATTGTGTCCTTCATGAATCTTTACCTGAGCGCCCGCCACGGTCGTGAAACCCATGTTAGATTCAACGAATGCGTGAGCATACGCTAAAAAAGGGCTCATATTTGCTTTTTTAGCGCTTCGAACAGCGACTGCGCCTGTGCCATGAAGTGGAATGTCAGCATCAGCGGTACCTTCTGGCGCGCGGTCTTTTACAAATTTTTCAATTGCAGCGGCCATTTTCGACGCATCCAGCTTTGGGTAGGTCATGCCGTTTGGCTCCCCTTCTCCAGGAGAAATTGCTGATAAGTCTGGGTCACCCTCGCTATCCTCGTCGCACGTATTTTTATCATAAATAATAACGTCATTTAGCGATGGATTTAATTTCATCATCTTTGCGTGCGTTATGGACGGTGTTGCTAATATCTGTAAAACTGCAAATATGATGACAAACACTAAGTAAATCTGTTTTTTTACTACCATGTTTTTGCCTTATCTGGTGTAGACCTCAGCGCAAGATGAAGGTGATCGCAAGTGTCGCTATGCGGGTCATATCCTGCAGCAATCAGAGTGTTATTCATAGATTCTCTTCCACAAGTACTTTGACCTATGCCAGCTCCCTGGGGTAATAGTTTACCATCAACGATTTCTTGTAGCAGCGTTAGCGCGTTTGCGTCTGCGCCTGATGTGGAGGTGCCGTCTATTGTATAGATATCGACAGCCTCGCCCTTGCAGTGAAGGCTATATTCGCACTTTACACTTCGCCCGAGTGATGATATGCCTATTTTGTGATTTTTTCCGAGAGCTGCGATCACCTGTAGTAGTCGGGGGTCAAGCGCAACAGGCGATGCGGTTTTACCATCTGCAGTATCCTGCACTTGCTGATGCGGATCGTTACCATCTACGTCAGCGAAGGTAATGTTTTGATTGTCGATAATTTGCTTTGCTAATTCCTGGGCGTTTCCGCTTGGCAGCGAGGTGCTTGCAGATGACGATGAGCTACTTTCTGATCCACCTGCGTCAGAAGGACTCACTTGATTTATAAATGCTATAGCATCGCTGAATAATTCAGCATTTTGATCTCTTTCTGAGCCTCCGACGGCACATTTATTAAAATTATAGGCATTTGTCCCTTCGTCATTCTGGAATTCTGGATCAACCTCTGTCCGTTCCGGATTATGGCATTGATCTGCATATTCTGCGAGCGCTGTTCCGGATTTAACTGAAAGCTTTGGCTCTCCTGTTTCTTCGTCGTCCCCTGAGTATTCAATCATAGGATTGCTTGATTCTGGTCCTATTTGCTCCATAATGGAAGCAAATGAGTGTGTCTTTTTGAAGATGACATTCGCACTACCCATAACCTGAGTTGATATTTTATTCTCTATAAAATATGGATTTTCAGAATTTTCTCCCATCTCTTCTTGCGTTATTGGCTCGCTGGCCGCGGTTGCTATATTAGACAAAAATCTGAAAGGCATCCCTAGAGTTGCAATTATTGACGATCCAAAGTTGGTCGTATTTGCTATACCGAGTGCTTTTTGCATACCAAAGAGCGCGGAGCCAAGTGTTGAATATGGGTTTTTTATATCAAATGGTGTGTTTCTTGCATCGTACTTCATGTCTGCAATATAGGCATCTCTATACTCTTTTAAAGTACTTTCGTAGGCTGTTGCGGCACTATATGTCGCCATCGTTCCACCCGAAGCTATTCCGTTTGTCATCTCCCAAGCCTGCATACCAGTTCCTAGCGCATCCATGTACAGGATACCATTATTAAGTGCTCCTGCGATATTTGCACCAGATAGCGTATGTACAATAAACGGCATGGCAAACATACCAGATAGTCCCGCGACTAAACCGATGGCGTTCCACGGCTTTTTGAGTAGTTCTTTTGATGTAGTTTTCAATAGCTTCATTGAACTTCTGCGCAAGTTTTTAAAAGCTAGCTTCTCCCCAACTCTTGCAGCCTGATCCTTTATGAACCCGCTAATTGCTTCCTTTGATAATTTTTTGATGACCTGCTCTTTGAATGTATCTTTCGCAAAATGAAAAGCTGCTTTTGCGGCTGCTTTTGCGCCACCAGTTGCCGCTGCGGATGATCCGAAGCTAAGGACGCTTAATGCAAGTTCGCCGAGTGTAAACCCTACTTGTACCCCTAAATTTGTAGCCAGCGCGCAACCAGTTTTTAGCCAGGCTCGTCCGGTGCCCGCATCTCCTCCAAATACATCTCCTATTCCCGCATGAAAAGCGTGCATACCATTGTAGATAGTAGCAAGTAATGACCCGCCAATAGCCGTTATACTACTTGGTTCACCAGTCAGACTACCATTAAATAACATCTGTGAAAATGATGATCGATCAAAAGATAGCCCAGTAGACGGATCGACTTTTATAAGTTTATTAAGTAGATACATAGCATCGCCGCTCACATCTTCCCCCATTTTGGCTTGTTCAAATACGGAGCGTATATAAATTGCATACTTTACGATATTGTAGAGAGCGACGGTCCGCGCTATAATTGTCGCTGAATAGGCGACTTGATACACGGTACATGCTGCATCTGCAATATCAAGTGTGTCAATATAGCTAAATATCTTTTGACCAACATTTTTCGTAGCGGTCGAAATGTCGTCAACCGCACCGAGTCGAGAGGCGGCCGGGTTGCCATAATCAGTACTTCCAACAACAGACGAATTGAAGGGATCTTCTTTAGCTACGTCAATATTTTCTTTCATAGCACCGGACACATCTTCGGCATCTGCCTTTGCTTTATCGTATTCTGACGTTGTCGATTCTCCTTCTGCCGCCCCGGTTGACGTTGACTTAGCGTCATCGCCTGATACTCCTTCGGTTGATTGCTTGACTATATTTTTGTCTTTCTCTTCAGGGGTGTCACCTTTTACGGTATCGGGATTAGTTGAATATTTGAACAGCTTTTTAACTTTTTTTGTAGCAGCACTTTTTGCAGACTTAAAATATGACCCTTTCTGAAATATCACTTTCCTACGGAGTCCTGGGTTCTGCCGCAATTCTTGTTTGAAAGATGAAGGTGTAATCTCTTTACCATCTATAACGATTTTATCGTAAACAATTTTTCCACTTTTGAGTTTTTTCCCCTCTTCTGGAAACTCAACGCCATTCTTTTTGAGCTCTTCTATTTCAGTGTCCCTGAGACCAGCAAAGGTATCGCCATCTGCGGCAACAGAGCCTTTCTTAGAAAGATCAACACCGAAGAATTTAAATCCGTAATAATCCTGTAGGTATGCGCTAAGTGGCTGGAGAAGACTCTTCGCATCAAGATTGCCGAGGATTGCCATAGGCAAGCTTGACATACCGATGAACGGAACCGCTCCACCGAGACCGAGGAGTGCCACCACCAACATCGCAGCACTTCGTTTTTTAATAAATGCGCCAGCTGACCTAATCCTAACCCTATTTTTCTTTTTAATAAATATGCCAGTTGACCTAATCCTAGCCCTATGTATAGGATTGCCGTCTTTATCTTTGGATGCCGGCGAGGTATTGTTTTTCCATCTCTCAGACGGAGTTCGTTCTCTATCTGCTACCGATCGTTTGTCATTTTTTGTGTTATTATTTTGATTGTTATTATTTTCTTGATCGTTTAAATCATTTGCTGTATCGTTAGAATCTTGATTGTCATTGTTGTTTTGTTCATTCTCGGCGTCATTTAAGCTACTAGGACCGTTGTGGTCTATGGCGTCATTAAACTCGTTATTGTAACGATCGTCAATAGGGTTTTGATCGTTATCGGATTCATCGGGTGATGCTGGTCTGCGTATTATTATCTGATTACGTGCCATAAAGCTATTATACTCATTTTATGTCTAAAAGTCTCGTGATCGTGATTCCCGTTCTTGTTCTTGTTCTTGTTGTTGTAGTAGCGCTTGCGGGTTCGTTGTAATTAGCCCCTGCTCAGTCTGACTCGCAACGATTTGAATGTGGACATGATTTTGCCCGGCAAAGAATAGTCCCTGTCCGACAGGGAAGTTGGCAAGGCGCTTGCGTTCCTCTTCGGTTAGCTTAAATACGTCGCCGAGTACATCAACGGCACTTGGTGATTGCTTTAACAGTAGCTGCATACTGGAGTTTGCCACGATCGCGCGCCCCATTTTGCTGCCCATGAAGTCCTCGACATCTTGCGTAATCGTTGTTAGTCCTAAGTAATACTTACGAGCGCGCTTTGCCAGGCTGAACATAAAGTTTGCGGAATCGTCATATTTCATTAGCTGCCAGGCTTCGTCTACGATGAGCATGCGCTTTTTCTGTTGAGTGCGTACAGTATTCCATATATGACTCAAGACGATGTACATTGCTACCGGACGCAGTTCATCCTCTAGATCGCGAATATTAAACACGACCATATTGTTATTTATATCAATATTGCTCTGCTGACTAAAAATGCCAGCAAATGTTCCACTTGTGTACTTGCGGAGACGCTGCGCAAGTTGTGGACCGGTTCCGCCCATGTGAAGTAGTGTATCATATAAATCAATCATCGTTGGTGGCGTTGCGGTATGTGTTAATGGATCACTAGTAATGCCAACACGCGCGTACGTATCAATCAGCCCCTGATCAAGATCGGCTTCTTCGGACGGGCTTAAGCCGACGCCGGCGCTATTTGCTGATGCGCCGCCGAGCATCAAGCGTAACAGCCCGTGTAGGGTCACTAAATTCGCGCGTAAGGCGTCGTCGGCTTCGTCGCTGTCTATCACACGGGGCAAATCAAATGGATTGATACGCGTGTCGCTGCTGAGGCTTAAGCGGATATAACTGCCGCCAACAGCATCGCTCAGTTTTTGATATTCATTTTCTGGGTCAATGATAAGCACGTCCGCGCCGACCATCATACTGCGTAGAGCCTCTAACTTGACCGTAAACGACTTACCGGCACCAGATTTAGCAAACACCACCATATTGGCATTTTCAAGCGTATAACGATCGAAAATCACGAGGCCGTTATTATGCATATTTATGCCGTACAAAATACCATCTTCTTGCGTGAGGTCGGCGCTGGTGAACGGAAAACTCGTACTAATAGCGCCTGTACTCATGTTGCGGCGAATTTGCAGCTGGTCGCTCATTTGTGGTACAGTACTGTTCAGCCCCTGTTCTTGCTGGCTTGATGCAGTTTTTGTATATACGAGCATTTGGCCAAAGAATGTTTCAATTGTGTGTTGGACAAAACTTAGTTCGTCTAAACTGTCAGCATAGATAGTTACATATAATCCATAACGGAAAAATCGTTCTGAACCAACTTGTAGTTCATCGCGCAGCTCTTCGGCATCAACAAGTGCCGCTTCTTTTGCCGGGTCGCGCGTGCGACCCTTTTCGGCATTAAGCGCCATATCAGCTTCAAGCTGTGTTACTTTTTTGCGCAAATTGTTCAGTACGATTGTCGTATCGACGGGGTAGATAAACATACTAATATCAATCACTTGGTCAATATTAATTAGTTCGGATAGCCAGCCAGTAAATAATTTTCGCGGATAACCGTATACATAAACAGTACGCCCATACTTGGTTCCTATGCGAAAATAGCTAGAATGAATCTCCAAGCTACTCGGTGCGATTAGATCGCGCAATGTCGTCATTCCCTTTAGAAATGCTTGTTCAACTTCAGACTGTTCTTGCGCTCGTTGTTGGGCGGCTATATCAATCGGATCTGTTCTTTTCTTCGTCATCATTAAAACTGAGCTCCCTGTACTGACTCCGACTTGTCTCCTTTGCGCACATAAAGTGATGCGACATTATTAAAATCACCAAGAGGCTCGCGTACAGCAGTATCAGGATTATATATATTGTAATAAAGCTCGCCAAGCTGTTTCGTGTTGAGGCGGGATGTTTGAACACCTACGCGTATTAACCCACTGACAACGGAGTCGACGCGATTTTTTATCTCCTCTTTTGCCTTCTTGTACGTTTCTTTGTCGATTTTTGTGACAGGGTCTTTTTTCTTGCCAAAAATTGAACTAAAAAATCCTTTACTTTGATCAAGTATTTCACTGATATCACCTGTTGGATAATACGGTATAACGACAAAAAAACTTTTATCCATAATATTTGCCTCCTGCGAGAGCATATCAATGAAATTGATATAATCTTCCATTAATACACCAAGCAGCATATTGTCTTCGTCGCGACGCAAAAGTGTTAATTTATCGATATATGGTCCAATATCAACCTGCTGCGATCGTATGAATACTTGAATTGGAAAATACAATGCGTTCAAGAAATCTTGATAACTTAGCTCTACTCCATCGCGCTCTCGTGAGCTCATGAGGTCGAAATTGATTGACTTGCACGCCACAACTGCACGAAATGTTCCATCGTTCATGATGACCATACTGTCTCGCAGCTCCGACAAAAGCAAGCTATTCTGCGTTGAACTTTGTTTGACTGCTGGTTTTTTATTTTTATCGTCTAGCGACTGCTGCAACGGCGGATTTTGTTGCGAAGTTGTCGGATTTGCGGCGAGGGGTGTCTGTTGTGAGTTATACAACGAATCTGCAGCAGGACTAGCAGGCATTGGCTGCTGTGACGGATTAGCCTGATTGTTTGGCGGCATGCCCACTCCTCTCTATTGCTTAGTGTAGCGAGATAAATACCTCGCCGTCGATATCTTTCTTGTCTTGAATTCGCTTTGCTTCGTGCTGAATTGTTTGAACCGACAAATTGCTGTTGTTTGCAAGGCTAATTATATCATTTGATACTGGATTTGCGCTAGTGTTTTCAGCGTTAGCTAGTACTGACGCATTTGCGTTGTGTTGATCGGTAAGTGGTTGCAGGATTGATTGATGGATTGTCGGATATGGATTATAGTACGGCGCATTAGTATTATTTTGCTGAGGAACATCTATGCTTGAAGTGCTTGGAGGTGTTTCTGCTGCTTGCTGCATTTGTTGTACCATGCGCTCGCGTCGCGCGGCGTCAGCGTTTGAAATCATCGTATCAAAATTATGCGCAACATCACCATTATCGTCGAGCACATCTTCGGTTTGTTGTGCGACGTAGTACTGGTCGGGCATCATAGATGTGTCGGTAGTAGGTGTCTGTGGCTGCGCGGCGTGGCGAATTGACCACCCGCCCGTATCTGCGATATCCGCCAGATATGCAAATCGCTGTTCTGCTTCAATTTGCGACAGATCCTTGCTGCGTTTTACTTCTATTTCTTCGGGTGCTACGATCTCTATGAGCGAGCTAATACCGTCTGGGCTCCAGATGCGGTTGCGAGGTTTAAGATGAAATGATACGATGGCTGCTAAATATATCTCCATAGGCTGATCTTTACGTAGCGGTAGCGCTAAAGCACCGAAAAGTAGTATGACCGGCAGGGGTAATATTGCGAGTGGTACGAAAACTTGTGCCAGCCCCCATGCAATAGCTGAAGCGCCTGCGACGACGATAAGGTAAATAAACTGTCGAAAGCTAAATGGCCCGATTAGCTTATCATCTGCCTCAACATCCTGCGCAACCTTATACTCCGCCATCCGCTACCGTCCTCGTCCGGATCCTCGAGATCCTCCAGATCCTCCAGATCCTCCAGATCCTCGCGGTGTAAAAGTTAGTGTTGGCGATGTAGAGGGTGAAAGTCCTCCTGCTGGCGGTGCTGCTGGCGGTGGCGGTGTAGACGATGATGGCATCGTAACTGTTAGATTTGCAAGACCTTGGATAGCCTCACTATTCTTTCCGAGGCCCCTACTAAGCTTTTCGTCTCCAACGACTTTCTCTGCCGTGTCTTTGAGTTTTTGTTGAGCTTCCGGATCGTTGCTTGTTACCTTTCGGGCATACTCAAGCTCTTGCCGTGAGGCTGCAGCCATCCGTTGCGGCGAATAAACATTTTGTTTAATTTGCCCTGTTGCCATTTCGTCGTACTTATGAATACCGCTTTTTGAGCCGTCTGCTTTTGTTACCGTTGGACCTTCGCCCTTTGTCTTTGAATCTTCCGCCGAACGCATCTCGGCAATTTCGCCCGCCGTCATCCAGGCCGGCCGACTGTCCGATGCACTCATGGCGTCCGCAAAGACATTGCGCGTGCTTTGATCTGCTTCTGCTACACTATCCCAGCCTGCTGCTGCCGCTTCGTGGTCGCCGCGATCAAGCGCTGCACTCGCAGCAGCAGCCTGTGCATATTTGTCTTTGCCGTTTATGCCGCCAACACTTTCGCCGCTCGCCAGCCTGGCGAGTGCCGCTGAATCAAGGTTTGCTTGCTCAATTTGCGCCTTTGCTGCTTCAACTTTGTCGATATTGAGTTTTTTCACCTGCTCAGCCGCCTGCTGTCCAGCTGTTTGCCGTGTACCCTTAAACGGTCCGTGTTTGCCTTGGTTAAATTTCCTAAACCCTCTTGAGGCAGCATTAGCAAGGAAGTTACGCTTTCCGCCTTGGTAATCTCCGGCAAATATTCGCGCTTGTTTTTGCTTCCGGTTAAGATCCCACGCCTGTTTGTACCGTCCTAGGGCTGATTTTTCCTTTACTGCCTTACCAGCTCTTTGATTTGCCGCCTGCGAGAGTCCGGTGAGTTTTCCTCCAAGTGTTCCTGCGGCCTCCATAGATTTCTGCAGCAGGCTTGGCACGATGAAGAACGGTATTGATGCAACCGCGAGGGCTGTTATTTGGAGCAGCCAGTCTTCCTTGCCGGCAGCATTTGCTATAATCTTCGCTGCTAGGCGGCTACCGCCGAATACGACAGCAACTGTTGGGAACAACATAAGAAGCGACAAGAAAGTCTTTTGCCACTTCTTAAACCACTGCTCGGTATTTGGCAGCAGATAAGCAACGAATGCGACCGGCGATATCGCGATAAGGATAACAATGAGTGCCTTACGTGCAACCAAGATAAGTACGATCATAAGGAGTGCAAGTAACGACGACATAAGCGCCGGTCCTAGAAATGCGAGTGCAATTCCGGCAGCCGCTGCTAGTACGACACCGGCAATTGCGACCCACGTGAGGATTGTTCCCGCAGTTTGGATCTCGCTGACATTATCGTCTCCGCTCCCGACAGCGAAACCGTTAAAGAAGCCTGCTAAGCTATACCCAAGCATATTGCTTAAGTCTACGGCAAGCTGACAGAATATAAACGATACGTTTACAAGCAGGGCGGCGATAAAGAGCCGCGGCAGCATACGCTTAATGCCGTAGTTACTGAGACCAGCTTGGGTAATTTGCGAATAGACTATAATAAGGAACGCGATAACGAATGCAACGTTTGCAACATCTCGAAAACCGCTCCATGCAGCCTTTAGGTCGTCTGACTGTACAATATCTTTATCCGTTTCAAGAAATGTGGAGGATATGAATTTATAGGCGAAGTCGTTGATGGTGGAGAGAAAGTTAATAGAGGGGCAGACAAGCCAACCAATTCCAGTTGCCACCTCGCATTCTTCTTCCTGATCACTCTGCTTCTCACTAGTAGCGCCTTCTTCCTTAGCACCTTCTTCCTTAGCACCTTCTTCCTTAGCACCTTCTTCCTTAGCGCCCTCTTCCTTAGCGCCCTCTTTACCAGTAAAAACTCTAAGAATGTCTTCTTTTGATAATTTCGTTTTCCCAGAATAGCAATCTGCAAAAAAATCCCTTTCATCACTTCCATCCGCAGCAGCTTTTTCTCCTCTACTTTCTTTTTCTTGAATTTTTGTTCGCGCTTCTTTTACACAAGGCTCTATTTCTTTCTCGTAAGTGGTTTTGCAATCTTTGTCACCGCTTGCGGCACACAGCGATTCAATATACTTTGCAAGAGCATTCTTATACTCAGTGTTCTTCTGCTCCAATGAGCCCTCACCCTCATCCACGGCAAAAACTTTTAATACCATACTAATTGAAATAACAAAAATAGCAATAAGAGCAAAACATGCTAGACGCCATCCAAAAGAGCACTTAAAGTTTTTGCTGACCATACAATTATTATGGTACACGACCCTAGAATAATACGCTAGCGGTTACTAATATTTTTTAAGAGAATTTTAGTTAACACGTCATCAGTGCATTATTTTTACTATAGTTTTCCACATGAAAAATCTAGTTATTCAAAACTATTTACCCACACGGTGATATATTAGAAGAATATTCTTCGGTTGACAAAAAATTATGCTTATGTTAATATAAAATTATGTCTGAAGAACAAAAAAGAATACGCCAAAAACGATCAAAGCTTAACCGTTATGCTATTGCGTTTGAATACAATAAGCCAATACAAATAGTTCGCCGAAAACATTAATGACGAAAGACTATTGCTAGGTTTATATAACCTATTTATAGTTTTCAGGCAGGTTTTTACTTTTAACGCCAGTAAACCGATTAGTCAAACCTAGCAAGACACAACTCAAGATTATTATTGCTGCAAACAAGTTTAAGCTAACCATGAATTAATTCTATTTATTATGTAATCCGATTCAAAACAAAGAGACATCAATAACAACAACCAGACCATTACCGTCACTCTTTAGCTACAAATTTTGGCATAGAACTAGGCTGCTCGCCGATAATCCCTGATTGCCTTTTATTATCTATTTTCGCTGCTTTTTCATACGTATGCGTCGACGGCCCTTATTCTTTTTCGCCTTTTCGCGCGAGGCAAATGTTGCCTTATCGGTTACGTCAAAACTTTCAAGATATTTCCCAAGCAATAAATGCGTCTGCGCATTAATCGGCGCAAGCGCTCCATAACAAATAGCGGTAACTGGCATGAGAAACCATTGCAATATCATCGCGATCGTACGCCGTCGCTTATAGCGCGCGGGACGCGGCGGCAGCATTTTCATCATCAGTAAAATAGTAATAAACAACCCGATCAACGCGATTGACTGTATATAGCTAATGACAATCGGTAGCGAATGAACTGTGTAGTTTCGTGATGCTTCTCGATTTAACAACAGTGGCACCCAACCGCCAAACGCAACAATAATCGCCGATGTTGATAAACTAACATGTCCGTCAAGCAAGCGCCAAAACCGTGCAAAGCCCTCCCAAAACGGCACAGTACGAGCACGCGTAAATATACGAACAGCCACATACGGTATATCGGAAGCACCATACCCCCAGCGACGGAGCTGTTTGAACTGTGCGATAGCTGTCTTTCTAAATGTATCAGCCATCACCGCATCTTGATAAATCGGCACATGAATCGGGACGACACCGTAGTCGCCATTATAATAAAAATAACTGCGCCAATACTGATGACCATCCTCAACAATGCTGCGCTTACTCCAATAATTAATTTTGACAAGCGCTGAGAGCGGCTGGCTATGTGCGGCAAAATTACGAAGCGTATGCGGGCGCATACTGCTAATCACTGTCCAAAAAGAATTACCGGTCGCAAGTACGCGCATCGGCGCTGGCGCATCCCAAATATTACCAAAATACAACGCAATTGGCTGATATGATAACCGCTCGCGATTCGGGCGCACAAGATATTCATAGCTAACATAGTCAAAATATGACGGATATGGACGATTATCACTATCAAGCGTCGTAACAATCACATCGTCATACGGAATATGTTGCCGGTCACACCACGCTTGTAATTTTTTACCTGCGTACGTAATGTTTGGCCCTTTTCCAGGAATTTCGTCAGGCAAATCTTTTGGATGCTTAATAATCTGAAACGTTTTAAATACCGACGCATACTCTTTTTTAAGCCGCTGCGCCGTTTTTTCAATACTTTCGCCGCCGCGCTCTTCGTATGCAAGATAAACGATCAACTTATCATTGTTGTATGTCGTCGCCCGAACCGACTCAATAGTTGGTTTAATGACGTCGTACGACTCATTATACGCAGCGATAATAACCGCATGATAGATTAACTCTGGATTTGGTATGCTGAGTTTCCTATCAACCACCGCACGTATAATCGCTGCGTGGCGCCGCGATTCAAATACTCGTGAATCTGCTTTGTGCGAAGGCAGCTTTCCTCGATATGCCTGTACTAAATCATGAAGCCGCTGGCTCCAATCAACTTTTTGAGCCGCAACAAGCGCTTGATGCCCATGGATCGTCCGATACGCAACACCAATCGCGCGCACAAACATCGCTAGTATCACAAGCAAAATATAAATCGCCGCCCATAGCGGCTGCACAATCGATAAAATAACAACAAGTGCTAGCATGGAGTACGTTAGAAAGCCCGGAAGGATTTCGAAAAACCGATATAGCTTCGTACGCTTACCAAGCGGTAGCTCTCGGTCGTCTACGATACGCGTCATGCCGCTTGTCCAAGGGATATAACATTTAGTACATACATTAAACCCACTACAAACACCGCAAGCGTATACCAAAATACAACCCCACTCGTACGCTTGCGGTTAAGTGCGGCAAATTTAATCATTATACCGGCATGCAATACCGCAACAACCCAGAAAAACGCAACAAACAAGAAAAAATATTGCCAGTGTTCTTTGTAAAAATGGGCTTGTCCAAAAGCGCTATAGCGCGAATATACTGTAATATCGCTCGGATGAATCAGTACGCCAATCCATATGCTACATATAAGCGCCGCAATAACAATACCGCCTAGCATCCACGCCAAAGAGCGGTCTTTTATCGCAGATTTGATAGTATGTATCGTACTATTCTTATTCATAGATACCATGGAGCCGTCTGCCGGGATTGAACCGGCGACCTGCGCGTTACGAATGCGCCGCTCTACCAACTGAGCTAAGACGGCAATGTATTTATTATATCAGAAACAGTATGTTTATACTATAGAAAATACCCCACAGACTCGTGAGGTATTTTCTATGGCGCGCCCGACCGGATTCGAACCGGCGATCTCCTCCGTGACAGGGAGGCGTGATAGACCAGCTTCACTACGAGCGCAAATATGCTAGACGTAGTGTACCAAACGGCGCATTAAATTGCAACTACGGCTGCTGCGACTCAGGAACGGAAATATACTCTTGAATTTTGCCATCCGCCTTAAGCTTTGCAAATTGTGCCGTAAACTCTTGTAGCGGAACATGAACGTAATCAAAAGCAATTTTCTTTTCAGTTTTTTCGGTAATTTTTACAATATAGTATCCATCAGCTGTCGCGCTCTGCATAATACCAGAGATCTCGTCTTTTTTTAGCTCCGCAATACCCTGTACGCGTAATCCATTGAATTTACTTGTCACATCAATCAATCCGCTCTTCCCTGCATTCGCCTTCCCGCCAGACAATGCATTCGCGCTGCCCACAGCCTCGTCAAATGACTTGCCCTGTTTAAGCGCTGCCATCACCGCTTCAATCTGCTGCTTCGCTTTTACATCAACTGCAAACGCCACACGGCTTTCAAGCATCGCGTTTGCCGTCCTAAACCGATAATCGTTCGCGCTTTCACCAAACAACATCTTAATAGAGGCATCGTATGTATCCTGCGAGACGCGCCCGTTTGCCGTTATGCGCTCCCGCTCAATCACCGTGTCGACATCACTATCAGAGATTGAAATATTATGTTGGCGAGCTAGTTGACGCGCATACGCGACACGCTCCGCGAGGTCAAGCGATTGGCGCTTGATATGGTTAAGCTGCACTTGCCCATCGTTTTTGAGCCGCACTTCTGGGTTTTTGTTCAAATAATATGCCGACGAACGATACGATGCAAGATAATCGCTATATAAAACTGCTTCACCATTGATTGATCCAACTGGCAATGGAATAACGCGCGAGATACGGTATGCAACACCGCTTGAATTTTGCATTGGATACATCAGCACCCAGCCCGCAACAAGGAGCAGAAACGCGCCCAAGATTGCAATAATAATCGCATTGAATACTAAACGGTGACGAGCATACTGAATCGGATACTTAAATTTACGCCCGCCCGCAATAATCTGCTCGCGGTGTTCCGCGACTGTTTCGTTTGTAATACGCGGCGGGACTTTCGCTTGCTTTTTATTCTTGCGCTTAATTGATAGCTTTCTCTTCATCTGTGCTCCGGCGGCTCGCTTCGGCAGCGTAAACCGCATCCTGCAATTTATTATATATCTCACTCGGGTGCTCAACCATACGGATAACGAGATCGCCCACAAATGTTTGGATTATAATCGTGCCGAACTTAAAAATTTCGCCACTGAACCCTGGTATATTATAACTGATGCTTTGCACCTTATCCAGGCTCAGTTCTACCACGTCTTTGCCAAAAAAACCGCGCTGCGTAATCTGGCGAATCCGCTCGTTCGTCACGACGTACACAGTAAAGTACCACATCAGAAAATGGTAAAAAAATAGGATTGATCCAAGCACAAGTCCGGCAAGCGGTAACAGAAATAGCTCAAGTTTCGTTTGCCAAATAAGCGGCGGAATTGACCCGACTGCAAGTGGAATGAGCAGCGAATAGAATCCTTTACGCATCGCAATAATATGGCGCCGAAAAACGAAAAGAATTGTTTCATCCGCGTGCTGACCTTCAAACGTCGCGTCCATACCTACCTTATCTACTGTTACTATTTTGGTACCCCGGATAGGAGTCGAACCTACAACCTTATCCTTAGGACGGATCTGCTCTATCCAGTTGAGCTACCGAGGCATACACCTAGTATACCGCTTGAGCTCGCAAAATGATAATGCAAGTCCAAGCGGTATATTTGAAAAACTTACTATAAGGTAAATTTGTCGTTGAGCGATTTATATTCAAAAATTTCGTCGTCCGAAAACCAGTGCCCAATTTCCTCGACCGCTTCTTTGTCGTTGCCGCTGGCGTGAATGAGATTCGGCACTCCTTTATGCTCGGCATCAGCGTACACGAAGCTCATATGTGAATAGTCGCCGCGGATTGTCCCAGGAACAGCACTTTTCGGTTCAGTCGTACCGACAAGTTTGCGTACTAATTGCACCGCCTCAACGCCTTCAAGCACCATCGCAATCACTGGCCCCTGCACCATCATGTCAAGCGTGATGTCAAATTTTTCTTTGCCGCGGCGCGTAATCATCTGTCCAATTTCTTCGTAGTGGCGATAATAATGCTCTTTAGTCGGCGCAATCATTTTTGTTGCGACGATTTTTAACCCGACCCGCTCAAACCGCGTCAAAATCTCACCAACAATGCCGCGCTGCACAGCATCGGGCTTAAATATAATCAACGTTCGTTCTACTATTCCTGCCACTAGATCCTCCTATACCTATTATTTCTAGCTCGTATTGTAGCAAATATTGTCTTGTTTCTCTATTGGTATTCCACTGAACAATAAAGTTATTCAGACAATTTTTACAGTTACCCCAAATTGCGGTATGCTAGAAGCATGGAAATGTCTGCGCTATTACTAGATTTCGCTGAATATCTTGAGATTGAACGCGGTCGGTCAAGCCGCACATCGGAAAATTATACCCGGTATCTTGAGCGCTTTTTACAATTTGCCGGTATGGATCTTACTGTTGACAAAATCACACCAGAGCTTGTTCGCAAATACCGCCTATGGCTCAACCGCCAAAAGGACGACAACGGAAACGAGCTCGCACTCATCACACAGAACTATCATCTCATCGCGCTACGCGGGTTTCTCAACTACCTCAGCAAACGCAGCATTTCAAGTATGGCACCAAATAAAATTGAGTTACCACGCGTTCATAGAAAACAAGTAACATTTTTATACAACGACGAAGTTGAGCGAATATTTGACGCCGTACCAGATGACGACGAGATCTCGCATCTGCGCGACAGAGCAATCCTAGAGCTACTATACTCAAGTGGACTGCGCGTCTCGGAGCTCATCGGGCTAAACCGCGACCACGTCAACACTACACGTCGAGAGTTCACAGTGCGCGGAAAAGGCCAAAAAGACCGCCCAGTATTTATCAGCAAGAGCGCGGCGACTCGATTGGAGCTGTATCTTCGCGCGCGGACAGATTCGCTCATCCCATTATTTTTAAGCTACAGCCGCAATACTCAAGCGCCGAGCACAAGCGGCGACTACCGGCGGCTCAACCAGCGCAGTGTGCAGCGAATGGTCGCGAAGTACGCGCGGCTTGCTGGAATCACCAAGCACGTCAGCCCGCATACGATGCGCCACAGCTTTGCGACCGACCTGCTTATGAACGGCGCGGATATTCGCAGCGTACAAAGTATGCTTGGGCATAGCAGTATCGCCACAACGCAAGTATATACGCACGTCACTGACCAACATTTGCGGGATGTATATGAACGTTTTCACAGCAATAATACCGAGGCATGATACTTATATCTTGAAAACTAGGCTGATTACGGTTATTTGAAACTCTCTATTTCTTCGGACGCGGATCACATATGCCACTGATAGCGGCTGTGTCGCTCACTGAGAAATCCTTGCACAAACTACCCGTCGTATCAACAGCATATTCAGGGAACGTAAACGCCCCGTCTGGACTGACACGGCTCAGAACACGGCGATAAACATCGCCGGCACGACCGGTTGAATCAACAAGCGGTTGCACGCCATCAAACCGCGCTGTTGCATTGCCACTAGCATCCTCAAACGATACTCGAAGTTGTGTGCGCGTATACAAACTCGTAACCCGCATAAATGCCATCCGTGAACCAGCCTTTAGCTGACGCCCATTCGGGATAGTAAGGACTGCCGCACAAGCATATTGGTTCGCGTTGAAGCGAGCTGCCGAGCATAATACCGGCGATGGCGACACTGTCACGTTCGTCTGCGAGCCCGCCGCACGCGTCGCCTGTAACGAAATCGTATTAATCATCGCGCTTGATCCGCGCACACTGGTCGGTCGCAAGAGCGCCGTCATCACTTGGCTACTGTCGTAGTCGGCCTGCTCCATGCTGCCATCTGGTTTTTCAGGAACAACAATTTGCACACGCAACATTGCTGGAGCGTCCGCGCCCCACGCATCATGCTGCGGCAGATGATTTGGGTTTGTATCATTCGGATTAGCAATTGCCGGCGTCTCATCGCTTTTAAGCGTCCACTGTACCATGATATGATCCGTATCATTCGTTGTTTTAAGCGGAATCACTTTCGACACGCCCTCTTCAAGCGTATGCTTCACATCATCTGTTATGCTTTCAATCTTGACACACGTGTACGCCTGCCCTTGGGTGCTATCAGCCGGCGCACCATTGCTGCGGATTGTTACCCGCGTGTCGGTCGTCGACGCAGCAATGCCGGCTTTTTGCACAGTATCGCATCGTTGCGCTAAAATAGCCGTGCACGCCGCACTCGCAGTGCTGCCGTTTGCACACGCCGTAATGACACGTTTCGCGTCTTCGACACCAGAAACTGCCGAATCGTAAGCGCTTTGCGATAAATTATTATCAGACGCCTGCGTTTCCTCCTGCGACATCAACCGCACAAAGCCAACTGATATAATTATCAATAGAAGCGACGTAAACATTACAACGATAATCGAAACCATGCCCTTTTCAGATTGCCGATTCATGATGCCTTCTCCATAATTACAATTTCATTAAACTGGTTGATTGCGCAAAACGTAAAGTTATTTTCAGCTTCATTTGACGTACGGCACGTTTGGTCGGTCGTGTTAATTTCTTCACCTTGGTTCGTGCCGAGCGTATAGGAGATATTAAAGGCGCGATCGCCGCTTCGGTCAAAGATCGGCGTCACGTCCATCCGATACACAGCCAGATCAGCCTGCCCTTTGAGCAATTCCGTTGCGCGCATTGTACCGGTCGTCGAGACATCGGTCGCGTACACGCCATTTTGCGGAATACAAAATGTACCAAGCGGATCAGCCACGCGCGCCAAGATAATCGCATCGCCTGTGCTATTATAGCGGACTGCCGCCGACGGATCATTTGAACGCAAGTTCTCTGGCTTATTCCATAAATAAGCGCGAGAACCGATACACAACCGCCCGAGCCCGCCGGCACCCTGCGTATCAGCGGCAACAAACCGCACCTCGCCCTGCCCGACCACCAAACCATCGCGCCGAATCAGGTCGCCAACCTCGCGCCCCGACTGGTTAATTGATTTTATCGTAATACCCTTATGGTACATATTCGTTAGCTGAATCGTCGTTACTGCAATTGATATCAACAGTACTGCAACGCCCGCCATCGCGAGCAACAATTCAACTAATGTAAACCCTCTACTTGCCGCTCTCTTAGTTTTTGCCATCATAAATCCTCGTTATCGTTCCTATCGTCGTTGGCACGGACGTACCGACACTATCCCAACACGCATTAACATACACATCGTATGCGTTGCCTGTCTCTTCTCCAGGCTTACGCGCTTCCGAGCGGACAACTTGAATGAACAACCCCTGAGCTCGCGGCGCATTTGCATTTGACAAATCAACGCGCGCAAACACAGCCGGTTCAGTATATGCCGCTGATGTCGTCACGTCAACAACACGTACATCGTTGCGAGCTGGGTTCTGCGCCAAGAAAAATGCTTTACTGCTATTTGTCAATCCATTATTTTCAAGTGTTGGGCATCGGTTATTATTCTTTTCAACGAAATCAGTTACATTAATATGCGGTCCATGGCTCGCCGACTGAATTACATATCGACTACGGATTTGTTGCCACGCGTCGGTATGATGCGCCTGAATGTAGCGTATCATTGAAATTTGCGAATCAATCTGTTGGCGTACAAACGTAATTTCAAGCGAACGCTGCGCTACCTGCATACCGCGATTCATCAGGACATAGGTACCGACAACGAGCATACTGAGCACCGTGAAGCTAAACATCACCTCAATCACCGTATCACCGCGTGCAAATCGCTTCATCAGTTACAACCCTCCGTACGCGTAACAACGCCGCTTGCGCCAGGCGCATCTGCCGCAATCGCAACGCCAAGCGTCTGCCCTGCTAACCAGCCGGATGGATCAATACAGATGACCGAATCGTTACGACGATTACCCTCTACAACAAGCTGATCTAGCATTACCGACGCTCGACGCATTGCATAAGTATGAATTACCCCGCTAATCGGCGAACGCACAATTGCAATCGCCCACGCATTATCGCCTGTTGCCGGCGGTTGCGTACGTACACCCCAATCAAGCTGGTACGTCTGCGCCTGAGCGCTACTATCAATAAACAGCCGCCGATTCGCCGCCGTATCTGTTGTAAAAACTACATCGTCACCAACGCCAGACTTCAAAAATGTATTTGTCACTCCAGACATATAGATCGGTTGCGACTGGAACGTCTGCCCATTTGCAGTCGTTACTAAACGCCCAACAATCACGCATGTCTCACTCGTGCCGGGCGGCGCAGAATGAGCTATGGAGAACGTACCGTCTGCCGCGCATTCGCGGTGGTCATCAATATCATTGCGTACGTTGATTGTCTGTCCATACTGCCCTTGAATATACGACGAAAACCCATCGACTGCGTCGCGATACCGCTGCAACCCGAGCGTTGAACCAACTGACGCCAAAATCCCTGCCGCAAGCACACCCGTCACCGCCAGAAACAGCATAACTTCGATAATCGTAAACCCGCGCGATGCCCTCTTCATACTGATTATTTTACCATAAGCATAACAGAATTAACACTAGAAAGTTGTCACTGCGAATAGCCAGGTCACAATAGGATTAGCTGCAAAATACGAGATCAACATACCGAGAATAAATAGCGGACCAAACGGTATTTCGCTGCCCGGCTTGAGCTTTTTGCCGATAAGTCCCGGCAGCACGATGATACAGCCGATAAAGTTCGCCAAAAACAACGCTAAAAATGCCTTTTCCCAGCTGGCGAGCATAAGTCCGAGCCCGAGTCCAAGCTTCACGTCGCCCTCACCGATCCACGTGCCATGTGATAAAACGCTCAGCACAAAATACAATCCCGACATAATCGCTACAGCGCCAGCCAGCGACCATATGTCAATATCATACACAAACACAAACCGCAGTACGACAAATATAAGCGCAAGCGCGGCGTACGCCCAAGTGAGGCGATTCGGCAACAATTGCCACTTTAGGTCGTAGGCTGCGAGCATCACGAGTAGCACGAGCGACACTAACCACAGAGCAAACGATATCCAGCCTACAGTCAACACCCAACCCGCGCCGGTAAGCGGAAACGGCCACCACACGTACGACACCACAAAGAGTGCTGCCGTCATCAGCTCAACGACCGGCTCAAACCAACCAATCGGCTTACGGCAATAGCGGCATTTTCCACTCGTCGACAACCAACTGACGATCGGAATTAAATCATACCAGGCGAGTGCATGATGACACTGCAGACAACACGAACGATCGCGCTTACCTTTTTTACCCAAGAGCGGTTTGAGCCGCTTGAACTCTACCTTGTCATAAGGTTCATGCGCTTCTTTATCTTCGCATAGCTGCCGCGCGCGCAGCCGCCACACCTGTGCGCCAGCAAAACTCCCTATGATAAGTCCGAAAACACCAAACAGTATTACAGTGATGATCGTATCCATACCGCTATTGTACACTATGAATGATATTTGCGCGAGACATAATAACGGTAGCAATCAATAAGATACACAAGCAACCTTACAACTAAAAGAGGCCTCAAACTGTATCATTTGAAGCCTCTTTCCTATTTTACACTTGTTACACTAAGCTTCCATACAGTACGTCGAGTTACCATTTTCGAGATGCGTGATCGTCGCGTACTGGCGACGTGTGCCCGGTCTGAGCTGTTGAGTTGTGCTATTTACACCGGCAGCACCACACTGCGCACGTAAGACAACGATGATTTCACCGTCATTTACAGTCATAATGTTATTATACTCTCGGACCATGACACGATCCCTGGCTGAGTTACCCGACAAATTTGTAACATACGCGCGAAGCCGCTGATCGTCACGGGTTGTTGGTAGATTGCCACGGTTTGCACTCGCATAGCTGTTTACTGCCGCCGACACGATACTCACGTCGTTCTTACGCGCTGTATCGCGTTGGCTGCGCTGCAGTGCCGGCAGCGCGATAAATATCATCAAGAAGATCAACGCCGCAATCGCCAGTACCAGCACGACTTCAATGATCGTAAATCCGCGCTCCTTAAGTTGTTGTCTGCTCATACCCCCATTCCACCTTTCCTTAACACTTCTTATGGTTACATCTAGCATAGCGCACTATCGCGCTGCTGTCTAGTCTTTGTTATCATCGAATAGAATTTACCAACCCGTAAATTGGGAATAGCACTGCCGCGATCAAACCACCCGCAAAAATTGCTAGGATAACCATCAATACCGGCTCGACGAGCGTAGAGACCGCCTTGATCTGCTCGTCTAACTCATCTTCATAAGCTTGTGCCGTCTTGCCCATCATTTCGTCAATTTTGCCGGACTGTTCGCCAATTTTAATCATCTGCGGCACCATGAGCAGGATATAATCTTCATGCTCAAGCGCTGCCGAAAGTGCTTTACCGCTTTGTACCTTGCTTGCAGCACGCATAATCTCTTCACTAATAATAACGTTATTCACCGATTCGGACGAAATTTTAAGCATATCAAGCATCGGTACACCTGTCGCCAGTAGTGTCTGTCCGGTGCGCGTAAACCGCGCCATGTACAAGCGGCGCATCATACCGTTAAATGGTGGCATGTTCAACTTGAGCGTATCAAGCACACGAATGCCCGCGTCTGTTTTGAAATATTGCCGTACAAAGTACACAATAACAACAACTATGATAAGCATTAGCCACCAAAACTTTATCATGAAATTTGATACCGCTATCAGGATAGCCGTGAGAATTGGCAATGTTTTTTTCATATCATGATAGAGATTCTCAACTTGCGGCACAATCGTAAACATCATAAACAACATGACAGCAACCATCACGACAAGCACAATTGCCGGATACACCATGGCGCCGCGGATTTTACTAAGCATAGCGGCATCTTTTTCTTGCTGGGCGGCAATACGTTTGAGCGCTTCGTCAAGCGTACCAGATGCTTCGCCGGCAGTGACGAGCGCAATATAAATTTTATTGAACACCTCCGGATGCTTTGAAAATGCGCTTGATAGAGTTTTACCGCCCTCAACATCAGCGACAATCTCTTGAATAACCTCTTGCATACGCTTGTTGCTTGTCTGGTCGAGTACAGTACGTAAGCTCTGCGTGAGCGGCAACCCCGCACCAATCAACGTCGCAAGTTGGCGCGAAAATACAATTTTGTCTTTGTTGGTAATACGATTCGCAAACCGTGCAAAGATATTGTTATCGCCGCCCTCTTCTTTGATTGTGAGCGGCATATAACCCTGCTCAATCAACACTTTTGCCGCTGACGTTTCAGAATCCGCCTGCACAAGCGACTTAACGATTTTACCCGTCGCCTTGTCGCGCGCCTCGTAGTTAAATTTTTTCACGCTTTACCCCCTCATCAACCTTTCAAACTCCGTCAGATCAACAGCAAATTCCCGTGCGTTATCATACGTAATCGTGCCGCTTTGTACCAAGTTTACAAGCGTGCGATCCATCGTCTGCATACCCTGTTCGGCGCCAGTTTGAATAATTGCGTCAAGCTGATGGCTTTTACCTTCGCGAATAACGTTGCGGACTGCCGGATTTGCTACCAAAATTTCAGCCGCAACGACACGCCCGCCGCCGATTGATGGCACTAAGCGCTGCGAGCAAATACCCATCAAAATGTTTGCAAGCTGCGCGCGAATTTGCGGCTGCTGGTGCGGCGGAAAAACGTCGATCATACGATCAATACTTTGTGCCGCCGAGTTGGTGTGCAACGTAGCAAACACTAAGTGTCCCGTTTCGGCGATCGTGATCGCCGCCGAAATTGTTTCAAGGTCGCGCATCTCACCAATCAGCACGACATCCGGATCTTGGCGCAGGCTTGAACGCAGCGCCGCCGAGAACGAATAGGTGTCGTAATGGACTTCACGCTGCACTACTACCGACTTCTTTGATTTATGGGTGAATTCAATCGGATCCTCAATCGTAATAATGTGCTGCGCTTTTTCGCTATTGATTTTATCAACAAGCGCTGCAAGCGTCGTCGACTTACCCGAACCAGTTGGCCCAGTCACGAGCACAAGTCCGCGCGGATAGTCTGCAAACGATAAGACCACCGGCGGCAACCCAAGTTCTTGCACCGACTTGATTTCATTCGGAATTAAGCGTAACGCCGCCGCCAGATTGCCGCGCTCATGGAACGCGTTCACGCGGAAACGTCCAAGCTCGCCAAACGCGAAACTAAAGTCAAACTCTTTATCTTTCAGCAAAATCTGCTGCTGATCTTCGTCAAGGATACGAAATACCAAACGCTCCACCGTTGCTTCATCAAGCGGCTGCGTCCCCGCAACCGGCGAAAGTGAACCGTCAACGCGCAACATCGGCGGTAGTCCAACTTGAATATGCAAGTCGCTCGCACGTTTCTTGACGACTTCTTCAAGTAATATTTCCATCATGAGTTCTTCGTTTTGCATAGCCTTCCCTTTCTTTTATGCGGTGTCTGCCGACGTCACGCGATTAACTTCTTCCAACGTAGTGATTCCTGTTAGCGCCTTCAGATAGCCATCTTGGCGCATCGTGATCATGCCTTGCTCAATTGCCTTATGCTGTATTTCGGCGCTTGTAGCGCGTTTCACAATTAAATTCTGAATTGCTTCGGTCACATCCATCACTTCAAAAATACCAGCGCGCCCAGCGTACCCATGCGGCGTTGCCGGCGTATCGCGCCCTTTCACTAAAGTATAAGCGGTTTGGCCGGCAAGTGGCAAGTCTTTATAGCCTAAATCCGCTGAAACGTTCGCAACTTCCTCTTTCGTCTTCGGTAGTAAATGCCCAACCGTTTCTTTAATCATCTGCGTTTCAAGCGGCGTCGACCAATACGCATCGCGCCGATTTGCCACGCGGCGCACCAGCCGCTGGCCGATAATTGTATTAACCGTGCTCGCGATCAAGAATGGTTCAATCCCCATATCCAGCAAACGCGGCAACACGCCCGCCGCCGAGTTTGTATGCAATGTCGAGAACACCAGATGCCCTGTCAGCGCTGCCTGCACACCAAGGTTCGCAGTTTCGCCGTCGCGCATCTCACCGACCATCACCACGTCTGGATCTTGGCGCAAAATTGAGCGTAATCCATTTGCAAACGTCAGACCGACGTCAGTATTAACCTGGATCTGATTCACGCCGTCCATCTTGTATTCAACCGGGTCTTCAAGCGTGACAATATTAATTGCGTCCGTTTTGATCTCCTTAATCAACGCGTATAAGCTCGTCGATTTACCGCTCCCTGTCGGACCACTCGTCAGCACCATACCATTCGGACGCTGAATGCCTTTGCGGATCGCGCGCAGCGAACGCCCAGCATAGCCCATCTGCTCCAGATCAAACAAATTTCCCGCTTTATCAAGTAGGCGAATAACAACCTGTTCGCCCCATACCACCGGACTGATCGCAATACGCAAGTCAACTTCTTTGTCGCTTACGCGCACTGTAAATTGTCCATCCTGCGGAATACGATGCTCGTCAATCTTTAGGTTGGACAAAATTTTTATACGGCTGACCAGCGCCGGCTCAATACTTTTCGGCAACTGCATCACTTCGCGCAGCACGCCGTCAATACGGCAGCGGATCTTCAGCGATTTTTCAAGCGGCTCAATATGAACGTCGCTCGCGCGGCTTTTCACAGCATACTCAAGCACCGTGCTCAGCGCCCGGCTAATCGGCGAATCTTGCACGATCGTCTTAATATCGCGCGCCGCTTCTTGCGCCGCTTCTGCCTGTGAGACTTGCGCCGCCTCATCAACGCTTGATAGATCGGTCTTATACTGGTCAAGTACGTGCCGCACGCCCGCTTCGGACGCCATAAAGACTTTCAGCGGCCGCTGAATACGGTTCGCCAGATAATCGACCGCCTGCACGTTATTTGCGTCGATCATCGCCACCGCGAGGCGATTCTGCACCTCGGCAAGTGGCACTGCCATGAACCGCTCGGCAATATCAGACGGCAACAGCGACAAAATACTCTGATCAATGATACTTGATGTTAAATTAACATACGGCACACCCGACACCTGCGCAATTGCATGCGTCAACAACTCTTCATCAATCGTTCCGTTCGACGTGAGCGTCGCGAGGAGCGGCGTATTACTCTGCTTCGCCGTTTGCGCTGCTTGTTTGATGACATCGCGAGAAACAAGCCCTTCGTCCGTTAAGAGCTTGATGAGCTTCTCTTGCATATCATCGGTCATCAACGCCATGCGAATATGCTCCGGTTAGCTCGACGATTGTCCGATAACTGTTTCAACTGTTGGGTTGATTGCCTTAGAATTAAACGTATCTTCGCTTGGTTTTTCGACAGTATCGCTGATTTTTTCGATTGTATCAACCTGCGCACCTTTTGGCGACACCTTGAGCGCCGGAATATTATCAGCGATCAAAAACGCCGATAACATTGATATTCCAGCGATCAGCACAAGCATCGCAATATCGGTTTTTTTCACGGCTTTACCTCTTTCTTTGTTAACTGAATAGTTTTCGCCGGCAAATAGTATCCATGCCCGTTTATCGTCATGACAACACGCGAGTCGCCTTGCTCAATCGTCATAGAATCAATATCGACCACGCGAATGGATTTTTCAAGATTCTTCAATACATCGCGGAGCGCATCGGGATTCGCTGCCGATATTGACATTGTAAATAGAATTTGCTGCACATCTTTGACGTTTGACCCCGACGTTGCCGTCGTGCCGTCGTCCGTCGCAGCATCTTCACCGACCTGGAACGATTCAAGCTTCACATCCGGTGTCCGCGCTACTAAGCTCTGCACCGACGCGCCGAGTGCAAGCGCGTTATTGTCTGCCGGCAAAGCATCTAATATGACACGCAACGGCTCTTCGTTGTCATTCAACTTCACCGAGCTAAGCGCCGCATTTGTGTTCAATACGCGAATTTCGTCGCGCAGCTTATTGACTGCTTTGTTATTTGCCTGGAGCGTATTGACGGTATTTTGCTTTTCTACTACCACTTTCGATTCAAACACGATGCGCTGTATCAAGAATCCCGCGACCACGACCGCAAAACCGGCAATTACCGATGCACCAGCCACCCAGGCAAACATCGTGCGGCCCGATTTATAAATTTGCTGCCGCTTGCCAGCTGATTGATCTTTTTTTACCTCTGGCATGATTACTTCTCCTCCTTTTTCGACGAATTTGACGAGAATAATCCGTCCGGTACGTGCGTCTTTGAGTCGGTTACATCAATGCTGCTGGTCGGCGTCACGATCGTAACATTTTTGTACTCATTCGACGTCAATTCTTTCGGATACGAGAACGTCAGCGTAAAATGCAGCGCCGTTGAGCCGTCAGATTCCTGCGCGTACGTTGTATTTGTAATCGTTACTTCGCTTGCAAGCGGCACCTCTTTTGTCGATGAATCGTCGCGGTATTGAATTTTTGTATTCAAAATCGTCTTTTTCATGATATCAGTCGCCGTAAAGCTATTTGCCGCTGAGCCGTCGATCGCAATTGATGTTTCCGACGGCTTAAATCGAATCGTCGAAATCTTGATATTGTTCGGCGCCGGCGGATTAGCTGCGCTCACAACCTCAAACACGCGCGAATTGATACCGCGCGCCTTATCCAGCTCCGACACATGCGCTAACTGGTTTTGGATCGTCACAATATCATTCACGCCCGACTGTCCGCTCAGCTGGCGGTAGCCCGACTTAATCTCGCCGTCTTTTACTAATCCTGCAGCACTGACCGCGCCAAGCCCAACACCAAGTACCGCAATCGCGCCGCCCGCAACAATCATTACCATGATTGATGCCGATACCACCATATTGCGCATTCGCTGCGCGCGCAGATACTCGCGCTTTACATCTGGAATCAAGTTTACTTCAATCATGAAAGATTCCTCCTTTTTGCTAAACCGATAGCTGTCGCGTATTCAGCCGCGACCGCCGCCAGATCCTGCTGCTCGGATTGCGACATCTGAATATTTTGCCACGGGTTCGCTGGCGACGCAGGAGTGTTTGTCTTATCCGAGAAATATGCGTCGAGCTGCGGAATCATCGAGCCAAAGCCCGAAAGCAAAATTTGCGACACATTGACATTCGGATAGCGCGTCTGGAAAAACTTGATTGATTTTGACAGTTCCGAAGCGAAACTATCAAGCGTCATTTCAATCGCACGGTATACTTGTCCTTCTAGCCGGTCTTTCGCGAGTCCGAATTTCAGGATAAACTGGCGTGCTTGGTCTTCCTGCACGCTTAAGTTTTGTACTGTAGCCTTAACGAGCGAGTTTAACCCCGTCGGGATCGTACGAATTAACCGCGGCGTATCGCCGTAGGTAATCGCAATGTCCGTCGAAAGTTCGCCCATATCAACCAGCATCAACGCAGTATTTGCTGCATTCGCTGGTACGAGCGCGCGCACCATCGCGAGTGGATCCGGCTCTTCAGCGATCACATTCAATCCAAGCGACTCAACCAACTCAAGCCGTTCCTCGCTGTAATCCTTTGACACGCTTGTTATCAAGACTTCTTCTTGATTCTGCGCTCGCAGCGAGCTACCTAAAAGCGCCCAGTCGACCTTAGCGTCATCCGTACCCATCGGCACATACTGATCAATTTGGTATTTCATTGTTGCTTTTAGCTCGGCGTCGGACATCGTTGGAATATCAACAACCGTCGTAAACGTCTTGCCCGACGGCAATCCGATCGCTACATTTTTTGTTTTAATACCGCTTTGCCCGACGGCAGTCATAATAACTTCGCCAAGCTGGCGGCGCGCCTCTGGTGAGTCGCTCGCGGTCACCTTGCGGTCAACCGGTACATAGCCGTGCGCCACAAGATTCCAACTATTCTGGCCGGCTGCAGACAGCTGCAATACGCGCACTGCGTTGGTACCGATATCCAGTGCAAAAAAATCGCCCAGCCCTTTTTGAAATTTCATATGGTTCTATTATGCATAAGTTTTTCGAAAAACACAAGCATTTCACCAGTTTTCTCCTGTGCGGTATACTAAGGAATATGAGTCTATCAATTGGAATCGTCGGCTTGCCTAACGTCGGCAAGTCTACGCTATTTAATGCTTTAACAAACAATGATATTTTAGCGGCAAATTATCCATTCGCCACGATTGAGCCGAATACTGGCGTCGTGCCCGTTCCGGACGAACGGTTGGAAACTCTTGCAGAGATGTACCATGCCGAAAAAATAATTCCCGCCACCGTGACGTTCGTCGATATCGCAGGACTCGTCGCAGGCGCAGCAAACGGCGAAGGCTTAGGAAATAAATTTCTCGCAAATATACGAAACTGCGACGCAATTGTGCACATTGTGCGCGCATTTGCGCACGGCGACATTGTTCATGTGGAAAATAACGTCGATCCTGCGCGTGATATCGAAACGATCAATACCGAACTAATTTTAGCTGATATTCAGACGATCGAGACGCGCCTTGCCAAACTCACCAAAGAGGCCAAAGCTAACCCAAAAGCGCTCGATCGCGTCAACCGCTTGGAGACAATCGTTACCGAACTTAAAGCTGGAAAGCCAATCAACGAACAATCAAACATTGAAGCGGAAGACACCGCCGACCTACATTTACTAACAGCCAAACCTGTCATTTATGTGTTTAACGTCAACGAAGAAACGTTATCAAACGACGCAGCCAAGCAAGAATTACGCGCGCTCGTGCCAAAATCACGCAGTTTATTCATCTGCGCCAAATTAGAGGACGAGCTCAAAGGACTCAACGAAAGCGACGCGCTTGAACTTTTGCAAAGTTACGAAGTCTCCGAAACTGGCTTAACGCAAATGATTCACGCCGCCTACGATATCCTCGGATTACAAAGCTATCTAACTGCTGGACCGAAAGAAGTGCGCGCCTGGACAATTCATCAGGGCTGGACCGCGCCGCAAGCCGCTGGCGTCATCCACAGCGATTTTGAGCGCGGATTTATCGCTGCACAGGTCGTTAACTATCACGACCTTGTAACTGCCGGCTCGGAAGCGGCCGCACGCGCCGCCGGCAAAATCCGCACCGAAGGTAAAGATTACGTCATGCAGCCCGACGATGTCGTTGAATTTCGATTCAATGTTTCGCGCTAGTGTTCAGACTACCGAGTACAAATAAATAAAATCGTTCTTGGTTGCCGTGCGCGCCTTTTACAGCGCTATCGGCTTTATCTAGGATACGGAAAAACGAGCGCGCCCATAGTTCAAAGTCTTTAAGAATCGCGCGGCGAATCGTGTTATTTTTAATTACGCCGCTCCGGCCAAGCTGTCCGCGTTCTGCTTCGAATTGCGGCTTTACCATTGCAATAATTTTTGTATTCAAGCCAGCTAGCGTACGGATGTGCGGTAAAATTTGGCGCAAACTAATAAACGACACGTCAATCACGATAACGTCAGGCACTTGCGCGGGCGAAAAATCACGAATATCGGTTTTTTCATGTAACTCAACGCGTGCATTCTTGCGTAGTGTTGGGTGCAATTGATTCGTACCAACGTCAACCGCGTACACAAATAGCGCACCATGCTGCAGTGCGTAATCGGTAAATCCGCCCGTACTACTGCCGACATCAAGCACAACCGCGCCATCAAACGACACGGCAAATTTATGCGCAACGCTCGCAAGCTTGAGTCCTGCCCGACTCACGTAGCGCTCCGGCGCGTTCATTGTCACATCGCTTGCTTCATCAACGAATTCACCTGCCTTTACCGCAGCCTGCCCGTTCACGCGTACGCGCCCTAGCTGAATCCAATTTGCCGCCTCGCTACGCGTTGCTGCTAGTCCGCGCATAACCATCAATTTATCAAGCCGCTGTTTCATATCCTTATTATATCAATCACGGATACATAATCCGTTCAATGTCGCGCGTCATCGCGGCAATAGCGCCATACGACTGCCCGCGCGTTAAAATCGTCATCACATACGTACCGCGCGGATGATGTACAATCGCTGTATCATTGACATAATCCCACACAAATCCGACTTTATCCCACACCTTTCCTTTGCTGCCCGCCGGAATACCGTAGCGGTATGGGTGGCGGCTCAGCGAGCTCAGCAACCGCTCGCGCTGCGCGCCGCCAATAAGCATCCCGCGCTCAAGACCAATCATATAGTTCGTCAGGTCGCGCGCTGATGTATGCGCCGCTTCTGGGTGCGTGAATGTCGTCGCCGCGCTAAAGCCGCGGCTATACAAATAATTGTTCAGATTTGTACGTCCGAATTGGTTCAACCACTCTTCGGCGCAGGGGTTTGTGCTCGCGATTGTCATGCGGTCAAAACACGCATTTGTTGTCGTGCCAAGGATTGGCGTATTCCAGTCGTGCCTACCTTCATTCATCTCTTTAAACAAATACAGCGCCACATATAATTTATATGTGCTGCCGCTCACGACACTCTCAGTATCGCGCGCACCAAGCGACCATTTTTCGCCGTCAAGCTGCTGAATGCTAATCCATGTATTCCAACGGGCCTTTTTATCAATGTATGCCTGCAAACCATCACGCGTCGTCGTATAGTCGCCGCTATATGCAACCTTCGGTTGAATCTCAATCATCTCAGCAACGAACGGCGAATGTCCTGTGTGCTGCAGCAGGTATTTTGTAAGCGTCTCAATGAGCGGCGGCGCGTTGACACCCAAACCAGTTTCACCTGTTTCACGACCCACCTCGCGACCATTCTGCAGCTGAATTTTCGTCACGCCAGCGACACGCCCGGCGCGCACCGTCACAACATCCGCGAGGTACGCTTGGAGCTTCGTATCGTCAATCCGCAGCGTCGTCTTACCTGATGCGTCTGCCCCAAGCATCAGCCATTGCGCCTTTTCTTCCCGCGACGGCGTAAACGTCATATTGTTCGCTTGAATTTGCAGCGGCAATGCAAGCGCACGCTCCGCCTGCGCGCGAACATCAGCCAGCGCTACCGCTGTTTTCTCCGGTTGCTGCACCGTCCCAGCTACCACAATTGTCGGCGTACCGTTATAGGCAACCACAGCTGAGCGTACCGCCGCTTGCACCTGCTCCGCGCTCACTTGCACGCCCAGCGAATCATGCTTCGCGACCAATTGTCCGTTCTCAATTGATAGCTCGGCGTTTTCCGGCGGGCGCGTTAGCTCCGCGCTCAGCGTTCGACTGAATTCACGCAGCGGCGTATCAGAAATCTGCAGACTCCACTCACGCACCGCTGGCAATTGCCACAGTATTGATCCCGGCACGAACCGCAGCCAAAACGGATATTCCATAAGCTTTGCCACCATATCGGTTGATTTTGGCTCTACGCCAACGCTTGCTAACGTACATTCTTTCGACGTCGTATTTTCGCTTGAGAACCTTACATACGCCGTCGCAAACCGGTTGTTGACGCGGCCCTGCAGCTCCAGGTCAGTCTGCCAGCCAACCATCTGATCGCCTAGCCGGGCAAACGGCAACGCGCGATCAATCGGATACAGCATCTGTCCAATAATTGTACTCATTACAAGCAAAAACACCGTCCGCACCATCACACGGTGGTGTTTTTTCTCGGGCATGAGCGAATAATAGTGCCGGCTAAAATGCTCTTTCGTTTTCGCCGCGCGCCGCCGAAGCGTAGTTAAACGGTGCTTTGACGCATGTGCTGTTTGTTTCGGCTTCGTCGCCATGCTTTTTAGTATACTACTTTTTGCGCTCGCGGTATTCGCCCGTTGTCGTGTCAATTGAGATTACATCACCAACTTTAATAAACGCTGGCACTTTCACGACAGCGCCCGTTTCAAGCGTCGCATCCTTCAAGACGCTTGAGGTCGTGTCGCCTTTAACAACATCTTCGGTATAAGTCACTTCCAGATACAGATTTTTTGGCAGCTCAACAGTAATAACGCGCTCGCCGAAAAATTGCAGCGCTAACTCGTCGCCTTCTTTCAAATATTGTTTTGCATCGCCCACAACGTCTGCCGGCAACTCAAACTGTTCGAAGCTTTCCGGATCCATGAAGAAAAACGCCGATCCATCATTATATAAATACTGCACTGAGCGGCTTGCCACCTCGGCCGGCTCAATTTTTTCCTGTCCCTTAAATGTTTTAGGAATTACCGCCCCTGTGATTAAATTCTTCAATTTCACGTTCACGATTGAGCCGCCGCGTCCCATAACTTTTTGGTTATATTCCGTGACACGGTACGGCTGCCCGTCAATCTGGCAAACAATGCCTTTTTTCAAATCGGTTGGTTGATACATACGCCTCCTTTGTTTATCCTGTAGAAATGCTCGCCAGCGCACGACCAGCACGTTAGTCATGCGCTGAAAAATTTTCCACCGTTACCCTTGCGATACGAACGGCATCATCGCCAAATGGCGCGCACGTTTTATCTCGCGCGCTAGCTGCCGCTGTTGCTTGGCGGTCAAGCCGGTTTTGCCAATCGGCTCAATCTGACCGTACGGATCAATAAACCGCAACAGTGTTTTTACGTCTTTGTAGTCAAACGCGACAGGCACGTCCTTGCGTAATCGCTTTGTCATACTGAAAACTCCTTAGAATGGGATCTCGCTGAGGTCAATCGGCTTATCGTCGATATCCTCAATCACGACATCTTGTGATTTGCTATTGGTTGATTGATTGCTGCTTGGCGCGCTGGGCGACGAATTATCGCTGCGCCCGCTGCCGACAAAATTGAAATCTTCGACAACGACTTCAACTGCGGAGCGCTTATTACCGTCCTTATCTTGGTAACTACGCTGATCCAAGCGGCCGCTCACGAGCAGCGGCGAACCTTTATGCACATATTGCGCGATAATGTCGCCAACTTTGCCCCACGCCACACAGTTAATAAAACTGGTCTGATCTTGCTGCTGACCGTCCTGCCCGCGCCAGCTGCGACTAACGGCAAGGCTGAAGTTTGCTACACTTTGCCCGCTCGCCGTCGTGCGCACCTCAACATCGCGCGTCAGGTTGCCCATGAGTATTACTTTATTAAACCCCTTTGCCATAAGACCTCCTCCTTATGGTTTACTATTACGCTTCCGAATCGCTGCTCGCTTCGCCGCGTTCTTCAGCGCGTTTTTTTGCTTCCGCGAGTGCGGTACGCGCTTTTTCGTCAACTTTCACGAGCAGATAGCGAATCACGTCATCGCTAATATTAAGCGCATTGCTAATTTTCAGCGGCGCCGCGGCTGGCAATTCGACATTCAACAGCACATAGACGGCGAAATCTTCGCCTTTAATTTTATATGCGAGGCGTTTTTTGCCCCAATTATCTTCTGACAGTAGTTTGCCGCCATTGTCGGTCACAAGCTTTTTGACCACGTCTAAGCTCTTATCAAGCTCCGCCTCGCGATCAGGACGAATTAACACGGTCAATTCGTACTCTTTCATACGTTATTACCTCCTTTGGTATCCGTACGGATGGTTACGCTATCGCACGCAACCTTAGGTTTAATATCAGGGTAATTATAGCAATTTCGCGCGTAATTGTCTAGGCGCCATTATCAAGCTCATCGACGCTGCTGATGAGTACTTCACGCGGACGCGAACCGTCCGCCGGTCCGATAATTCCTTGCTCCTCCATCTCTTCAATAATACGCGCCGCCCGCGAATAGCCGATGCGTAATTTGCGCTGCAACAAACTTGTCGATGCTTTACGCATTTGCACAACGACATTCACCGCATCGCGGAACATATCGTCGCCACCCTCGTTGCCGAAGTCCATCACCACGCCGCCTTTGCCGTTAAGCTGCACCGGCTGGCTGATAATTTCATTGTTATACTGCGGCGCCGACTGCATGCGCAAATGATCAGTAATTTTATTCACCTCGTTGTCCATCACCCACGCGCCTTGGATGCGCTTCGGCTTCGGCATGCTAGCGGTTTTCATAAGCATGTCGCCCTGCCCCAGCAACTTTTCTGCGCCTGCTTGGTCTAGAATTGTAATACTATCCGTCTGGCTCGCCACAGTAAAGGCGATGCGCGCCGGCACGTTCGCTTTAATAAGTCCGGTGATTACGTCCACGCTCGGACGCTGCGTTGCTAGCACTAAGTGTATGCCAACTGCACGCGCTTTCTGCGCAATCCGCACAATCAGCGCTTCAACATCACGCTTCGCGATCATCATTAAGTCCGCCATCTCGTCAATCACGATCACGATATACGGCATCTTACCGCCGTCAACCTGCTGCACGTTGCCCGCCTCATCTTGAACGCCGATTTTCTTACCTTTCGACTCAACCTTCTGATTATATGTCTTAATGTCGCGCACACGCTCATCTGCCAACAGCGTATAGCGGCGCTCCATTTCGTTCACAGCCCACTTCAGCGCGCTTACCGTCTTTTCCGGCTCGACGATCACCGGTGTTAACAAATGTGGAATGTCTTGATACGGCGCCATTTCGACTTGCTTCGGGTCGACAAGAATCAGCTTTAGGTCGCTCGGTGCGTTCCGGTATAGCAAGCTGCACAACAGCGTATTAATCATCACCGACTTACCGCTGCCCGTTTGCCCCGCCACTAATAGGTGCGGCATCTTATTAAGCTCGCCAACAAATGGCTGCCCTGAGATATCCTTGCCGATAGCAATGCTGAGCGGCGCTTTACTCTTCCGCCACTCGCTACTGTTTAGAATGCCGTAAAGGCGCACGTCAGCCGCTTTTTTATTTGGTACTTCAATACCGACAGCCTTTTTACCTGGAATTGGGGCTTCCATGCGCAAACTTGACGCCGCTAGATTCAACGCAATGTTTGTCTCAAGCGCCGTAATGCGATTTAGCTTAATGCCAGCAGGCGGTCGCAACATATACTGCGTTACCTTTGGACCAATATTTGCGCCCTCCATTTCGACGTCAATATTAAATTCGTGCAGCGTATCCTGAATAATACCCGCGTTTTGCTTGATATCGCCCACGTCGGCAGGCGATTGGCTCTTTTCAAGCAAATCAAGGCTCGGAAACTGCCAGTTCGGATCGCTCACCGCAAGCATCGCGGCTTTTTCTTCCGGCTCATCTTTCTTTTCACGAGCGTGCAGCGCCGCGAGTTTCGACTTCTTCTTATCCGCCTCGGTCATCGTAGGGACGCCTTCGTTGAGTTTGAATTCGCTCATCGCTTTCGGCTTGGCGGCTTTGCGCATTATCTCAACGTTTGCTTCATTTTCCACCTTTTCTCTACTTGACATTACCGCTGTTTTGAAAAACTGCAGCACATTATCAAATGACAATTGAAATATGAATGTCATCGTGAACACAAGCAGCAAGATGTATATAAAAATCCCGACGGGCGCGCTCACGAGCGACAACATCAACGAGTTCATGCTATCGCCCAGCAGGCCACCGCCCGACGGATGATTGCCTTGCTTCGCCATCAGCAACCCGCACATACCGCTGCACCATACAACCGCAAGCAGCGACGTAAACTTCACACTAAACGGCAGCCTATTATCTTCAGCGCGAAACGTTTCCACCGCAATGAAGACTGCAACGATCGGCACAACATACACTGCCCAGCCAATCATATCTTGCAGCATATGCTGCAGCCAATCCAACACCGGACCGCCCGCGCCAAACCACGACACAACAATCAGCACCGCACACGCCATGAGCAGTACTGCCGCTGCCTGCTGCCAATAGCCCGCCGGCAGCTCATGCTGCGGCGCCGAAGCCTTTACTGATTTGCGGCGCTCTGCCGCGCGTTTGGTTGATTTCTTTTTTGCCATAACTTATATAGTATACGCTGATTCCGTTCGTTTTTATACGGTTACGCTTATATTGTAGCATAAATTACTACAATATGCAATAGTTTCATTACTAGTACGACCGGCTATCTGGTCGTTCGCGCGGCACGACAGTTTCGGTATCGGGCACTTGTTTGCGCGGAAATTTCCGTTTCGACGGCGCAGGCATAAGCGGCTGTTTTGCCGCACGCGCATTCGTCTGCGGGCGCTGCGCAATCGTTTTATTCACGCCAACTTCATTGATAACCGGAATCACGATCGGCGTACGGCGCGTCTGGTCGTAGAGAATGTGCGTAATTTCGTCGCGAATTTCTTTTTTAATGACCTCAATGTCATATCGCCCAGCGAAACTACGCGACGCTTTCTGCTTAAGATATTGGCGAATCATCCCCATTAATTCTTCGTTGTCGCGCAAATAGATAAATCCGCGGCTAATAATATCCGGACTCGTAAGCAACCGTCCTGTACCGCGTTGCACTGTTAGCACAACGACAAACATACCCTCTTGGCTCATGTGAATGCGGTCTTTCAGCACAACTTCACTCACGATCTCCCCTGCATCATCATACATAACGCCACCGGCATGAATGCGACCGATTTTCTTCGCGCCATTCGGAGTGATTTCAATAATATCGCCTGGATCACACACAAATATATGATCGCGCGGAACGCCGCACTCCTTTTCCGCCAGCTCTGCATTATGTACTAGCATATGGAATTCGCCATGGTTTGGAATGTAATACGTCGGTTTCACCGCGTTGATAACCCGCACGTGATCATCGTAATATCCATGCCCCGACAAGTGCAACGGACCAACACCCGTCAGATGTGTCTTGCCATTTTGGATGATCTCACCGCCCTCGCGCATCAGTCCGTCAACGGTTCGCACAACATATTTTTCATTGCCTGGAATTGGGTTTGAGCTAAAGACGACAACATCCGAGCCCTTGATTTTCACATATTTATGCGCGCCCGTCGCCATACGGTTGAGCACCGCGTTGAATTCGCCCTGGCTGCCTGTACAGATAATCGTCACTTTATTATCCGACAATTTAATAATATCTTCCATTTTGACAACCGTATCTTTCGGTACTTTGATCACGCCCGTGCGCAGTGCTACTTCAAGGTTCTGAATCATGCTAAAGCCGGCAAACGCCACTTTACGTCCATGCCGCTGCGCTTCATCCAAAATTAACTGGATACGGTGTAACTGGCTCGAAAAACTGCTAATGATAATGCGCGAACTTGCCCACTTATCCATCACTTCGCCGATACTATGCTGGATATCAAACTCGCCGTGCGTGTGCGTACCGGCCGATTCGCAGTTTGTCGACTCATTCAGGAATGCCAAAAAGCCCTCATTTTTCGCGATTTCTTGAATACGGTCAAAGTCAAACTTCTTGCCGTCTACCGGATTTTCTTCAATACGCCAGTCGCCGCTGCTCAAAATATTACCAACAGGCGTGCGCACTACGACCGCCGCCGAATCAGGAATTGAATGGTTCACGCGCACGAGCTCCACGCTAAACGAGTCGCAAAGCTGAATAATGTCGTGGTTCTCCGGGTTCATTTCGTGATATTCCGGCTCATATGCGCTATCGGTCTCCGCCATCGTACGTTGCAGCATGCCGATCGTAAACTTCGTGCTATACACTGGCGCAGGAATCTTTGGAATAAAATGCCGGAACGAGCCAATATGGTCTAAATGACCGTGTGTAAAGATATGCGCGCGAATACGATGTTTGTTCTCTTCAAGCCAAGTGATATCCGGTGTAATATAATTGACGCCTGGATAGTCACTGCCCGGGAATAAAAAGCCCATGTCAATCACGATGATATCGTTGTCGTACTCAATCGCGGTCATGTTCTTACCTATGCCCATCTCGCCGACGCCGCCGATCGGAATAATTTTCAGCGTTGGACGCGGCGCGCGCGGTTTTTTCGGCTGCATCGTCAGGCTAAATTGCTTGCCGCCATAGCCATTATATACAGACTTGTTCACCGGCACGTTAATCACATGCTGCGACGCCTGCGCTTGCACGCCCTCGCTCGTGCGGCGTTGCGCCCGAAAAACTTCGCCTTTGCGTGTCGTCGTGGCGTCAAGCACAGTATTACTGGTTTTTTTACGTTGTTGCGGGCGCTTAGATGCGTCGTCCGCCTGTGGTTTTGCGAGTCGCTGCTGACCCATAGATGGTACTCCTTTTGATTATCATAGTATAAAATTCAAAACTCAGAGTGCAGCGGTATTCATTATGCATAAAGGGAAACACCTACCGCTTGCTAACTATTTTTAGTATAACAAATCAGCGCTATAGAGTCAATTGCGCTTAAACAGCCACGTAAAATATCTCTGCAGATTGCCACCTACAGAGATATTTAGGCTGCGTAGCCGTATAAAAGCCTTTGCTAGCGCTGGAACTGTTTGCGATTCAAAATACTCACTACGCTATTAAGTTCAGTGCGGACTTCACCGCGCTCACCAGACGCCCTCATGTTTAGCGCCCACTCATTCGCAATAGTGTTAATCTTGCGATACGCAGCGCTGTACTCACTATACGCGCTACTATCATAATGTCCTGAGCTGCGCATCGCAACGTATTTCTCAATCGCGTTTTCGTATGATTTCAGTGCTGCAGTGATATCTGTTACGAACTGCTTATTATACTGGTTCTTGATACCATTCTTAGCACTTTCAAGCTTTGTGCGCATCTCCCGAACGGGTGAAAGCGCGTCCTCTGACGACGACAAGCGGAGCAAGCTCGTGTCGAATGCCGGAGCGATCTTGCTATATGCTTCAATAAGCCCATCAATCGCTTCGTTAAATGCCACTTGCTTACCTTTCAATTTTTCGAAGCGCTCCTTCACGTCGTTATCACCTGTAACTGCCCGCATCTTCGACAACCTATCAATACCGTCGTTGATCGCCTTACGCGTTTCACTCAGTGTCGCAGCTTTTGCCTGTGCTTGCGCAGCACTTTGCGACGACGATGTTGAATAATACGTAAATGACGACGACGCCTTGTTATACGATTCCGTCACTTTATTTAGTTCTTGAGCTGCCGCCGCGTAATCTTTCGTGCTTGGCTTGCTTAAAACAACAAACGCCACGATAATCCCGACAATTAGCAGAATAAGTGCAATTACGCCGCTAATAATTCCGACGATCAAACCTGTCTTGTTGCCGCCGTTTGGACGAACCGGCGGCATGCCCATACCGGCAGGCGCCATCGCAGGCTGAAGCGGCACAGTAGGCGCCGTTGGCTTCGGAGGCGTTGGTGGTGTTGGTTGTTTATTCATATCCCTATTTCCTCGCTTACATTGCTATAGAGTTTATTATACCCTACTGTTCGACATTTTTCATCGTTAAGCTTAAACGCCCGCGGTCATCGATATCTGTTAGCTTCACGCGCACGCGCTGCCCCTCTTTCAGCACGTCCGTCACCTTGCCGACGCGCTTATTTGACAGCTGTGAAATATGGAGCATACCATCGACACCCGGCAAGATGTTTACAAATGCGCCAAAATCTTTAATCGTAACAACCGTACCACTATACGTTTTACCAACTTCCGGTTCTTCAACTAAACGTTTAATCCACGCAACCGCTTTCGCAATTGACTCGCCGTCTGGGCTTGCCACCGTAATTAAGCCGTCTTCTTTAATATCGACCTCAGCACCTGTCTCGGCAGTAATCTTGTTGATCACCTCGCCGCCCTTGCCGATAACTGCACCGATTTTTTCCGGATTAATCTTTAGCTTCTCAATGCGCGGCGCGTACGGGCTGAGGGTTTCGCGCGGAGCTGGCAGGATGCTTAGCATATGCTCCAAAATAAAGGCGCGCCCCGACTTTGATTGCTCAAGTGCCTGGCGCAGTACGTCAACTGGCAAACCATGCACCTTCATATCCATCTGTAAGGCAGTGATACCCTTGCTTGTACCGGTCACTTTAAAGTCCATGTCGCCTGCAAAGTCCTCAGCATCAGCAATATCGCTTAGCACATACGGCGTCTCGCCATCCATCATCAAACCCATCGCGATACCGCTTACCGGCGCCGTCAGCGGCACGCCAGCATCCATCAATGCGAGACAGCTTGAACACGTTGCCGCCATTGACGTTGAGCCGTTCTGCGACATAATTTCCGTTACGCTGCGAATCGCGTACGGAAAGTCCTCAACGCTCGGCAAAACCGCAGTAAGCGCACGTTCTGCCAGATAGCCATGTCCGATCTCGCGGCGCCCCGGGCTGCCCATACGCTTAACTTCACCGACAGTATAGCCTGGTGCATTGTAGTGGTGCATGTAACGCCGCTCGTCGTCAGTCCGCTCCATTGTATCAACTAGCTGTGCGTAGCTAAGCGGCGCAAGCGTCACGATATTCATACCTTGTGTCACACCGCGCGTAAACAGGCTTGAACCATGGGCGCGCGGCAAAATACCAACCTCGCTTGACAGCGGACGGATTTCTGTCAGCGCACGACCATCAGGGCGCATGCCATCTTCAACGATGCCGCGGCGCACGTCTTTATGCAGCGCCATCGTGAAGGCCTCGTCGTATTCGTCGCGAACCTCATCGTAATCGACCTCGCCGTCAAGAGCTTTCGCCATCTCTTCGTGGAACTGCCAACGGATTTCGTTGACGACTTCATTACGTTCTGGGTACGGACGGCGGATTTTCTCGCCCAGCTTGCCGTCAACCCACGCGTCAGCCGTTGCCTGAACGGTTTCATTAGGCAATACTAACTCATACTCCTGCCGAACAGGCGCAACTTTTTCTGCCAGCTCTTTCTGCAGGCGAATTGCCGGCTGCATCATCTGGTGCGCCCATGTCATCGCATCGACAATCACAGTTTCCGATACCTCTTTAGCACCTGCTTCCACCATCGTGATGCCGTGCTCAATACCAGCGACTACCAGATCTAAGTCACTCGCTGCACGCTCTTCTGGTGTTAAGAACGCTTTAAACTCGCCGTTCACGCGCCCAACACGCAGACCCGCCACTGGTCCGTCAAATGGCGTGCCGGTTAGCATAAGTGCGCTTGACGCCGCAATCATTGCGATTACATCAGGACGGAATGCCGGATCCATGCTTAGCACCGTTGCTACCACCTGCACCTCCTGGCGATAGCCTTTCGGAAATAGCGGGCGAATCGGGCGATCAATCAACCGCCCAACCAACACCGCATCGTCGCTCGGACGACCTTCGCGCTTAATAAATCGACTACCTGATATCTTGCCGGCTGCATAAAACTTTTCTTCATAGTCAATGCTCAAGGGGAAATAATCCAGCGTCACTGGTCGCGAACCAACTTGCGCACTGCCCAGCACCACCGTATCGCCGTAGCGCACCAGCACGCTTCCAGTCGTGCGAAAACCGACGCGATTAACCTCTAGCGTGAGCGGACGACCGCAAAAATCAGTCGCGACAGAGAAAATTTCTTTGCCGCTCGGGTTAATAATACTCATATTCAGAGCTCCTTTCTTGTAGCAGAAGAGTAACAGGTGTAAACTTTGCATGATCCGCCCGAAAGGCAAAGGGCAAAATTTATATCCATCACTTTCTGCCAGTTACTATACTCCTATTATATCGCACTCACCGCGTATCTGCTACAATGAGTTGTAACGAATGAACATCCGTTCCTCTGGTTATCATCACTAAAAAACCAAGGAGAGTCTATGGAGCACTACACCGGACGGCGCATTAATGTCCGCGCCATCATCTATAAAGATGGTAAACTACTTGCTGTTAAACACAAGCATGGTGACAACATATCACACTATTACGCTGTGCCCGGCGGTGGGCTTGATCCGCAAGAATCGCTGATTGACGGATTAGCACGCGAGCTACACGAAGAAACAGGCATAGACGCCGTCATTGGCAATCTATTATTTATTCAGCAATTCCCATCCGCGCGCGCCGGCTACGCCGAAGAGCTAGAATTTTTCTTTGCCGTCAAAAACCCTGATGACTTCACTAATATTGACCTCGAAAGCACCAGCCACGGCGCCGAAGAACTCGCCGTGTGCGAATTCGTCGATCCTGCTAGCGTCACGCTCTATCCCGAGTTTTTGCAGTCAATTGATCTTGCGGATTATGCTAATAACGACCGTCCAACACTTGTTATTGATAATTTGCATGAAATACATAAAGACTAGCAGAGCGCTCTTTCCGCCAGCATTTTAACGTCCGCCCACTAATACAGCTGCAGACTTATGCTAATTCAACATTCTCCCGCGCCCACTCCAATGCCGCCTCGGTTCTCTTACGCGCCTCCAAGCTTTTCTGAGTTGGACGGTCGCTGCCCCACCACTGCCGCCATGCCCAGTCTGCCGGATTGAGACATTCTAAACAATCCATATGGACGAGCGCGCCATTAACGAACGTCTCATTGCGCTCAGTGTAGACAAGCGTATAGCCGCTACGTTCCAGTGCTTTGCGGCTACCGCCATTCGGCTGTAGCACTGCCGACTTGATACGGTGCAAACCTAATTGTTCAAACGCGAAATACGTCCGTGCTTTGTGGCACGCACTCGCGATTCCCCTGCCCCAGTAGCTTGCATCACAGATCACCGAACCGCTAACCGCCTGGCGAATATGTTTACGAAGCTCCATATCCGTCAATGCGCTATTGCCGATAAGCCGGCGCTCATTCTCTTCAATCACCCAGATCCCCCACACGCGCGAGGTCCTATCCTTAATCATCTTGTCATACCATTCTTCCTCAGTTTCTTTCGTCTGCACACGGTTCGTTACATATTGAATAACTGAGTGATGCGCAAAACCATCCGCAAACGTCGTCGCTTCTTCGCGCGTAAACGGCGCAAGCTCCAGATCCAGTCCAGATTCGGTTGTTAGCTTCATGATTGGTCCAAATGCCATAAAGTCGCTCCCTTCACTCGCTTCTCTTTCAAAGTATACACGACTAATCAGCAACGGACTAGGCGCCTCGGCACAAGCAGTCATGCAAACACCACTACAACGCATTCACTCTAGGCAACAGCCTAAGATTATGCTACACTAGTGAAGTATTTTGTTTTGCAAATGGAGGAGTACCCAAGTGGCTGAAGGGGACGGTTTGCTAAATCGTTAGTGTGGGGAGACCTGCAGCGGGAGTTCGAATCTCCCCTCCTCCGCCAGGAGCAAGAGAATGACCTAAGTCAGGTCATTTTTTGATGTGATAGCCGTGGGTATACGAATAGAACCTGCTCATGGTACAATAAAGATATGCAAGACCAAGAGCCGCAAACCCAAGATTGGCAGCAACCAGCGCAATCAACTGCGCACGGAGCGTACCAGCCAATTCAAGATACGACACAGGCGACAAATACGGTACCGTCGCCTCAAACACTGCTGTCATCTACTGGACCTGCGGCGGTGTCCGAGGTGCCTCCGGCGCCAATTCCGTCCGCCGAGCCCCCCGCAGCACCAGAAGCACTGGCGACAGCACCTGCATCTCTACCAGAGACGCAAACAGCTTCACAGCCCACTACTCCCGAAGTATCCGCAGCTTCTCCGTCTTCTCCTGAATTTTCCGATCCTACCGCTACAGCAGTAGCGCAGCAAGCTACCGAATCACCCGCTCAAGAATCACCAGATCAGCCCGACACTACGGATGACATGACGGCTGACGGTCTTCCTGATGACGAGATTCTCATCCGTTGGCAGGCGCTTGAGTATATGCAGCACCAGCACGAGCCGATTTGGTATATCGGATTTGGCGCTACCGTGCTTATACTCATTGCGGTGGCGATTTTTGTGTTCAAATCGCCAACATTTGCAGTACTCGTGCCGGTAATGGCGGTCGCATTAGCGCTATACGTTCGCCGCCCGCCTGCGACGATCGACTACACAGTGAGCCGCAAAGGAATTCACGTCAACGATCGGTTATATACGTTTGATCAATTTAAATCGTTCAGTGTTGTGAGGCAGGAAACGACGAATCATGTTGTGCTTATACCGCGTAAACGCTTTCAGCTAGGACAAAACATCTATTTCCCAACTGAAATTGGTGAAAAACTTGTCGACATGTTGGCGGCACGTTTGCCAATGAAGGAGACAAGCCCGGACATTATTGATAAACTACTCGCAAAACTCCGTTTGTAATGCCGAGCCTCTCTTGCATACCTGCCAGTATCGTGCTATGATTTAAGGTGGTATGCACCCGTAGCTCAGCTGGATAGAGCGTTTGCTTGCGGAGCAAGAGGTCGTACGTTCGAATCGTATCGGGTGTACCACGATTTCGTCATACAAACCCTGGACCTGAGAGTCTTTTTCCTGTAGCTCGCAGGATGACACTGGGCTCCCATCCGTCATGGATGGGAGTTTTTGAAACACGTAAATTAACCTACTTCTTGCTCCACCTCCCCTATCTGTGATTAAATATAACCATGACGAACGAAGAACTCGCTACGCAAGTAAAAGATCTAACCGTTCAGGTTCAAGACCTCACAAGTGCCGTTAAAACACTAGCTGAAACAATGAATGCTAAGTTTGAACAGATTGACAAGAGGTTTGAACAAATTGATGAACGTTTTAATCAGATAGATCAGCGCTTCGAATCGATCAACACCCAACTCTCCGACATCCGCAAAGACCACAAGAACCTCACGGATACCGTGAAAGATATGGAGCTACGTTTTGAAAAGCGCTTCGAAACATTGGAAGCAGGACAATTAACCGTCCGCGCAGATATCACTGGTCTCCGTCATGACATCTTTATAGAAGAAGGCTCACGAGAAGAAGTAGACGACACAATCTCCAAAGAACAGAAACAAAACTACGAGTCACTTGATAAGCGTCTCTGCCTGGTTGAGGCGAAGTTTCCGGATCTAGCACGAGGATCGGCGTAAATCTGTCGTAGCCTTGCTCTATGGGGATAGATTTACAGTAAACACCCCACGCATCATCTCTGGATGTCATAGTTACCCAGTTGCTGGGGAGCGACTGCGGAGGCGTACCGCCCGAGACCTACGACTGCAAATACTCGCCAATCCGCTCTTTCGCCCGCTCTACCGACGCGCTGTCAGGAATCATCACATACAGTGGCATCGCACCCATGCTATACGTTTGGCGGGTTGCGCCTGCACCGTCGACGCTCATTGACTCGACTTTCCAGCCCTTAAAATCATTAAGCTGCATTTTTATCAACGATGCGATCGCCTCCTGACTCATGTTCGTTTGTAGCGAGCTTTGCAATGTTGATAAAATCGCGTTATATCGTGTCAGGTTGCGCGGCTCGCTCATCTTCGCGACGATCGCCTCAATTACCTTCTGCTGGTTACGTCCCCGCTGCCGATCACCGTCACTAAAGCTATAACGCTCGCGCGCAAACTCAAGCGTTCGCTTGCTATCAAGCGTATTCTTGCCCACTTGGAATGAATGAAACGCATAATCAGATTCAACCGTAATATCGCCCACAACATCAACCATCTTTACAAGCGACGTAAAGTTCAATCGTACATAGTACGGAATATCAACACCATACAAATCACCAAGCGTTTGCCGCGACATGTCAATACCGTAAATGCCCGCATGCGTTAGCTTATCTGGTATACCCGCCACACCATGCAGCTGTACATAATAATCTCTCGGCGTGTTTACGAGCAGCATCGTCCGCTTCGCCGGGTTCATTACCGCTAGCATATTCACATCGCTCCGCGATACCTCGCCCACATCACCATACGTATCAATGCCGCTAATATACAGCACGAACGGCTTTGTCACGTCAGTTTTCGGTGCAGCTTGACGATTATCATCCCGTACTTTATAAGTCGCAAGCGTCGCCACGCTGTCATAAAATTCACGGTAATTTTCTTGCAATACGCCCATATTCGCCGTACGGATTGACGCTAGCTCAACTGCTCCAGCATTGAGTTGTTCCGTCAACGCCATCAAACTGTCATAGCTGCTCTGCGCCGCCGGCGTTACGCCGGCAAGTGCTTTCGCGGCCTTATCACGCAGCGTATCCGCCCCGACCATACCGACCGACCGTGCAGAATCAAGCACCACGCTGCGGTTTTTCTTCGCGATAACCGTGTATTCTACATAATTAACCTGCGGCGGCTGCACTGCATTCAAAAACGAATTCACCGAGTGCCCGCTTTTGTACACGGCAATATTAACGGTGATCATCACCATGCCAATTACCATGAATAGCACACCGCGCCATACCGCTTTCGACCGGCACATCAACTGCCACAGCACAACGCCCGCTACAATCACATACAACGGCGCGATGATATATAAATACTTGTCGGGGATCACACCCATCGCAAATAGATTAATTCCCGCAGGAATCGCCGTCACAATGATACCTGCACCAACTAACCGCTGCAGCCACGCAAACAGCGACGTTTTCTGTTCTTTACTCACTTTCACTGCTAAATTTTATCACATTTTTGATTTTTATGCAACTTATAAATAACCATATGTCCACCAGCAATAACTATCGCACCGACACATGCCGCTGCCGTATCAAGCAGCACATCGCTCACCTGCCCGCTTCGCCCACCAACAAGCAACTGGTGAGTTTCGTCAGTCGCTGCATACGCACACGCAATACCAACCGCCCATAGCACAACGCTGCGCCAACGTATACGATACGTACGCACCAACAGGGTTAATAATATTCCCAGCACGAAATACAAAAACACATGCGCCGCCTTGCGTACCACCGCCTCGGAAAACGAGATATTCGTAATATATTGCACACTTCGCGCCACGCGCTCGCTCTGCCCGCTTGACACTTCATGCCCAGCACTCGAAAACCAAAAAATTAATATCATCCATGATATAACGAGTGCAAAAAGAATAATTCGTTTTTTAGTCATACTTTTCCAAACTACTCGCCTCTAAAATACCCGCACGAGACACAAGTACAAGCGCGGGGAGACAATTAAATTCTAACGAACTCGTCATAGTGTGTCAACTGTCGCTTATCCCCACAACACTACAACACCACAACGCCATCACCAACTCGCACAAATCAATATTGCCTAAAATCCAGACAACAATCTATAATATAGTTAATGAGAGGATATCATCTAGCATCACAGAATAGCATCCATAAATCACTTTCTTATGCTAGCAGTATTATTCTAGGCGAATCATACGATAAAACGAGGTCAATTGACATACTAAACATCAGTGATGACAAAGCTATCTCAAACGATTATGCTGCTGTTTATAAAAATTATTCAATATCCTTTGCTAAAATAAGTAGAAAAAAGAATGTCTCAAAGAAAAACAACAATGAAAAAAGAGACAAACAAGCTAAATAATCGACCTGTAAAGGTTGATCCTATGGAACTCTTGAGGGTGTTACTCTAGGGCTCATCGCTAGTTTTGCAAAGTCTCTAGTGTTGTTTAGAAGTATCGGCGATCGGTCAAGGAAAAAATCTACGGAAAGCAAAGATAACGACTCTCGGTCGACTAAATAATTACGTTTTTACCCCTCTGCGTCGCTTTGTAAACTCCCGCCCTTTACTCAACACACCCTTCCATAACACCACTGCGACTGAACGGTTAAGTAGCAATACCGCTACACCGATAATGATAATATTTGCAATATTGCCAGCTAGCGTATTCATATAATACAGCGTGATCGCCGCCGCATACAACAGTACCAACACCACAAACGTCTTCGCTTCATACCGAATTGTAATATGTTTTTTCATATCATAGTGGCGATATACTGCCATCGCGAAGAATGCTACTGCCATTGCCGCCGCTGGCGCATACAACCCCACGAAACGAATACCAAGCAAAGACACCGTCACACTCACGACTGCTGCAATAACAGAGGTATTCATTACTTGCTTTGTCATCTTTTTAGCAATATAGAGCGCACTGTAAAGCCCGACAATAGAGTTAAAAAATGAGCCAACGATAAGCAATGGTATATACAAATATGCTTCACGAAATGCCGTACCGACAAATAGATTAAATACTATTGGCAGCCCCGCAAGCATTACCAAGCCTAACGATCCAAACAGTTTCACGCTCGCATTCATCGTTCTTGAGAAAAAGGTGTCGCGATCTGGACTATTAATATGCACTGACGCCGATTCCGTCCAGGACATACTGAAAAATGAGAATAATCCGTTAAACACCAGTGGAAATCGGTATGCTGCCGCGTAGATACCATTAGCAGCTACGCCCAAAAATACTGCAACAATCGTGCGGTCGGCGGCATTAATCGCCCACCACGACGCACCGTTTGGCACTAACGGCGCCGAATAACCAAGTAGTTGCCGCAATAATTTTTTATCATGAATACAAAAATCAATATACCGATAGAGTTTCAATGCAACGAATAAATATATTGCGCATGCGACATTCGCTAAAATCGTCGACGTCAGCATACCCCTAGCACCAATACCCATTACGACGATAAACAATATGTTCGCAGCAATCGTCGTCACGCCAGCGACCATGCCACCAATCGCGAACTTCACGTTATCGCCAAAACCACGCGCAATCTGCAAAAACATGTTTGACACAATCACTGCTACCGTTGCACCGAGTGCATACAATCCGTATGGGATATTCACGAAAGACCAAACAAGCAGATATACTGCCGTAGCAAGTGCAAGCATACACGCCGTGAACCGCACTACCGTCGAGATAATTCGTTTTTGTCTTTCCTCGTCGCTTCGTACGTCAATCAAAAAGCGAAATACGCCCATCTCAAGCGAAACAGTAATAATCGGCGCGAGCAATGTAACGTACGTCATTACCAAGTCGACTGTGCCAAACTCGCTCGTCGCCAAATACGTCGTATATAGCGGCAGCAAAAGGAACGTCAGAAACTGCGTCGATAACTTACCAAACGCAATGATGAGGGTGTTTTTGACGAGAGACACGCTCCTCTTGGTAGATTCAGCACTCATCTCGCAGTTCTTTCGTTGATAAATTTAGCAATAGGCGCAAAGTATGCTCTCATGCTCGTGTGAGAGCGTACTTCTTTAGTGCTAGATTTAAGTTTTTCAATCGCCAAATCAATCTCTTTAGGATCAATACTACTTGCAACTGCTATATATGAATACTTGCTAAGCCACGAGTTGTACAGGTTCAATACTTTACCATCTTTATTGTTGATAGCTACACAAGGGGTATTGGTGATTGCACTGAAAATCATGCCATGTAACCTATCTGTTATAACCAACTCTGACATACTGTAATCTTTCCAGATTGATCTCAAAACACTTATTCTATCAGAAATATCTATATGAACGTTTCCAAGAGAAGTATCACGATAAACGACATGTTTGCCTTTATCAACAAGGTGATTCTCTAATCGCCTAAGTTGTGCTGGTGAAAATCTAGCTTCTTTGTCGCGCCGTACTGAAAATACTACCCTATTTCTCTTTCTTGTCACATCAGCCTGACAATTGTCTAATGATAGCACTATGTCAGGAGTAGATGCAATTTCATTGTGAAAATGCCTTTTTATAAATTCATAGCTTGAGTTATCTCTTGCAGTGATAAGCAAGTTACTGCAGCTGTCATATGCAAGGACGCTCGCGCGAAGTTGACGTTTGCCAAATCTATTATCATCAAAAAATGCACTCTGCGGAAATGATATGATAGTATTCTTTTTAAATTTCCTTATAATAAATCGACGCTGCCGCTCTACTCCAAGATAGTGTGTCCCCATGTCACCACCCCCCGTTAGAACTATCACATCTTGGGGCGTCACTTGAGACCTCACCTTTCGTAGAACGTTATACGTTTGACTAACTGGTATCTCTATATGATCGTAATTAGGCAATAGCCTAACCATATACTCACGTTGAGCGTAGCCTAAAGCCAAGTCTCCGATATTACCATGGTCAGGAACTAGCGTATAAATAACCTTTGGTTTATTTCGATTAATCAACCTATGTATATTCGATTTTCCAAACGTATACACAACCGTTTGTTGATAAAGGTCATCAATATTTCGCTTTAAACGTTTTACCCTATCCGAATTTAACATAATAATAAGGGAAGCTAGATGTTTTCTGTAAAGAAATCCATTTACCTTATCTGCCATAGTCTCATACGCAATACTCTTTAAATCAACCTCGTTGTCCACGGTGCTAAGCCTAGATAGTATAGCTCTCTTTTTTGCAACAAAACCAAGATTCAGATCTGTAACAATGCTGTCAATATCCCACTTTAGATTTATAAATTTTTCCATAATTACACCTATCAATCGCCTTTCAATATGTATTTTCTGCGAATAGCATTGACTAATTGTGCTGGTAATACACCAGCAATGATACTTTTTACAACACGAAAATACTCTACTGGACCAGCACCAAGCTTGGGGTAATAATACATCCTCACTTTGATTTCGCCTTTGCGGTTTCTTAACTTACGCTTCGTATAGTCATCATCATTGACTCTATACCTTAAAAGTACATCATCCAATACATATATTTTTTGACCAGCTAGCACAAGCTCGCACCACAAAGCCAAATCTTCAGCTCGATTAAAGCTAGGGTAGCCCCCAACTTTTTTAATTACCTCTTTTTTCATAATGACACTAGGGTGGACAGGAACATCACCACGCATAATATTTCTTCCTGCCTTCTCTCCTTTACTTGATAAAATACCTTTCTCACCACGATCAGAAAACTCAACTGCCCTGCTACCTATCACTGCATATTCAGGGTTCGCAAGGACGGCTTTGTATAGTGTTTCAATTCTATTCGGCATAGCAATATCGTCAGTATCCATGCGAACCAGGTATTCACCATCCGCCTTCTCGATTGCAGTATTTAACGAAGCGACTAGCCCCGAATTTTGTTTGTTTCGTACAATTTTTATTCTCGGATCCTCATACGACTCAACTATTTTCGCCAAATTATTAGTACCGCAATCGTCTATTATAATAAAATCAAAGTCTCTAAAAGTCTGGCCAAGAATGCTTTCGATTGACTCACGTAAATACTGAGGCGTCGTATTATACTCTGCCATAATTACCGATATTTTTGTCATAAATTTCTCCCTAGTAAACATTTATCTGACAAATTTTCAGCGACAGCACTAGATGTAATCCCTACTAACACGATAAATATACAAAACAAAGGTTGCTTTTGACTTAGCAAAGTGAAAATCCCAACTAAAAGGGCAATTTTAGCGTGCATTGGAGCACCTCTCAGCGATAGTCCTACATAATAAGAATACCGCATATGCCCTCTATCTTCCCAAAATGCAAGACTATTCGTCGCACCCCCACTAGGCACTTTACTTGATAAACGTTCAATAAGTGCCTGGTCGGAAACAGCGCTGCTAATGGACGATTCACTCTTTATAATAGACCATACCAACATACTAATAAACATTTTCATTTACTTAAGCCCTCCAACAATAAGAGTATACGGAAATAAATCAGACTGACCCAGTATACAATATGCTATCATGAAATACACTATTCCATATCCTATAACGAAACAAGACGACAATACCTTTCCGCCCCAATTTTTAAGCACCCCCGTAGATTCCGCAAGAAGCATAAACCCAAATATGGAAAAGTAGAGGCCTATCCGTTTGATAAACGTTGACGAATAGCCAATGGTGCCAAACACAACCTCAAGTGTTGCAAATATTATTATTGTCGTATACAATTTGCGATTACTGTCGTTTATCAATCGACGAATAAGGATTATTCCTGAAATTAAAATTGCTATTTGAAGTAAAAGTGTATAGTTCGCGCCCTCTCCAGCGTTTACGGTGTACATACCGTATTTGCTAAACGCGGGCATTTGCATGACCAAGCTTGAAAAGAAGGGTATAAAAATCAATATACATCCCGCTACTGTCGCTAATTTAGGCAAAAAAGTCAAGTAAACATTCTCATACTTTGTTTTAGTAAGGCGGTTAAGAAAATAAACGGGCAATAAAATAAAGGCAGACATGTGAAACAATCCTGCAATAATCATGAATACAAGATATTTTTTAAAATCACGTTCTATAAAGAATGAAAGAGCATAGAACACTATTGATACCGCAATACCTTGACGGACAAGATTGAGCGTCATCGGAAACAGTACCATAAGATACAAGAAATACACAAGCGCTGGATGTTTGATATTGTATCTGTTTAGTCCCAAATAAAAGAATATCAGAGACAAGGCTGCAGCAATAGCAAACATGGGTGCACTGTCTCCGGTAAGAAAATTGGATATTTGTACTAAAATATAAAACCCAGGCTCTGCCGACGACGAATCTTGTAAATAATCAGCCAGCGATCCTCGTGAAAATTGGTTAAATAATAACTCATACGTACCATAATCAGTGCCAACACCATAACGCAAACTCGCTAATAGTAAAGGGGGTATTATGCCAGCCCACTTCATGACCTTATTTTTTCGATAAACACCATACCCAAAGAGAGCCGACGAAAGACAAAAGACAGACAAATACAGAACCAGACTAGCGATTTTACCCATATTGTTATCGTTCCTCGTATATTTTTGCTAGTATAGTCTTTATAGTAGCAAGTTTATAGTTTGCTGAACGTCTCTTACTGTTTTTTGCCATCTTTTTGCGTCTCTCTTCATCGTGAATAATTTTCTTTACTTCACTTGCAAAATCATGAACATTACTTATTTTTACAACGTATCCATTTTCATGGTTTTTGACCAACTCACTAGCACCTCGACATTTCGTAGCAACTACAGGTAAACCCGCCGTCATCGCTTCCATAATATGTACAGGCAAACCCTCACGGTAGCTCGCCGACACTGATAAATCCGATACCATCAGTAACTGCGGTATATCAGTTCTATAACCTAGCAAATGGATATTATTTTGCAAATCCTTTTCTCTGATGAGCTTTGAGTGAAAACCATTCATACTGTCTTGACCAGGCAAGAGCAGATGGATGTGTGGATTTACGGCGACAAGTTTCTCCATCGCCATTATGAGCATCGTCTGGTTTTTATTTTTGTTTAGCTCCGCTGGGTAAATCATCACGAAATCGTCTGACTTAAGTCCGAGCGATCGGCGTAAGTCATTGCGCTGTTTTTTTGTAAGACGCGGCTTGAACCGCTCGGGATCTACTCCCACTCCAGGCACGTAGCGGACATCTGTCTTGAACGTGCGCTTCGCCCGCTTATAGTCCTCGCAGTTAATCGTGATGAGCGTGTCGGTGCATCGCGCCATGAGCCGCTCGATCGGGTAGTAAATGAGCCAATTCAAAAGCGGCGCGCCCGCAAAAAAATGGAAGCCATGCGCCGTATAAATGACGCGCGTGCCCCGCCCGCGAGCCTGCCGCGCAGCTAGCCGCGTCACCACGCTACCAACAGGGGTGTGAGTATGAATAATGTCGTAGTTTTCCCGGTCGATAATTTGCTTCAGCTGCTTGTATGCGCAAATATTACTGAGCGTAAACGGATTGCGCGTAAACGAAACAGTGAACGATTTGTCGGCATCTAAAATTTCTTCCTCGCCCATTGACGCATAATGCACTTCCCAACCGCTCTCCCGTAGCATACGCATGAACGGGCGATTGAATTTTTGGAAGTTTGCTACATGCGAAGTGAATAATATCTTTTTACGCATAGCTTATTCCTCTAGCTTAGGCCTTGCTTCTTTAACATTTCCAATTCTTCATGAATCCCCTCTTTGCCGAGCTCGCACGCCTCGCGATTAAATAGCATTTTGATAGTAACAAAAATGACTTTTATATCACCGAAAAAAGACACATTATGAACATACTGTAGATCATGGTTTATTTTCTCATAAATGTTCAAGTTATTGCGACCATATGCTTGAGCCAGTCCGGTAATTCCTGGTCGAACGTCGTTACGGTGACGTTGCTTATCATTCATATGCTGATAATATGCTGGAATCCATGGACGCGGACCGATAAACGACATGTCGCCACGAATGATGTTAATGAACTGTGGCAGCTCATCAAGCGAGGTCGCACGGAGAATTTTACCGACTTTCGTCACTTTATCACCACTCTTTACGTCATTGACATCATTATCTTCTGCCATGCTACGAAACTTACACATTGTAAATGTCTTGCCGTGTAGTCCTGTTCGCTCCTGCTTAAAAAATACCGGACCGCGGCTTGTTAGTTTAATGATAATTGCTACAACGATGAATAACGGGCTTGAAAGAAGCAATAGAAAACTCGCTCCGATAAAATCCAAAGCTCTTTTCACAAAACGTGCATACATATAAATTACCTTCCGTTCTACTCTTTTTCGTACGCTCCACCAGTGTAAAAATGCGAAATCGTGGTGCAGCGAGTGTCTTCCTTTGAGGTATCAGTTTCTGGCTCGTCGTCCGTTTGATCTTTTGACTGCGCTGGATCATTACTGCGCGGCTCGTCTGCTTTCGCCGCCTTTGGCTGCGAGTGGCGGTAATCGTAGACGAAGAATAGTCCGATGATCGCGAGCATAAATCCAGCAGCGGTAGCAAGCCCGATTTGAATCGCTGGGCGTACGTTTGACGGCGTTTTCGGCGTACTGGCAGCATCGACCGTGTTGATTTTGATGCTGCTATTGCCGTACAGTTCTTTGGCTTCATTGCGGAATGATTCAATTGCGCTTTCAAGCAGCGCCTTACTTTGCTTCGCGTCGGGCGTCTTGATTGATACATTTATAATATCCGTGCTTTTCGTGCCCCGCGCCGTTACGTTTGATACGAGCGTATCGTAATCTTTATCGTACCCTTGGTCGGCGATGACCGTATCAAGCACGCGGCGCGATTTAAATAGCTCCACGTAGTTGTTTAGCGCCACTGATTCCTGGTTGCCCGACGTATGATCCGTCCCCACCAATAGTAGTGTCGCTTTGCTTTCGTATTGCGGCGTTTGAATGTAGTACGTATATGCGATACCGACGATTCCGCCGATCATGACGAAAATCGCTATCGTTAGCCATTTTTTAATATAAAACCTCAATAGGTCGTACAGATTTATCTCTTCCACGGTCACTTCCTTTTGTATTACTCTTTTTCGTTATATCACAATACATATGTTTTGTAAATATCCAGGCTCATTATTCTGCCAAATCGTCAAAGCTTATTGAAAACGTCCTGCCGTTAGTGCTACTATGAAACTACTTACTTTTATAAAAAGTTAGTGGGGTATAAGGAAAAACGATGCGGAAGTTTCGATTGAATCAGCGTCGGGTGGCTATAATATGCGCTGTCATATTGGTGGGATTATCAACGGTAACGGTGTTGCGCCAGAAAGGTGTGTTGTTCAGCGCTGGGCAAAACGGTAACGCCAACGCGCATGCCGAGCCGGCAAAGAAGCGCGCTACTACTGAGCCGCAGCTGAAGAAAAAGGTAGAGGCAGCTACCGGTGAAACGCAAAATTCGCCTGTACTGCAAGCGAAACCAGAAGCGTCTGTTGCACCGGCAAGCGAGAAGAAAACAAGCGAGCCGCAACCGGAACAACCTAAGCAAGCAGCAGAAACAAAGCAGTCAACCGCAAATACAACCGCGCCAGCAGCCAAACAAACGCAAACAGCGCAAGCGGATAATAAGCCGGTAGAAAAAACATCAGAAAAGACGACCGATACGAGCGCAGCCAAAGAAACAGGCGATACGTTTGCGTACACAGCGAGCGCAGGTAGTTCGTATACGTTATTTGCGCGCGAAGCGGTCTCGTCTGTCGTTGCTAATCAGCAACTTCAGGTTAGCACCGCGCAGACGCTGCAAGCCGAGGTAGAGTTGACAAATAATGCCGGATCGCCTCTATTAGATGTCGGACAGGCTGTCACGATTTCTCGCGCAGATGTTATCGCAGCACTACAGCATGCCGGTGTGAAAATAGACGCGCAAAATGCTAGTACAGCTTCGGTGGCACAATCGCGTGAATCTGACAAGTCTAGGGAAAATAATGCACCAGCAAAAAGCACGCAACAAACACAAGCTACAACAGCGAGTGCCGATTATAGCGCAACCGCGAACCCTGGCGACTCGTACACATTTCACGCTCGTACCGCTATCGCAAAATATCTACAGGCAAACAAGCAGGCGTTATCGCCCGAGCAACGCGCCGCTGCTGAATCGTATATAGTTAGCGCAGCTGGTGCACCGTCGCTTGAGGTCGGGCAAACCGTTGTAATTAACGCAAAGACCATTGCGGACGCTGTTGCCCGAGCGATCTCGCTCTCTGCAAGCGAGCAGACGGCATGGAGTCAGTGGGCAACACCATAGAACACGCTATCATTTGTCTACTCAAAGACGTATTCATGCTAATCTGCTCCGCCTGATTAAGGGGTTATCCACACCTTTTCAGTCTATAACGCCAAAATCGCGCAATTGCTGCGCCGCTGCGACGTCGTAATCGGCGATTCTCGTCCGTCGTAGTTTCTGGCAATATGCGCCCGTTCCGAGTGCCGCGCCAATGTCGACCGCTAGACTGCGGATATACGTGCCGCTCGACACATGCGCGCGAATTACAAGCTCCGGGTAGTTGTACGACAATAGCTCAAGCGCGTAGATCTGCACAGTTCGTTCGGGAATTTCGACCTCCTTGCCATCGCGGGCAAGTTTGTAGGCTCGCTGGCCGTTAACTTTAATCGCGCTAAAAATCGGCGGGCGCTGCTTGATTTCGCCGGTAAATTGCGCGAGCACTGCCTGAATATGCGTAAGAGGCGGCGCGGCGGGTCTTTTGGCGGAATAATCTGAGGTTTGAGTAGACTCATCCGTCCGGCGTGCAGCTGTTTTAGAGGAAACTTCGCCTGCACCGCCTATAGTACCATCATACGCCGAAATCTCTCCTTCTGGATCGCCTGTTGTGCTCGTTTGCCCAAGCCTTATTGTCGCTTCGTACACTTTATCAAGTTTCGTATAGCGCACAGCATCTTTGCACGCTTTACCTGTCACGATAATCATCAAACCTGTCGCAAACGGATCGAGCGTGCCTGTGTGCCCGACTTTTACCTTTTTGCCCGCCCGCGCCGACAGCACCCGCCGCAAGCGCGCTACCACGCCGAAGCTTGTCATGCCAGCCGGTTTGTCGATCAAGATGATACTGTCGTTCATGCTACCAGTATACTATAGTTGCTATATTGTAAAAATATGATACGATAGGCTTGTTCCTTAACAACTATCTCAAGAAGGAGAGGCATTATGACGCCCGCGACCATTGCCGTTACCATTACTATCATCACTTTCGTGATTATTATCGCAATGTGGGTGGCAGTATTCAAGACTTTTAAGCGAGCGTCAAGGATTATGCTCGCTATCTGGCTTGTTATCCTGAGCGCAGCCATTTACGGCTGCGCCAATCTCACCTCTTTACGCCTAACCACGCCGACTGTAGCGCAGTCGCTGATGGCGTCAGGCATCAAGCCAAGACAGAGCTATCCTCTGTTCGTCGGAGTTGATCGCGACGATGACCAGGCCACTTGGGCAACTATTGACCCGTCGACATATAACGGGCGCACTGTAAATATGAACATTCACGTGCGCTCTTCGTCTCGTCAGGGCGGCAATACCCTTACCTGCACTATTCCAGTGCAGCGTAAGAGCATTGACCGCGACCGTGACATTTCACCTGACGCTTCATCGGTCACGTTCTTAATCTATAAGAACGCCCCGAGCGGAGTAAAAGCGCGGCACTTCGCTGGCGTGCTCTATGACCAGGCGACTGATTACGGCGGGTGCGTCGGACTCGTCCTAGCCATCACAGGACCGGACGTTCACCCGGTCATCGCGCTGAGCGCGCAGGATCGCGCTCAGCTTGAGAGCGGACGTTCGTCTTAGCCCCTCTCCTCTCTTGTTAAGGAACCCCGCCACAACCAGTGGCGGGGATTTTCCTTTAAGCATATTTATCCTTTATTGCCCGGGAATCCGGAACTGTGCTGGATCGGCGGGCGCCGATGGCGCTGCTGCCTGCACTGCTTGCTGCGGAAGCGGCGGCAACGCAGTCTCAAGCGTGTCCGGCACAGCGGCGCCAGACGTGCTATCGTTCGTTGACGGCATCGGTGGCAATGTTGAGAAGTCCGGCATCGGCGGCAATGGCGGCGGTGGCGGTAACGCCCCGTCTGCTGCCGGCGCTCCGCTTGGCGCGCCCGCGAGCGCTGCATTCACAGCGGCGCGTGCATCATCTTGCGTGGGCTGCGGCGCGACTGCACTTGGCGTAACCGGTGCGGGCGGCTGTACTGCCGCCGCGTGATCGGTTGGCGCAGTCACGGCGCCCTGCGCAAGCACATCAGGCACTGACGGTTCAGCGTCAGCGTGCGCTATCACGGCATTAAGCGGCGCCTGCGTACTTGGCGCGTCGGATGCATATTTACTTTTGCCGTCATGGCTCAAAATTACTTTGTTACGGTCGTCTTCGGCTGCGCGGCGCGCATCTTCGGCGGCTTGTTCGGTCGTTGCATTAAGCGTACCGCCAAGTGCCGGTTCAACGACATCGGGCAATTGCGTTTTCGGCGTCTCGATTCTCTCTTGGATAACCGGCTGCGCTGCCGCTTCGTCAAGTGTTTCGTTTGCGCGCGCAATATCACGTTGAATATCTTCAACCGATGGCGCAGCAGATTTACTGACAGGCACAGCTGCCGGCGTCGCAGCCGCTAATTGCTCAGCCAGTTTTTCTTCCGCTGCTATGGCGTCTTTTTTATTTAATTCAGCGACTTGCTGCGCGTGCTTAGCCAGCACCGCTTCGGCGGCGCTCAGAGCCGCTTGGCTATTTTTCTCGTCGATCGCCCGCTTCACTTCGTCGACATCACCCTCTGGTTCGTGCGAAATCGCAAGCGTCCCGACGCCGGATTCTTGCGCAGCTTTTTGCGGCGCTTTTGTTTTGCTGCCATTTGTCATCTCTGAAACGCGCACCGACTCGCCTTCTTGCGCATCTTTGCTGCGCGGAGCAGTCTCATCAGCTTGAGCTTTTTTCTCGCCTTCCTCTAGTTTAGTTGCAATCAGCTGCTGGTTCGCGCCCGCCCCCATCAGCGATGCGGCGATCCGCATTACCGCCGAACTGGTCTTGCTATTGCTAAACCGTTCCGTTGCCGCCACAATGCCTGTCAGAAATGCCGTCGCAATCTGCTCGTCGATCATTTTCTTGTTCTCGCCGACCAGCACATCGGCAAGCGCATACAATAGTTCGCTATAACCGCTCGCGCGCGGATTATTCCACTCAATTCCGCCCAGGTGCGACGGCTCGTCCAGCGAAATTGACGTCACGGCAGCGTCGTGCAAAATCCGCCCGTGGCTCTCAAGCGCATGGTCTAAATCTGCCGTACTACGCACGCCAATCGCCAGCACCGCCTCAACGTTATAATCGCCTTGGCTAAAATCCAAATCCTTTTCGTTAATCGTCGTGCGGTACGGCGTAATAAAAATCTTAACCATATCATCAACAACTTTGTAACGCAAGTGGTCGGCTTTCTCTTTATCAAGCGCAATGATGAAATCCCGTAGGCTGTCAACGGTGCCTTCAAATGTTTTTTCGGGCTGCAAAAACTCTAACGCCGGCGGCACGTGACCACTAAACACCGCTGTCGCGTGTTTATCAAGTTTATTCAGCAGCAGCGTGATACCGAGCGCCGCGCTAAGCTCGTCGACCGTCGGATTTGTGTTGACCGTCACGAGAATATTGCTGTTTTCTTCCAGCTTTTCGACGATCTGTGTGAGCGCATCTGCCATTATGTTTCCTATTTTTATGTTTTATACGGTTATTCATTTGCCACTATACCATAAGTGGTTTGCAATAGTCAAGTGGTTGCTGCCACTTTACAAACAGAGGTACTTACGATATAATCTAACATTGATCGTAAATAGCAAGCAACAACAGAGGTAAAGGAGTCCTATGCCACTCATCAAATCAGCCATTAAACGCATGAAACAGACTGCCAAGCGCCGCGAGCGTAATCTCGCCGTCAAGCGCGATGTTAAGCTGGCAACCAAAGCGTTTCTCGCTAACCCGAACGCCGAGAGCCTGAGTAAAGCGCAGAGCGAACTTGATACCGCTGTCAAAAAGGGTCTGCTGAAGAAAGGTACCGCGAGCCGGCGTAAAGCTGCGCTCGCTAAGGCTGCGAAAGCTGCCGGCGTAAAGCTAACGGCGAAAAAGACAGAGAAAGCAGCGCCCGCTGCTAAACCCGCCGCAAAGAAACCAGCGGCAAAAGCAAAGACGACAACCACTAAACCAGCTGCAAAGAAGACGGCGGCTAAAAAAACCGCTACGAAGAAATAACGTACGTTTATTGACATAGCGCATGAGCCGCAGCGCCAGTAAACAATTCGCCCCAGGAACTATTCGCTTTCCTGGGGCGAGTTTCGTGTGGAAACGGTAAGCACAAACCGATTAATGATATCCCACGGCGCTGCCGCTAATGTTTTTGATTGGTAATCTAATTCTGCCGCCAACTGTGTCAACTCGCGTACGCTTGCCGCGCTAAAATATGGCACAAGCGCCTGCAGCTTCTTGGCGACAAACGGATGGATCGCCAGATCGCTCGCGATCTGCGCGGACGAAGCGCCTTCTGCCATCATCGCTGCCGCAAGCTGCGCCCACTGTACCCACAATAACGCCATCACCTTGTACGGATCGTCAGTTGCACGCAATTCGCTAAGCGCCTTTTGCGCCGCCCGCACATCGCGCCGCGCGGCTAATTCCAATATGTCAAACACCGAGAATTCCCGCGCCGGCGGCAGTACTGCCGCAATAGCCTCATCTGTCACCGTATCAACATTTACAAGCGCTTTCACGGCGTGCGCCAGCTGCAATTGGTCGACTTCTGCTATCCGCGATGTTTCATTCGATATGAGCGCCCGTGAGACCATATTAGCCGCTTGCGCCCGCGATATCTCCACGCCCTGCGCACGCGCTAAATCCCGCAACCACGTCTCCGCTGCTGAGCGCGTACGCTCCGTCAACGGTTCGGCGGCGATGACTTCACCCGCGCGCGCAAGTGTTTTGTATGCCTTTGTGCGTTTATCAGGCTTTGCTTCAACCAGCACGAGCGTCGTATCGGCGCTAACGTCGCGCGCCCACTCGCCAAGCTTCGCCCACAACTCCTTATGCTCTGATAATTGCCTTAGTACAACAAGCCGCGTCTCCCGGAATAAACTCGCTCCGCGTACAATATCCGCCAAACTGTTTAGGCTAAGCCGATCCGCGTCAATCGTCTCTGCTCGCACGCCAAGCCGTTTCGTAAGCGCCGCGATCTCTTGCCGCACGCGGTATTCATTTGTACCTGTTATCAGATAAACCACTGCTTTATTATACCGCCGCGACGCCCCGTTCGTATAGACCGCCGGCTAGCGCTTGCCGTTAAGAGCGCCTCGCTGCATGCATAAACGAGATAGCTTTTCGTCGTCTGCTTACTCCGGCGGCAACACTTGGCACGCTGGACATACATGCGTACCGCGCCCGGCGACGCGAATCTTTTGAATAATACTGTCAGGATGGCGCTGGCAGGGCTGGCCTTCGCGGCGGAAGACATGCGCAAACTGCAAGTAGTTGCCTTTGTTTCCTTCGGCGTCAACATAATTTTTATCGGTACTGCCGCCCGTTTCAATACCAAGCGCTAAAACTTGTTTGATGCTCGTAAGCAATGTAGCGAGCTGCTCGCCGCTCAGCGCATGTACGCGCATCGCCGGATGAATACGCGCTTGCCACAGCGATTCGTCGGCGTAAATATTACCAACACCGGCAATAACCGACTGGTCGAGAATTGCAGCCTTGACCGTCGTGTTGTTGCGGCGGCGAATGCGCGAAATAAATGCCGCCGAACTACAAGAATCACCGAGCGGCTCCGGACCAACGCGGCGCATAAATGGCATATTCGGCACTTCTGCCGTCGGATACAGTTTCATCCAGCCAAACTTGCGCAGATCGTTAAAAAAGAGCCGCGAGCCGTCAGTAAAATCAATAATAACGCGCGTATGGCGATCGGGTAGCTCGTGAATCAAACTATCCGTTGGATGCCCGCCGCCCCACCGCTCCGCGCCGACAAACACCAATTGCCCCGTCATTTTCAGATGAATGACAAGCGTATAGCGCGTATCCAGCTCAATGAGCAAAACTTTTGCGCGCCGCCGTACCGCTGTGACGCGAGCGTTATGCAAAAAGTGCGCGACCGCTGTCGGATCGTTTGGGAAACTCTTCGGTGAATCGCAGTGGCGCGCCCGCGCGATCGTCTTGCCAACAATGAGCCGGTCAAGCCCGCGGCGAATTGTTTCAACTTCGGGCAGCTCAGGCATGTGCCGCCTCAAGCCACGCCTGAACCGCCGCCATCGTCTGGGCGTTTGATGTATGCAAGATTGACGCAAGCCCCGCTACCTCGGCGCCGTCGCAGTTCTCTGGCTTATCATCAACCATGATGCAATCGCCCGCCGGCATACCGAGCCGCTCCACCGCAAGCGTAAATACCGCTGGATTCGGCTTCGCTAAGCCCTCAGCAAACGATAAAATTTTTACGTCGAACATATCATCAAGCTCGCCTGGCGCAAATAGTCCGTCCAGCGTGCCGCTGCTCACGTTGCTCAAAAGTGCGAGCGGTATGCCATCGGCATGCAATTGCTTTACATACGTAATAAGCGGTTCGTTGCGTACGCGCGCTTGCTTAAGCGTTGCTCTCACCTCGTCAATCGTCCAGCCAAGCACTGCTGCTACACCCCGTACATACTCCGCACTCGAAATATATCCGTAGTCTGCCTGCGTGTTCAGATCGCGCAACTCCTTCACGCGCTCCGGCTGGCATTTCGCCGCCAACACCTCAAAACTACTACCGCACAATACTCCAAAACAATCGAAAATAACGCCGCGCATGCCCGCCTTTCTTTTAGTAAATGTTGTTAAAGCTCGACTTAAATTCAGGAATTTGGTTCACAAAAAGCGCATGGATTTTCAAGGGATCGGTGCCAAGCGTACCCGGCGAATCCTTGCAGGTTGAGCCCCACACCGTGTGGTCGGCGGTTGCGCCGTTGACTGTTTCAAATTTATACACGATACCGTTCGTAGCGCACACGCCGCGGATATCTGAATCGTCTTCTTTGCCGCGCACTACGCCAATGTTTGCTTTATCAAGCGCATACGTAAATTGTTCATACGCCGTCGCGTTGTTGTCGTAGGTTTTTTGGCTCTCAACCTTGTCAAGATAGCCGTTATAAACCGTGTAGGTTCGGGCGGTCGGCGTAATAACAATTTGATAGCTTTTGAACTTCTCATCGGCGACAATCGGCCCGCGTACTGTCCAGCGCACGCTGCGCGTTGCGTCTTGGCTAACCGCTGCCATTTGCAGTGTTTGTTTTTGCGCTTGCTCAGACTGCTGGTTATCATTTGGCGTACCGCCTTGCAGCATGGAGCGCACGAGCGTCACGGCGACAGCAATCACAATCACGACCACAACGATCGTGATAAACACAGGTAAAATTCTCGGCCGCGATCCTCGATACATATCAATATATTTACATTCTTAGGGCAAAAAGTCAATCAGATTGTATGCTGCCAGCTTATCGGCATATACTGGCCTACTTCCGGTTTAACACAAACATCACTTAGTGCTGCGTCAATGTTTTTGTAGTCATCAATGCGCGACATGACGGTATCAAGCGGCAAATATAAGCTGCCGCTTGAATCGGTAACGATAAACCCGCGCTCATCTTTTAGCGATATAATTTCATACGTCGCACCGCTTTCACAGTTTAGCGTTTCGATTGACGCGACATCATTCGGTCCCAATGGCGGCGGCAAAAGGGTATTTGTCTGCTTGCTTAGGACAGCGTCCGCCCCGATAAGAACCGATCCGTCATCACTCTCCCGAGTACGGGTAATACTCCAACCGGAGCCGTCTGGCTCATCTTTCCTGCTCCCATCATTTCGCACTTCGACAATGCTGCCATCTTTTGCTACGAACTGGCCAAATGAGAAGCCGAGCGACTCGCCCGCTGTTTCGCGCTCAGCGATATATGCCGCAGAAACTTCAATATGATGATCAAGTGTGTCGCTTTGCCGCAATACGTCCGCATAGTCAAGCGTTAAGCTATTTTGCCGTTCGCGCGGCAATAGCTCTGTCGACGCCATTGTTTCGGCGTATGCATCATCACTCTCCCCTAGCGCATTACCGTTGCTAAATGGGTTTTCTGGTGAGCTATACATACCGACGCCTCTTTTGCCTTATGTTAAAATGACACCTATATCATACGCTTTTCCTAGCAAAAAGTCCATAGTTTTTGTGGTTATTGCTGTGCAAATGCTACACGTCGCCCCAATGCGCGCCGATTTTCACATCAACCCGCAAGCGAACGCCAAGTTTGGGGTAGACCTGCTCCATCGCGTCGACCAGAAGCGCCGCAATCGCTTTCGCCTCAGCGCGCGGGCACTCAACCAAGATACTGTCGTGAATTTGCAGAACTTGCCGCGCCTCGGGGTAATCGCGGTCAAGCAACTGTTGTACTTTTATCATCGCAAGTTTCATAAGATCAGCTTCCGTGCCCTGAATCGGCATATTCGCGGCAGCGCGCTCTGCGGCGTTGCGCACAGCAAAATTACTCGACTTCACGTCGGGCGTCCAGCGGCGGCGCCCAAACAGCGTCTCAACAAAACCGTCGTCGTGCGCCTTTCGAATCGTATCCGCCATATACGCTTTCAGGCTTGGATGCATACGGTAATATTCATCAATAAAATGCTGCGCTTCAGCGTAATTCATATGCGCCGCGGCTGCTAGCCCATGCTGGCTCATGCCGTACAACACGCCAAAATTCACTACTTTGGCGCGCCGGCGCTGCGCGGGCGTCACGTCGTCAAGCGGCACGCCGTACACTTCGGCGGCAGTTTTAGCGTGAATATCGGTGTCGCTATTGAAATCGTCAATCATGCCCTGCTCGCCCGCCATCACCGCCGCAAGACGCAGCTCAAACTGCGAATAATCGGCGTTTACAAACATATTTCCGTCTGCCGGCACAAATGCATCGCGAATATGCCGCCCAAGCGCCGTACGGATTGGAATATTCTGCAGGTTCGGATCGGTGCTGCTCAGCCGCCCCGTCGCCACAACATCTTGGTTAAACGTCGTATGCACGTAGCCGCGCTCGTCGGCTTGTTGCGGCAACGTCGCGACATACGTATTTTGTAGTTTCGTTAGCTCGCGGTAGCGCTCAACCAGCTCAATAATTGGATGCTGCCCGCGCAATTTATCCAATTCTTTTTGCCCGGTACTATATCCCATGCGTCCTTTTTTGATTCCAGCGGTCGGCAATTGGAGCTTAGTAAATAACGCTTCAGACAGCTGCATCGGGCTGGAAACGTTGAATTCGTAGCCGACCATATCGTACACCTGCGCCTGCACGTCCGCAATTTCGCGAGTTAATTTTGTGTTCATCGCATCAAGCACGCCCGCGTCCAAGCGAATCCCCTGATGCTCCATGCGCGCCAAGATTGCAATCAGTGGAAAATCCATATCGTGTGCCACGCGCGACAAGTCGGGCAGCGCTTCAAATGCTTGCCGCTGTTCATCATACAACGCCCAAATTGCGCGAACGGCATTTTTGGGACTATCAATTGACTCCAGCCCAACTAAATCCTCCAACCGACGTGATTTTCGCAACGGATTAAGGAGAAACGAGCCCTGCGCCGTATCATGTTGTACTTCTGGCAACGTTGTGATTCCGTCGGCAAGCAACTGCTTCAAAAACTTTTTTACATCATGTCCGACTATTGGTACGCGAGTAAGGATTTTTGCCGCATCGGCGCGAGGGAGACGCGCAGCTTTAGCACGCTCGTGGCTAAGCCACACGTCGTCGCCGTCAGCCCAAACTACTAATTCCGGCGCCATCATCAAAACCGCCTGCGCTGTGCCTGGTTCGATTTCTTCAACATCATTCGTGTCGAGTGCTGCTACTGCCGGTGCGTCGTCTTTCATTGCGTCCGGCAATTTGCGCAGCAGGCTGCGAAACTCCAACTTCACCAGCATTGCCTTCAGTTTCGCCGTGTCGAGCCGCGCGATATCCATCGCCGGCAGATCCAGCGCCACCGGCGCGTCAAACATCAGCGCCGCAAGCCGTTTACTCATATATGCCGAGTCTTTGCCTGCAATTAATTTTTTGCGCACACTTTCCTTCACGTCATCAAGATGCTCGTAAATGCCGTCAAGCGTATCAAATTGCTGCAGCAGCTGCGTTGCCGTTTTTTCACCAATGCCCGCGACACCGGGAATATTGTCGCTTGAGTCGCCTTTCAAACTCTTCAAATCAAGGAATTGATCGATTCGAATCTTGTAGCGCGCTTCAAATTCCGCCACATCAAATTTATCAATATTTGACACGCCTTTTTTTAGCGCGTACAAAAACGTATTACTGTCCAAAATTTGCAGTGCATCTAAATCGCTCGTGATCAAATAGGTCTCAATGTTGCCGCGCGCCTCTGCCTGGCGGTCAAGCGTCGCCATGATATCGTCCGCCTCGTAATCGTCAAACTCGTAGAGCGGCCAGCCAAACGCGTCAAGCAGCTCGTGCAAAATCGGAATTTGCGCGTAAAAATCCGGCGGCGCTGGTTTGCGTCCAGCTTTATACTCGGGGTAGATTGCGAGGCGCTTACGAATATTTGTTTTCGGCTTATCCCATGCCACGCATACGTAATCGGGCTGGATTTGCCGGATAAGCTCAAGGCTCAGCGCCGCAAATCCGTACACGCCGCCTGTCGGCGTACCGTCTGCTGTTGATAAATTCGGCATCGCATAGTAGCCGCGATAAAACACGCTTTTGCCGTCAATGATTACGAAGCGTTTCGCCATAACTCTTATTATATCTGATATGATAAAGTTATGAGTGAAATTCCCGCAAACATCAAAATTATCGCGTTCGTTGGGCTAACGGGCAGCGGCAAGTCCGAAGCCGCAAGCTACGTTATCAACAAAGGTTACCCGCGCGTGTACTTCGGCGGCGTTATCTTAAGCGCTATGAAAGAAGCCGGTATCGACTGGAGCGAAGCTAACGAGCGCGCTTTTCGCGAGGACATTCGCGCGCGCGAAGGTAAAGACTTCGTCGTGAAGCGCATTATTCGCGAAATTCACAATCTCATTAACGCTGGACAGCGGCACATCGTCGCTGATGGATTATATACGTGGACGGAGTATAAAGCCTTAAAACGCGAATTTTCCAGCGCCCTCACCGTTGTGGCGATCGTTGCTCCCAAACGCTTGCGCCACCACCGCCTAACAGCGCGCCCCGTTCGCCCGCTTACTGCTGAAGAAGCAAGCTCACGCGACTGGGCGGAGATTGAGAATCTCGAAAAGGGCGGCCCGATTGCTATCGCCGATTACTATATCCATAATGACGGCACGATTGATAATTTGCACCAACAGCTTGACCAGATTTGCACCATTATCCATTTTTAGCCGCCGGTACGCTATAATTGAATATAATACGACGTAAAGGAGAATTAGTATGAGTAATGAAACACAACAAAATGCGCAGCAAACCCCGCCGCAGCCAGCTCCGCCTGTGCCGCCGCAGCCAGCTTATGCTCCGCCGGCAGGACAGCCCTACCAGCAGTATCAAATGCCTAGCGCCGGCCAGCCGTATCAACAACCCTATGCACAGCCAGGATACGCATACGAAAATCCAGGGCAGAACCTCGGTATTATCGGTATCGTTCTTAACGTGCTTGGCATCGGGATCGGCGGGCTCATTCTCGGCATTTTATCGCGCAATAAATCACGCGAAGCCGGTATGCCTACCACGATCGGCACAGTGAGTTTGGTTTGGGGAATTATTGAGGTCGTGATTGGTTTTATTGCAGGGATTATCTTTATTATTGCTTTTATTATCGCGCTTAGCGATCCGTCGATTGCGCCTGCTAATACGTCGTCTACGTTGTACTAGTAGATTGCTTAGATTAGATGACAGCCAAATTGCAAAAAAACGGAGCGCTCTCACTAAAGGGTGCTCCGGATTGTTAAGCGGCTTAAGCGGTGGGCGCAGCGCTCCTAGCGCAAATATTCAAATAATTTTTTCGCATCTTTGTGCTTGCGTAATTTAGCGAGAGCCTTTGCTTCAATTTGGCGAATGCGCTCGCGCGTCACCGCAAACTCTTGTCCGACTTCTTCTAGCGTGTGGCTTTTGCCATTATCTAGCCCGAAACGCATACGGATGATTTTTTGTTCGCGGTCGCTCAGCGTACCGAGCAAGTCTTGCACTTGCTCTTTTAATAGCTCGTTTGACGCTGCTTCTTCCGGACTGATCGTGTCTTCGTCTTCAATGAAGTCGCCCAGCACCGACTCGCCGTCTTCTTCGCCATCGCGCCCAACGCCCGCATCAAGACTGGAAATATCCTGCTTAATCTTCATGACATATTCAACCTTATCCGGCTCCATGTCAAGCTCTTTGGCGAGCTCCTCAATCGTTGGCTCGCGGTTCAGATCTTGCGTCATACGACGCTGCGTGCGCAACAGCTTATTTATCGTTTCAACCATGTGGACGGGGATACGAATTGTACGCGCCTGGTCGGCAATGGCGCGCGTAATCGCTTGGCGGATCCACCAGGTAGCGTAGGTGCTAAATTTGAATCCTTTATCCGGATCAAATTTCTCGACAGCGCGCAATAATCCCGTGTGTCCTTCCTGAATCAAGTCAAGAAAATCAAGTCCGCGGCCGCTATAGCGCTTCGCAATCGACACGACAAGGCGCATATTTGCTTCCGCCATTTTATCCTTCGCTTTTTTGTCGCCATCTTTCACGCGCTGGGCGAGCGCTAGTTCTTCTTCGGCGCTGAGCAGCGGAATTTTACCGATTTCGCGCAAGTGCAGGCGCACCGAATCATCTGAGATGTCATCAAAATACTGGTGCGCATTCAAAACATCTTCCGGCGTATCTTCGTCCATTAATTCATCAGCAGCCGGCCCGTCAAAATCCTGGCTTGAAAAATCATCCGCCGGTGCTGCGGGAATTGTTTTTTTTACTTGCGCTTGATTGTCATCGTTTGCCACGTGCTCTCTCCTTGATTATATTGTTGAGCGCAGTTCGCAAACGCTCCGCCGCCGGTTCGTCGCCGGCTGCTTCGGCATCTCGCAACTGCGCGAGTAAGCTGTCCTGTGTTTGTTTCGCCTGTTCATGTTCTATCTGCTGCAGCAATTGCCTCATCGCAAGCTGGCGATCCTCGCCGCTCCAAGCTGCATACCGCTCTTCGGCGCGTAATAGTACTATTTTTACATAGATGTCATATTCTTGCAACTCCTTCGGCACTGCCTGAATAATTTCGTCATGCGACTGCAAGTATAGAGCAAGCGTACGCCGAGACGCCTCATGCCAGTGTTCGACATTAATGCGGCGCAGCATGCCGCGGCAACGTAGATCGCAGCACGCTAATGCAAGCGCATTATCCTCTTTAATATATGCGTCATCGCCCACCGCTTGCGTCGACTGCGCAACTGGCTTAAGTGGCTTCTCGCGCGTCTTGCTGCCTGCGAATTTTGCGCGCACCGTCTCAACACTCGTTTGCGCCAGCTCTGCCGTCCGCGTTAGATAGTATTCTTGCTCCACTGGGTCGCTCAAGAGGCGAATCACGCCAAGTGCTGCCGTGGTAAAATTACGTTTGCCTGCCGCCGTGTCTAAATCCAACCGCGCTGCATACTGTCGCAGTATCCAGTCGACCGCTGGTTCTGCTGTGTCGATTGCCCGCTGCCACAAGCTTACGTCTGCCTGAATTAGCTCGTCAGGGTCTTTATACTGCTCCGGCAAACTAATAATCGTCAGCTCGACGCCCGCCTGCGACGCCAGCGTAATCGCACGCTCCGTCGCTGCTACACCCGCTTTGTCGCCATCGTACGCCAACCGCACGTCGCCCGTTAGCCGCTTCACGGCGCGAATGTGCTGCTCGGTCATTGCTGTACCAGCGGTTGCGACGACATTTTTAACACCTACTTGATGGCTACTCACGACATCAAGATTCCCCTCAACCATCACGATGAATCCCGCTTGGCGAATCGCCTGTTTTGCCTGGCTGAGCGCAAAAATATGCCGCCCTTTATCGTAGAGTAGCGTCTGCGGCGTATTCAAATATTTCGGCGCATTCGGTACATCGCCGATAATTCGCCCGGTAAAGCCAATCACCTGCCCGCTTGAGTCCATCAGCGGCACCATCATCCGGCCGCGGAACATATCGCCGCCGAAACGATTGAGCAGCCCGGCATCATTGAGCTCGCGCCGCGAAAATCCTTTTTTCGCCAGGGCGCGCACCAGCGCTTCGCCGCTATCGGGCGCGTAGCCGATTTGAAAATCTGCCACGACCTGCTTAGACAGCTTGCGCACGCGAAATACGTATTCCATCGCGTGTTGGTTGTGCAACAAACACTGCTGGTAAAACCGCGCTGCCAATTGATTTGCCATAAGCAAACGCTTCTTGCGCATTGCGCGCTCTTTAGCATGCGCTGGTTCATAATCGCTCAGCTCAACGCCTGCTTTTTTTGCTAAAAACTCCAGCGCTTGACGAAAGTCCATACCCTCAGCTTCCATCACAAATGCAAACACGTCGCCGCCCTTGTTGCTGCTAAAATCATGCCAAATATTTTTGTCGGGACTCACGAAAAAACTTGGCGTCTTTTCGCTTGTAAATGGACTTAATCCCTTGAAGCTGCGCCCCGCCCGCTTCAGCTGTACATATTCGCCGATTACATCTTCAATATTCAGCCGCGCGCGCACCTCCTCTTTGGCATCCATAGAATTTATTATATCACCCTTTACCTCTGTTATCGATTATGGTTAAATGGAGTCATATGAATCCGCAAGATCCCTATCGTTCACTACAAAACCCTCAACAGCCGCAGGGGTCTTCATCGCTGCCGCCGCTCAATCCAGCGCCGAGTCAAAACTCAAATCAGAACCTATACGCCGCGCCGAGCAACTCAGCGCCACAGCCAATACCGGAACTGATGCCCCGGTCTCGAGGCTACCCACAATTGCAAGCGCTTCAGCCGCGGCCGCAGCCAGCACAGCAAATACCGCAGCCAGCACAAACTTCATACCGTCCGCAGCCATTGCAAACACCGTATCAATCGCAGCCGGCGCAAAACCTAAGCCCAAATCCGAATCCAAGCGCAAGCTCAAACCCAGCGCCATTTTCCAATCCAGCGCCAAATAATTTCAACTCTCCAGCAGCGACGCCCGACGATTACACGACTGTCGACTATCTCAACCGGATTGCCCCGCTTGAGGAGCGTACTGTCAACCGGTTTGCTGTTTTCGGGTTGATTGGCGCCGCGATCGTATCCGCGATCGTGCTGCTTGTCGTGATGGTAAGCAGCCAAGGACCGGATGCCAACGGGCAAATCCCAACTATCTCCGATCGTATCAACACGCTGTCTAGCGTCTCGAAAAACGAAACTACCAAGCTCACCCAGCTTGAAATCTCTGAAGCCAACGCATCATTATCCTCCACGCTCACTTCTATGAAATCGCAGCTTGACGCTATCATAAAAGAACGCAAACTCAAATCTTCAGGCTCTGTTAAAAAGGAAGAGAAAGCGTATCTCGAAAAGTTGCAAAAAAAGCTCGACGATGCCCATCAAAAAGGCACGCTTGATCGCACCTATACTACCGCGATGACCTACGAACTATCAATCCTCAAAAGCCAAGTCAACAAACTCAAACGCAGTAGCGGCAACAATAAATCAATCGCTGCGTTTTGCAACTCGTCGATCACGAGCATTGACACGATTCTCGCGTCCTACAGCAAATTCAGCGCATCCAAACAATAGCTACTCAGTCACCAACCGATAGCTCAACCGCACTAAATCTTTGATTTCATCATTGCTTAATTGCCCGCTGCAGATTATCGTGATCCAGTGCTTTTTGTTCAGGTGGTATCCTGGCTGTACCGTTTCGTATTTCTGTTGTAAATGCAACGACAACTGCGGATCGCATTTCAGACTCACGCGCAGCGGTTGAGAATCCTCGGCAATGAGTGCAAACATCTTTTCGCGCTGCCCTGGTGTATCATTACGTCCAACCTTATACACTGCCGGCGATTCGCCAAACGGATAATCAAGCCATGCGCCTGGCAAACTTAATAAAAACGTCTCTAACTCCTTATGCGTCATAGCCATTTTTTCCATACGAAATACCATACCATCAGGAGCGGCATGACAACAATCAGTACCATGATAATTACAAACGCTGTATCATCATGAAACGGCAGCTGTGAAAAATTCATGCCGCCAAGCCCAGTCAAGAACGAGATCGGCATAAAAATCGTTGTCACCAGCGTTAAGCGTTTCATAACGTCGTTCATACGGTTTGATACCACCGACAAATACATATCAAGCGCGCTTGTTAGCAGATCACGCATCGTATCAATCAACTCGTGCGTACGCCAAGCGTAGTCGTAGCTATCACGCGCGTACAACTCATAACGCTCCTCAAACAGCTCATAACGCCCGCTGCTTAAACCGTTTAGTGTATTCATCAGCGACAATACTACTTTACGCAAGTCCGCCAACTGCCGCTTATACATAAATAGTTGTTGTACCTGCTTGCGCTGCGGCGTACGAATCATCGTATCTTCTAGCTGATCGGTTACATCATCAATTTTATTTAAGATCGGCGTAAACTGCTCTACCGTGTACTGTAAAATGATTGACGCGATCAGCGATGGTGTCAGCGACTCGCGATGGCGCGTTTGTACCCGCTCAGCGATCTCCGCATCAAGCGCGCCCGCGTGAATTGTCACAATTTGCGACTTGCCAAGCAATAGCGTCAAATTGCGCAGCGCCACATCGCGCCGCTTCACTTCCGGCAACTCCAATTGAATCAACAGCCAATCGTCGCCCTCAATCGCCTGAGATAACTGCCGATCCTGTACTAACACGCGCGCTTGTAAATCTGGCAGCTCCAGCTCTTTGGCTAGCTTGCGCCGATCGCTTGGCTCAGTCGTTTCTATATCGCGCCATATATCGCTAAGTGCTGTTGCTTCCATCGCCTACATATTCACTTTCTTTAGGTAATATTGCAGTTCCTGAATGCTGCCGCGAATATCGTCAAGCGCTCGATGCTCCTCCGGCTTTGCAAACTTTTTCCCAAATTTTCCTTCAAACACCACTTTCCATGCGCTTACATCAAGCATCCGGTAGTGCAATCGTCTTGACACTGCCGGCCACCATTGGTCAATAAATCGCCGATCCTGGTGGATTGAATTACCGCCAAGCAAAATCTTTGGTTCATTCGCAAAATGCTCATCACAGAATGCTAGCAAATCCTGCTCAACCGCCGCGAGTGCTTTGCCGCTATCATTTTGCGCCTCAAGCCCGCGCCGCGCCTTAGGGTTCGCATCCCAGAACGCCGCATTGCGGTCAAGCAATCGCTTTAATTTTGTCGGTTCATGCCACACAACGCCCTCAAACGTTGCAATCTCACGAAAATCCCAATCAGTTGCAATCGCCGCCACCTCCAAAATCTCATCGTGTACCGGATCAAGTCCCGTCATCTCCAAATCAACCCACAAAATCCGCTGCGGCTTAAACGCATGTTTCATGATCGTATTATATCATTTTATCTACGCATGCCGGGATGCATAATCGCCAATTCTGTGAGTTAATCGCGCCGTACGACGACCCCTATCAAGCGAGTAGCGTGCACCGTCCGACATATCGAAATCGTCAACTGTCTGTAACAGCCCTTCGTATAGTTCTTCAACGGTAACATCCTCTGAGCTGCTGTTGTATGGATGCAGGTCAAATGTACGTAGGTTTTGCAAGTATCGCTCCGCCACGTCATACCCATTTTCGAGCGCCTTATCAAGCTGAAGCAGCTGCATGAAATAATCACACGCGGGATCGCGGTAAAAATTGCGCAAATCTTTCAGATCAATACCACAAATCCTCGCATCAGATAGACCGTCAACTTCCATCTGCGATAATAATCGCAGCGCCTTAAGTGCTAATTTAGAGCTTAATTGGTATCCCCTATCCTCGTTAAATTCATACAGTGTCGGGCGAATGATATTATTTGCCGTATCGTATACTGCCTGTTCGGTAGTATAGAGATTCCACTGATCCGCGCCTTCTCTGCAAACGAGCAGCTGATTCATTGTAAAATCCTGCCGGTTCATGTACTGCTCCGGCGTCTCTGCAACACTAACGCCATGACCATGCGAGTAATCATCTGGAGATAATCTTTCTGCTAATAATTCAAGAGTATCGTACGCACCATGCGAGGAGTCGCTGTCAGCTGCTTGTAAAACTTGTATAAAGTCAACGTCGCGCGGACGGCGTGTTCTGCGTCCATCATACAACGCTGCCAGCAGCACGTTGCGCCCCGCTCCCCCTCGGAAGCCACCAGAAACAGGAATATCATCAAGATTGACTCCCAGGTTAGCACGCTCAAGCGTTTCCTCGTTGAGAGTAATCTGGCATAAACCTTCGTGCGAGCAGTCTGCTTGTTCAATAAGCATTTTATCTGCGGATTGACGTAGCCAATATGGCATTGCGTCTTTTGGGCTTGGAATGTGATTGAGCGTAAGAGGCATAGCTTATATGATAACACTAAATGGCATATATGTCAAATAATAAGCCTCGTCTTGGATAAATTAAGGTTCAGTAAACTAAAACGGACCATCTCTTCTCGAATTAGCTGTTGTACGTATGTGCCTTAACTGCTTATGTTTATCAACAATACTTTATCAGCAAACACAAGCACTCAAGGAATATTCCCCGCTTTTGAGAAACCAGCGCGGGGAAACTGGGTGAATCATGCCAGTGGCGCAATGCTTATAAGTAGCGAACTATTTCACATGCGTTCAACGGCTTTAGCCTAGATACAGGCGAATGAATTTTAGCAAATACCAAAATCCATCATGTCCGGGTTTACTGCCCGTTCAGTTGGCGCCGAGGGCATCAGAGCCGCGCGAACGCGCGGCAGCCGATGATCCGGCCCTGGCTGTCGCGGACAGCCCCGCTCGTGACGAGCAGATCGTCCGTTGAGCGGCCCTGGGCGCGCGCCGCCTCAATCGTGATACGACTCACGATGTAAACGATGCCCTCAGCGGGCTCGGGCAGTCCTGAGACCTCGCCGAACTCAGTCTTAACGACCGGGATCGACTCGATCTCGCCCGCCGGCACGTCGTGCTGGCGAGCCCGAGCCACCCCACTACTGGGGAAAGTTGCAACGACGTTGTTACCGCCGTCAACAACCTTCAACTCATGCGGGGTAAGGTTGACGATCCTCATTTCCCCCCTTTCAAGGGTGAGCGCGCATAGCTCTGCAAAGTACCTTCAGAAGTCCCGAAAGCTATTCTTTGCGGTGCGCGAGGTCGCTTTTTCCTGATAAGACTAAAAAGTGCCTGATCAGGTTGCCGACCTCTAGAATCGTCAGCAATCTAATCAGCGTATGTTTACCATCCCGCAACATTAAATATTATGTGTAACCTGTGCTTTGCTTGCACGACCCACCTCGCACATAGCCGTCGCGTATTATACTGCGAAACGCATCGTTTGTCAATAGTATCGTATTTTTTCGCGTTCATAGTAAAACCAATAATTGCTAAGAAATTAAGAAATAATGATAACTAGTTAATTTAAGCTATAGTATTGAGCACGCAAATAAAAACCCTGGCGGAGAGACAGGGATTCGAACCCTGGGTACGATTGCTCGCACACACGCGTTCCAGGCGTGCACCTTCAACCGCTCGGTCACCTCTCCGCGTATTTTTAGTATAACGCATTACGCTATGGATCGCCCGTTCTCCGCGTAAAGTTGTATTTTATACATTATTTAACGGTTGCCTTATCTTGCATGACGCTTTTATAATAAAGGAGATGATTGCGAAAACTGGCACAGCGCCCGTCATTCAATTGAAAGGGCTCACTAAGCGTTACGGTATCGGCGACACGGCGCGCGATGTTCTCGACTCGGTGAACCTGAAAATTGAGCAGGGCGAATTTATCGCCGTTATGGGTCCATCTGGGTGCGGCAAGACGACATTACTTAATGTTATCGGCTTACTTGACAGGCCTGATAGCGGCGAATATTCTTTGAACGGCACATCGGCGGCGCGGTTGTCGGGTGCACAGCGTGCGCGGGCGCGGGCGACGCAAATCGGTATCGTCTTTCAAAGTTTTAATTTAATAAACCGCCTGACGGTACTCGAAAACGTTGCGCTTCCTCTCACCTATCAAGGCGTTTCCCGCGTAAAACGATTGGAGCGCGCAAGTGAAATTTTGAAGACGTTTCATTTGCAAGAACGCGAGTACTACATGCCGTGGCAATTGTCTGGCGGACAAATGCAGCGCGTTGCGATCGCGCGGGCACTCGTCAGCAAACCGAGCATTATCCTCGCAGACGAACCGACAGGCAACCTAGACAGCCGTTCCAGCCACGTCATCATGGAAGAATTGGCGCAACTTCACAAGCAAGGCAACACCATTATCATGGTGACGCACAATCCGAATCTCACAAGTTACGCTAGCCGCGTTATCAATATGCTTGATGGTAAAATCGCGAGCGACACCAAAATACGTATCGCGAGCGGCAATGAAAGCGAGAAGCCGGTAAAAGTCTCGCTCAACGCGCGCCGCGCCGCCAAAGAAGAAAAGAGCGAAGCGCGCTCCGCAAAAAAGAAGCCGGCGAAAGAGACGAAAAACGACGATAAGTCTGCTGCAAACGATCCTGAGCCATCTAAGCCAGACGGCGCCGAAGCATCATCTTCCGGTCAACCATCAGACCAAACCGAACGAAAGAAGGCAGAATCATGAGTTTACTTTCCGAACATATCAGCGGCGCGTACCGCACTTTACGCCGAACGCGGGCGCGCACCGTTTTAACGACGCTTGGTATCGCGATCGGCGTCGCAAGCGTGACGTGTATTTTGGCGATCAGCGACGGCGTCACGCGCATGTTTGATAAGCAAATATCGCATTACAACGGCCGCCTCGTCGTGGTGCGCCCGGGTATGCAATCGCGCGATCCGAATATGCTTTTGAGCGCTATGTCTCAGCAGATGTTTGGCGCAAGCACCCTAACCGACGCCGACGTTGACGCAGTGGCAAAAACGCAGCACGTGCAGTCCGTTGCACCGCTAATGACGCTGAACGCAACAATTACAGCGAAAGGACAAACGGCAAAAAATAACGTTGTGCTTGCAACAACGCCTGGATTTGCAAAAATAGCTGATGCCGATATTACCGCTGGACAGTTTTTAGGCGAAGAAACGAAAGATACGACAGCGGTAATAGGCGACCAGCTATCGATTAAACTATTCAACACCGACAGCTCCGTCGGGCAGGTCTTTACTATGCACGGGCAGCGTTTTACGGTGATTGGCGTGATGAAGCAAAAAACAAGCGCGGTCAATTACAATAACATTGACTATGGCAATGCAGCGATTGTTTCATATGATCAGGGCAAACAGCTGCTAAAAGGCAGCACGCAAATCCAGCAAATTGACGTATTAGTCGACGATGCGAAGTCGAGCAACAGTGTTGTAACAGAGTTAAAAGATAAGTTAAGCAAATTGCATCTAGGCGAAGAAGACTTTTCGGTACTCACCGGACCGGAAATTGGCCGCCCGACGAATCAGCTCTTTACAGCGCTCATTGCAACGATGGCGGCGATTGCTGCAATCTCGCTTGTCGTTGGCGGCATCGGTATTATGAATATTATGCTTGTCGGCGTGGCTGAGCGTACGCGCGAAATCGGCATCCGCAAGGCGGTCGGTGCGAGCCATCGCAATATCATCGGGCAATTCATGGTGGAATCGCTGATGATTAGTATTCTTGGCGGTGCTATCGGCTATGTTGGCGGCTATATTCTCGCGTTTATCGCTAGTACATTCCTATATTTCTCGCCGGCATTCACATTGCAGACAGCGCTGATGGCAGTGCTGATGACAATCGGCGTCGGCGTCGTGTTTGGCACATATCCAGCGGTTAAGGCGGCGCGCAAAGATACGATTGAGTCGCTGCGGCAATATCATTAGAAGCGGTTTGTTTTATTATATTTCAAGTAGCAGGAGCGGTCGTAATTACCGTTCTTGTTTTGTTGTTTAATAGTCGTTCTTATACATTTACGCGCAACCTTCGCGGCAAATCTTCAGTTATTTCTACTCTGCTAGTGCTTTTTTGAATTTCTCAATCAAATCAACGCGCGTCGGGTCGACATTATTCAAGATTCCAACGTAAATACTAACAAAATCGGCGAGGATACTCCCCCATAGCATCTGCTCAAGAATAGTCTCGCCTTGCAGCGGCACGACGGTAGACTTGGGGCGTTTGCCTGACAGCATTTTATCGCTTAGTGCAAACCGCTTAAGGATCCGCGGATTTTCTAGATTGCTAATCAAGTCAAATACCGCAAACGGTTTTTCGACCGGGTGGCTTGTCCAGCCGATGAATTCATTGTGGCTAAACTCCGGAAAATAATTCCAAAATGCCACGTTTTTTGCATTTTCGTTCCAGCTAATTTTCCACTTATAGGCAACTGGCGCCATTAAGCTGCCTGCATAGAATACTGGCGTTTTACCGACGGCGATAAGAGCTAACTGCTTAGCATAATTGCGTTTGGTCGGAATGTCTTTGCACCAGAGAGCGCTTTCGCGCGCGATCCACGGCTCGGCATCGTCAAGTTGCTTGAGCCATGAGCTTGATAACAGATTAAAATTGTGCAGTAACGTGAATAATCCGCGTAAATTATACAACATGCCCATACGCGGCTGCGTATCGTTTGGAATGTGCGCAAACGCGATCTGGTGTTGCTCGGCGATGCGCACAATTTCCCCGCCCGTCGCGATAACGGCAATTTGACAGCCGCGCTTGATTGCCTGGCGCAGGCACGACACGGTTTCTTCAGTATTACCAGAGTGGCTGCTCGCAATTACTAATGTATGCTTGGCAGCGTAGGCAGGCAACGCATAATCTTTCACGACTTCAAGCGGAATTGGCAGCGTATCGCGCAGCAGTACTTTTGCGGCGTCGGCAGCAAGCGCCGAGCCGCCCATGCCGGCAACAATTACGTGGCGCAATTCCCGCCCGTCGTGATCTTCATTTACTACTGGAATCTCGCGAGAAATTTGCGCATGCAGCTTTGCCGCAACATCAAGCGCTCCTAAGCGATCGCGCTGTTTCAAAATCTGTGCGTCATCGAGCATTCTTAAAACCACCTTTTCCACTTGCGATACATTCTTTATCTATGATACAGTATATGAGAAAGCATAACAAGAATGATAGTAATGAGGTGGGAATGAATATAAAACCGCAAACGACACAACCAATCAGTGACGACCAAGAGCTCGCAAAGGTATTGGCCGGCGTAAACGATGATGCCGCTGCCGCGCAGCCGCAAGCCGCCCTACCTCCAACGCCGCCGCCGATGCCGCCAGCGCCAGCAGATGATACTGCGCCAGCAAGTGTTCCCGCTAAAGCCGCGGCTTCAGTAAAAGCCTCGGCAGCGCCTACTTCATCAGGCGACGCCTCGCTTGACGCTGTCAAGAAAGACGCCATAACTGAGCTGCGCCCGCTTGTTGATAAGCTCAATATCGCTCCCGACGAAAAATTCGATACGTATCTCCTGCTAATTCGTTCTACAGACGATCGCTCGCTTATTGCGCCGGCGCACGAAGCCGCTAAAGCGATTCCTGATGAGGGTCGTCGTGCTCAGGCACTGCTTGATATTATTAAGGAGATCGATTACCTTTCAAACCCGCAGAGCTAACTCTTTGACATGTTTGCAGTAATATGCTAGAATAACAAATCTTATGGAACTTAATCCCGGAGAACGATACGAAGTCGCGTTTGACTCATACACGGGCAATTTAGCTGTTGGAGAAACAGTTGAATTTTATGACAACAACGATCTCATCTGTGTCGAGCTTGAGAACTTAGATGATAGTATGGGCAATGTCATCCGTGCAATTGGCGGCGTTGCCGGTCAGGAAATCATTATGTCTTCTGGGTTATTTTCGTGCGATCATAGTGATGGCTTCGCTATATTTAAGGCTAGGCACGATGATATTCAAGACGTTTCTTAAACTGCTCAGAAGATACTTTTCCCTGTAAATACGGCAAAACGTCTTTATGCGGCATACCATAGAATTCTTCTATTCGGTGTTTCGCACCAACTACCCCTCCGTATGAACTCGGATCCGGGCGGTATGGAATATCTCCGTCGCTGAAACGTTTTGCCAAGAGCGCAAAGTCGTCTAATAGTTCACGCGACTTACTATCCATCTCAGTACGCATAACACTTAACACATGACGTCCAATCCGCTCGATTTTCTTATTTGACTTCGCAAGAAGCTCTGGATTATTGTCATCAATACCACCGCGACCCTCCGACGACTTGCTGTCATACCAAACTGGCACATGGTAGGCGGCAAAATGACTTTCAACTGAACCATCATCTTTCGTTAAACTCCACCTGAACAACGGAGGAACAGACCAGACAACCGGTTCAATGTGCGCGTCTGGAAACGCCTCCTGTAATAGCATGTCTGCAATGCGCAATGTTGCTGACGATGATCTAGTTTCATCGACTATTGCAACACGTTGTCCATCGAATACGGTTGGGTAGCTCCAAACGTCGTCAAGATTATTTTCATCTATTTTGTCAATATCCTCAGGGCGCAAATACAGCGCACGAATTTGCTGAATAATATCTTTATGGAATTTTGGGTGTAGCTTGTCTAATGATATCTTATCAAGATCTGGGCGTTGTAATTCTCTAGCGGGAAATCCCATAGCAAGTAAATATTTCTCTTTATCTATATTAAGAAACGATGCTTCAGGAATTTCTTCTGATGACTTACCGATGAGCGGACTCCACAATTTATTTATAATACTGCTAACGTTACGAGCCGATTTATCTAGATATATAGCGTGCGTGACAGGTTCGTCTGGATAACGTGCCTTTTTGTCAAGAAAATGCTTTGATTCTTTGACATCACTTGTAAAGATACCCACTAGAGCATCAGTGTCGGTAACGTACTGAGCTTCAATATCTTTCATATTCCGCTGTAATAAATTTTCTGCACCGAGCTTACCAAATACCGCCGAACCGTTCTTGTCATATCCAGTGACGCTTGTGTCTAACTCACCGCTATCTTGAATAATTTTATAACCTGGATTTGGATTATCAAGAGGCGCTTTAACCATGTGCCATATGTTAGCATAAACTTTATAAAAAATCAATATACTAGTATAACTATGATATATAATGGAGCTATGACAGTACATTTCGCAACACCCGCTGAGATTGACCAGTGGGACGAGTTAGTGAGTAAAAATCCAAACGGCGGTGATTTTTTCCAGTTGGCAGCCTTTGCGCGCATCAAACAGCAGCGCGGGTGGACGCCGCGGTATATCGTGACGGATTGTGCAGCACTATTGGCGCTTGAAAAGCATGTGGCCGGTTTCGGTAAGTTGTGGTATTGTCCGCAAGGTGTGGGCGCTGCGAACGCTGAGGATACGGCAATGATTTTGCATGATTTACAAGCGTTTGCGCGCGCACAAGGCGTGTTTGCGGTGAAATGCGAGCCGCAGCTCATCGACGCACCAGAAACACGCCAAGCGCTGCTACAGGCGGGCTTACGGCGTTCCGCCGATGTACAGCCGACAATGTCGACGATTTGGCTTGATGTCCGCCCGGAATTAGCGGTTATTGAAGCACGTTTCAACAGTAAAGTCCGCTATAATATTCGCCAAGCGCGCAAGGGCGAGGTACACTGCCGTGTTATGCCAGCAGAGAAATCGACATACCGGGCATTTTATGAATTATTTGCCGAAACAGCAAACGGTCGTTTCGTAATTCGCCCGTACGAATACTACCGGAAGTTTTGGAGCGAATACTGCGAGAGCGGGCATGGATTTATCATATTTGCCTACGACGGCGGACAGCTCGCGTCGGCAGATTTCGTTATGACGCTCGGACACAAAGCTAGCCGCAAAGACGCTGGCAGCACGCGCCGTAAAACTACGCGCGGCATTCCTGCCCTTTTGATTCTCGAAACGATTCGCGAACTGAAAAAGCGCAGCATCACCGACTACGACCTCTGCGGCGCGCCGCATTCAGCGTACATCAAAGATAAAAACCACCCGCTATACGGCGTTGGACAATTCAAAGCGGGATTCAACGACCATGTCACCGATTATGCCGGTACATATTTATTGCCGGTGCGTCCATGGCGGGCGAAGTTATGGCAGCGTTTCGTTGAAAAACTCGTGCGCGCTATATATTATCGCCTGAAACACCAGGCATGGTACTAGGCTTTCTTCAGTAATTCTTTCACGACCTCGGCGTCATTCCACGGGACGCGCTCGCCGTTGATAATGCGGTAGACTTCGTGCCCCATGCCGGTGATAAGTACCGTATCGCCTTTCGCGGCAAGGCAAAGTGCTTTTGCGATTGCATCGCGCCGGTCGGGGATTTCAGTTGTTTTTACTGCGCCGCTTCTTACGCGTTCTATACCGTCGTAAACCATTTTACGAATTGCTGCCGGATCTTCATTATAGCTTTCTTCGTCGGTCAAAAAGATACGATTAGCAAGGCGCGCAGCGATTTCGCCCATAATCGGGCGCTTTTCTTTATCGCGGTCGCCCGTCGCGCCGAAAACGAGCAGCACACGGTTTTTTGTGATTGCTTTGACAGCAGTGAGGATTTTCTCAAGTCCGTCTGGCGTATGCGCATAATCAACGATCACATCATACGGCGTGTTAGTGTTGACGCGCTCAAATCGCCCCGGCACGCTTTCGAGATTCGCGGCGCCCTCAACAATATCCTTCAGCGATACGCCAAGCAGATACGCAGCGCACACCGCAGCAGTCATGTTGTATACATTAAATTTGCCCGGCAGATTTGTGGCAAGCTCCAGCTTAGTTTGATGGTCAATCGTGATGGATGCCTCTGTTCCCTTGCGGTACAATTTTACGCGGTCAATATGTGCTTCGGCATCGGCATGTTCGCCGTAAGTAATTTTCTGCGCTTGCGCGGGAAACTTGTTAAAATACTCAAACCATTCATCGTCGCGGTTCAGGACGATATATTTTGGATTTTGCGCAAACAGGCGGCTTTTTACCTCGGCGTATGCCTCCATCGTTTTATGGTAATCTAAATGATCTTGCGTCAGATTGGTCATAATTGCCATCTCGACCGGCACGCCTTCAAGTTTATGCTGGTGAATCGCATGGCTCGGAAATTCCATCACTACAAAATCAACATGCGCTTTCTTGGCGCGGCGGAAGAATCGCTGCATTATTGCTGTGCTCGCGACAGTAGCATTTAAGTCGTTGCGTCTTGTTTGCCCGGCAATCTCAATCGTTGCAGTGCTAAACATCGCTGTTGTGTAGCCAGCCTCTTTGAGAATTTCGTTCAAATAATTAACTGTCGTTGTTTTGCCGTTCGTGCCGGTTACAGCGATGACGCGAAGATGCTTCGCTGGATTACCATACCGCATACGCACCAGCCGAACGCGCATTTTGCGATACCGCCCCTCTAGCTGATGCACCAAACGAACAGGCAGTATTGCTCGCACGCCTCTCACTAACAGCTGCTTCATATATTCTATCGTACCACTTTTTGCGGCAAACCGGCTAGTATCTAGGTGTGCTCCCCGGGTGGTATAATAAAGTTGATGAAAATTTTGGGAATTGAGTCGAGTTGCGATGAGACAGCGGCGGCGGTCGTTGAGGATGGCTTTCGCGTATTGTCAAGCGTGGTAAATTCGCAAATTGATATTCACGCGCAGTACGGCGGTGTTGTGCCAGAAATAGCCGCACGCAGCCATATCGAAGTGATAAATCCGGTGATTCGCGAAGCGCTAACGCAGGCGCAGTGCAATTGGAATGATATTGATGCGATCGCTGTCACTTACGCGCCCGGTTTAGTTGGCTCATTGCTGGTCGGTACGCTTGCCGCGCGGGCGCTCGCAATTTTACGCAATAAGCCGCTCTACGCGATTCACCATGTTGAGGCGCACGTGTATGCGAATTTTATTACCGAAAGCAGTAGCTCGGCGCTACAGCTACCGTCAAAGCAACCGGAATTCCCCCTGCTTGCGCTTATTGTGTCAGGCGGACATACGCAACTGGTATTGTTTCATGGTCACGGCGATTATGAATTGCTCGGGCAAACGCAAGACGACGCCGTTGGCGAAGCTTTTGATAAGGTCGCGAAAATCCTCGGACTCCCCTACCCTGGCGGTCCGTCAATCGCCGCAGCTGCTAAGCATGGCGACCCCGAAAAATATCATTTGCCAAAGGCAAAGCTTGATAATCCGTATAATTTTTCGTTCTCTGGGCTTAAAACAGCCGTTCTACGGGCAGTGCAGCATGCGGTAGGCAAAGACTTCACATTTCCATCACACGAGCTGCCAAGGCTCGTAAATGACGTTCAGCGGGCAGATTTTGCGGCGAGCTTTCAGCGCGTAGCGGTTGAAACTCTAGTGGAGCGTACGCTGCGTGCGTATAGTGACTTTGCGCCGCGGTCGGTTGTGATTGCTGGCGGCGTGGCGGCGAATCAGGAACTGCGGCGTCAACTATCAGCTCGCTTGCCAATTGCAATCGAATATGCGCCGATGCAGTTTTGCACGGATAATGCAGCGATGATTGCTACGCTCGGGTTTTTTCATGCTCAATACGGTACACCTGCTGATCCATATACTCTTGATGTCGTTCCAAGCTTATCCATGGTAAATACAGCCTGGAATGTTGCAAAGGTGTTGTAAATGACACAACTATTTACCTATGTTGCTGACAAGAACTTAGCCGCATTGCTGCACGGTGGCGCAATTGGCATATTGCCAACCGATACGGTGTATGGCTTGGTGTCGGTTATTGCCCCCGAGCCGATTAAGCGCCTCTATGCGACGAAGCCGCGCCAGTCGCATGCCGGTACAGTTATCGCATCATCGGTTGATGATTTGATCGCACTTGGGCTTGATGAGGCAGCTTTGCGGTATGTCTCACATTTGTGGCCGGCACCTCTGAGCGTGGTGATTGCGGCGCAGCATGTTCCTAAGTTTTTGCGCGAGGAACGTGGTAGTCTCGCGGTCAGGATACCAGAGGACAAGACACTACGGTCGCTGCTACAAAAGACTGGTCCGCTCATGACGACAAGCGCGAATAAACACGGTGAAAAGACAGCGGCAACAATCTCGGCGGCGCAGCATATTTTTGGCGATTCCGTTGATTTTTACGTTGACGGCGGCGATTTGAGTAACCACCCGCCTTCAACGATTATCATGGTGGATGCTCATGGAGTTATAACAGTACTGCGTGAAGGTGCCGTGCCAGTGCAGTCGCTTGCTGGTGTTTAGTGTTTGATATATCGGATTATTTTTTTAGCGGCTGGCAGCAATCTTGTCCAGACGCCATAAAGCGGACTGAGCGGATAGTCGTACGTACCAGCGAGCATATCCTCATGATTAGCAAAACCGCGTTTGAAATTACTAATACCGTCATTAAGCAGCCCGTTCATGTCGTAACGACTAATCCCCCACTCTTTGCACTTGCGGATAGCAAGCCACTTCAGCGCGTAGTTTGCTCGTAGCGCCTGCCCGCGTTCGTTCATGCCGCCGTATAACTCAAAAGAAGTTTCCTGACTGGCAGCGAGCCAGACGAATGCGATCGGCTCGCTGCCTTCATAGGCGGCAAAAATAAGCGACGAGTCGCCCAGGTTGATGTGGACGTCACGGTAATATTGATCGTCGTGAAGAGCAAAACCAGCACGTTCTGCTGTCTGATGGTAAATTTCGAGTAATTTTTCGATGTCGTCCATTGCTTTGACGCGGCGCAACGTGATACCTGCCCGTTCTGATTTACGGATATACTGGCGTGTTTTTTTCGCCATTGCGGCAAGCAGCTCCTCTTCGCTGTGGTGCAAGTCTAAAATTAATGTTTTTGGGATCAGGATCGTATTTGACGATCGCCGCCACCCCGCTGTTGTTGGAGCTAACCCTGTATCAGGTTCGACGGTTAACAGCGTGCCGGGTAAATGCTGCGACGCGTACGCTGCGAGCGCCTCGTATACTGCTGCGGCGTCCCCTTCCCTACAGACTGGACCGCGCGGCACGTAACAGAGGCGGCGAAAAGGCTTTGGTAGTATTCTCTCTAAAATCTGTGCGGCACCGGCAACTCCGCCCTGCTGATCGGTAAACAATACGCGGTGCGCGTGCCAGTTGTGCGCCGATTTTACCTCTCCCCACCCCCACAGCTGAAGCGGGTGTCCTCCTAAATCGTATATTACTTCGTTCCACACCGTTGATTCGGTGCATTCATTCCCTTGTAACATACACTCAGTATACACGGAGTTATGGTATAATGAAAAGGAATACAAACACGTGAGAAAATAAAAGGTGCAAGGATAACAGAGGTGAGGGCGCTTATGCTGAGCGATTCCTGGGTTATCTTTTTGATTTTTAGTTTTCACGTGAATAACCTAATGAATAAGAAGAGCCGATATGAATTTAGCAAAAGCTTATACACCGAATGACTACGAACCAACAATCTATGCGATGTGGGAGAAATCGGGGGTTTTCGCGCCAAAAGGCGAGGGCGAGCCGTACGCGATCGTCATGCCGCCGCCAAACGCGAATGGCAATTTGCACGTTGGGCACGCGCTCGGGTCGGCGATCCAGGATATTTTAGTACGTTATCACCGAATGCGCGGCTATGATGCTGTGTATATTCCTGGGGCAGATCATGCGGGCTTTGAGACGTGGGTAGTGTACGAACGCGAGCTCGAAAAGCAAGGGAAGACACGGTTTAATTTCGACCGCGAAGATTTGTACGCCCAAGTATGGGACTTTGTGGCGGCGCGGCGCGGCGATATGGAATTGCAGCTACGCGCAATTGGCGTGAGCGCCGATTGGGATCATTTAGTATTTACACTGGATGAAAAGGTGATCGACACAGTATACGATACGTTTGAAGCGATGTGGCGCGATGGACTTATCTACCGTGGCGAGCGCATTGTGAATTATTGCACTAAACACCAGACGAGTTTTTCGGATTATGAAGTTGTCTATAAAAATGAAAAAAGCAAGCTTTGGAAAATTGCCTATCCGTTAATTGATAGGGTAGGGGAAATTATCATCGCAACAACACGTCCCGAGACATTGTTAGGCGATGTGGCGGTAGCAGTTCATCCAGATGATGAGCGCTATAAAGATCTAATTGGCAGCAAAGTACAGTTGCCGATCGTCCATCGCGAAATTCCAATCATTGCCGACGAATACGTCGACCGTACTTACGGGACGGGCGCGGTGAAGATTACGCCGGCGCATGACCCGAACGACTTTGAGATTGGGCAGCGCCATAATCTCAAGACAGTGCAAGTAATTAATTTTGACGGCACCATGGTAAACGTACCGGCGCAGTTTAAAGGACTAACCGTTGAAGAGGCGCGTAAACGCGTGCTAACAGCGCTTGATATTGACGAGCTGCGTCGCGGTGAAGAGAATATTGAGCACCAAGTTGGGCACTGCTATAAGTGTGGCACAGTGATTGAACCGCTCGTCAAAGAGCAGTGGTTCGTGAAAATGCGCGGGTTGGCTGATCGGGCGATTGCAGCAATCCAAAACAGCGATGTGACCTTCACGCCAGCAAATAAAGGTTCGGTTGTCATTAATTATCTAAAGGATATTAAGGATTGGAACATTAGCCGCCAAATTCCGTGGGGAATTCCAATTCCGATGTTTCAATCACAGGATAATCTAGATGATTGGCGCTTTGATCGCCGCGTTGATCAGAAACATATTGTTGTAGATGGTACAACATATCGACGAGAAGAAGACACGCTTGACACGTGGTTTAGCAGCAACCAATGGCCGTATATTACCACCGACTACCTAGCAAATGGCGATTTAAGCCGCTTTTATCCAACGGCGGTCATGGAGACGGCGGGCGATATTTTGTTCGTCTGGGTGGCGCGCATGATTATGATGGGTCTGTATCGCACCGATAAGGTACCGTTCCGCCACGTGTACTTGCACGGGCTTGTACTTGACGAAAAGGGTGTGAAGATGAGCAAGAGTAAAGGCAACGTCATCAACCCGATGGAATACGTATCAGAGTATGGCTCTGACGCGCTGCGTATGGGTGTGATTTCGAGTCGCTCTGCTGCGCAGCCGCAAGCCTTTAACACTGGTAAAGTTATCGCGGCGCGTAATTTCTGCAATAAGTTGTGGAATGTTGCGCGCTATATTGAAGCATCTGTTGCAGACGAAACACCTGCAGCCGAGCCGGTTCCGCAGTCGCTGGCGGATCACTGGATTTTGAGCCGGCTTGATGAAGCGGCGCAGCAGGTTGAAAAACAACTTGGAACCTATCATTTCGCTGAAGCTGCTGAAACGATTTATCACGTTGTATGGGATGATGTTGCCGATTGGTTCGTCGAAGTGAGCAAAGTTGAGCAAAATATCAGCATGAACGCGTATGTTCTTGACACTATTCTGCGTTTATCGCACCCATTTGCGCCATTTGTGACTGAGACAATTTGGCAAGCATTGCCATGGCATGATACGATCTTGGCGGGCGAAGCGTGGATGAAACCCGCCGAATACGATGATATCGCCGCTAGGCAGTTTGGTCGGCTGAAAAATTTAGTAAGCGAAGCCCGCTATGTGATGAGCGAGCTGCCGGGCAATAAGCGGTATGGCATGCTGTATATGGACGACTCGCTCGTAGCAGATAATGCTGAGTTAATTCAAAAGCTTGCGCGCGTGAAATCAGTTGAGCATGTTGACCAGGCAAGGGGATTGCGCTTAGCGGTAAGCGGACGCGACGCCTGGCTTGACCTAGACGACAACACGCTGTACGAGCATCAAACAAATCTCGAAAAGCGTTTAGCAAACGTGCGCCAACAGGTGAAAACGCTTGAAACGCGTTTGGCAAATGAAAACTACACAGCGAAAGCGCCGGCTCATCTAGTGGAAGAATCGCGCCGTCAATTGGCGGAAGAGCGAGCGCTTGTGAAACGCTTGCAAACTGAGCTGCAAGTTATTGCGCGCAGTTAGTCAAGGATTGGCAAATTAGCATTGTCAAACGCGTGGCGTCCGCCTTCTTCAAGAACGGCGAGAATGCGCTTGTGGTGATGGCGGCGATCCGGCGCAATGCTCGGCGACTGGTATGTAAAGCTATGCGACAACATTGAACTGCTTGCATCGTGGTCGGAATGCGTATGCGGCGTACGCGCTTCGCTAATCGCTTTCACATCCAGCGAGGTTAGCTTGCTTATTTTTGCCTGCTTCGCCGTTTCAATCACGTGCTCAACATGGCTATCGTGCACTGCAACGCCGCTAGTGATACACAGGCTCAGTGCGGCGATGAATATTCGGGCTAGGTAGTCAAAATATGTCATTGTCTATTGTTTGTGTTTAGTAGTATCGTGCTACTTAATTTAGCATAAACTTTATTAAAAGTCAATAGAATGATGTAGGATTGTTATTTATCGCTAGGTTGTAGGTTGGGTATTTGGTGTATGGCGCTAGATTGTGCCGTCTTTTATTTTGCAAAAATCTATTAGATTCTTGATTTTCCATTAGATTTTTGTTACAATTAATGCATGAACATGGTTACCGTTACATCTCAGGGGCAAATTACTATTCCGGCGAAGATTCGCAAGGCGTGGGGGATTAATAAATCTACTAAACTGAAGGTTTCGTTTGACGAAAATTCTCGGCGCATGACGGTAGAGAAACCGATAGGGCTGGACGAGTTGCGGCAAATGGCGCGAAAGCTGACTGCTGAAATTCCTGAAGGCGTCAAGTCTCTCGACAGTAGCGAGATTCATGAATTTTACGCCGAAAGCCGCGCCCGCGAAATAGCAGAAAAGCTGAGAGGGTCTGACCAATGACGAGCTCGCTTGATACCAGTATTGTATTGCGTTTATTGCTAGAGGACATTCCGGAAAAAACGCAGGCTGCTATGGATTTGCTTTCGTGCCCCGGCGCAAAGTTCAGAGTCGAAGCGGTTGTATTTACGGAGGCGGCGCATGTCATGACTAGAAATTATCAGCTAAGCCGCAGTAGGGTTGCCGAAGTTCTCGCGGGGTTTGCGAGCATGGAGTGTATCGATTGCGATGAAGCTGTTATCAACGAGGCGCTGGAAATATTTGCGGGTCACCCTGCCTTGAGCTTCGAAGATTGCTATTTGGCGGTTGCTGCGCGCGAGCGAACCGGCGGACCTTTGTATATGTTCGACAAAAAGTTGGCTCGGCAAGTTGAGTGGGCGAAAACGCCTTAGGGCGGTCAAAAAAGCGATGTGAAAATGCCTAATCTGCCGATAATAAGACTGGTTTGCTGGGTGAATATAGAATAGACAAGAGTTTTTGAGCAGCTATAAGTCAGGATTGTTATTTGTTGCTGGATTGCGGTTTGCGCTCTCGGCGTATTTGTCTAAATATAAATACCGCCAACTGGTGTGCAGCTGGCGGTATAAGTTAGCTAGTAATATTTATGAGGTTCGGTTTGACTGACCACTGACCGTTATCTGATGGTTCATTTAGGGTTGATTCCACGCGAGCGTCTAAAGAACCGCGCCCTGTTGATGGTTTACATACTGTAACCTCGACCGGTGTGGTGCTATCACTGCTCTTGCCTGCAATACTTTCGCGTTGCAGTAAAGGATCGAGCTGAAATTGGATCAAGTAATCTTCGCTATCTCCCCGGAAGTTATCCGCGAGCTCATGGGCTGTATCGCCATAGTTGCCAAACGTAGTCTCTGCTGTGACACAATCGGGATTCTTTAGTGCCTGTGCGCCATCATCCTTGCTCTCGCCCGAAAGGAAGTTGCCGTACCAAGTCCCGCTGTTATCGCCATTACTGCTGCGCCAAACTTGGAGCGCCAACTGCGCCGCGTCTCGGGAGCCTTATAGTTGTTATGGTTGTTGTGGTGGTTTCTCTCAAATTTACTCATGGCAATTGTAGCACAGATATTTAATTTTGTCAAGCATTTACGTAATAATTGGCAAAATTATCAAGTTTATAGTTGACAAATTCAGAGAGAGCGTAGAGTGTATTCTTGTGGCGATAACCTTTCGCTACAAGAGGTCTTGTACTTCTTTGGATGACGCTAATGTAGCGTCCAAATTTCAGGAGATGAAATGTCTTCTCACGGCATTTTCTGCCTTTGTCCGAGGTGCCTGACGGGCACCACCAGCAAGAAGGGCAAGAACCGAGGGCACCGCAACGGCAAGTCAACGCAGCCTACCCGCCGCCCCTCGAAGGGGTTCGACGGCCGCAAGAGCCACGACACGAAGGGTAAGAACAGGCACGGACGCACGCGCTGGTAGCCTACTACACCTGGTCATGTGTTAAAACTGACCACTTTTCCCTATAATATTGATATGTATTCTTCATTTCGTTATATCGCGATTCCTCGACCTGGCAATATGGATGCCTGGCATTTGCTGGAGCATGTGCTGGTCGCGGCGCAGCGGCGGTTTTTGCGTGAGCGCGGCAATCATTTGTTTGATATTATTGCCGTGAAGGGCGAGACGTTTGAGGAGGTTGTTTTCTTTAGCGGCGAATTTTATACCGAGAAAGCTTTGGCGGATTATGAATTGTTTTGGAAAAAGCCGCAGCTTCGCATGGAAGACGTCCAGCTAGCGGTCAAAACGTTGGAGTTAGAGGAGCGGTCGGCGGCTGTTGCGGTCGATGAGCCGCAACTTTTGGCAGCTGCCCGGCGAATCGCAGCCGGGGGGACTTCAAATCTCGAGGTAGATTTACGGATGAAAAAGACGCCCGGGCAGACTGTCGACGTGCGGGTTGACGTGGTTTTGGATAGCAGCGACGCGACGGAACAAAAAGTATTTTTGAGGTTGCGGCCGCCACTGTTGGATGCTATAACAGCGGTCGTTTCTAAGTTTTATGCTTATGACCGCGGCGCGGCGGCGGTGTGCCAGGTTGGGGGCAAATTAGAATTTTCGCAGATATTTACCGTGCCGAGCGAAACTTCCTTGGATAATTTGCAAAAAAATCTCCAACAAGCAATAGATGAGGCTAATTCGCCGGATAGTATACGCTGTATCAGGCACCAATATGCGGCTTTTGCCAAAGCACCGCTACTAAAAGATGTGCCGATAGAATATTTTAGAAATACGGGGATTATTACCTCTGTCGAGGAAATCGCCGAGCTGGCTACGCGCGAGAGGTTGGCGCGGGTGCTGAACAAGCTGGAGATTTCGGTCGCTTTGGCGAGCGAAGACGACTACGAGAGACTAGAAAATTAACCGTGGTGGTATTTGCCGCCGCGAGAGATTTCTTGGGCGCGGTAGAGCTGTTCGACTAAAATGAGCCGTACTAATTGATGGGGAAATACCAGCGGGCTGATCGACCATACTAGATTAGCACGAGCACGTAATGCATCAGTAACACCATATGCGCCGCCGATAACAAAGATAGGTGTGCGGTTGCTTGTGAATGCTTGGCTAAGAGACCGCGACAGGGCGGGGGAGTTAAGCAATTTCCCACGCTCGTCAAGGACGACAACGAACTCGTCTGCGCCACAGCGAGACAATATACGTTCAGACTCATCATGGCGGGCGTTGTTGCTATCGAATGGACTATGCGGTAACAATTCCCACGCGATATTCCACGGGCGCTGCAAGCGTTTTTGATAACGCTCTATGCCGGCAGCAACCCAGGGTTCGTGTTTTTTACCTATAGCAATGATTTTAAGCATTAGTTCGCAGTTTTTCTGCCATAGCCGCAAGCGCGTCATGATCAACTGGCGACTCTGTGTCCTGTGGCTGCTTTAATTCCGCTTCGCTACCGATCGGAATTAGATGGATATGCGCATGCGGTACGCCATATCCCATCACGACCGAGGCAACGCGCGGGCGAATCTTGAGGCGTTCAATGTGTTTAGCAAGACGCTTTGCAACGTTCCAGAGGTGAGCGTACGTGTCGTCGTCTAAGTCCCATAAACTATCAACTTGTTTTTTTGGAATGACGAGCGTATGCCCCTCAACTTGCGGATGGATATCAAGAAATGCAATCGTTCTGTCGTCTTCGTAGATCTTGTGGCAAGGCAGTTCGCCTTTAATGATTTTAGTAAAAATTGAATCTTCCATACCTATATTATACACCGCATATCTGATATAATACGTAGGCAATATGGAGAGGTGCAGGAGTGGTTGAACTGGCCGCTCTCGAAAAGCGGTATGGGGCAACTCATCGAGGGTTCGAATCCCTCCCTCTCCGCCATGAATAATGCGCGAGGCTTGCTCGCGTATTATTTTTGCAGCATAGCTAAAACCCGCTTACCGCCGCGCGAACATTTCTTTAAGTGACACCTTGCGGCTGTACTCAAGTGCACCGAAGCGGAATACGCGTACGGCGAGTATTAGTACAAATATTGATGAGACAAGCAAAATGAGCGCGCCTGCAGCAATTTCCCATGGCTGCAGGTTACCGGCAGCATTGCGCATGAGCAGGGGAATCGGCGAAGTAAGCGGAAAAAGACTCAAAAATCGTACGATCGGTGCGTCTGGCATTGAGATAAACAGCGATACGGCATAGAGCGGCCCGTATAGTGCAATCATTACAAATCCCATAAATTGATTTGCCTCGCGTGCGGTTGGCATAGTGGCGCCAATTAGCACAAGTACGCCAGTGAAAAATGCAAAACTGAGAATAAAAATTACCGCAGCAATTCCAATCCGCGCCCAGTCGACCGGTAAGCCCGACAAATCAATATTCGGCAGATTAAGCTGATCGCGGAACAGCAGGTAGCCGATTAGTACGGGCGCTACCACAAGAACGCCTTGGATCAGCATGAGTATAATGAGCGAAATGATTTTGCCGATGATTAGCGTGCGCGCTTCAATTGTTGTGAGGATCATCTCAATCACGCGGTTCTCTTTTTCCTCGGTCGTACTAGTAAGCGCTTGTCCAGCAAAGAATGACATTAGCACATAAAACAGCACAAGGAATATACCTGGCAGGATCATTTCTTTGAATGGGTCGTAGGCACGCCCGTCGCGGTAAATAGTTGTGTCGCTAACTGCTGCATTTTGTAAAACAGTGCGAATCTGTGGCGATACGGTGTTTTGCACTGACTGGCTAAGTAATGCTAATGCTACCGAACTGTACCGTCCGTTCTCAAATAGGCCGACATTCTTGCCGTAGATTTCTATATGGTGAGCACTCACATCAGCAGGGTAGTAAAAATAGGCGTCGACCGTGCCGTTTTTAACCGCAGCGATGCCAGCTTCTTTAGTTGTCATTTTGGCATGAAATGCGCTTGTTATCTGTGAATTCAGCAGACGGGAATCGTCGGTGATAGCAATACTGAATGGCTGCTCTTTTAGCTTATCGGCGGCATCTTGCGTGGCTTTGTTCGACAAAAACACGATACCGAATACCGCACCGATCATAATCGGGAAGCCGAACACCATCGCCCAAAACGATTTCTTTTTGAGTACGCGAATGACTTCAAAGGTTATAACGGTCGATAAATTATGCATGGCGCGCCTCCTGTTCTTGATTATTTTCGTTGCCGTATACGCTTAGGAAAATGTCATCAAGCGATTTGCCGCCAAACTGTTTGCGTATCGCCGCGACCGTTCCGTAAGCACGCGCTACGCCGTCTTTCAGCAGAATAACGCGGTCGCACAAGCGTTCGACCTCTTCCATTTGGTGCGTGATCATGATGACGGTTGCACCTTTGGCTTGGTGCTCCTCAATGATTTCCATGAGCAACCGGCGGTTTACCGGGTCAAAACCTTTCGTTGGTTCATCCAAGATGAGCAGTTCAGGGTCATTCATAATGGTAATACCAAGCTGCACTTTTTGTTGTTGTCCGCCCGATAATTTATCAAGGCGGGTTGTCGCTTTGTCTGCCAGATTTACGCGCTGCAAAAATGCCATTGAGCGTGCTCGCGCTTCGCTTTTGCTGAATCCCTTCAGCCGACCAAAATATACCATTGTATCAATGACGGTTTCTTTTTTATACAGCCCACGCTCTTCTGGCAGGTAGCCAAGTTTCACGCCGCCCGACACGCTGTACGGCTTGCCGTTTACTAATAGCGTGCCGCTCGTCGGCGCGTAAATGCCAAGCAGCGCGCGGATTGTCGTCGTTTTACCCGATCCGTTGCTGCCGAGAAACCCGAATGTTTCGCCGCGCTTCACCGTAAAACTCAGATCTTTTATTACTTCAACATCGCCGAATTTCATCTGGAAATGGTCGACTGCTACAATTGCATTGCTCATACGTCCATTGTAATATGCGGCAGCTATCTGTAGCAATAGACGAACGAAATGCGATATGATAGAAGATATGAAATCATCGTGGAGGCTAGGCGCGGCAGCGTGCGTCGGCGGCTTTGCGCTAATGGCGTATGAGTTGGTAGCAGCGCGGCTGCTTGCGCCGTCGGTTGGTAGTTCGACATACGTATGGACGGGCGTGATCGGCGTGATTATCATTGCACTGAGTGCAGGTTGCTGGCTGGGCGGGCGTGTTGCAGACTATCGGCATGCGCCGCAAGACGTTGGACTGCTGCTAATAATTGCTGCAGCGCTGGTGGTGGCAACGATGTTGAACGCAAACGATGTGCTGCGCTGGCTGACGACGACCCTAGACGAGCCGCGCATACAAGCGGTTATTGCGGCGCTGGTGTTGTTTGCACCGGCAAGTTTCGTGCTTGGTGCGGCGTCGCCCTACTTAGCAAAATTGAATGTATCATCGCTCAACACGGCGGGACGGTCGGTGGCAAATTTGAGTGCGCTTGATGCGGTGGGCGGTATCGCCGGAACGTTTGTTACTGGATTTGTGCTGCTCGGCGCGATTGGACTAAACGAGACGTTAGCACTGGTAGCAGGCATCTTGTTAGCAACGAGCTGGTTGTTTATGCCGCGGTGGCAGTGGCGACTGCGGGCGTTGATGGTTGGAGTGGTAATTATCACAGCATTGAGCGGATTGTGCGCGCCGAAGCGCGGCGACGTGTCGGTAGAGACTCCAAGCGCACATTATTCCATCGTTAATTACACGAATAACGGCAGGCAAATCCGCGGCCTCGTGACTGGACCGACCGGCGTGCAGTCCGGCGTATATCTTGATGGCGCAAAGGACTTACCGTTTTGGTATACGCGGCGTATGGTTGAAACGACAATCGCCGCTAAACCGCGCACGGTGCTGCTGCTTGGCGGCGGCGCATTTACAATGGCAGAGTATATGGCGCGGCAATTGCCAAACACGCAGATTGACGTGGTAGAAATTGACCCGGGGCTAGAAAATATATCGCAGCAGTATTTCGGCTATCAGTCGCTGCCAAACGTGAAGCTAATTTTTAATGACGCGCGCACATATATTCAACACACAGACCGGCGCTATGATGTCGTATTGATTGACGTTTATAACGGCGGCGAAATTCCATATTCGCTATTGACGGCAGAATATGGCGGCGAATTGGCGCGAATCGTGCGCGAAGATGGTCTTGTAGTGGCGAATCTCATCGCCGGGCTCAATAATGCGCCGTGCCGCGAGTTATTTGCGGCGTTTGATGCGGTATACCGTCGCACCTGGCCGCATGCGTGGTACGCAGCGCAGCACCGTGATTTATCGCGCGGCAATTATGTTATCGCGTACAGCAAAAAACCGCGGACAATGCCTGCAGCAATGTCTCCGCTGCAGCCGCTTGGCGGCACGCTTTATACCGATAATTTCATTCCGAACGACAGGCTATATGAAGCATGCCGCAGGGCAGCACGTTAGTTTACGTAGTAAAAAATACATAAGCAAAATGCTTGCAATATCCATATATAGTGTCTATAGTTTATAGGCAGACGCTACATATATAGCAGTCGAGTAAATAAACATGTGCGCAAATAATTAGTACGACAGCTTATTTCGCCAGAATAAAGGCGGGGTTAGTTTTTTGCGCTCTAATAGGCATCAATAATAAACGGGGGAATATGAGCGATATTACAATCATTAAGCGCGACGGCAGTAAAGAACCGTTTGACGCGAACAAGATCAATTTCGCACTCATGAAGGCGAGTGATGGTTTGCCGGATCAAATCTCGAAAGTTGTGCAAGTCGCGAGCGAATTGCGGCTGACACTTTTTGACGGCATGACGACAGAGCAATTGAATGAAGCGGTAATCCAGACGGCACTGCAAAACGTCAAAGACGATCCAGACTTTGATACAATTGCGGCGCGGCTGCTACTAAAAACAATGTACAAAACACTGCTCGGCGACTACGAAACGGACGATGAACTAAAAGCACTGCATGCGCGCGAGTTTCCAAAATACATCAAGCAAGCGGTAAAAGACGGGTTGCTTGATATACGTATGGCGGATGCAAACGTGTTTGATTTAAGCGTATTGGCAGCAGCGCTTGATCCAACGCGCGATCGTTTGAGCAAATATCTCGGTGTCATCACGAACAAAAATCGGTATGCACTGCGTAAAAATGACGGTTCGCCGCTTGAAGTACCGCAGTTCACGAACATGCGCATTGCGATGGGTCTAAGCTTTAACGAACCGAACCCGACCGAAGCAGCAATTCGCTTCTACCGCCACATGAGCAACTTAGAATATAGTCCGGGCGGCAGTACGCGTGTCAACGCTGGCGGTACATTCCCGCAGTTAAGTAATTGTTTCGTCATTGACGTTGACGACGACATGGAGTCAATCGCAAAAAGCATTCACGATACTATGTGGATTGCTAAAGGTACAGGCGGTATCGGCATTAGCATGAGTAAGCTGCGTGCTGCCGGCAGTCCGGTAAAGACTACGAACACGGAATCGACCGGTCCAATTCCGTTTATGAAGATGATCGATACGGCACTGTTTGCCGTTAGTCGCAAGGGCAAGAAGGCTGGGGCGGCGGCACTCTATATGGAGAACTGGCATCTTAATTTTCCACAATTTATAGACCTGCGCCAAAACTCAGGAGACCCGTATCTGCGTACGCGTTTCGCAAACACAGCGGTATTTTTATCAGACGAGTTCATGAAGCGCGCCGAAAATGATCAGGATTGGTATTTGTTTGACCCATCAGAGGCGAGCGATTTAACTGAATTGTATGGTACGGCGTTTAGCAAACGCTATCGCGAATATATTAAACTGGCAGAAGCCGGTAAACTGCGTACGTTTAAGAAACTATCGGCGCGGCAGCAATACCGCCAGATTCTGATGAGCCTACAGGCCACGAGCCACCCGTGGCTCACCTGGAAAGACACAATCAATGTGCGGGCGCTCAATAATAACTCCGGTACAATTCACCTGAGCAACCTATGCACCGAAATCACGCTACCGCAAGACAGTAAAAATATTGCGGTATGTAACCTCATTAGTTTAAACCTGTCGGCGTTTTTGCAGCACGATAAAACATGTGCTTGGGGTCGGCTTGAGCAGGCGACCCGCTCGGCAGTGCGCCAACTGGACAACCTTGTTGATATTACTAGCACGCCAGTTGAAGAAGCGATGCATTCAAATACGCAAAATCGTGCGGTTGGGCTTGGCTATATGGGATTTGCAGATATTCTTGAGAAGCTTGAGATCAGCTATGAATCGGATGCAGCGTACGAGCTGATTGATCAGCTGAGCGAGTTTATCAGTTACTATGCGATTGACGAATCAGCGAATTTAGCGAAAGAGCGCGGCAGTTATCCGAATTTCAAAGGCAGCGGCTGGAGTAGAGGGCTATTGCCGATTGATACTATCGCAGCACTTAGCGAGAGCCGCCAACGAACAGTAAATATCTCAATAAAGCAGCGTTTAGATTGGGAAACATTGCGCGCTAAAGTAAAGAAAGGTATGCGCAATGCGACGCTTATGGCAATTGCGCCGACCGCAAACATCTCACACGTGACCGGCACGACGCCGGGACTTGATCCGCAATTTAGCCAAATTTTCAGCCGCAGCACGTTAAACGGTAAATTCCTTGAGGTTAATCACAACTTAGTAGCAAAACTAAAAGAGCTAAAACTATGGGATGAGTTAAAAGATGAATTACTCATCAACCAAGGCGACATTCAGGGTATGGAACAAATTCCGCAAGCAGTGCGTGATGTTTACAAAACGAGCTTTCAGCTGTCGCCGTACGCGTTTATTGAGGTAGCGGCACGGGCGCAAAAATGGGTTGACCAAGCAATTAGCCGCAACATGTATTTGGAAACGCGCGATATTGATGAGTATGAAAAGATCTACCGTGAAGCCTGGCGCCGTGGCCTTAAGACGACATACTACTTGCATGTGAAACCGCGTCATCAATCAGAACAGACTACTGTTGCTGCAAACAAGGCAGAGAAAATTCAGAAAGAAAATCAACGCAAAGTTGGATTCGGCTTTGCACGGAAAAAATAAGAGGAGGAACTATGACAGTATCAACACAACCAAAGGGAATTTTAGGCTCAGGCTTGCGCGACGGGCTGCAGCTGAAGCCGGTGCGTTACCAGTGGGCATATGACCTATATAATCAGGCGGTAGCGAATACGTGGTTCCCAAATGAAGTACAGCTTGTGCAGGATTTAACTGACTTTGAGAAAATGACAGACGAGGAAAAGCATGCGCTCAAGACTGTTATTAGCTATCTCAATCCAAACGAGCTGCTTATCAACAAAAGCCTCGCTTTTGGGATCTACCCATATGTCAATGCCGCTGAAGCGCATTGTTACCTCTCGAAACAGATGTGGGAAGAGGCGAATCATTTCATGACATTTGAATATATCATTGAGACGTTTCCATTTAATCGCGAAGAGATTTACGCAGCTGGGCGCGGCAAGCAAAGCCTGAAAGATAAATCCGATTTTCAGCTGAAGTATGTCGGGCGCATGCTTAACGATAAGCTTGATGTTACTACGACTGAAGGCAAGAAAGACTTCGTTCGTAATCTTGTAGCATACAATATTGTACTGGAGGGCATCTGGTTTTACTCAGGTTTCATGGTTGGTATGAGCTTTCGGCGGCGTAATCTATTGCGTAATGTTGGCAGCCTGTTGGATTGGATTACGCGCGACGAAAACTTGCATTTAACGTTTGGCATCAATTTGCTGCTCACTATTATGGAAGAGAATGAAGACTTGCAAGACCCAGAGTTTGCTGAGGAAATTCGCGGGCTGATTCTGAAAGCCGTTGAACTTGAGGAAGCGTATAACAAAGATATGCTGCCGCAGGGAATTTTGGGCTTGAACGCAGAGTATGTTAATCAGTATGTTAAATTCATGACCGACCGGCGGCTTGAAGAGCTTGGTTTTGAGAAAGAATACCACGTATCGAATCCTGCCAAGTGGATGGCAGCGGCGAATGATACGTTGGAATTGGTAAACTTCTTTGAAAGTACAAATACAAGCTACGAAGTTAACTCGGTAAAGTAGAGGTGCCATGAACAATTTTGACTCAGTGCGAGTTGGTTGTTTGGCGACAACAAATGCCGACGGCTCGCCGCGCGCAACGCCACTCCATTTTGTGCTCACTGATACGCAACTGGTCTGGCTGTCATCTGAAACGGCGGTTCACTCGCAGAATATTAGTCGCGATCCACGCGTATCATTTACGATGTGGAAGAGTCCGACGATTGCGCTGCGTATTGATGGCACAGCACGCGTAGCATCGGGCGATGAAGCTAGAGCGTTGACGCGCGCCTTCCGCGAAAAACTTGGCGATTCGCCAAAATTACCAGGTGCATTCGTCTACGCTGTCGACCGCGTAAAGTAGCATATTCTACAACGTACGATGGTCGCATTTTGATTGAATCAACGACACATAGTACTGTATGATAAACGTAAGCAGATAGTATAAAAGGGGGATAGTATGGCAGACGATGATACGGCGTCGGTAAAACGTGTGTTGTCAGACGACGACGCATCGCTTGAAGATAAACTGAAAGCAATTGAACAAATGGTGCAGCAAGCGCAGATAGAAGCTGACATGAAAGCAAAAGCCACCGGGGAAATTGCCGCGCCCGTTGATCCGGCTGATCTGACGATGTGCATTGGCTGCCAGTAAGTAGCGTTTGATTTTGGCGTAATCAAAAATTACCTTTTGCGATAATTGACAAGGGTAATTTTTGTTATTTAGTGTCTATGATAATTTTTACGACGCTATATGTAGCGCCGCGGGCAAGAATCGTGCTATAATGAAATTCCATGGAGATAACAGATCACATGGACAAACAGACAAAATTTATTTTCGTTACCGGCGGCGTTCTTTCGGGGGTAGGAAAGGGAATTACCGCGGCGAGCATCGGTGCAGTGCTCAAAGCCAAGGGCTTGTCGGTTTCGATTCAAAAGTGCGACCCGTATCTCAATGTCGATGCGGGTCTTTTGAATCCGGCGGAGCACGGCGAATGTTTTGTTACTAAAGACGGCGCTGAAACCGATCTTGATTTGGGGCACTACGAACGATTTCTTGACATTGAATTAACGCAGCAGAATGCAACGTTGGCGGGGCGTTTATTATCAAATCTGATCGCCGACGAGCGCGCCGGCAAGTTCGGCGGCAAAACCGTACAATTGATTCCGCACTTAACCGGTGCGATTCAACAGGCAATCATAACAGCCGCTAAAGGCAGCGACGTTCATATCGTTGAGATTGGCGGCACAGTGGGTGACTATGAAGGTCTGAGCTTCATTGAAGCAATCCGTGAATTTGCTCATAAAGTCGGTAAAGAGCACTGCCTGTATGCGCATGTTGTGTACGTACCTTTTATCGGCACAAGCAAGGAATTTAAGAGTAAACCAGCGCAAAACGCCTTGAATGATCTGCGCGGTTTCGGTATTGTGCCGGAAATTGTGATCGTACGCAGTGATAAGCCGGCGCCAGCCTCAGTCGCGCGTAAAATCGCATTATTTGGCGGTGTCGACGAAGCGGGCGTGCTAATGTTGCCGAACGTGGACAGCGTATTCAAAATTCCAGCGCGTATTGCCGAAAGTTCGCTCATGACAATTATTAATACATTTACCGGTAATGTAGCGCCGCCGCGGTTGGATGCATGGACAGATTTGGCGCAGCGGCAAAACAAAACGCACCGCGAAAGCGTGATTGTTGGGCTTGTTGCAAAATATATGGATAACGAGGATACCTATCTATCAGTGACGGAAGCACTGCGGGCTGCTGCCTGGGCGGAAAATGTCGGGCTAACAATTAAGTGGATTAATGCGGAGACGGCGACGAAACGTGATTTTGCGAATGTTGATGCGCTACTCGTGCCTGGAGGCTTTGGCGTACGCGGCGTTGATGGTAAGATTGCAGCGGCAACCTATGCGCTTGAAAACGATACGCCATATTTAGGGATTTGCTTAGGGCTACAAACGGCGGTAATCGCGGCGGCGCGGCGCGCAGGGCTAACGGATGCGCATAGCACAGAATTTGATTCCGCAACGACACACGACGTTGTTTATATTATGCCCGGACAAGAAGGTAAGGAGTCGACAGGCGGTACGTTGCGGCTTGGCAATTATCCAGCAGTATTTACGGCGCGGTCAAAAGTTGCAGAATTATATCAGAATGATCATACAACTGAACGCCATCGCCATCGCTACGAAGTAAATCAATACTACTTGCCGCAAATTAAAGCGGGCGGCATCGCTGTGAGCGGTATGTCGCCTGATGGCTCGCTCGTAGAGTTTGTCGAAGCGCCGGCATGCGACTTCTTTATCGCTACGCAAGCGCATCCGGAATTTCGTTCGCGCCCAATGCGCCCGCACCCGCTATTTATGGGGCTTATTCGGGCTGCTATTGACAAAAAATAATGCTTATGCTAATATAAAACTATGGCAGAAGAAAAACAAACACCAGAAGTCAGGTCTGTCGACGATATGATGTCTCGGGAAGACACTCTTATGCTGCGTGCTATTTTGCGCGATCGCAACTCGCGCGGCATCATGCCAGTGTCGGTGTATCGTCCGGCAGACTACGAAGACGGCGAAGTACTTGGGTAGTTACCGCCGCCAAAGAAAGCGTTCGCGATTCGTTCCCGAGCGCTTTTCGTATCTGTTATAATAGAACGCATGAATGACATACTGCTATGTATTGCGAAAATAATCAAAAAACAGTTTAATCAAGATGTTTCTGTTGAATGCAGCCGTCCCGACCCGAAATTCGGCGATTTAGCAACGAATGTTGCACTGCAGCTTGCTAAGCCGCTTGGTAAAAATCCGCGTGAAATCGCCGAACAGATCGCCGAGAAATTGCGCGGCGAAGCGGATTTCGCCGAGGTTAGCGTGGCGGGGCCGGGGTTTATTAATATTAGACTCAGCGACAGTGCACTGCTGGAATCGTTGCGGGTGCGACCGGCTACGCGGCGCCAGGGTCAGGTGGCGGTGATCGAGACTAATTGTCCGAATCCGTTCAAAGCCATGCATATCGGGCACGCGCTCAATTCGACGCTGGCGGACACTATGGCAAACCTGCTGGCGGTCAGCGGCGCGGCGGTGCATCGGGTCAGTTATCACGGCGACGTCGGTACACACGTCGGTAAGAGCATGTGGGCGATTTTGCGCGAAATCGACCGCGACCCGGCGAAATTAGACGAAATTCCGCCGGAAAAACGCAACGAATTCATGAGCCGCATGTACGTCGAAGGTTCAAACGCTGCCAAGGAATCGCCAGAGGCGCGGGCGGAAATTGATGAATTAGCCAAGCAATCGTTCATTTTGGACGACCCGATTTACAAGCAAGTTTACGAAACCTGTAAGCAGTGGAGCTATGACGAAATCGATGCTAACGTGGCGCGGCTGGGCGATGTGCCGATTGAGCGGCGCTACGCCGAGAGCGAAACCGAAGAGCTGGGCAAGGCGCTGATAATCGAAAAAACGCCCGGAGTATTCAAAAAATCTGACGGCGCCTACATTTTCGAGGGCAGCAAATACGGCTCGTTCGACAATGTGTTCATCGGTTCACATGGCAATGGTTTGTACGGCGCACACGACATGGGCTTGATTCAGTTGAAGTATCAGGATTTCCCGAACCTCGATCTGTCGGTGACGGTTAACGGCGAAGAGCAGGCGGCGTATTTCCGCGGTGTGATTGCCGCGAGCGAATTAGCGATCCCTGAGCTCAAGGGTAAATTATTCAATTACGCGACCGGTTTGGTGAAATTGAGTACCGGCAAAATGAGCTCGCGCACTGGCGAAGTGGTGACGATTGAGTGGTTGTTTAATGAATTTGCCAAGGCAATCGCGGCGCACGGCGGCGATGCTTCCGAGGAAATCGTGGCGGGCGCGCTGCGCTACCAATTCCTGAAAGTCAAAATCGGCAGCGACGTGGTGTTCGACATCAACGAAGCGGTCAGTTTGACGGGTAACACCGGAAGTTATCTGCAGTACGCTCACGCTCGGGCGCGGCGCGTTCTCGAAAAATCGACCGTGGCAGCGGCTTTCCCGGCGGCGATTTACGACGAAGACCGCGCCTTGGTGCGCAAATTGACCGAATACCGCGAAATAGTCGAGCTAGCGGCAGACAGTTTAGAGCCGCATCATATTTGCACCTATCTCTTTGAGTTGGCGCAGGAATTTAACCGCTACTACGAGCATCACCAGGTGATTGGCAACGGCAAAGAAGCGCATCGTATCGCTATCGTTGCTCTCTACGCTGACATTTTGAAAGCCGGATTGGCAATTCTTGGTATCAGCGCGCCAGACGAGATGTAGTATTGATACATGTTGTGCGTTTAGTTAAATTATGGCAAAAGGAGATCGGCTATGGCAGCAGCCAAAAAATCAGCAAAAAAACCGACAGCAAAGAAAATCGTTGAAGAAACGGAACTAAAAGCGGCTGATGTCATAAAAAAGAGTCATCTAGCAGGGTTTGCAACGTTTATCCGCGAGCAGGGTGTAGTCGGGCTAGCGGTCGGTTTGGCGATCGGCGCAGCTGCTGGCGACACGGTGAAAAAACTCGTACAAGCGTTTATTGATCCGCTCGTGCAGCTAATCGTCGGTTCGCAGGCAGGATTGCAAGCCGCCTCGTTCACCGTGAAGTTTGGTAATCGGCGAGGCGTATTTCTCTACGGGGCATTTGTTAGTTCGCTTATCACGTTGCTCGCGACAGCATTAGTCGTTTATCTTATTGTCCATTTGTTGCATTTGGATAAATTAGATAAGGCAAAAGAATAATCACAACCGTCTATATCAACGATCTAGCGCTGCATTGACGCAGCGCTAGAAGCCTGATATAATCAAAGCCTATGATATCAAAGGATAACAAAGCGAAAGCGATTGCTTTGACTCAGGTCAACAAAAACGATGTCGGTAGCCCGCAGGCACAGATCTCGATTTTGACGGCTCGTATCAAAGAGGTGACTGAACACCTAAAATCCAACAAGCACGATCACATGGCGCGCCGCGGATTGATTCAGATGGTAGGTAAGCGCAAGCGCCTGCTGAAATACCTTGAACATACGAACTTTGACGCATACAAAGCGACGCTTGAAACATTAGGCTTGCGCAAATAGTTTACGCAACCTGCAAAACTCCCTAGCTAAGTAACGAGACTAGGGAGTTTTTATATTACTATCGAGGTTCTCAAGCTTATCAGCATAACAAATGTGTTTTAACGGCGTAGATAGAGTATGCAACAGTCAACAAAATGCATGAGAAATCTACAAAAGATAGCCGGTCAATCTCAGTGCGCACTGCACGATATTATATCAAGTTTATAGTATACTATACATAGGTATGTCTATAAACCGTCAAGGAGATCACATATCATGAAGTATATCTATATTGTTTTTGGCCTAATCACTGCTGGGGTAGTGAGTATTGTAAACGCTACGCATACGACAGCTATTGGCGGTATCGCCGATGGCGCGCTCTCTGCGCGCGGCTCAGACCAGCCGGCAAATTTGTTTGGCGATACTGGCGTATTCGCGCAAATTAGCAGTATTCTATTGTTTATAATTGGTGCTGTCGCCGTTATCATGCTGATCGTTGGCGGTCTGCGCTATGTCGTTTCGGGCGGCGACGCGTCAAAAGTACAAGATGCTAAGAACACTATTTTATATGCACTCGTTGGTATCGTCGTAGCAATTTTGGCGTACGCGGCTGTTAATTTCGTCATCGGCAGCTTCATACCAAGCGCGACAAACCTAACTGGCGGCACAGGGGGCGGCGCTACCGGTCCGTACGGCGCATCTACTCGCTAACCTTCAGCAACGTAAACTCGGCTGAATTGACAATAACCGGCTTCCAGCCACTTTGGCGCAATTCTTTCGCAAACGCTGTATCCGCCGGAATCGCGGCGCAGACAATATGAAACCGCGCAAATTCACGTTGGCGGAATGACGCGTCGCGCACGACACGATAGTAATTATCCATTATTTTCACACCGCCGTATTGCCAGCTCGGCATTCGCCCGTCAATATACACTTTTTGCCGCGGTGCGCGCCATATCAGATAGCCGCCGATATTATAATCGTTGTATAAATTACCATTACTACATACGCCAGTTTGCAGCGACTGTGCGATTTCACGCGGATATCGCGATTCCGCCGGCACACGCACGAGCATGAAATCGCGCCAAAGCAAATAACCTCCAAAGCTAACGATGATAAGCGCGAGCGCTATCATCAACGGGCGAATCGCTTGCAACCGTTCACGAATACGCGCCCACGGCAATGGTGCTGCCGCCATCATGCGCGCGATATCTGCAACCGCAAAAATAACAAGAATAGGCACATTACGCACGCTCATCACCGTTCCGACGATCAAAAATATTGGGAAGGCAAAGACCGTTCGCCATACCGAACGCGTATAAAAATAACGGCACGTCGCCCATACCGCTGCCAGCAGCGCAACTTCAATACTAAACGCCAGCGACCGCCATTCGCTAATACGCCCATGCAGAGAACGATCACCAAGTGTGCGTATGATTTCAATGTAAATCGCTGCTCCGTAGGGCGTCACCGTCGTCGCGAGTACGCTCGCAGCTGTAATCACTGCCAACCGCCACGATGGACGCGCAATGAGCCGATATGCAATGTACGCAAGCCCGATAATGAACCCGCCGTGCAGATTCGCCCACACGAGCATCAAAAAGGGAATAAGCCAGTGCGTACGTCGCGATGCTCGGAATAATTCATATAATACCGCGGCACACAACACTGTCCATGCAATCGCGCGTACACCCGCAAACGGCAAACACGCAATAGCCCCAACGAGCACAATTATCGACAACCGGCACCGCCGCGCCACTAGCCAAAACGCTAGCGTCCACATCGCAGTATAGAGCAGCGCTACGAGCACATGGCCGCCAAGATGATACACCGCCGCAAGCACCATATCGCTGAACCATTCATGATTAATCCACGGAAAATGCTGCGCCGAAAACGTAAAAATATCATGCGTAGGGATACCGTGCGCCCAATAATACTGTCCCGCCGCCAAATGCCAGCCAAAATCCGGGTCAATGATTCCGAGCCCGCACACGAAGAATAGTGCGAACGCCGTTCCATACACAAACCACGCCGGTAGGATATAAAGGCGCAGCCACCAGGGGAATTTTATCATTTTTTTATGGTGATTCATGATATAAAAAACGAGTAACACTGATTAACATTGGTTACTCTTGCTTGGCGGAGAGGGTGGGATTCGAACCCACGGTGAGTATTAGCCCACGCCGGTTTTCAAGACCGGTACCTTCAACCACTCGGTCACCTCTCCGTGCCAATTCATTATATCAAACATTTGCCGTGCGAGAAAACGGCTGGCGCGAAACGACCGCAATCCATACCTCTGTTGCACCGGCGCGCAGCAACACATAAGCTGCGTAGCGCACAGTTGCACCCGTCGTGTAAACATCGTCAACCAGCAGATATATACCAGGCGGCACATCACCACATTCAAACGCTTGCTTCGCCTGACGCAAGCGCGTCGCGCGCGTCGTACCATGCTGAATGGTGTTTGAAGCGCGCTGAATAGCCGCACGGTAGGAGAGCTGACGGCGGCGCGCGAACCCTCGCGCCACGAGTGCCATATGATCATACCCGCGCTGGCGAATATGCGGCGGTATCGTCGGCACAGGCACGATCGTCACACCGTCCGGCAGCGGCGGCAATACAGCGTCAAGCAGATCAACTATCGCGTGTTTCGCTGCGCGGGCACGTTCAAATTTGTATTGATTAATGAGCGCCTTAAGCACATTGGCGCGCTCGCCAACACACCACGCCCGCGCAAATGGAGCACGACAACGGCGGCACAATCCATGCCGCGCCGCTGGTTTTCCGCACGCGATGCAGCCGCTATATCGATTATCTATGATGTTATTTTTACAATTATCACATAAAATTGCACCGATCATACCGCAAGAACAACAGTAGTGGGGAGCGAATACATCAAGTAGCGACATCTTCATTGTAATTTTTACGTTTACCGTTGCTATATAGTTGATTATACCGCAACCGTTAGCTATAATGTAGTTATATAATTTGTCAACAAGCCAATGAAATGAAAGTTTAAGTGGAGGATGTCATGGCACGTAAGCAAAACGATGATCTACTGATCGAGGACGAACTGGCCGCAGCATTTTTGAATGATGACAGCATGGATTTAGCAGAGCCAGTTGCTACACCGCAGGCCGCAGCAACCACGCCAACACCAGCTGCAAACGATACAAATGCCGCGTGGGACGACCAAGAAGAAGATTTTCCAGGGCAGTTAGCCGTTGATGTATATGAAACCGACGAAAATCTTATCATAAAAGCGCGCACTGCTGGCGTCAATAAGGAAGACCTTGATGTCAGCATTTCAGATGGTATTCTGACAATCAGCGGGACCTTGTCAAGCGGTGACGATACGACTGTATCACGCTGGCATATTCAAGAATGCTACTGGGGTGAATTTAGCCGCACACTCGCACTACCTGTCGCTGTAAAAGAAGACGAGGTTTCAGCAGTATTAAAAGACGGCGTACTTACCATTAGTTTTGCTAAGGTCAAACAAGAACAGGCGAAAAAGATCGCAATTCAGTAGACTATTTTAGCCATAAAACTCAAAAATGTTTTTGACGAATGCGCTGGAGGTATTTTTGAATACAATTTCAATAGATAGAGTGGGGTAAAATATATTACTATATTGATCCTACAAAAATAAAAATCCTCAGTCTTGCTCCCGAGGATTTTTATAATAGATAACTAGAATAATTATTCGCGATTTACAAAGCTACCAATCACGAAGTTAATCGCCGCAAACGCAAGAATTGCTATCACTAAACCAACAACGGCATACAAAATTGTATTCTTCGCATTTTGCACAGCCTGCTGGTCGCCATTTGATGTCGTATAGCGAATACCACCGATGATCAACATGATAACCGATATTGCCCCAATGATAAAGAGAAGCACATTTGTGATCGTCCTAAAAATAGGGGTTTGATCGGTGCCCTCACAGCCAGGTTCATTGCCAAATAGACATCCTGACTGATCGTTACCTCTCGCAGAGTTTGCGCCGCCTGATATAGATAAGCTAGCCGCAAACGCTGGCGCTGAACCCACCGTTAATGCTAAAACTGGAACTGCTAGCAAACCAACGATACGCTCTTTTGTAATGTTCAATTTCATACAATCGTTATTCCTTTCTTCGTACGAGTTGCTTTATCTTATATTATATACCATATTCTGATAATTATGTTAATATAGCTAAGCTATCCAACAAACTGATTAATAACGAAGTTAACAATCGCATAAGCTACGAGCGCCACTATGAGACCAACAACAGCGTACAAAATCGTATCTTTTGCCCCTTTTACTGCACTCTGGTCACCATTTGATGTCGCATAGCGAATACCGCCAACGATAATCATAATGACAGAAACTGCGCCAAGAATAAAGAGCATAATATTTGAAATCGTTGCCGCAATATCACTTACCGAACTACTAGATGAACCTGTTGAACCAACACCATCTGCACCTTGCCTAATACAATCTTTAGCGGATGAACACTCCGCATACGCAGCAGGCGATAGACACAATGTAGTTACACTAATGATAGCAACAGCTATAGCCGCTATCTTTTGTCGTAATTTCATATAAACTTTCTCCTTTAATTTTATAAACTATTGATAATATATGGCACAATCACCGAAGCAGACGCTGCCAAAACAAGACCAACAACAGCGTACAAAATTGTTTGACGCGCCTTCTTGACTTGCGCAGGGTCGCCTCGAGAAACTACAAACTGAAAGCCAGCAACGATGATAACGACTATTGAAATAGCTGCGAGCGCGCCAAGTGCAACGCGAATAACTCCTGCTACTGTGCTATCACTCGTATCTTTTGATAAGCTGTGCTCAGACGCGATAGAACAGCTTGTATTATCCAACCCAAGCTGTGAACAGTTCGTTAGTTCAACCGCGGATGCAGGGAAGGCAAATACCAATGCAAGCCCCACTGCTATGATAGCTGCCACATATAGATTCCTTATCATTGAATAGCCCCCAGAACTATCACTGTAATTGTATATGCAGTAAATATAACTACTAATCCAATAACACCCCCCAAGAGGGTATTCTTTGCGCGAGCCAACCGTTGTGGATCATCTTGCGACAGCGTATAGAAAAAACCTGCAACAACAACGATAGCAACAGCAATCATACCTGCCCACAAATACACTGTTGTCAGAATATTTGAGAGTGAAATGTTTTTTGTGTCACCCGAAATTGCAACCGAGGTCGAATTACTGCCACCAGAAGTCTCGATTTTAGTCGCTGCCAAAATAAGCGCCTGCCATACCGTCATTTTATCGCGGCCCCTATTGCATTTACAATTGATGCTGCCAGCAACGCGATTACCATACCAACCAGTGCATTTGTAATCGTTTTTTTGGCAGCAGTCATACCCTCTGGAGAACCGCTACTCGTCATATAACCAAATCCACCCCTGATCAGAAAACCAATCGCTACATACGCCACGATAACTAATGCTGCCCGTATTACATTTGAGATAATTTTAGCACCAGTTTTTACAAAATCAGTTTTTGCAGCACCACCCTCAACATACGTAATAGGCGTAAATGTACAGCCACCATCGCCGCCGTGCGCCATTAGTCCACTATACCACGGAGGAATCCCGAAGACACTTTGCTCACATGAATCGTCCTTCGGATTAATTGCTTTAGACCCGAAAGCCGGCCCCACGGCCCCTCTTGATTTTGAGGCCTCCTTCGCCGAGCTTGTTCCTAATGCCACCTCCGCCGATCCTTTCATTTCTCCAGCTAAGCAAACTGAAGACGTGTTGATGAATGTCATGATCGCCAGTACAACACTACACTTAAAGATCCGTTTCATCAGTTGAACACTCCACCTGGTATCAACCAATTAAGCCCTAAGTACATGAGGCTAAATGCTATTATACCAATAACTGTATTAAGTATAATCTTTTTTGCTCTCATAACCTGCTCACTATTACCTTGGGCACTTGAATACAAAATACCCGCGAATATCATTGATCCAATTGCCGCCAAGCCGACAAGTGCTATCATAATATTTAACACCCAAATAAGTAACTTCCAAACCCCTGTACCTGATACACCATCTTTACTACCAGTCTTTGCAGCATCACAAATTTCTTTTGGTAGAACCGCACACTCAAGACTCTTTTCTTCTTCTGCGAATGCAGGCGTTGCAAAACTGACAAAACCGACAAGACTGACAGCCGCTATCGCTATAATGGCAAATCTATGTTTCATTTTCTTAATAGCTCCTGCACTTTAGTTTACCCAGAAAACCCCCAATGTGCAACTATTTTGTATTTTTCACTGTTGATTTTATAATAATTGACTTTTTAGCATAGAAATGTTACCATAAAGACGGTATGTGGGATTTGTGGAGACATTTCACGCGAGGGAGTATATCCTGGCGTCGTTTTTCGTTATTAGCCACATCTATGATGATGGCTATATTTGTCGTTGTCGCTACATTTACCCAAACCGCTTATGCTGCCGATGTAACACGAGCCAAAGATGCTAGCACTGTACGCTATGAAGGTGATGATTACCGCCGCATTGACAAAGACAGCTTCAAAACAGATAAAAAAACAAAAGATTTGCCTATCGTTAGTTCTGGTACATTTGATGGCTATCAATTCGTTGACAAAGACAATAATTTACATTTAATCTTGACGGATGACGATGCATCAAAGGCTACATCGGGAAAAGCCGTCACGTATTCTCTCAAGGATGGCGTGTACGATCCTTCGTCTCAGTCAGAAATAAAGAACGTCTCAATTGAAACGGGAGATGTCAACGTCGCCGGTGAGTGCACACTTATGCAGGTTGGCTGGTTTGTATGTCCACTTATGGTGTTTTTAGCAGATCGCATGGACAGCCTAATGAACGTTCTGTCAAATCTTTTAACAGTACGCACCTTACAAACAAATACGACAGATAATCCTATTTATGAGATATGGGAAAAAGTACGCGACATCGCTAATATATGTTTTATCATTGCATTCTTAATTATCGTATACTCTCAAGTAACAAATCTTGGTCTCAGCAACTACGGACTCAAGGTCATGCTGCCGCGACTTATCGTTGCGGCAATACTCGTTAATAGTTCGTATTGGATCGCAAGCTTAGCAGTTGATACATCAAACCTACTCGGGCTCAATATACAGCACATCTTCACTTCTGTGCGTGAAGGTTTATCGGGATACGACAAAATCGGCACCGATCTAGGATGGAGCAAGCTAACTGGTGTTGTTTTAGCTGGTGGCGGACTCTTAGGTGCAGTTGTTATCGCAAATGGTGGTATCGCAGCATCACTAACACTGCTGATTCCGGCACTTGTAGGTGTACTATTAGCTGCTTTTGTCGCATTAGTCATCCTCGCAGCACGGCAAGCGCTTATTACACTTTGCATCCTCATCGCGCCTCTTGCGTTTGTCGCATACATTTTGCCAAGCACAAATAAATACTTTGACAAGTGGAAAGATCTATTCCTGACAATGCTGCTAATGTTCCCGATCATATCATTCGTCTTTGGCGCCGCACAGCTGGCTGGCTACGCTATCATCGTAAATGCCGGTGATTCGCCGATTCAAATTATCATTGGGTTAACGGTACAAGTTGCACCAATTGCTATTACACCATTCTTGATACGTATCAGTGGCAACGTCCTCGGCAAAATTGGCGGTATCGTAAACGACCCGAGCCGCGGGCTGGTAGACCGTACACGGAACTGGGCACAAGACCGCGCCAAATACCAGGCTGCAAAAAATCGTGCCGGCGTGCCGCTAATCGACAAAAAGAATGGGCGCTTAACCAACAATTTCTTGACGCGCCGCTCAACGAAGCTGAAAAAAGCTGCCGAACGCACTGCAGACGGGTTAAATAAGGCGCATACCAGCAAATTAAACCCAAACAGCCATATGAACAACGCGATTCGCCGCCAGCATCGCAAAAAAATGCGCCAGCAAGCGCTCACCGCCGCCTACGAATCAATGGCGACAAATAATGCTACCGCTTGGGATAACGAAACTTTTGGCAGCAGTTCGGCGCATAGTATTGAAGGTAATGAAACAGCACGAAAGTCCGAAATCGACAATGCATTTTATGCTACCCGCCATGGGCAAAACCTAGAACGACGCACACGCTCGGCAGCAGTTCACAAAACCGAGCTCGACAACGCTTTCGACCGTGCCAACCACGATCTCACCGCCCGCCAACACTATGCCGATATCGACAAAACCCGCGTCGCCAACGAATTTAACGACAGCGTGCTCGGGTCGCAAGTAGACCGCGCCCGCCGGCTAGTTGAAGCGAATAAAACGCGCATTGAGCACAATCAGCAAGCCGCTTGGGATCACGGTGCGGCTGGTTCGGATCGGCAAATCATGCAAGCCACGCTTGAGACAAAATCAAGCGAAATAAAAGCCGACAAGGCGAAGCAACGGCTGGAAAAAATGCAAACCGAAATCGTCGCACAAGGCGCCGATAGCGAGCATGTTATCAATCTACGTGGCGCGACACCTGCCACGCAAACGCATATTCTGCAAATCGCGCGCGATATCAAATCGGATAGCTTGGAAGCATCCGTCATTGCGACAGCCAAAGCGCAAGCCGAACGCCAAATCGTCGAAAACAAAGCTAAGGCTCTAGACGAAAATCTCGTCCGCATATCAGACGTACCAGGCGGTCCGACGAAAACTATCGTAGAATACGCCGGTGGAATTAAGGGTGTGGTAGGTGAACGCTCTGTGGTAGCGCAGGCGAAAACTGAACGTTCGAAATTCATCATAGACGACGCCAAAAACATTGAAGCGACTCTCAACTACGAAGTATCGTCAAACCCGCAAGCGCTCTTCACACTATTCCAAAATGCCCAAACCGACTCGGAGCGCGTGGCCTACACTAGTATCATGGGCAAGCGCGGCGGACCAGGCGCAACGAATCTGCGCAAAATGGTGACAATCATGGATGAACGCCTCGCAGCCGGCGAAATCACTCGGGACGACCTAAACGGCTACAAAGAACTCGTGCTCGCACAAAATAGCAACATTCCGAAGCTCGGCAAAGACCTAGAATTCTACTTCACCAACGCTGCTTATGGCACAGACGACGCCCATCCGGATTATGCCGGCAATGTAAAGACGTTCACCGATATATCAAATAGCGTCAGCACATGGGGCAACTTATCGGCAAATGCATTTTCGAGCATGAATATCGTCAACCAAATGCACGGCCTGCGTATATTAGCGCACAAATCGCCCGCTAAGTATGAACGGCTCGTCGCCAACTTGAAAGCCAGCCCAACCATCATGGCAAACATGAAAGACGCCGTCGTAGAAGCGATAGACCGCGCCCCAGACGACCCGCGCTGGTTCACCGGCGCCGATGCTGTATCGCAAGACGAGCTAACAGACTTTGAGCGCCATGTACTCTCCGAGCCAAGAATCACCGACTTCAGACAACGCGACGGGTATGATGAAGAGGCGACATATTGGAAAGATAAGTACGACAAGCTCTACGCCAACACCGAACGTATGTTTGATGACCTCGCCAGCCGCGGCATCGCCGATCCAAACCAGCAGGGGCGAACCGTCGACTACCGCACCGCGCCAGAGCACAAGCCAAAGAGGTAGCGCACACCACATGCCCATATATAGCGCCAACGAACTAGCCATAACCGCTATATATACTGTCAAACTCTTGACTTATTTATAAAAAAGAGTATACTACGTCTCAAGTACAGAGGTGTACGGTAATTTAACATAAACCACTAATCCTACAGAAGGAGGATTGAAGCTTTATGGAAAAACGTAATTTTACAATATACGAGCGGGTAACTGCTGCTGCTGCGGGCACAGCGCTTGCACTCGGGTTAACAGCATGCGCGCACGAAAGCGCGTCGAGCAAGCCGACGGAAACGAATTCCGCCACTCCAACAGCAACAGCAGAAGCGACGCCATCAGACATGCCGACTCCGGAGCCTGTTGAAACAGCAACTGCCATACCGACAGAAAATGAAGATGATTACTATCAATACATCCAAAACGAGGACACTTGCGCCCTGTATAAAATACCAAAAGGCAAAGATTACGACCACGCTAACTTTCAAACTCCCGATGCGTCATGCGTACCTAAAAGTTCTGCTACTCCCGAGCAAAAAGTTTCTAAGTTCAATGTTGATAAAGCCATGTTTGCGAACTGGGATAGTAAGAGTGATTTCGAAAAACTAGAGACTGCAAGTAAATTCTTCAAAGCAAACGGATATACGAAACCGATGCCAAACTACGATCTCAATTCACATGACCAAGTTGATGATATAGTGAACTGGTGGATTGAGAATAGATACCTTCCTGTGCGAGAACTATACAAGCAAGACCCAGAAATTGCCCGCTACCTAGCAGAAGATGTCATCGCGGGAAATAGCGGCAAAGAAAACCGTGTCGACCAAAGTCTAGATGAGCCGTTCCCGCTAAATGAAGTGTATAACCTATACGAAGGAACATCAGTGAGGCTTTTCAAGCTCACAGCTACCGGTGATGGTTTCTTAGGAATGAAAAAAGGCGATGAGTTCGTAGGGTTTACGGCTATTCTTCAGAATACGGTAAATCCCGAAGATCACCTCGGAATAGAGTACTCCATCATAGAAGACTACGACACTGGCGAAAAAACTGTCCGCGCAAACCGTTCATTCAAATATGAAACTTGGAGAGAAGATGGGCTGACGTACTACGATTTTAGCGGTACTAAATAGTTGTAATTGCGGTTCTTAGATACAAATACCACTTCCGTGCAGCGGGAGTGGTATTTAATATACAAACGCTAGCGTATTACAAAAATATCGTGTACTATAAAAATATGGCGTATACAACAAAAATTTCTCGACGTTGTTTTGCTTTATTTTGTGTATTTGTATTCGCTGTTACCGCAATAGTAACACCTTTGCTACGCGCAGTGCCGGCATCGGCAGAAGAGATCAACGAAAAGACCCGACAAAACGTCGACCATATTAAATCTTGGCTATATTATAAAGCATCGTTAGAGTGTTTTAAGGATGATGAAAAAGAGTATAACGCTAAAGATGTCGAGAAGAATGAGTTAGGTAGTAGTAACCGCGGTAATGATGAGCATATCGTTGGGGCTTACATTGTTCCAGGTAGCGGCAGCGCTATGAAATGTAATGATATAGTAAAAGAAGGACTTACGTTGTGGGGATACGGATCGTTAGAAGAGTTATTGACTGATGCAGGTTATACGAAATCTTCAAAAGGGAATGGAACCGGCGAAAGAGTAACGGGATCGGCTTATTATCCAAATGGTAAAACGGGCAAAGATATTATAGCTGCTATTGAAGCAAAAACTGGAATGTCATACGCTATCGACGGTCCTGGGTCGTTAGATGACGTGCAACTGTATATGTTTTACGAAAAAACATTTACAAACGCTTGCGGCGTAACATGGCAACTCTATTACGACGCTAAAGAAGAAGATCGGGTTGCCGCCGACAACCATCAAAATAATACCGTTACTGTCACTGCGTTAGACGAAAAAAATCTTGCGCATTACTACATCGCGACCGTTGGCTCTCCAGGAACATCCTCAAATTCATACCGTAAAGATCCTGGTCCGATAAACAAAAGCGACCCCGCCAATAGCCCTGTGGCAATTCATACATGCGATCCTGCGAGCAGTGATTTCGTGTTTGGCGATCTGATATCGCAGTACGCGGATAAAGTCGGCAAAGCTCAGCAAGAGAGCGCTGATAAGGAGACGGCAGCAACAACAACAGAAGCATATAAAAACGGATTAAGCGGCTACTTAAAAGAATTATGCGGCGAGGATAAAGCTTGTCTAGAAAAATATGAAAAAGAGATAGAACCTTGCGTAAAAGAGCAGATTCAAAAAGGTCACGAGTATCATGACAAAACCGGTAAGGATGCAACGGCTGATGAGTTGAAGGGGTATTTTGCAGATTGTTTTGCGCGGAAAACGGGGCTGAAAAAAGAGGACATCATCAAGGCTCTTTCGGGTGTTGATCCAAAACAAATAGCCGAAGGCGTGGAAGGAAGTCTACAAGGAAGCACCGCTAACGGAGGAGGGGGCGAGGAAGAAAAACAAACAAAAGACTGTAAAATTGAAGAAGGCGTCGGCTGGATCGTTTGTCCTGTTATAAACTTTTTAGCATCTATCAACGACTTCGCCTATAAATTCATATCCTCCACATTTCTTGAAACGGATAAAG
>CALJTR010000003.1:0-21480 GCA_937975975.1 uncultured Candidatus Saccharibacteria bacterium | reverse complement strand
TACGCAGAGGTCTGCAAAACCTTTTAGACGAGTTCGACTCTCGTACGTGCCTCCACGAGATGGCTCCAAAAGGGGGTCGTTTTTTATTTCAAATACGGTACAATAGAATATAAGCGCAGATGGTGGAACTGGTAGACACGTTAGACTTAAAATCTGATGCCCAAAAGGCGTGCGGGTTCGATTCCCGCTCTGCGCACCAAACTTGAGTAGGGGATATTGTGTTGAGGAAAAATAATAGCTGCAAATTTATTTTACACATATGGCGTGCAGTGAGTGTACGTTTCGCGGTGGCGTGGCAGGCGGTTAGCGTCTTTTTCACTGCGATATGGTATAAGTGGAGTATCCGGCGGTATGATTTTTTGAGCCGCCGCCCGCACCGCAGTTTTCGCCGTACACGCCGCCGCGATTATAAGCGTAGTCTAAAATTGCCAGGCTACATTGTATTTACGCGCCAGGTAAACCACATGTTGCGTGTGCATTGGCGAATATTCGTACCAATGATTGTGATATATGCGACGATCATGGCATTTGCTGGTGCGATTACGAGCCAGGAAGTGTACAATTCAGTCGGAAAACTAATATCTGATTCAATGAATAACTTGTTTGATGGCGGTATAAACTCGCTTGCGCAGGCGGGACTAACAGTATTAGCATCGTTTTCAATAAACTCGTCGTTGCCGGCTGACCAGCGATTATTAATGGTATTGTGTTTGATGATGGTGTGGCTGACGACAGTTTGGCTGCTGCGCGAAATAAAGATGAACCGCCGCCCTCGGCTGCGCGACGGATTGTATAATGCGAGTGCGCCGATGATGTCGACAGCACTCGTCCTGCTAGTGCTGCTCGTCCAATTATTGCCGGTTGGCATCGCGGCGCTATTGTATGCTGGGTTGTCATCGGCTGATTTGCTGAGTACGGGATTCGCACGCATGCTGTTTAGCGTTTTTGCAGCGGTGATCGCAGCACTCGTCCTGTACTGGATTTCAAGCACAGTTATTGCGCTTGTTGTCGTGACACTGCCGGGGATGTATCCGACGCGCGCCGTCAAGGCGGCGGGTGATTTGGTGATTGGGCGGCGCTTGCGAATTATGTATCGATTGGCGTGGGGCGCGCTTTGTGTTCTATTGACCTGGCTAGTGATTATGGTTTCTATCGTCATGCTTGACCACTGGTTATCGTCAATGTGGTCGTGGTTAAAAAACGTGCCAATTGTGCCGTATGTTGGCGTGATCGTTGTCGCATGGTCGGTCGTGTGGTATGCCGCATATGTATACCTGTTGTATCGAAAGGTTGTTGACGATGACGCGAAGCCGGCTTAATGAAATCAAAAAGCTGCTGAGCAAATACAGCTACGAGTATTACGCACTTGATCAGCCGTCAGTAAGCGATGCGGTGTATGACAGCTTAATGAGCGAGCTGAAACAAATTGAAGCGGCGCATCCGGCATGGATAACGCCTGATAGCCCGACGCAGCGTGTCGGGAATAAACTGTCTGATGGTTTTGCAAAAGTTCGTCATCCGCGGCGTATGGTTAGCTTGAATGACGTGTTTGACAAAGACGATGTTGTCGCGTGGGTGAACCGGATTGATAAATTATTGCCGGCGGAGAATCATGAATTCTTTGCTGACATAAAAATGGACGGACTAGCATGCGCGCTTATTTATATTGATGGCATATTTACACAAGCTGTGACGCGCGGCGATAGTTTTGTTGGCGAAGATGTAACGAACAATGTGCGAACAATTAAAAACGTGCCGTTACGCTTGCATGAGACGAAAGGCTATGAAATTTTTCTGCGCGGGCGTACAGAAATTCGTGGTGAAATTATCATGCTCAAAAAAGACTTTACAGCGTTGAATGAACAGCAGCGTGCTGCGGGTAAGCCTGAGTTTGCCAATCCGCGGAACCTTGCGGCGGGCACAATCCGCCAGCTTGATCCGAAGCTTGTGGCGGAGCGACCGCTCCGCTTTCGCGGCTATGACATCATTCGCGACGATGCCGACGATGTGCCGACAAATAGCTTCGCCTATCAGGCACTGACAGCGCTTGGTATTACGCGGAATAAGCAGGCAAGCGTGTTCACGGATATCGCGGGAGTGATGAATTTCGTGAATGAGTGGGACGAGAAACGCCAGAAGTTGCCATTTAATACTGACGGTTTGGTGATAAAAATTAATGACCGGATGCGTTTTGATGAGCTCGGGCTGGTCGGTAAGAATCCGCGCGGTGCTGTGGCGTATAAATATGCTGCCGAACAGGCGACGACAATTGTGCGCGACATTGTCATATCAATCGGGCGTACAGGCGCAGCGACACCAGTAGCGGTGTTTGATCCGGTTGTCGTGGCGGGTACAACGGTGCAGCATGCGAGTTTACACAATGCTGATGAGATTGCGCGGCTTGATGTTCGCCGCGGCGACACGGTGGTGGTCTTTAAAGCTGGCGACATTATTCCGCAAATTGAAAATGTGCTTGTTGAGCTGCGTCCGAAAGATACGCAGCCGATTGATTATCCGGCGGAACTAGCGCGGCAGTATCCAGAGTTGGAGTTTATCCGCCCCGAGGGCGAAGCGGTGTACCGCGTGAAAGGTTTGAGCGGCCCGCTTATTCTGAAACGTGCACTGAAACATTTTGCGTCGAAAGGTGCGCTTGACATTGACACGCTGGGCGAAAAAAATGTTGAAGCTCTGGTTGATGCAGAATTGGTGCGAGACTTGGCGGATATTTACACGCTCGCAAAAGAGCAATTGTTGACGTTGGAGCGTTTCGCGGATATTTCGGCGCAGAAATTAATCGACGCAATTGCTGCTAAAAAACAGCCGCCGCTGGAGCGCTTCGTGTACGGACTAGGGATTCGCCATGTCGGCGCGCAGACAGCAATTGATTTGGTGAATCATTTTGAGAGTCTTGATAAACTAGCGCAGGCAGGGATTGATGAGCTGCAATCGGTTGATGGCGTTGGCGTCGTCGTGGCGGAATCAATCGTGGCGTGGTTTGCAGATGAGGACAATGCGGCGCTCCTTGAAAAGTTTACCCTGCTCGGCGTTACGCCAATCTACAAGGCAAAGCGGGGCGAGTTAGCTGGCAAAAGTTTCGTTATCACTGGCACGTTGCAGTCGATGTCTCGCGATCAGGCGGCTGAGAAGATCCGTGCACTTGGCGGAACATTCCAAACTAGCGTCGGCAAAGACACAACCTATCTGGTGGCGGGAGGAAAAGTTGGGGCAAGTAAATTGGCGCGGGCAGAGAAATATGGTACGAAAGTTATTGATGAAGCAGTATTTATGAAGATTGTAAAAGAAGCGCAAGCTCTACTCTTAAATGAGCCTTAAGATATAGTTGACATACCATGAGCATTTTAAGTAGAATATTAGGAGTAGTCGGTTTTTAAATTAACGAGGTAGGGGTATCAAAAATAAACTTAAAAATTTATCAAGAATTGGCTTGCTCTGTAAACTAAACCCAGTTGGCTTACAGATAAAGTCGGTTCGAAATCGTTGGGCAGTCTTTGGTGGCTGTTGTACGTTTATAGCAACCGTGATTATCAGTGCTGTTTGGCTCATTAGTAATTTTTCAGTGAATGCGCTGGCTATTCGTATCGTTAAAGTTTCAAACGGTAGTTACCATTCATTTGGCTTAACGTCTGATGGTAGAATATATGCTTGGGGTCGAAATACGTCTGGTGAATTGGGCATCGGTACGACATTGGCTCGTTCTAATGTGCCTATTGCCGTAAAAACCACTGGCACTCCAATGGACGGAAAAGTGGTTAAACAGGTTGAGGGTGGCGGGCGCTATGAAGGATCGCACTCTATAGCCTTGGCATCTGATGGTACGGTCTATACCTGGGGGCTCAATCAGTACGGACAACTTGGCAACAATACGACAACTAACTCACGATCACCGATCGCTGTTCAGGTTGCTGGTACACCACTAGCTGGTAAGACTATCGTTCAAATTGCTGCTGGTGCCGACCACTCGTTAGCGCTTGATAGTGACGGTGCGCTATATGCATGGGGTAGCAATGCTTACGGCCAGCTCGGTAACGGAACAACGACGAACTCTAGCGTGCCAGTCGCAGTCAAAATTGCTGGTACACCACTAGCTGGTAAGACTATCGTTCAAATTGCTGCTGGTGCTAATCATAATATGGTGTTAACGTCTGATGGCGCAGTTTATACCTGGGGCTGGAATTATCATGGTCAGCTAGGCAACAATACGAAAACTAATTCTAACACGATAGTTGCCGTTCAAACCATCAGTACGCCAATAGCTGGTAAGAAAATAGTCAAAATTGCTGCTGGACAAGGGCATTCGTTGGCACTTACTGACGACGGTATGGTCTACGCGTGGGGTAGAAATGATACAGGTCAACTCGGCAATAATGCAACAACCGATGCTATGTTACCGGTAGCGGTAACGGTAACTGGTACGCCGATGAGCAACAAAACAATTGTAGAAATCGCAAGTGGCGCTCGACACTCATTGGCAATTGACTCAAGCGGTAAGGTTTATGCTTGGGGGCATAATGGTAGCGGGCAGTTGGGCAATAATTCAACAGTTAATGCGCTTACTCCTGTTGCCGTGCAGGCTCCAGCTGATAAAAATATCATACAAGTTTCTGGCAGTGGTTGGTTGGGGGCCAGCTCGTCGGCCCTAGCTTCCGACGGTACGGTATACTCGTGGGGGCGTGGCTTTGACGGCCAGCTGGGAGACGGCACGAATAACGACTCTTCTGTGCCAGTTATTACTACGATTAATCTTGTTGATACACCGTCTACACCTACGCATGTTATGGCTAAACCAGGCGATACCACTGCAATTATTTCGTGGCAAGCGCCAATTGTTTCTGGTGGGCAAAATATCACTGGCTACGTATTGCAATATCAAGCAGTTGGAGCGTCCAGTTGGACGACCATTAACGTCGCCGCTGCTGCGACATCACACACGATAACTGGACTGACAAATGATCAGACCTATCGGATTCGTTTAGCGGCCAAGATCACTGCTGGGACGGGTGATTTTAGTAATGTTGTCCTCGTGACGCCACATGCCAAACCGACCATAACCAATGTCTCGCCAGCGATTGGTCCGGTTGCGGGCGGGCAGAATGTGACACTGACTGGTACTAACTTTATATTAAAAAGTAAAAAAATAATGCAAACAGTTAATGGCAATGGCTATTCTCTTGCACTGTCTGCCGATGGCACGGTTTATACTTGGGGAAGAAATGAATACGGTCAACTTGGTAACGGAGTCACTGCTACTAATTCCCCTGTCCCCGTTGCTGTAAAAACCGCCGGTACGCCAATGGAAGGAAAGACGATTGTACAAATATCCGCTAAAGTGTGGTATGCGCTTGCACTCGCTTCTGACGGCACAGTCTACTCATGGGGATTTAACAGTTGGGGCCAGCTAGGTAATGGTACGAGTGGCACTGCCAATAACGCTTCCGCTCCCGTTGCCGTCAAAACCGCCGGCACACCAATGGAAGGAAAGACGATTGTACAGGTTGCCGCCGGTGCGACTCATTCACTAGCTCTCGCGACTGATGGTACTATTTACGCCTGGGGAAAGAACGAATATGGTCAGCTAGGCAATGATTCTACAACTAATTCCCCTGTCCCCGTTGCTGTAAAAACCGCCGGTACGCCGATGGATGGGAAGACGATTATTCAAATACATGCGGGTTACGAGCATTCATTAGCGCTTGCTTCCGACGGAACAGTTTACGCGTGGGGGCGAAATAATTCCGGCCAACTCGGCAAGAACGACGCAACTGATACTCATATTCCAGCTGCTGTTCAGACGCTCGGTACGCCGATGGCTGGCAAGGTTATCGTGCAGTTGGCGGCTGGTAATTCTCAGTCAATGGCGCTTGCTTCTGACGGCACAGTTTATACCTGGGGCTGGAATCAGTATGGACAGCTGGGTAATGGGACAACTACGAATTCTCGTATTCCGGTTGCAGTTGTGACAACCGGTACGCCACTGGCGGGTAAGACTATCTCGCAGATCGCTGCTGGTAATGCACATGCATTAGCTATGACGGATGACGGTGCTATTTACAGTTGGGGCTGGAATCAGTATGGACAGCTGGGTAATAATTCGACTATCAATTCAAGTCTTCCTGTCATCGTTAAAACTACCGGTACACCGCTGGCAGGTAAGATGATTACACAAATCGCTTCTGGTGGTAGCCCAAATTCGTTGGTTCTTGCGAATGATGGCACGATGTACACCTGGGGCTGGGGTCAACATGGGCAGCTCGGCAACGGCACTATCGGTACGGATGCAAAAACTCCCCTCGCTGTCAGCACAGTTCCTCCCTCTGCGCTCGCTCCTTCCGCACCGAAAGTTACTTTCGATGGCATTGAGGCGACGAATGTCACAATTGTAAACAGCACAACTATCACTGCAACAACGCCGGCGCATGCGGCAGGTTTGGTTGATGTGGCGATTGATCTCGGTGACGGCGACGAACTATACAAAACCGCCAAAACGAGTAGCTATCGTTATGCGACAGTACCGGATGCGCCGACAAACCTCGCAACCGCGCCGCTTGACAACGCCGTTCGTCTAACCTGGACGGCGCCGGCGAACAACGGCGGTAGCCCAATCACCGACTACGTTATTCAATATTCAGCCGATGGCGGTATTACCTGGTCGACCTACAGTCACATTGCATCCACGAGCACTACTGTCACGATTCCATTCCTCACACCCACGACCTACACGTTCCGCGTAGCAGCAGTAAACGCTATTGGTACGGGCGTATATTCAGCCACGGCAACTGGGCAGATTCGCTACATTACCTTATCGGCGCCGACTTCGGTCGATATCGCTGTCACGCCAGCGGGCGGTACGAAAATGTCAAGTAAATCGGCAAATGTTCTCGTCGCGACTAACGCTGCTACCGGTTACAAACTCTCCTTATCAACGCAAAGTACTAACCGTAATCTCACCAATGGCTCGCAAACCATCGCGCCAACAGCAGGCACACAAACCGCCCCTATCGCGCTTAGTGGCTCGGCTTGGGGTTATCGCGTAAACGGTATAGGCAATTTTGGCAGCACGACAACCGCCGAAAATAATGTTGCCTCTTCGGCGTACACCTGGGCGGGCGTACCAGACCACGCCGCGCCGCATGTCATTCGTACTACTACTGTCGCCAACCCAACTGCTGAAACAACCGCGGTTTGGTACGGTGTCAGCGTTACTGGCTCGCAGCAGAGTGGTATTTATACAGCAACCGTAACCTATACGGCTATCAATAATTAGGGTGTGGAGGTTAATATGATGTAAGAACGCCGCCACGATCAATGAAATCAGTAAAATAAGGAGGAATAATATGAAAGTACAAGCAATATCAAAAATCACTGCAGGGAGTGTGCTTGCCCTAGCGTGTGTGCTCATGCCGGCGATGAGCGCTTCGGCGGCGACCGAGACGGTGAACTCGACGATTCGCGTGCATGTCAACTCGGCGATCACGGTTGGCGTATCGGCGGCGACCGTTGATATTAACGTCACGCCAACAGCTGCCGGTGCTACTGCCAGTGCGGCGCACAATGTTACAGTCGGCACGAACAACGCGAGCGGTTACAAGTTGCAGCTTGCGTCGAGCACCGCAGCAACTACGCTTGAGAAAGGCAGCGACACGATTCCAGCTGCCGGCGGTTCGTTTGCTGCGCCAGCAGTGCTCACTACCGATACCTGGGGTTACCGTATTGACTCGTTTGCAGCGAACCAATATGCCGGCATCACTGCCAATACTGCTCCCGTCACGCTCAAAAATACGACCACGCCGTCTATCGCGGGCGGTGACATCACTGCTGTCACCTGGGGCGCAAATGTCAGTACCGCAACGCCAAATGGTACGTATACGCGCGAAGTAACCTACACAGCGGTCACGAACTAGCATGAAGTACTTTGGAGGTTGGTTGAAAGTTTTGTCATTATGCGGCATGTTCGCGGCGGCGTGCAGTTTAGCGGCGCCGATTCCGCCGGCGTATGCTGCCGATAATTCGTCGGGCGATAACGTCCAACTAACGCTTTCGCCAACTTCCGTTCATGTTGATCTGCGTCCGGGTGTTGCCAAAACAGGTGAGTTCAAAGTCATCAATAGCGGCTCGCGCCCATTTACTGCTAAAGTTTACGCTGCTCCCTACCGTGTGACGGACGAAGACTATAACCCAGCGTTCACTGGCGGCGGCGCGCAAACGCAGATTTCCCGCTGGATTAAATTTTCGCAAAACGAATATGTGCTTGAGCCAAACCAAGTTGTCGCTATTCGCTACACTATCAATGTGCCGCGCGATATTCCAGCGGCGGGGCAGTATGCGGCGATTTTCGCCGAAACCACGGGCGACGAAGACCGCGGTGGTACTGTCATCACCAAAAAACGCGTCGGTATGATCGTCTATGGCAAAACCGAGGGCGGCAGCACGCGTCAAAGCGGCGAGCTTGCTTCAATTGATACCCCATGGTGGCAGCAACAAGCGCCGCTTACAGCGAAGTTGCGTGCTAAAAACAGCGGTAACACCGATTTTACTGTCAAATCAAAGCTCATTGTTAAAGATTTCTTCAGCGGCGCAACCATTCATCAGACCGCCGAAAATGAACACGCTGTTCTGCCAAGTACTACGCGTGCGATTCCGCTTGAGTGGGACGGCGCACGCGTCGGACTGTACAACGTTGAGTTCCGTGTTGATATGCTTGGCAATTCCCAAACGATCCAGAGAACCGTATTGCTCATGCCTGCCTGGATGTTCGCGGTCGTTATCATACTAACATTAACATTCGTTGGAGGGGTAATGTATGCGCTTGTCAAAAAGCTGCGCGCCAAAAAGAAAAAGATTCGCTTGGGCTAGTCGTTTCGTATGCGCTACTGTTGCTGCTGTAGTTTTGTGCGCGCTGAGTTCGTTGCACGCCGCTCCCGCTGTCTACGCCGACACCGCTAACTCCACCATTCAAGTTACCGTCTATCGCCCCACGCCGACCATTGGCACGGTCGCAGTCACGTACTATAAGGTCGGCGGCCAGCGCTACGCCAAAGTAGAAGTTTCGATTCGCAGCTCGAACAACCTTGAATACACGTTTGATACGAGCGTGCCGCAGTCGCGGGCTGTTCCGCTTAGTAATAACTGGCAAACTATCACACTCACGATTCCGCTGCCCGATGACGCCGAGCACGACCTTAAGCTCGTTGCTACTAACGCGCCGGCGATCGGTAGCGCTGAAACTACCATTAAGCTCAAATTCACCGAAGCGCCTGCTCCTACGCCGCCGCCATCGCCGACGCCTCAGCCGACCCCGCCGAATACGCCGAACTCATCAAACATCTTTGCTGCCCTCGCGCGCACCGGCGATAGTCTTGCGCTTATAGTATGCCTTGCTCTATCACTCGTTGCCGCCGCTTTCGCGCTTTTAGCGCGCCGCCGGCAAACTATTACTGCAAACAATAAATGAATATCGTCCGCTCTATCCAAACGAACCTGTTGCTTGTACGCTATATTTACCGAATGTGTAAATATTGGCAGGCGGGGGCATTGCCGTTTTGAAAAAAATCCCGCAAAAAATCCTTGACAAACCCAACCGCCTTGCTACAATTCCCTTCAGAATAGACTTAACATATAAAAAGGAGAAAAACAAAGCATATAACATAACCCGAAACCCAACCGCGATAGACCACCTATAGCGTCATGTAATCAAAACACAATATCAAATACCAATAATATCTTTAGATAAAACAAAAGATAGAAAAGGAACAGAAATACAATCATGTTAGGGTGGCATCGTCTCCGCAACTATACGGCTGGCTCTTCAGCTGTTCACTCACCAACTGCTAGCACGCATACAGGCACGCGCACAGTAACCGTTAGCAGGCATAATCACACACACTGAAAGCGCGCGGGCTCGCTCGCAGGCACAGTAACCATACGGCTGCTAATACTCGACACACTTCTATCCGGTATGCTTCCGACCTCCATCTCTTTCGTAAAAACCGGCTCGTTCCGGTTTGTTTAGCGTTTATGATGGCTGTCTGTACCGGTACGGTAAGCTATCTTGCTGTAAACCGCCAAGCAAATGTTGCTTCAGCACCATCATCTCCAACTAACGTCTCTCTCAGTGCCGGTAACGCCAGCATTACCGTATCATGGCATAGCCCAATATCACTAGGTGGTGGTTCACTAACAAACTACATCATCGAACACCGCACCCTTGGTGCCGGCAGCTGGACAACTAACAATGCAGCTCCAACCGCTACCTCACATACCATCTCCGGCCTCACTAACGACCAAAAGTACCAAGTACGCATTGCTGCTAAAACAGCCTCCGGTACAAGCCCCTATACGCCAATCCTCCTTGCAATACCGCATGCTGCTCCAACTATCTCTCAGGTCAACCCAGCAACAGACGTCACGCCAGGACAAACTATCACCATACAGGGAAGCGGGTTCTTGCCGAAGGGGAAGACGATTGTGCAGGTAGGCGATGGCGTCGCCCTCACTTCGGACGGTACATTGTACGCATGGGGAGACAATAACGGCACGGCAGCCGGTAGCTCCACTATTCCTGTTCCTGTCCAAACCGCTGGTACCCCGATGGAAGGCAAAACGATCGTACAAGCTTATAACGGTATCGCTCTCGCAAGCGATGGTACAGTTTATACCTGGGGAGATAATACGTACGGACAACTTGGCAACGGTACAAACACCAGCTCTAATATTCCCGTTGCCGTGAAAACTACCGGCACGCCGATGGAGGGAAAGACGATTGTACAGATTTCTGGTAGCAATTCTTCTTCTCTTGCTCTTGCTTCAGACGATACCGTGTACGGTTGGGGAAATAACCAACACGGTCAGCTCGGTAACGGCACGACAACAAGCTCTCTAGTCCCTGTTGTTGCTACTACCGGCAACTCCGCTCTCGCTCCCTCCACCCCCAAAATAACCATCGGCGGCGTTCCCGCTACAGACATCACAATTGTAGACAGCAACACTATCACCGTGAAAGTCCCTGCTCATGCCAACGGTCTTGTCGACATTACAGTTGATCTTGGTAATGGCGACCCGCTCTACAAAGTCACTAAAGCAAATGCCTTCCGTTATGGTCCTAGCCCCGCCACGCCAGGCAGCGGCGGCGCTGGTAGCACACATGGCGGCAACGGCCAGCGTTACCGCGGCTCCCGCCCAGGCGGTACTCTTGCCAACACCGGCGATAACCTCACCATCCTGCTCTTTACTGCCGGTATTCTCATCGCAGGCGCTCTCACTCTCATCATTGGTGTCCGCCTCCGCAAAGACTGGCAAGCATAAGAGCCTAAGAAACAAGAGAACCGCTGCATAAGCACGAGCACTATCCCGCAAACCAAAGCGGCGAACGATGACGGGTTCGCCGCTTTTGGTGCGTGTGCCATTAGTGATGGGTAATCGCGCGAATAATTGTTGTAATGAAAAGCTGGTATCATTTCTTGAAAAAGGCGATTATAATAGCAGCAGATGTCCCGCCCCAAGCCAACCATTCGCCAACTGATCCGCGCGCTTTATAGCGTGGCAAAAACATCGCTGCGAATCGCGCCAGGCATGTCGGTTCTGCAGGTTACCGGCTCGGCGATTTCTGCCGGTTTGCCAATTGTCACAACGTATCTAGCGGCGCTCACGACCACGGCGCTCGCCGAAGCGTACGCAGGCGATCGTGCAGCAGGTAACCGCGTGGTGTGGCTGGTGGCGGCAGCGGCGCTATCGGGCGTGTTGATGGCGGCGTGGGGTATTTTCGAGCGCTACGCAAGCGAGCTCATGCGGTTTCGTATCAAAACCGCTATGTCCGACGTAATGTACGAGCGCTTTTGTGCGATTGAATTTTGGCGCTATGACGATAAGGACACGATCGATATGTACGAGCGCGCCAAAGAGTTTGCGCAATTTTTTCCATATATTTTTGCGCGTTTGGCAGATGTCGTGACGCATACGTTTACGTTTGTATTTACAGTTTGGGCGCTTATTGCGATCAACGCGTGGTTGGGGCTGGCGGTCGTGCTCGCCGCAGTCCCGAGCGTGATCGTGCAGTTCCGGTTGTCGCGGCTTAATGCAAATCATTGGCGCAAAAATGTCGAAACGCGCCGGCGTGCCAGCTGGATTGAATGGGAAATGCTCAAACCGCAAAAGATGATTGATTTGCGGCTGTACGGATTGGTTCGTCACTTGCTTGATATGCGCATGGCGCTGCTCGAAAAAGATCAAAAAACGCGTATTGATTTTGAGCGAAAATTTTTGGCGAAAAGACTCGGTGCAGAATTGTTCCAGGCGGTGGTGGAGGTCGGCGCGCTCGTGTGGGTCGTGTACGAAATTGTCGCGCACCGTCAGCCGATTGGCCAGTTTTTATTCGTGCAGCAAACAGCAGGTCGCGCGCTCGGCAGCGTTAGCAGCTTGGTCTCGACGGTCAATAGTATGGACGAAGATTTGGCGAATTTGTTTGATTATCAGCGGTTCATGGAGTTGCCGATCGCCAAGCAGGGCGGTAAAACAGTGCCGGCGTTGCATCGCGATATACGACTCAAGGACGTGAGTTTTCGCTATCCGGGCAGCGATACGCTCGTGCTTGATCGTATCAATTTGACCATTAAGCGCGGCCAGCATGTTGCACTTGTCGGCGAAAACGGTGCGGGTAAAACAACGCTATTGAAATTGTTGGCGGGATTGTACAAGCCAGTTAGCGGCGAAGTGGTAGTTGATGGCGTGCCGCTTAAGTCGGCTAATATACAAACGTGGCATCGGCAATTGGGCGTGCTCAGCCAAAATTTTACTCAGTATGATTTCGCGACAGCCGCTGAGAATGTGTGGTTTGGTGATGTGTCAAAAACGCCGAGTCAGGAGCGAGTAGATGCCGCGCTACGCGAAGCCGAGGCGGCAAAATTTGTCGCCAAGCTACCGAAAGGCGTCGACAGCTACGTGAACCAGTGGATGGAATCCGATGACGGCGTGAAAGGCGTGGATTTGTCGGGCGGACAATGGCAACGATTGGCGCTTGCCCGCAACTTTTACCGCGATAGTCCGATTATTATTTTAGACGAACCGACGAGTGCGATTGATGCGTTGGCGGAGGCGCGCATTTTCGATCGGTTGTTCCAGCAAAAACAGAAGACGATTATTACTGTATCGCACCGTCTGAGCACAGTTGAGAAAGCTGATATGATTTTTATGCTCGCGCACGGTAAAGTTGTCGAGTATGGTACGCATGCCGAGCTTGTTGCTCGGCACGGCGCGTACTACCATATGTTTGAATCGCAGCTCCGGCGTACATAATTATAAGCAGGCGGGGTGCTTTTGTTGTTTTGCTGCGCACTCGTACTGTTTGAGCGGTATTAAGCACTTGCATTTTACCGGCAAATACGCGATACTATTAAGTATGCTGGTACGCAATGGGGTGCCCGTTGCGATTAAAAATAAACATCAAAACCTCCGTGCCCCGGGTGGGCGCGTAACAGCACGAAAGTCGCCTCTAGAACTTGGGGCGATTTTTTGATATGATGGTAGTGATGGGGCATTAGCTCAGTTGATAGAGCGCAGCATTCGCATTGCTGAGGTCGCGAGTTTGACTCTCGCATGCTCCACCATATTAGGGTGGATTTGGGAAAGTTTGCGGGAAATTAGCTCAGTTGGCTAGAGCGCAGCATTCACATTGCTGAGGTCACAGGTTCGAGCCCTGTATTTCCCACCACAAACTAGTATATTATGCGGGGTATTAGCTCATTTGGCTAGAGCGCTTCGCTGGCAGCGAAGAGGTGAGGAGTTCGAATCTCCTATACTCCACCAAATTATACAGGCAAGCATTGTTGCTTGTTTTTTATTTTTCACATTGACTATTTCGCTCACGTTTGCTATAATAACATTAGGTCAATACGTTGTTTTCTGTTGCTCAAGTTGAGTATATCGGCGTCTGAGAACGGAAAATGTAATGCATGAAACACACCCCTAGTTGTACCGTTGCACGATAAGCGCAACTTTTTTGTTGCTAAAAATAGTAAGTAAAGGAGAAAATATGCCCCGCAACAAGCGTGAAGGGTTAGTTTTTGGTGTCGCTATGGCGTTCACGATGTCATTATTTATGAATATATTTAACGCGTTTCGCCACAGCGGTATATCAGTTGAGGCGCTCGGACGCGCCTTGTTGCTGCAGCCGGTGATTTTTACTATTGTGATGATTGTCGAAAATGTGGTCGTATCAAAAGCAGCGCGTAAAGTCATGAACGGCATGACGCAAAAAAATGACAGCGCTTCAGCAAAAGCGCTTGCCCAGACGGTGTGCATGGTGACGGGTATGTCTCTCGCGATGAGTGTGATCGGGCTGGTGCTGTCTGGTGCGCCGCTCGCTGCGATGCCGGTACAATTTGCACTGGCGTGGCCGGTTAATTTTTGTGCTGCGTTTTTCTGGCAAATGTTTGCGGCAGCGCCTATTGCTCGCAGTGCGCTTCGACTTTTTCGCCGCTATAACCGAAATGCAGATGTTGTAGTTGCTACTGAGTAGTATGGGTGCGACGCGGAGTTTCTCGCGGATTATTTTGGTTGATGTAGATCATTATGGTATAATAACTATAAGCAAGGTCTGTGTCGCCGCAGACCGTTTTTTATGAAATAAGCAGAAGCCTACGCGGTATTAAGGAATATTATGACCGACCCAAATTATATTCGAAATGTTGCAATTATTGCGCACGTTGACCATGGTAAAACGACGCTTGTCGACGGGTTACTCAAGCAATCAAATACGTTTCGCGACAATCAGGCGGAAATGGCGCAAGCGTTGATTATGGATTCGGGCGATCAGGAGCGCGAGCGTGGTATTACCATCACCGCCAAGCAGACGACGGTGTACTATGGTGATTACAAAATCAATATTATTGATACACCGGGGCATGCGGATTTTTCCGGCGAGGTTGAGCGGACGCTTAATATGGCGGACGGCGTATTGCTTATCGTCGATGCGCAGGAAGGACCGATGCCGCAAACGAAATTCGTTTTGAGTAAAGCGTTGGAGCTGGGTCTAAAGCCGGTAGTAGTGATCAATAAAATTGATAAGCCGGCGCGTCGTGTCGCTGAAGTTGAAGACGAACTGGCGAATTTATTTTTAGAGCTCGCGACCGATGAGTCACAGCTAAAGTATCCGGTGTATTATGCGGCGGCGCGCGATGGCAAATCGTGGGTGCATATGCCGAGCGACCCAAGTGAGCCGGCTGATTTAGCGCCGATTTTCGAGGCGATTATTCAGCAAATTCCTGCACCAAACGTGTCGGTAGACGGTTCGTTTCAAATGCTCGTAACAGCCCTGCAGTATGATAGCTTTTTGGGAAAGTATGCGATTGGGCGGATTAGCCGCGGTGTCGCTAAACGCGCAATGCCGATTGTGCTAATGAAAACTGACGGCGCGGCGCAAAACGCTAAAATTGATAAATTATTTATTAGCCGCGGGCTCGCCAAAGAAGAAGTCGACGAAGCGGTAGCGGGCGATATTGTTTATGTCGTCGGCGCGGCTGCAGCGCATATCGGCGAGACGCTTGCCGACCGCGACAATCCTGAAGCGTTGCCGGTGATGGACGTCGAAGCACCGACGATTAGCATGTACCTCGGGCCAAATACCAGCCCGATGAAAGGCCGCGAGGGCGAATTTACAACATCGCGGCAGATCGGCGATCGGTTGCAGCGCGAGCTAGAGACAAATGTGGCACTTCGTGTGCGCGAGGACGGCATTGGATTTATTATTTCGGGTCGCGGCGAATTGCATTTAAGCGTGCTAATTGAAGCGATGCGGCGCGAGGGTTATGAGTTTGAAGTTGGGCGGCCGAAAGTTGTAACGATAAACGAAGACGGCGTCGAGAAAGAGCCGGTTGAAGAACTGCTGATTGAAATTGGTGCAGAGTTTGTCGGCGTTGTCAGCCAGGAACTTGGCAAGCGCAAAGCGGAGTTGATTAAGCAAGAACAGACCGCGAGCGGTGCTGCGCGTATGACCTATCTCATCACGACGCGCGCATTGATCGGATTGCGCAACACGCTATTGACCGACACGAAAGGTACGGTGATTATGTACAGCTTGCCGCATGGTTATCAGCCGGCGAGTAGTACGTTGCCACGAACGCGCAATGGCGTGTTGATTGCTTTTGAGGCCGGCACAACGACGCCGTATGCGCTTGAAAACGCCGAAAGCCGCGGTGAATTATTTGTCGGATCCGGCGTGGAAGTGTATGCTGGTATGATCGTCGGGCTAAACAATCGTATGGACGATATGGAAATTAACGTTTGCAAAGCGAAGCACCTGACAAACATGCGTTCAAAATCAAGCGACGGCACAGTGCAGTTGACGCCGCATACAGAACTTAGTTTAGAGCAGTCAATTGACTTTATCGAAGACGATGAGCTACTTGAGGTGACGCCGAAAAGTCTGCGTCTACGTAAAAAATATCTCGACGCTAATGAACGTAAGCGTCACAATAAATCATAAATAAAAATCTCCCGCATGGTAAGACAGGCGGGAGATTGATATTAGCTTAGCCAATGTACTGTACGGTAATTCGCTTTCGCTTCATAGTTCTCCTTTTTGTTTTAGTGATGTTTGTGTGATTAACCACTATATTTATATTAGCATAAGCATGATAAAAAGTCAATAGTATTTTTTAATATTCTGGTTGTAACAGGGGTAGATTTGGCGTATAATGCCATCTATGCGCAAACGATTGTTAACAAAAAAATCCGAGGAGATTATTAAAAAAAGTTCCGATTCGCTTAAGACTGCAACAGTCCATACGGTCGGTTTGCTAAAGCCTGTCGCAAAAAGCCCAGATGAGTCGTTGCGTGATTTATTTGATGCTGTGCAGGCAGAACGCGTGTATGCCGACGGCAAAACATTTGTCGATATGGTGCCGTGCGATTCAGTTGCAGCGGTCGTACGTCGGTATATGAAAGAACGCAAAAAGCCCGAGTTTGATTTGGCGGAGTTTGTTTCGCATAATTTTCAGCCGGTAAAACACAATGTGCCGCAGTACGAGCCGGACGAAACGACAACGGCGCGCCAGCATGTCTCGAATTTGTGGCGCGTGCTAGAACGGCGTAATCGGCGTAATCGCGGTTCACTAATTGCGTTGCCATACAAATATATTACGCCGGGCGGGCGATTTGAAGAGCAGTTTTATTGGGATAGCTATTTTATTATGCTTGGTCTTGCGGCGGACGGCAGGTGGCGCGCCGTGCATGATATGATGCGTAACTATACATATATGCTGCGTAAATTTAATATGATTCCGACCGCAAATCGTACCTATTTTTTGAGCCGGTCGCAGCCGCCGTTCTTCGCACGTATGGTGCAGTTGTTGGCGCAGCAGCGCGGTGCGCGGCGTACGTATATTGAGTTTTTGCCTAGCATGCTCGCTGAATATCGTTTTTGGATGGATGGGCGGCGGCGCCTCGCGACAAGACCGGATTGTACTGCGTACCGCCGTGTCGTGCGTATGTCGCATGGTGAAATTCTTAACCGGTTTTACGACGATCAATCAACGCCGCGCCCGGAATCACAGCGCGAAGACATTGAAACGGCTGAAGTCGCCGACCAAAAAGAGCAAGTTTATATTGATTTGCGAGCAGCGGCGGAAAGCGGCTGGGATTTCAGTAGCCGTTGGTTTCGCGACACTCGCGACATCAAAACGATCGAAACGACGAAAATTGTACCGGTTGATCTGAACTGTTTGATGTATGATTTGGAATGTGCGATCGCCGAATCGTACCGGTTCCTCAAACAAAAGCGTTTAGCGCGGCGGTTTGAGCAGGCTGCTGCTCACCGCGCCAAAGCGATTCAGCGATACTGTTGGAATGAGTCAAGTCAATTTTTTGAGGATTTTCATACTGTTCGGCAAACGTTGAATAACCGTTTAACACTCGCGGGGGTGTTTCCGCTGTATGCCGGTATCGCGACGCCTGAACAAGCGGCAGCTGTAGCCGAGCGGATTAGAACGGACTTTTTGTGTGCGGGCGGCGTTGCGGCGACGCTCGTCGATAACGGTCAGCAGTGGGATTTGCCAAATGGCTGGGCGCCATTGCAGTGGGTAACGATCAAAGGATTGGGCTTATATGGCTATGACGAATTAGCAGCAGAAATCCGCGACCGCTGGCTTGCGCTGAATGAATCGGTGTTTATGAGTGAACGAAAAATGGTCGAGAAATACGACGTCATCGCAGCGGCGCCAGGCGGTGGTGGCGAGTACGAGTTGCAAGACGGTTTTGGCTGGACGAACGGCGTATATGCTGCGCTCAAAGACGAACAGGAGAAAGAGTATGGCGCGTAAACGCTGGGCAAATGTAAATGCTCTGTATCAAATTTATCCGCGATCATTTATGGATTCAAATGGCGATGGTATTGGTGATTTGCGTGGTGTAATTGACAAGCTAGTCTATATAAAAAGCGGTGAAAAATCGCTTGGCATTGATGCGATTTGGTTTTCTCCGTTTTATCCATCACCGCAAGCTGACATGGGCTATGACGTGTCGGAATATTGCGATATTGACCCGATGTTTGGCTCGCTTGATGATTTTCGCGAACTGGTCGAAAAAGCGCACGCAAGCGGTATTAAAGTCATGGTTGATTTTGTGCCGAATCATACAAGCGATCAGCATCCGTGGTTTTTGGAATCGCAATCGTCGCGCGATAACGATAGAAGTGATTTTTACACGTGGCGCGATGCGCGCGCGGATGGTTCGCCGCCGAATAATTGGTTGAGTATTTTTGGCGGTTCGGCGTGGCAGTGGAATGAATCGCGGCAGCAATATTATTTACATACGTTCTTGAAAGAGCAGCCCGATTTGAATTGGGACAATCCGGCGGTGCGCCAAGAAATGAAGCGCGTTCTGAGATTTTGGCTTGATTTAGGCGTTGATGGATTTCGCGCTGACGCAGTGCGGTGGATTAGTAAAGATCCGCAGTTGCGTGACGATCCGCTCGCGGCGCATTGTTCTGACGAGCAATCAGTGCAGTCGTTTGATGATTTGCAGCATAAATATAGCCGTTTTTGGGAAAATCTGTTTCCATATTTGCGCGAGCTGACGGATGTTGTGGCATCGTATGACGATAGAATCATGATTTTCGAAGACTATCCCGATGGAAATTACGGTACGCAGGAACAGTATCTCGGATTTTACGGCGTCAACCCTGACGTATCGATGCCATTTAATTTTGAAGGCTTGAGTGCGAAGTTTTCAGCGGAATCGTTTAGCACGATGGTGAATGAATTTCAGGGCATGATTAATCCTGATATTCATACGCCGGTGTATTGTTTTAGCAATCACGACCAAGCGCGAATTGCGACGCGTTATGGCGGTACAGAACAGGCGCGGCTCGTTGCGCTGATGCAGTTGACGCTGCCGGGTCTGCCGGTGGTGTACTACGGCGACGAGATCGGTATGACGAACGCGCCGATCCGATTTGATGAAATTCAAGATAAGTCAGTATTTAGCCACGGTAATGACGAGTCGGTCGGGCGCGATCCCGAGCGTACGCCTATGCAGTGGACGGGTGAAAAAAACGCCGGTTTTAGCCAAGCAAAACCGTGGTTACCCGTTGATCCTATAAGTAAAAAAGTGAATGTTAATGTTGAGCAGCACGACCCCGATTCGTTTTTTGCCTTATATCAGCGGCTACTGAAACTACGTAGTCGGTATGAGATTCTGCGATTGGGCGAATACGAGCCGATCGGTGATGCGGGCGATGACATATTTGCGTATGCCCGGTGGATCGGCAAGGAGCAGCACGTGTTTGTGGCACTCAATTTTAGCGAAGAAATGCGCCGTGTTACGTTGCCGCACGCTGGATTTGTTTTATGCTCAACGCATCCGGTTGACTATCCAGCAATTGGCACAAATGGCGTTGTAACGCTCCGACCGTATGAGGGTGTCTTGGTTGAATGTAGCGAGCACCGATTGCAGTGCGACAACTAAGCGAAGAGCTGCACAATTAAAAACGTATGTGCAGCTAATTGATCAGCAGCTTGACTTGATTTCGTCGGGTAAAAACCCTTTCTCGTGCTGAAAGCCTGCTTGCCATTTGTAATCTTTGCCGTAACCTAGATCTTTCATTAATTTTGTTGGTGCATTACGGATATGGAGCGGTACAGGCGCGTCGGGAAATTGTTTTGCTAGGTCTTTGGCGGTGTGCATTAGATCGGTGATTTCGCGCGATTTCGGGCTGCGCGCCAAAGCGACGGCGCAGTGGTATAAATTATAGTTCGCTTCCGGTAGCCCGACGCGTTCAACCGCTTGGAATGTTGCCACCGCGAGCGCGAGCGCGCCATTGCCCGCTAGCCCAATGTCTTCAGAAGCAAAAATTATCATGCGCCGCGCGATAAACTTTGGATCTTCGCCGGCATCAATCATTCGGCTGAGATAATAGAGTGATGCTTGTACGTCGCTTCCGCGTAGTGATTTGATGAACGCCGAAATTACGTCGTAGTGCATGTCGCCTTTTTTGTCATAGCCAGGAATTTTCTTTTGTGCTGCTGCCTTTACGATATCGGGTGTAATTTTTTCGCCAAAACCGAGTGCTAATTCAAGATTTCCGAGTGCTACGCGTGCGTCGCCGCCGGATAATTCTGCGAGATAATCTAGCGCTTTCGGCGTGACCTGCTTTGATTTGCCAAGCGTTTTTAACGCGCGCTTCAGAATTGCAATAATTTCATCTTTTGCAAGTCTAAATAACGGCTTTACAAATCCTTCTATATATTCCCTACTAAGAGATTGGGACTTGTTTTGCTCTTCTTTTTCCTGTTCAACATATTGTTTGTTTTTTTCGTAATTATATACCACAATGTATTCCAAATATTTGCGACAGAACTTCAAGTCCACATCTACTATATTTGAAAAAACGAGAAGGGAATCTTTAAGTTTTGTCTTAACATCTTTGACCTTACCGTTCTTAAATTCCACAAATATAAGTTTATTTTTGACTTCACTATAAAGCAGGGCGTCTGCCGATTTAAATACCTCATTAGATTTATGAAATTTACTGCAAAAAGCAGTTTTCACATCATCAAAGTCAATTACAGTATCCTGAAAATATTCATAGGATTCATCGATCATATATACAGGGTAGTTCTTATCGGAATCATCAAGTGAAACCTCACATAAAGACTTTTTATTATCCGCGAATATAGCAATTTCTAATTTATCAGTAATCATTATAAGCCTCATCTTCAATACGCTGCAAAGGTTTCGACAATACCTTGTAAATCTTTGATATATCTAAGGTAACGTCTTTCATTTTTGAAACATCTTCCTCATTATAAGATAAATAATATTTTACACATGAGTCGATTTCATACTTTTGTGAATATACTTCAATCGCACGCAAAAAATACGGACTATGAGTATTTATCAAAATATGTAGTCCCATCTCTCTTTGCAGTAGTACTATAACCTCAGCCAGCGTAACCTGCCAATCAGGATGAAGAT
>CALJTR010000002.1:0-5533 GCA_937975975.1 uncultured Candidatus Saccharibacteria bacterium | reverse complement strand
GACATCTTTTAACCACTTCTGACACCATAATGACATCGTAATATACCGTATACCAGATTGATCGCAGTAAGAAGCGTTCGCTAAAAAGCGCGGTTCACCAGTGCCTGGTATATAAAAATCCGTTTCAAAGTTTTGCACAAAATAAAGCCGATTACGAACATTAGGCTGCTTCTTAACTAGCTCAACAGTTGACCACAACGTTGCAACCTGCGTGTCGAAAAACGCTTTCATTTTAGTTTTGTGCATAGCAACGACATTAAATCCAGGCAACTCATATCTATAGTTATAGGTTTTCTTAGCGATTTTTAGAGCGTGCTTACTGACTGCATCAATTAGGGTCACATCCCAGCCATGTCTTCTTAGCACATCAGCATGTTTTAAGGCAACAATTACTCCCCCTGAAATATCGGTTGACGGCAGAATGAAACCGATATTTCGTGCCAAATGCTTTCTAATAAACGAAGCTAGGCTATAGCCAGTGTACACCGTCGAATAGTTATGAATTATCTCCTCGTGAGCTTTATCTGCAAGTTTACCGCGCAAAACCGAGTCTGATACTAGCAAGTCAAGCGCTTTAAACCACTCTGTGTCAGTATTGTTTACTAGTATACCTGTTTCGTTATTCTGAATTTTCTCTGCAAAAGCGCCAATATTGCTGGCTATGGTTGGAATCTTTACAAGAGCCGCCTCAACCCATTTATTCTCAGATTTTGCGCGGTTAAAAATCGTATCAACCAGCGGCGCCAAAACAATATCGCACTCCGCCATAACAGCTGGCAATTCTCGCCAATCAACAAATCCTGACGTAATAAGACGCTCTTTATACGGATCAAGGGCGTCTGGAACATCCAGAATGCCAGCAATCTTAAGGTAAACTTGCGGATACTTTTCGAATATTTTAATAAGACTAGGAATAACAAGATCAAAATCTTCATTATGGGTAATGCTACCACTGAAATATCCGATAATAATTTTGTTATTATCTTTGCTAACCGCCTCTAGTGCTAAATTAGATAGTTTAATCATTTCATCAGATGCAACGTTGCGGTTAATCAGCACTTCACCCTTCGTGTAATGCTGTAGCTCCTCTTGCAGTTGAGCGGTCGTGGTAACAACATGATCGCACAACTCCAGCGTTTCGCGCATTCGATTAACACCGTCGTCGTAGAGCTGCTTATCATCGACACTCATCTGTTGAACATATTTAATTGAATCAGTATATTTCTGGTCAATTACCAAATCATCGACATCAAAAAAACAGGTTTTATTAAAATAATGCGCCTGCTTGATAAACTCGCGAATCGTATCAGTTATTGGGCAGCGGAAGAATACAAATCCGCGATAATACTTCAATTGATCAAGCGATAATCTATCATAAAAAACGCTTTCAACAGTTAACCCCTGCGACATTAGTTGCTCCATCTGGTGAGCAACTCGGTAGCGCTCTGGATGCGGCAAAGTGCAGCCGTTAATAAATAAAATATCTTTATATACTTGCTGTTTTTTATCAGGAAATTTCTTATAATATGCATACTTTGCTGCGCGTTTTACAAAGCGGACAGCACCATCGTCTTTGATTATTACAACACTTTTCTTTACAAGATTATTAACTTTACGTATCATTATTGTTCCTCCTTAGCCGTCATATATGGATTATATAACGTTTTTAGACCTTTATCGCAAAGAGCTTTAGTCAGCAATCGGCTAGTTATTCTTGTTAATCCATCAATCGAAGCCAACTTATTCCGTTCAACAAACAGTACGGGAAGATCTATCGCGCCTAGATTGTATCTAGCGGTTAGATAAATGTGTTTCGTAAAGGATCGCTGGCTTAGCGTCTGTATGCATTCTACTATTTTTTTATCTAAGATTGACGTAAGGTTTTCTATAACTCGATTCTCGTCAGCTACAGGCGGAACAACTGCACCGATATCAAGTCGCATCACATCGCCCATATCGCTATACTTATCAATATCTTTAATTACAGTCTCTGAGAATACTATTATATCAGCAGCTTCATCGCGAATGACGTCGCCGACAGTGGTTGATTCGCTAAATAATACATTTTTTATGGTAAGATGTTGCGGCGTAGAATATTTTAGCCGCCACTGAGCACCATATGTTGAATCGCGCATAACTTGAGCTTGAACTTGACGACACTTGATATCGTCATTTAAAGCCCTCTTCTGAGCATCAATAACATAAGGTTTTGCGTCCAACCCTTGTGCAGTAGAATTTTTATGGACACGCCAATAGTAAAGTATTTGCGAAACATGCGCAATCTGCTGCGGCTGCAGCATTCTTGTTATGCGCAAAAAAAGCTCCCAATCTTGAGCTCCGTTGTAGTTACCATCTTCACCTTCCAACTCCAACAAAAGTTTCCGCTGTATGACAGCAAAGTGCGTAATATAGTTGACCGAGCGCAAGAAATCATCATTCCAATCAGGTTTGAAAAATGGTTGATATTGTCGTCCGCGTTCATCAAGCTTAATCTCGTCAGTATATATAAATTTTACATCTGGCAAATTATTTATCTTTTCGACAATTCGCAATAAAGCGTCTGGGTGCAGCACATCGTCATGATCAAGTAGCGCCACGTATTCCCCGCTAGCTTTATGGATACCGTAATTTGTCGCCCCGGCAATATGGCGATTGGCCTTAAGAAAAAAAGGCTTTATCTTTGCATTAGTCTTTGCTATAGCGCTGATTTCTTGTTTCAAGCCTGTATCAGGCGACGCATCATCAACAATAATCAGCTCCCAATTATCGTATGATTGAGATTCAACCGACTGAACCATTTCCCTCAAGTATTTAGTTGGAGTATTGTAAGTCGGTACAATAATCGACACTAGCGGCTGTCTGCGTAATTTATAATTTATAGGCTTATCTTCATATCTGCACTGCCATGACTCATATAACCTGCGCTGACGCGAATCAAGATAGTTGCGATATGGCGAAATCAATAACAGCAAGAAAGAGTAAAGTGCTCTATTGTGTTTTATCATATTTTTCAAGCGTTGCAGCATATTTTATTTCCATGTGTGATCTAGCTTCGTCACACCACCCCAGCGGCCATGTCCATAATCGCGTTGGACTGAAAAAAACGGTCCTTCCTCGATAAAAGCAATCACCTTTGTATCATTAGCCCCCATCAAACCCGCCTTGATAAAATACCTGCCTTCATTAAGATTTAACTTTACAGTGTAGCGAGCTGTTTGATCTTTGATAGCGCTAGTTTTTTCTTGGTAAGTATTCGGTCCGTAAACATACTCGCCATTTTCACGAAAAATTGCAACGCCTACATGTTTAACACCCTTTTGCTGCCATGATAAATCTACCGTCATAGTTTCTTCGAAATCATACATTGTCTTTTCTTTACCATCAGTACCACGCAACACTATTTTGAACGGTACCGTCCCTTCGTTATCGCTTTTTAATCCAGTCGTCCGGTCATAATTCTGGCTATTACTACGGCTATATGCCGCCGCAATACGATACGGTTTACCAATCATTTTAACGTGGCCGTCTTCAATAAATACTGCTTTTGTACAAAACCGCTCGACTGCTGCCATATCGTGAGTTACTAAAATTACAGTACGTTTTTCACGCTTAAGCTTATCAAAGTACGAATAGCACTTCTTTTGAAAAGCCTCATCGCCAACCGCAAGCACTTCATCAAGCAACAAAATATCAGCATGAGCGCGGATTGCAATTGAAAAGGCTAAACGGACCTGCATACCGCTTGAATAATTCTTAAGCCGTTCTTCCATAAAGTCTTCTAATTCTGCAAACTCAACAATCGCGCTATACATAGATTCCATTTCTTCATGGCTAAACCCTAGCAGTGCACCATTAAGAAAGATGTTTTCGCGGCCAGTTAACTCTGGATTAAATCCTACGCCGAGCTCAATAAACGGCACTAGCGAACCGTGCACTTTAACGTTACCGCTATTTGGCGTATAAATACCAGCGATCGTTTTCAACAGTGTGCTCTTTCCTGAACCATTGCGACCAACTATACCGAAAAAGTCTCCTTCGTTTATAGTAAAACTTATATCTTTTAACGGCGTAAACACACGATAGCCTTTGCGACCTTTTAATATATTTATCAACTGTTGTTTAACACCCGAACTAGCTTCAAGCGGAATTTTGAAAGATTTCGTTAGTTTGCTAATCTCGACAATTGCCTTAGACATCAAACACTCTCCGCGAAGTACCGCTGGTTAGATCGAAAATAAAAAACCGCTAGCAATATTACGATTATAACTGCAACAAACGGTGTCAACATCACCGGAAACGACACCAAATCATACAGCTGAAGTGTTTGTTGCGTCACTAATACCTTACGAACATCTTGGACTACTTGAGCAACCGGATTAAGCATTAGCCATGAGGCAGCCCATGGCATCTGTTTTACAACCATTTGCAACGGATATATTACCGGAGTAGCATAGAATGCCGCCTGCAAGAATATTTCCCATAGATAACCGATGTCTCGGTATTTAACGTTAAGCGTTGCTAGAAAAAATGCTACCGCCAATGAAAAAACATATAATTCAACTATCAGAGGAATTATAAGTAATGCCTCTGCAGATATAGACACGCTGTTGATTATGCAAAACACCAAAATAACAATTGTATTGATTATAAGGTTGATAAATGCAGAAATAGTGCCGGATACAACAATAATAAATTTCGGGAAATTAATCTTGCGAATTAAGTCGCCCCGCGAAACTATTGATTGTAATCCTTGCACAGTTGCCTCGGTAAAGAAATTCCATAATACAATACCAACTAATAAATACACTGGAAAATGTTCAATATCTCTGCCTAGACGTAAGAATTTATCAAATACTATATATAGAATAATAAATAAAAATATTGGTTTTAAGATTGACCACAAATAACCTAATACTGATCCTTGATAGCGTAATTTAAAATCCGTTACAACCAGCTCGCGTAACAATATTTTATTACGTCTATTCCATACACTCGCTACTTTCATAGTCTCTCCAGCCATTATATAATAAGATTGTGACAAAAAACAATCTCGCTATCATCGTCCTCAACTGGAACGGCGCCGACGATGCGCTCGAATGCATTAGCTCGCTGGCCCGACAGACACTCAAACCGGCTATCATAATCGTCGATAATCATTCTCACGACGACTCTGTCATGCGTTTCGAACAGTATCAGACAGAACATCCGTCCGTAGATTGTATAATTATCGCTAATAATAAGAATCTGGGATTCGCCGGCGGTATTAATACCGGGCTGGTTTATGCACGCGAACAAGGTTTTAAATATATTGGCGTGCTCAATCCCGATGCCATTGCTGACAAAAACTGGTGTAGAGCACTCGTCGACGAACTGTCAAGCCAGCCAAAATGCGGCATTGCGACTGGTATTTTACAACGGCGCGACGGCAAAACACTTGACACAACTGGCGACTTTTACACCACCTGGGGACTACCCGGTCCACGAAACCGCGACGAGCCTATTGAAAATGCGCCGAGTAAGCCTGGCGAGGTTT
>CALJTR010000001.1:0-112266 GCA_937975975.1 uncultured Candidatus Saccharibacteria bacterium | reverse complement strand
GGATAGCTTGAGTGGGATATGCAGCAGATTGCGAGGCATGTTTTAGCTTGATTGACGATCTACTCTAATTAGATACTTGCCATAACCAGATTTTTTGAGCGGCTCAGCAAGCATGTTAAGTTGTTCTCGGCTAATCCAGTCATTTTTGAAAGCGATTTTTTCTGGGCTACCAATGATGCGGCCAGTTCGTTTTTGGATGACACGAACAAAGTCAGAGGCGTCGGTCAGGCTATCAATCGTTCCGGTGTCTAGCCATACGTCGCCGTTGTCTAAAGTCTGGACTTGCAGTTTGCCACGGCGCAGATATTCAGCATTGATGGAGGTAATCTCTAATTCACCACGGTCAGACGGTTCAACATTTTTGGCGATTTCGACTACGTCATTGTCGTAGAAGTACAAACCAACAACGGCAAAGTTTGACTTTGGCTCGGCTGGTTTTTCTTCGATGGAGATAGCTTGATTTTGCTCATCAAACTCGACAACACCGTATCGTTCTGGGTCTGTTGTTCAATAGATTTTCTAGGTCTAATATACATTCATTGAGCCGTAAGCTTTTTGAAGTCAGTGCTTTTAGGATAAAAATCTCTAATTAGCCCATTAAAGTTTTCATTCCTGCCGCGTTGGCTGGATTTATACGGGTCAGCAAAGTAAATATCTGCAGCCAGCGTTTTCTCAAGCGGCACGGCCAGCTGCTAAACTCAGCCCCCATTGCCGTAAGTAATGGTGGCAACATTACTTTTGCCAAAGACTCTTTCAATATCCACCTTGGTTTGTTTGGTAATACTGGCGGCATTGTAGCCAATAACTAAACTAATAGAGCCTAATCCGGACTTACGCTCGGTATGAGTTAATAGTCTATCCTCAATAAAGCTATTAACCTCACGGAGAGATAGTACTGGTTGAGCGTCCAAGTGACTTGGCAATGGCAGTGTATGATTCGCCATTCTTTAACCTATTCTCGATAACTATACGTTCATCGTAGCAAAGTTGCATATACTTGTTGTTAGACGCGTTTCTAACGTCCTTGCCGGTTAATTGGCTTTCCAAAAATCCATTAAACCACGGGACTAAAATTGAAACGTGTCTTTATTGAGCTTATCCTTTGCGGTTGAGGTGTTAATGGAGGGGTTCTGTTGCTTTTTATATCTATGATGGTATAATTTTGGTACACATGAAGCTTTTAGGCGACCTTAAGCATACTGTTCTTGATAAACGCAACCGACCATTTTTGCTCATCTTTGTAGTATGTACGGCGGTGTTTTTTATCATGTCATTGAAAACTGTTTTTCGCGATGATGATATCTGGTTTGCAGCAAAGACGGTTGAGTTTAGCTTGTTTGACTGGATTATCTATCGTTGGAGCAGCTGGAGCAGCCGAGTTTTTCCAGAGATGATGCTTTGGCTACTGGCACCTCGACCAGCTATTTGGGTACTGTTAAATACTGTTGCGTATATGGTCGGCACTGTTTATCTTTTTAAATTTTACCGCTCAATCCGTACAGTAAATAATCATAAAACTGATATAGCGGCATTTACAGCTAGCTGTGCATTTGTATGGTTACTGTCACAAGGCGTAGCGACAGAATCGGTTTTTTGGTTAACTGGTTCAGTAAACTATTTCTGGGTAGGGGCATTATTCCTAATAGCAATTTATTTGCCTTGTGTTATATTTTTACGGCGCAAGATTTCGGTCGCACAGACAGTTGTATCGTTTATCGCTAGCGTTGCTACAGTTTTATCGCACGAGCAGTTTGGTTTTATTTTGACACTGATATATCTAGCAACACTTGCCTGGTATTTGCACCAGAAAAGCCGGTCGAAAAAAGTTGCAGTGCTATTAGCTGTTATGACCGTGTTATTGTCTATCGGTGTGTTATGTGTTGTTCGTGCGTCTGGTAATGTTTTGAGAATCCAGCAGGAGATTAACAACTGGCTTCCTGACATGCTAACTGTGCCTACAGCGGTGCGAGCAGAATCTTCCATCCGATGGTTTATGGATATTATAATAAATCATACAGGAGCGTCATTGTCAGTAATATGGTGTTTGCTATGTATAATGCTTTGGCGGCTCCATAAAAAAGTCCTAGCTATCATGCTTGGTGGTTTCGCTAGTGTGTTCTTGCTAGCTAAAACTATCATGCTTGATGTGGAGCTTATGATGCTATTACGCAAAGTTCATTTTGGCGGTATTGTTAATTTTCATGCTTCATGGCGTTATGTTGGCGGGTTTACGCAATGGATTCCGGTGTTGTTTTGGTCATGTGCGCTAGTAATGACTGTCGCTGCAATTGCTACCGCTTTTGATGTAAAATCACGTCAAAAAGCGGCGATAGGCATTATGTGCTGTCTCTTAGCGGCTGTTGCGACGGCGATGTTATGGGCTTCGCCAACGATGTACGCTAGTGGATATCGAGTGGTGTATGTAGCGTCGCTACTGTTGATGCTGGTAGTTTTACTGCTAATTGGTAGGCTAGCGGAATTGAAGCCGTAGTTAAAACCCGGTGGAATAGATAGGAGTGTTCGCTACAGAGCGAGCAATTCCGGGTCGTCCGGGTCTTTACCGTCTAAAAGAGCCCTTAATCGTAAGTCGGCTTTGTAGGTTGCTGGTATTTCACCCAGTGCAGCAACAGGTTCTTTTTCGGGTAGCCAATCATGCCCTACGGGTATTATAGTCGGAATTTGCCGCGTAACATCATTATTCATAATTCGCATTGCTGCTTCTATAGCTGTTCTCCAGTGCGGAGTACTGACGCTGACGCTCATGGGCAACTCAAGGTCTGCTGGATTTTCGTTGAATACTCCTAATTCTATCAATTCTTTGTATTGTGATTCGGCGGTCGGGCGCGGGTTGCCGCCGTTGTGGCGAGGTATGGCTGCGGCATTTAATAGGGTAGCTTTGGCGCCGTTTTTTAGGTGGTAAACTGTCATAGCAGAGTCGCGCATAGGAACACCAGCGTCAAGCAATTCTTGCACCGGCTGGTCGGCTGACGTCAAAGGCAACTCTTCAGGCTCATTTTTCCAGTCAATTACATCGTAGAGCATTGCTTCGAGTGCTAGTCTACCCATAGTGTACTCATCGGCGAAAGCTTCATTCCAATCTTCAAAGTCGGGATTAGTATGCTTTTTTAGCTCATCTCGCCAGTGTGGTTTACTGAGCAGCTCGTTCATATCAAACGCTTTGCCTAGTTGTCGCTGAACAGCTGAAACGATAGCATCAGGGTTTGATTCGTTTGGTACTCCCGCCCAGCGTCGACGCTGTCCAACTAAAAGATGTGCGTTATGGACGCGGCCGCTTGCCGGATCGTCGCCATAAGCAGCTTGCAGCCGAGCTGCCATTTCCTCCGGATAGCCACCCAGCACTAAGCTATGTCCAATTTCTGCATCGGGCGGAGTCGATGAACCCTCGCTGAAACCGAGGTTGCCGTAACTCAACTTTTTGATAGAATCCCAGTAATCCCCGTGATTTTCTGGAGTAATAAGAACCTTGCCTCGCACGCCTTCGGCTGTACCATGTTGAGCGCCCATCCAGTGCCGCCACATGAACTGACGAGTGGCATCTGATAGCAAACCTCCCGCTTCGACGTCTTTTTGTGCTTGTTTAGCTCCTTCGGCAAAGGCAGAATTAATAGGGTCAGTGGTGATAGATCCTAGAATTTTCGAAATTGTTTCTCGGTTCTGATCGAGAAACAACTCCTTGGGTACCCAAGGCAATTTATCTGCGACGCGAGGGGCTTGAGCATTCTTACTCATACCTTCATTATAGCATATAGGCTTATGTTTTGTCAAGGGTTTTGTCATGGAATAGCCATAAGTAAACTACAGAGAAGAGAGGTAGTTACCGTACCCAGATTTTTTGAGCGGGCGCGCTAGTTCGTCGAGCTGCTCGTGGCTAATAAAGCCCTGTTTGTAAGCAATTTTTTCCGGTGAACCGATAATCTGTCCGGTGCGGGTCTGAATAACGCGGACAAAGTCTTCGGCGTCAGTTAGGCTATTGATCGTGCCGGTGTCGAGCCATACATCGCCGCGTTCAAGTGTAGTAACATTCAGTTTGCCGCGGCGTAAATACTCGGCATTGATTGAAGTAATCTCTAACTCGCCGCGCGCTGATGGCTGGACGTTTTTCGCGATTTCTACGACATCGTTATCATAGAAATACAAGCCAACTACAGCGTAGTTTGATTTTGGCTGCTGCGGTTTTTCCTCAATTGACATTGCGTGGTTATGTTCGTCAAACTCTACGACGCCGTAACGCTCCGGGTCGGAAACTTCGTAGGCAAACACCGTGCCGCCATCTGGGTCGGTGCAGGCTTGCAGCGAATCATCCAGCGCATCGCCGTGGAAAATATTATCACCCAACACCAGCGCCACCTTGTCGTCGCCAATAAATTCCTCGCCGATGATAAACGCCTGGGCGAGTCCGTCTGGGCTTGGTTGAATGGTATAATGCAAATCAAGCCCCCACTGCGAACCATCGCCGAGCAAACGCTTAAATCCAGCTTGATCTTCTGGCGTAGTAATGACAAGAATCTCGCGGATACCGGCCTGCATTAGCGTCGTCAGCGGGTAGTAAATCATCGGCTTGTCATAAATTGGCATCAGCTGCTTACTGATTGCTTTCGTAATTGGCCAGAGGCGCGTGCCAGATCCGCCAGCTAGAATTATTCCTTTCATAGTAATCCTCCTTGGAATAAACTTATTTTATCATCAGGCAATGCTCGAAATAACGTATCATTGAAATTACTTGGATTAACGACAGTATACTCGCTATTTGGGTATAATTTCGTGAACTCTGTAGGAACCTTAGGTTCTTTTTTACCATATTTTATTTCAAATGCTTGAACAGTATCTTGTTCATCTTCAACAAGGTCAATTTCCTGTTTTTTGTTGTTTCGCCAGTAATACGAACGAACAAGACGGTCTGTCGTAGAGAGGTATTTCCTACGTTCAAGGATACAAAAATTTTCCCATAGAGATCCAGCGTCTTCGCGAATATGTAGAGGGCGAAAATCATTAATTAGAGCGTTACGGATACCGAGATCTATAAAATATATTTTCCGAAGCCTACCAGCCTCGGCTCGGAGATTTTTACGGTATTGATTGAGTCTGAAAACGATAAATGCTTTTTCCAGCAAATCAATGTAGCGTTCGACAGTTTCGCGGCTGACGCCTAGTTTTCGGCTGAGCTCGCTGTAGTTTACTTCGTTTCCTATCTGGTATGCGAGCAGTTGTAGTAAGTTGTTTAAGACGGTTTGGTCGTAAATAACAACAGGCGAGAAAGCATCGCGGAATATGTAATTGATAGCCATATTACGAAGACGTTTCGATGCTTCTTCTCCAGAAAGTGTCCACATACCAGGATAACCGCCGCGCACAGCTAGCGTACGGGCGTGAGCCAGCATTGATGGGGTATCTGTAGACACTTCTCGCACGCTAAGGGGATAGAGCTGGATTTCAATACTTCGTCCGGTAAGAGGTTCAGCGACGCGATTCGCTAAATCAAGGCTAGACGATCCAGTGACGAGCAGCGGGATGCTCGGGTAGCTGTCGTGTAGCAGCTTCAGCGATATTCCAATATTTTCGACCCGCTGCGCCTCATCAATGACGACAAAATCGGTGTCTCCGATATATGATTTTAGCTCCTGGGCGGATCGTCCTGTGAGGTTGGCGACAACTGTCGGATCATCGCAATTGAGGTAGAGTGGTTTTTTATAGTTTGCGGCAACCTGTTTCGCAAGCGTTGTTTTACCGGTTTGTCGAGCGCCATAAATAATAGCGACAAGCCCTTGACTAAGAACGGGTTTTACCGTTGACTGAGCATCTCGCTGAATCATATATAGTAGCGTAACATAGTGATTAACGCAGGTCAACCGTCGAAAAAACGGTGATTAACGCAGGTCAACCGTCGAAAAAACGGTGATTAACGCAGGTTTGTCGTCTCTTTCTTGATATATTCAGATAGATCGTCTTGCCAATTGCGGCTAGTAAATCCTGTCGCATGCAGTTTGTCGAGGCTCATGTCCGATCCGAGCGGCCGCGGTGCAACGCCAGGCTTATTGGCAAAGTATTCGGCAGTGGTTGTGTCGGTGACAGTCAGGTCATCGCGACTGGCGAGCGTGAAGATTTGCCGGGTGATATCAGCCCAGCTTGCCAGCGGACCGTCGTTGGTGACGTTATACGTACCATAATCAGCGTGCGTGGTGAGCAAATGATCAATTGCTCGCACAAGTTCCGATGTAAAGGTCAGCCGACCAATCTGGTCGGATACGACTGTTGGTGAAATATTCTTTTTAGCGAGTTCGAGCATGGTACGGACGAAGTTTTTACCTTCGCCGATGACCCAGGTTGTACGCAAGACATAGTGTTTTGGCAATAGGCTAATAACAATATCGCCCGCAGCTTTACTATCGCCGTAGACAGACAAGGGGCTGAAACTCTCAGTTTCAAGATGTGGTTCACGTGTGCCGTCAAACACATAATCGCTTGAAATATGTACAAGCGCCATGTTGTGTTTCAGGCAAACGCGTGCGAGGTTTGCAACCGCCTCGGCGTTTACTTTCCATGCGGCGACACGACCCTCCGGCGTTTCGGCGGCATCAACATTTGTAAATGCGGCGGCATTGAGAATTATTTCAATCTGAGACCAGTCAAAATTTTCAACAGAATCACGGTCTGTGATATCAAGCTCGGTTATATCGGCAAATCTGCTATTGGGATATTGCGCGCGTAATGCCGTGCCAAGCTGCCCGTTTGCGCCAACGATAAAGATTTTATTGTCGTCCATAGTTAAACCTCCAGAGGAATTACATTTGCTAATAACGGATGAGCAGCGTCTTTACTGGAAATAATCGCGTCTTTTTGCGAGATTGGCCAGTCAATGCCAAGGACTGGATCGAATAAGTTGACGAACGTATACTGCGCGTCCGGCGACCAGTGCGCGTCAACAAGATAGGTGTAAGCGACGTTGTCGTCAAGCGTTTGATAGCCGTTAGCGACGCCTTGCGGTACGAAGATTGCTGTTCCCGGATTGATCTCATGCGTAAATACACGACCGAAGTTTTCGCCTTTTCGCAAATCGCACCACGCACCAAATACGCGTCCGTTTGCTGTCGAGATAAATTTATTCCACGGTTCGGCGTGCAAACCGCGCGTCGCGCCGGCTTTATCATTGAAGCTAATATTGTTTTGCACGATTGTAAACTTAGGTAAGCCGAGAGCCTCCATTTTTTCTTTTTGATAGTTTTCTTTGAACCAGCCGCGGTTATCGCCGTGGACAGGCAACTTCACGACGAACAGACCAGGAATCGGCGATTCGGTGACGGTTAATTCATTGTATGATGATGGATCAAAATTCATATAATTCTCCTTATTGCCCCTGCTTAGCGTATGCTGCCTCAACTGCTTCTTTTTGCGGGCGCCACCAGTCTTCATGCGTACGGTACCAATCAATAGTCTGCAACAGGCCATCATGCATGCCAGTTTGGTTATCGGTATAGCGCGGCTGCCAGCCTAGTTCGCGGCGCAACTTGCTTGAATCCATGGCGTAACGTTGATCGTGGCCCGGCCGGTCGTTGACGTGCTCATACCAGTCTTTGCCTTTGCCCATCAACTCACAGATTTGCTCAATAACCATTTTGTTGTTGACGTGGTCGTTGTCAGCGCCGATGATATATGTCTCGCCGAGCGTGCCTTTTTCTAGAATTATATGGACGGCAGCGTTGTGGTCGTCGACGTGAATCCAGTCGCGAACTTGCTCGCCGGTACCGTAGAGTTTCGGCTTGATGCCGGACAAGATGTTGGTAATTTGGCGCGGAATAAATTTCTCAATGTGCTGGTATGGTCCGTAGTTATTAGAGCAATTGGAGATGGTTGCCTTAATTCCGAAGCTGCGCATCCAGGCGCGCACCAGCATGTCGCTTGACGCTTTGGTGCTGGAGTAGGGGCTGGATGGATTGTACGGCGTACTCTCGGTAAAGCGGTTCGGATCATCTAACTCTAAGTCGCCAAACACTTCGTCGGTACTGATGTGATGGAGCCGCTTGTCGTATTTGCGCACCGCCTCTAATATCGTATACGTGCCAACGATGTTGGTTTCGACGAACGGCCAGGGATTGCGCAGACTATTATCGTTATGGCTCTCGGCAGCGAAATGAACGATAATATCGTTTTTTGCTACGAGCTTATCCATCAACTCGGCGTTGCAGATATCGCCCTCAACAAATTCAATGCGGTCGTTGACAGATTCAAGATTAGCGCGGTTGCCGGCATACGTTAGTTTGTCAATTACCGTTACGTGGTACTCGGGTTTGTGTTTCACGGTGTATTGCACGAAGTTTGACCCGATAAACCCCGCACCTCCCGTGACAAGCAAGTTGGTCATGTATCTAGTATATCATCACGACGAATAGCCATTTGGGTTCTGTGATTGCCAGCGCCAACTGTCGCGGCACGCATCTCTGATCGTCAATTCAGCGCGCCAGCCAAGCTCGTGTTCAGCTTTACTACAATCAGCGTAGCAGGCGGCGATATCGCCTGCGCGGCGCGGTTTGATTTCGTATGGCAGATCTTTGCCGCACGCTTCGCTAAAGGCGTGAATGATTTCGAGAACTGACGTGCCGTGCCCTGTGCCGAGGTTGTATACGTGCGTGCCCGCTTGCATATGCTGCAGAGCGGCGACATGTCCGCGCGCTAAATCAACGACGTGAATATAGTCGCGCACGCCTGTGCCATCTGGCGTATCATAATCGTTGCCGAATATGCCGACGCTCGCTAACTTGCCAACGGCGACTTGCGCCACGTACGGCAATAAATTATTCGGAATACCATTTGGATCTTCGCCGATCATGCCGGATTCATGGGCGCCGATCGGGTTGAAATAGCGCAAAATCGTCGCCTGAAAATCAGTATGAGCAGCGCTGTAATCACGGGCAATCTGCTCAATCATGTATTTCGTCCAACCGTACGGATTTGTGATACCAATACGGTTTGTGATGTTTCGCGCAGGGGGAGTTCGCTTGGTGTGCCGTATACGGTTGCTGAACTGGAGAAGACTAATTTATTCACAGTATGCTTACGCATTGCTTTAAGCAGTGTGAGTGTTGAAACGAGGTTATTATCGTAATACTCAAGCGGCTTGGCGACCGATTCGCCGACTGCTTTGAGACCCGCGAAGTGAATTACGGCGTCAATAGTATGCGTTGTGAAAATATCATCAAGTGCCGCTTGATCGCGAACATCTGCTTTAATGAATGGAATAGTTGTGTTTGTAATTTTCTCGACGCGCCGCAGGCTTTCGACATTAGCGTTTACAAGATTATCAATTACGACAACATTAAAATTATGTGCGATAAGTTCTATGAGCGTATGGCTGCCAATGTAGCCAGCGCCGCCCGTAACAAGGATTGTTTTCATAATTCTATGATAAAATAAAGAGCGTTAGACAGCAAATGACGGAGGATAGATGATGAAAATTGTGATTGTGAGCGGCTACTTTAATCCGCTGCACGGCGGACATCTTGATATGATTGAGGCAGCGGCGCAGATGGGTGATAAGCTGATCGTAATCGTTAACAACGATAAGCAACAGTTGCTAAAAAAAGGCAAAATCATTTTAGATGAAAGTAACCGCTTGCGTTTAATGCGGGCGCTTAAGGGTGTTGATCAGGTAATGCTTTCAATTGATGAAGATCCGACGATCATCAAAACGCTTGAAATGGTAGCAGGGCAATATCCGGGCGACGAATTGATTTTTGCAAACGGCGGTGATCGCGATACTGAAAAAGCAATTCCGGAAGCAAATGTATGTAGAAAACACAACATCACGATGCGTTTTGATGCGGGCGCGGGTAAACCCGATTCGTCGACGCGCATTAATCGGGCAACAGGCAACGAATAGTTATCGCCACTGGTCGTATACGACTTTGCGTAGTTTTGTGAGGAATAGCGACTTGTCAAAGCGCCGTGCTGTGCGATTGAGTTTACTCGGGAACCAACGAATTGTTTCGGCGCGTTTTATCGCTTCGACGACATCGTCGACCGTTTGACGAGCGAAGAGTACGCCAGTCTCTCCTTGGGTAACGATATCGCGCGTGCCGGCACTGTCGTAGCCAATAACAGGTGCGCCGGCGGCGAGGGCCTCAACGCTTACGATGCCGAAGTCTTCGTCGCTTGGGAAAACAAAACCTTTTGCGTGATTGAGCGCACGTTCAACGGCCTCGTCAGAAGCGTCGCCGAAGCGATCGGTATAAAATTCAATCGTTGAACCGGCGATTTTGCGCAGTTCGTCGTGCATTTCTCCTTTGCCGAACACTTTGAGCGGTACGCCTAATTTTGTGCACGCGGCTACTGCTAAATCAAATCGTTTATTCGGCAACTGGCGTCCCAGCGTGACGTAGTAATCGCTGCGCGTACGGGCGGGCGTGAATCGATGTGTTTCAACTGGCGGGTGAATGACGGTCGCTTGCTTGCCGTAATAGGTTTTAATACGCTTTTGCGTCTCGGTGCTATTGGCGATCCAAACATCTACGCGCTGCGCTGCTTCGTAGTCAAGTTTTCGCTGGTGCGGCACGAGAATTGGCATAAGCGTCCGTATGACTGGATTAAGCATGCCGAACCCGGGTTGTTTGCGGTATAAATCGTAGTGGCTCCAATAATAACGTGCGGGCGTGTGGCAATACGAAATGATTTTTTGATCGGGACGCGATTTTTTGATCTGGTTCGCATTCAAATAAGCGCTTGTAAGAATAATGTCAAACTCGCTTAAATCGAATTCTTGAAATGCCTTGACTGCGAGCGTTGGAAATAGCCGGTGTGTTTTGCGCAGGAATCTTGGTAATTTTTGTAGTCTTGATGTGCGTACATCGGCGTGGTTGAATGCGGGCACAGCTTCGGGATTGTATAGCGCGGTATAAATTGGCGCATCAGGGAAGGCTTCGTGCATCGCAAGCACGACATTCTCTGCACCGCCCATCACAGTGAGAAATTCGCACACGATCGCAATTTTCGGAGTAGCCATAATGATAGTATACCGTTTTGTGGTGGTGTTCGGCTAGTTTTTTGCTTAGTAATTGGATATACTTAAAATAGTAATGGATGTCATTGCCCTCATCAATCTAACAGGTATTGCAATAGGTATAGTACTGGCAAGTTCAGGTTTTAGCGTTCGGCGTGGCGTGCGCGCGGCAACGCAAAAAATAATGAGCGACCCTATGATTGATCAACAGGTAAAACGCGAATTTCAAACGACAATAGGGCATACAACGCGCACGGTGTATCTAATATATTACAGTGTTGTTGCGGCATTTATAGTAATGTCAATTATCGTGATGGTGCTGATTAGTGAGCTTTTGGCGCGCGGTGCGGCATCGACACTCATTGGCGCAGTCGTCTTTATTTCGGTATTTTGTTGCGCTGGGGTACTAGTGCCGGTGATCTGCCTCGGTTTTCTTTTTAAACAGTTGCGCTGTTCGCGACAAGTGTACTGTTATCTTTACGAAGCGAGCACAAATAATCCAGAGATAAAGTCATATACCTCGGCACTTGCTGACGTGCAACTGAGTGCGCAGGAGGCTGGTCTACGCGCTGCTGCGCTTGTTGGTATATTAAGCGGCGGCATTATGGGGCTTGTGTGGGTAGTTGTGTTATTTTTGATGACAAATCAAGCAGTTGCGTGTGCGCGAAGCTCTAAATGTCTATAGTGATAATTCTGCGGTATGGGCGTGTGTTATGGCAACTACTGCGCCCAAAAACAGCGGCACTTTTGATTTTACAAACACTGCTTGTGTGGATGATAGTATGCGGCGACCTGCCTTCGTGGTGGCAATTAACGGTAATTGTTGTCTTGATCTCGTGCTGGTATATGCACGCAGTAGCAGTGAATGATTTGAGCGATTATGAAGTTGATATGATTAACTTAACGCATCGCGATGATGCATCCGATCGACCTCTTGTTAATCAGTCAAGCGATAGCAAATCGTTATGGATGATACTACACTTTTTAGAAATTATATTAACCGGACTATGGGCGGCAATTGATATGCGATCTGTATGGTGCGCGGTAGTGTTATTATTTTTGAATTACGCTTATTCAATGCGCCCGTTCCGTATATCGGCGCGTGGCGTGCTGGCATTATTGCTACTACCGGTAGGATATGTATTGTATCCGGCTGGATTGGTGTATATGCTTGGGGAATCGCATATGACAGTAGAGATAACGATAAGTATCGCAGGTTTATTCATGCTATTTATGGGGCGGCTGTTTTTGAAAGATTTTCGCGACGAGAAAGGCGACCGTGCAACGGGTAAACGAACGTTTCTAGTGCGTCATGGTTCAAAAGCGACGCTTATCATTTCAGGCGGATTAATGGCAATTGGCGTTGCCGCGATGTGGTTTGCTAGCCGTCATTTTCAAATTGGACTTGGGCTGATTGCTAGCTTCGTGATCGGTGGTGCGTGGTGGTGTTTATGGCGTTGTTGTTATGAACACGCGCTTGCAGACCGGTTAGTTTACATCGCGCTCGCTGGGCGGTTGATGAGCTGGTGGGTATTTATGCTATTGCTTGCCGGATTACTCTCTATCTATCATGTGCCGATGGTTCAATCAGTGTATCTTTTGGCGGTAGCAGCGGCAATGTTTGCAATGGCATTGTGGTGGCTGTTTAGTTCAAAGCATGATAAAACGTGCATTGCGCCGGAATCTCACATCGAGAAAAATGAATCACATAATTCTTCAAACTGATGGTAAGCGCCAGCTGTATCGGTCGATATGATGCGGCTTGCGATAGATCTACCGCTTGTAATTTCTGCTTCAAGCTGAGCAGCTTGCGCCCGTGAACTATCACCGCGCATATGTAAGCGTTTACATAGAGTCTCCGTTCGTGCTTCAATTTGTATGACAAATGTATTAGGATAGAATGACAAAAATTGTGCTACGACGGGTGCGCGCAAAGCGATAAATACGAGCGATGCGTTTGCGTAATTTATTGGCGTTAGTCCGTAGCGATAACCTTCGTAAGGAAACACGCCAAGAAGATCTCCGTTACGAAACATATGCTCAAATGTAATGTCATCAACAAATACATGCGAATCATCGTTTAGCGATCGTACAGGGCGTGTCGTAACGGTACGGTGAATGTGTGCGTACGGTCGGCGTGTAAGGTACTGCTTGATAAGTGTGCTTTTACCGGCGCCCGATGGACCAATAATGGCAATGAGCTGCTGATGTTTACGAGTCATGACTTACCGTGCGCCTGTCTTGCGTACAACGACAGCGATTGTTTTGAATAGGATGCGTAAATCAAGCCAAAAACTCCAGTTTTGCGCGTAGTATAGTTCCAGCTCAATTCGCTCGTCGAAACTCAGGTCGGATCGTCCTGACACTTGCCACAGCCCCGTAACGCCTGACTTGACGCTGTGCAAGAGCGCGGTCCGCGATTGGCTGAACTTGACCTCTTGCGGCAAGATTGGGCGCGGCCCGACTAAACTTAGATCGCCGCGTAGCACATTGATAAACTGCGGAAATTCGTCAAGCGACGTGTCGCGCAATATTTTGCCGAAGCGCGTAATACGCGGATCATTCTCGACTTTGTGATTGCGCCGATACTCGTCTGCTAAGTCTGGTCGCCCCATGTCCTCAAACTCTAAACTGGCGTCTTTTTTGCCATACTGCGCGCCCATAGTACGGAACTTATATAATTTAATAGGTTTAGAATACTGGCTTAGGCGCTTGGACCGATAGAAAATTGGGCCGGGATTAAAGATTTTTTGGAGAAATGATAATACAAGTAAAATGCTGCCCCACAGTGGCAGCGCTGCGACGACGAGAATAAGATCAAATAGGCGTTTGCAAACTGCTCCCCAGCCAATCAGCGGCGTCTGGCTAACGGTAATCATTGGATAGCCGAGGAATACGTCAATTGTGTTTTTTCCGGTGTAGAACTCAGGCTCGCCAGGAATAAAATTATACTGAATATGTGCGATTTGCGCGGCGCTCAAGATTTTATGATTGCGCGTTCCGCTATCGTATAAATCGGTTTGAATGATGGTGGTAATATTCAACTTATCTATATCTTGTAGCGCGTCTTCAACGCGCGTATAGTGATTAACACCAAGATGCGGTGGCAATAATCGAGCTGGACCGGCGAACGCAACAATTTGATAGCCAGACTTATGCGTCGAGCCAAGCGCTAATGCAATATCGGTTGTTGCGTCGGAGTTGCCGACAACAAGTACACGGCTTACGCCGCGTCCATAGCGAAATAGCTCATGGCGAATATCGCGTATTAATTCGCGCATGATAATAATCGCGGCGGTTGAACCGATGAACACGTACGATGCCACTAGCCGTGCCGGAAAGATATGAATGTTCGTGAAATACTCCCAGCCAATCACGAGTAGAATGCCAATAAATGTGCCGAGAATGATGCGGCTCCACTCGACGAGCCGGCGCGTGTAAATGCCTGCGCTATAAAGCCCAAGCGATGCGAAAATTAAAATCCATACAGGTGCAATTGCTAAGAAGCTGATGATATAATCAATTGTGTAAACAGTGTGTAAAAGCACGCGGTGGTCGAGCTGCGTACGCACATAATATGCCAAAGAAAATACGATAGCGAGTATAATCGCGTCGACGATCATCAACAAAATGCTATATGCTTTCGTATTTCTCGACGGCATGAGTACTGTCATTATAACAAGTCCGCTATAATAGTACTAGATGAAACGGGTTATTTTGCGATTGGCGACGCTGCGGTATAAATCTATTTTGGATCGTATAATTATTGGGCTACTTGTTGCGATTATGGCGCTAATTGTAGTTCATGCGCCGCTGAGCGTATTTATTGGCAGTAAGGTTCCAGCGTTTGCACTTGGTATAAAGGCCTGGAAAGAGATCATTATGGTGATCGCTGCGCTTTTGGTTGTGCTACGGTACGGGCAGCGTTTGGTACGTGATTTTCGCCGTGATCCGCTAGTTATTTTGTGCGGCTTGTATGTCGTGCTGCACATTGTGTTGGCGCTGCCGGCGGCAAATGGCGGATTGGCGGCAATTGCCGGACTGATGGTTGATTTGCGCTACATCGCTTATTTCGTGTTAGCATATGTGGTTACGCGCTATAATCCGCGGTATCGCGCGTGGTTGTGGCATACGGCAGCAATTGGCGCAGCGGTTGTGCTAGGGTTTTTGTTAGCACAGTTTGTATTGCCGGTCGATTTTTTGAAACATCTCGGTTATAACGAAGCGACAATTGCACCGTACATGCTGGTCGACATGAATCCGGCGTTTGTGCGCTACAACAGCACGCTGCGCGGTCCGAACCCGCTTGGCGCGTATGCGATTATTGTTGTCAGTATTGCAACGGCGTGGTGGCTTATACGAGCGAAAAAATTGCGCGATAAGCGGTGGCTAGCATTGCCGGCGTTCTATGCGGCTATCGGAACGGTTGCGGTGTGGGTAAGCTATTCGCGCAGCGCGTTAATGGCGTTGGCTGGTAGTATTGGGCTGGTTGCGGCACTTCGGTTTGGTCGTAGAGTTTCGCGGCGCGTATGGCTAGCAGGCATAGGAGTCATGATAGCATGCGCAGCGGGACTATACCTGATTCGCGGTACGGAATTTTTCCATACAGTTATCATTCACGACAATCCGACAACAGGCGCGCACACCACATCAAATGACGACCATGCCAAGTCGCTATCGGCGGGTATTGCGCGTATGGTGCAGCAGCCGCTTGGTACTGGTGTCGGTACAACAGGTTCGGCGGCGATGTACGGCAGTATGCCGCATATCATCGAAAATCAATACGTGATGGTGGCGCACGAAGTTGGCTGGTTGGGGCTCGTTCTGTTTGTATTGATCTATACACTCGTGCTGCGTGGTTTATGGAAGCAGCGGCGGCAGTGGTATGCGGTTGGTTTATGGGCAAGCGGTATTGGTTTGGCGTTCGTCGGGATCGTACTGCCGGTGTGGGCGGATGACACCGTGTCAATCGTGTGGTGGGGGCTGGCAGCGGCAGTTTGTAGTAAAAATTACAAAGGAGAAATATATGGTACATCCCACAAAAAAACAACGTGAATTACTTAATTTTATTGACGGTTTTATCAAAGGAAACGGCTATAGTCCAAGCTTTCGTGAAATTATGCGTGCGCTTGACTACAAAAGCGTGTCGACGGTCGCTGCACACGTGAATGGGCTTATTGCGCGTGGTTGGCTGGTTAAAAAAGATAATTCAGCGCGTACACTTGAGGTGGTACAAGGTGCCGCCGAGCAGCCGTGGTGGAGCCACTTAGAACATGAAGTGAAAAAACGCGAAGGAATGAGCGATGAAACGGCGCAGAGAGAATGTGATATTTTACGGCAAGCGCTTGCGATTGTTAAGCGGTGACAGCCAGTGCGTCCGCCTTTACAATTTTGCACTGATACAGTACAATTACTGATGTATTCCGGGGTAGCTCAGCGGTAGAGCGGATGGCTGTTAACCATTAGGCCGCGGGTTCGAACCCCGCCCCCGGAGCCAAATTTGCATTCTTAAAGCGTCAATAAGCACCGAGAAAAAGCTTCACGGAGGGTGGTAGTTGAAGTTCTTTTGCTTAAATAGAGCTCGCAGCAAATAGCATGCGTAAGATTCTGCTACTTTGCTCTGGTTACGAATTTCAGATATGCACTTAGCCTTTAGCGCTAGCTCTAATAGATATGCAGACGTTAGCTCAAAGGTCTTGTCGTTGCTGGTGTATTCAATCAACTTGCGATCAAGAGACTATTTGAACCAATGTATAATTAAAGATAAGTTATGTTTTATTTGTTGACTGCTAGTTTGTTGATATGAGTACGTCTCAAGACAGCGCCACCCTAGCTAAAGGACAGCAAGTTATAACCGCGTGTGCCATTATATACCGAGAAGGTAGCAACGGGCATGAGGTTATGGTTGCACGACGAGCGCTAACGAAGAGATTTCTACCGGGTAAGTTTGAATTACCGGGCGGACATATTGAGTTTGGCGAAACGCTAGTTGATGGTTTACGCCGAGAACTAAAGGAAGAGCTTGCCGTTGATGTTATAGTTGGCGATGTTGTCGGTGCGTTTACGTACGTAAATAAGATCAAGCGTTCGCATTCAGTTGAAATTATCTTTTTCGCGCAACTAGCAGACGGTTGCTTGCCAAAAATAAACATAGATGATCACTCTGAGATTATTTGGATAAACCAGGACAACCTGCATATTGTTGAAGATGAGAATGGTTCTAGTGATCAAGAATTTCCGTTTCTTGTACGGGCACTGAAATTGTTGAATGGGCAAACTTTTTAGTGCGTATATAATTCCCACGCCTATAACTGATTTTTCGTAAAGTGCCGGTTAAATTATATACTAGACATATGGAAGATTCGCATCTCATTATCCTCCGCGGTAATTCTGGCAGCGGTAAAACAACGGTAGCAAAACGGTTGTTTGACCATTTCCATGCGGACGCGATGCTTGTGTCACAAGATGTCGTGCGCCGTACTATGCTTCGTGTTAAAGACGTACCGAATAATCCAGCAGTTGAGCTTATCTATAAACTGTGTTTGTATGGTAATCGTCTTAATAAGATTGTCATTCTAGAGGGAATTTTGCGCCGCGACGTGTACGGCAATAAGCTTACGGAATTAATGGTAAATTTTAATGGAGTCGTTCATGTTTATTACTTTGATATTCCGTTTGATGAAACATTACGCCGGCACGCCACGAAGCCGAATGCACATGAGTTTGGCGAGGCGGAGATGCGCCAATGGTGGAGGAGTTATGACGTACTTGGTGTAAAAGAAGAGCAGATATTTAATGAAAAGATGAGCGCAGATGATATGCTGAGAAAGATATTGAATGATTGCGTAACAGGCAGCAATAACACTATGAAGGGGTCATGAATGAAACTCCTCTATGCAACCACCAATATACACAAACTCCGTGGTGCTAATCGTGCACTTGCCGGTACGGGTATTGAATTAATGCCGCCAAGCATTGACCTACCGGACGTTCCAGAAATTCAATCAGATGATCAAGCGGAGGTCTCGGTCGACAAGGCGATAAAATACCATACGTTATTGCGCTGCCCTGTAGTAGTGATGGACTCAGGGCTATTTATTGAACCGCTCGGTGGTTTTCCTGGTGTATATACAAAGTATGTGCTTGATGTACTTGGTATGGATAAATTGGTTAATCTAGTGCAAAATATTGAAAATCCAGTAGCATTTACGCAGCGAACGGTTACGTATTTTGATGGCGCGACACTCAAGTCGTTTTCATCGAAGATTACTGGTATGTTGGTTCGCGAACCGCGTGGTATGAATGGGCGTAATTACGATAAATATTTTGTCGCCGACAGTAAAGGTAAAACTATCGCAGAGCTTTCTGGCGACGAGCAAACAGCGCTGATCGCGCCGGTATAGTGGGAATTTGCGGCGTGGGTAAAAGAATATCAAAAGGAGGTGATATAGGTGAGTTTGCGATTGGTATAATAGAGGTTGTATGCCTACTCCTCTGCAAGATTTTCTCACATTTCTAATTAGTATCGTCGTTGAGGCGCTGCCGTTTGTCGTGCTCGGTATTATGGTTTCGGTGGCAGTACAAGTATGGCTGCCGGAAGGCTGGTTGTTGCGCCGGTTGCCAAAGCGTCGTTGGGTGCGGCAAGTTACTATTTCGTTGTTGGGTGTATTTGTGCCGGTGTGCGAGTGTGGTAATGTGCCATTGGCGCGTGGACTGTTGGCGCAAGGCTTGAGTGCGTCGGAATCGCTGGTATTTTTGCTTGCTGCTCCGGTACTGAATCCGGTGACGATTATTACCACGCAGCAAGCATTTGCGAACGATCCGGTGGTGCTTGCTGGGCGTATGGCGGGTGGCTTCGTTATTGCGAATGTAGTTGGTTGGGTGTTTATGAGGCGCCGGCGCGATGAATTGCTACAGCCAGATTTTATCAAAACGTGCCAAATTTCTCGCCACATTCATAAACGGCGATGGGTGCGTAGTTTAGAATTATTCCGCCGCGAGGCAAGTCATATATTGCCGGCGCTTTTATTCGGTGCGGCGGTAGCAGCATTGGTGCAAGTTGCTGTGCCGCGTGAAATTTTATTAACACTTGGCAGCAATCCGGCGTGGTCTATCGTCGCAATGCTGGCGTTGGCATTCGTGATTTCTATTTGCTCGAATGTTGACGCATTCTTTGCGTTGGCATTTAAAGATACGTTTACTGCTGGTTCGCTTGTGAGTTTTCTGACGTTTGGGCCAATGATCGACATTAAATTACTTAGTTTGATGCGGACGACGTATCAGCCGAAAGTGCTGATGCAGGTTTCGCTGTTGGTATTGTTAATGTCTGCGGCAATAGGCTTGGGGGTGAGTTATGTACTGTAAATGGTCGGCGTGGCATGTTGAGCATTGCGGCGCGATTGCGATGGCGCTATTGTGCGCTGGAGTCATTCGCCTAGGCGTACTCGGAAAACTACAACTCTATATTCATCCGCGTTACACGATATTCACATTAGTGATGGCCGGTGCTGGACTAATAGTAGCGCTGGCGAGCATGGTGGTCGGATATCGGTCGTATCATGCTGTTCAAACAGCTACATGCGCTAGAGATAATCGTACAATAGCAAAGGTGATAACGGCGCTCCTCTTCGTGATGGCTTGTGCCGGTTTTCTTTTCGTACAGCCGGCAACGCTTAGTGCGCGCACGGCAGTTAGTCGTGGTATCGACCGCAGCTCGGCATTGACCGATGCAAATGTCTCGTCGGCGCTATTTGATACAGCTGATTACTCGCAGCTTGGCATTAAAGATTGGTCGTCGTTATTGGCGCACTACGATGCGAATTTTTTCGTAGGCAAGACCGCTTCAATCACCGGATTTGTCGCTGATAATGGTAATACAAATATATTTTTCGCCTCGCGTTTTTTCGTGACATGCTGTGTGGTTGACGCGCAGCCGATCGGCGTGCCGGTTTACGTACCGGACTGGCGACATCGTTACTCACCGAATAGCTGGCTTGAAATTACAGGTGAGTTTATCGAAAACCCCGACGCAGATTCGCCGCATAACATCGTTTTGAAACCGTCGCGCATTCAATCGGTCGCACCGCCGCGGGAGCCGTATGTGTATTAAAGTAGTGCAGCTAAAACGGCTACGCTTACGCCGGTTTACGCTGGTAGTAGCTGTTTGCAGCGCTATTATAGTAATTCTCATGATAGCAACAGCAAATGCAGGCATTCGTGTACGCTACGCTGATCTTAATCCATCTGAATTGACCAATGCGGACGGGCGAATTGTGCTGCATGTGTCTGTGCCAATCAAGCGCGTTACGCCAGAGCAGGTTTCGTTGACGCCGGCTGTTTCCGTATCGGTGACGACAAGCGGCAATACAATAGTTATCACGCCAAACGAACGATTACGGTATCAAACGGACTACCATGTGCGTATACATAATGTAGAAAGCCAATATGGGCGGCAGCGCAGCAATATTGAATATCATTTTTCTACGCCGCCGGCGAAGCTATATTATCTACAGCGGCAGTATAGTGGTGGCGACGAGAGTAAGGCGAATGATCAGATTATCGCGACAACCATGCAGTCTAACAATACCGAAGTTATATTTGCAGCACCGCGAATCCTTGAGTTTGTCGCAGTGCGTGATGAACTAGTTGTAAATACCTATCGCGATAGCTTATCGCAGTTGCAGCGCGTTAGCCTGAGTAACAAGCGCACGCAAGCGGTGCCGATAGCAAAACCGCAACTTGCTGAGAAACTGCAATCACTTGGCGACGGGCGGCGCGTCGGCTACATTACGGGTGAACACTCTGATACGAAAGGCGGGCAGCTACGGTTATTAGATGTAGCAAGCGGATCGTCGCGTGTGATTGAAAATGTGGGTGCGGTGACTGATTGGCGCGCCAGTCCTGATGGTCGTGTGATAGCGGCCGTCACAGTGAAGGGTGATTTGCTGCTCATTGATACGGCGGGCAAAAAACAACCGCGACCACTTGGTAGTGCCAGCGAGCTTGGCGATTTTTCAAGCGATGGGCGAATGCTGTCGTTTCTCGGCAGCGCAGGCGGTTTTGTGGCGTATAATCTTGAGAGAAATGAGCGCCGCGCAATTTTCAGCGATTCAACGCAGGCAAATTCATACATTGTACGGCTTAAGTTGCTGGGAAAGAATACCCGGTTGATGCAGAGTATGTTTATTGCCGATAGAAAACCAGGCAGCGAGGTCACATATAATGATGGGCGTAGCGCAGCCAGGCTATATCGTCCAGACAGCGCACATGACATTACGGGGCTGTCCGCATCGCTGAATGGCCAATATATTGCTGTCGAGACTGCACCGCAGCAAAATTCGTCGTTTGATAATTATCCTGTTAATGGGCACAATGTGTCGACGCGCACCGTACTCATTGATCAGAACGGTACCGTTATGCGCACGATAGACGGGTGTGATGTTGTGTGGAAATAGGATTTATATCGCGCTAAAATACGATCGTCCTGGCTGTAGCTTCCCGCCAAAGAGCGTATCAATTGTCACGAACGTGAAACCCTGTTTTGATAGCGCGTCGAGAACACACGGTATGGCGTCGACCGACGTCGGGTGGATGTCGTGGAATAAGATAATTGCACCGGCGCGCGCGTTACTAACGGCGCGCAGACATACGATATTACTATCGCGATCAGCCCAATCGCGCGTATCAACCGACCACAAAACCGACGACATGCCAAATGTTTGTAATTGCTGCGAAACCGAGGTATTGATTGCGCCATATGGCGGACGCATTATTGTTGGCGTTTGCTTGGTGGCGGCATGAATCGCGCGGTTAGTTTGTGAAATTTCGTTCGCGACATTGCTTGGCGCTAGTGCTGTTAAATCGGAGTGCCGCCATGAATGGTTGCCAATTTGATGCCCGCGGGCGGCTTGCTGCTGCAGAATTGCATGGTGTGCTGCTACTTTTTCACCGATCACGAAAAAGGTTGCTTTAGCGTGATAGGTATCAAGCGTGTCAAGCAAACGCATAGTATGCGCTCCCGGTCCATCGTCGAATGTCAACGCGATACATTTGCCGCTGCACTGTGTTGTACTGTTTTGCGGAGCGGCAGGCATTGGCGTAGGATTCTCTGGCGGATTAGCTGACGCTAGATCGTTAGATCCCGCAATATCGCCTGTCTGTTTGTCAAACGTCCATGATAGTAAATACTGCTCGGAATGCGAAGTGTGCATATTTTGCTTAATTAACACTGTAATTGATATAAAACGACCGTCGTTACGCAGAACTTGGTATCCCGCTGTGTTTGTGAATGGCTCGGTAATGTGCGCCGATTGTTTGGCGAGTGTGTCGCGAAAACCACGGTCTTTCTCGTCGATAGCAGCAGCGATCGTATCGTTGATCTTCTGATTTTTCGTGATAGGGTATTCAATTGATGTTTGTTCAGTGCGGTTGCGGCGCTGCACGAATTTTGACGTAATGTCGCGATATTTCGAATTTGCGAAATAATATTTGGTGTCGGCGGGATCGGCTGCTGGCGTAGCATGCGGGCGGTTCAGATGAAACGCGAGCGCTAAGCATATGGTCGCAAGAACTGGCGCTACGGCAAAAACGATAATGTATGATTTTTTCAAAGAAATACCCCGCCGTTTTCTTGGCATTTTTCGCGTCGATTTCTTTGGCGCGGGCGATGTTATTTTATGTGTTTTTGAACGCGTCATATTATAGTTATAGCATAATGCACTATATCGTAGCATAAAAAATAGACGACCAATGCCGTCTATCAAGATGGGTCTCTACTACCCGAATTAACGATGTGATATCCGAAGATACGTTATTTTAACTCGTTGTGTTATTTTGAAGAGCACTAAGACATACTTAATTCCTAAGCTAGCTAATAGTTCGTTTTAGAGCTGTGTTATTTTGAAAGATTAGCTAATGTTTTTCTCACCGCTTTTCTTCCTGTAATGAGAGACGGTTCTCGTGTGAAAACTCTCTATCCAGCACCATCTTCCTCCCCGCATTCCGCGGGTCTACGAAGTCGCCATAGCCGGCAATCATCTTCTTAAATCGTTTGAACTTGCCGTTATGAGCATCAGCAAGCTTTACGTCTCCATGCTCGGTAACCGCGACATAGCGGCTTCGTAGCGTGTTTGTATTCATGTTTGTCTGTGTATTCATGATTGTTTATTCTTTAGCAACGTTTGAGATGGTCACGATAGCGGCGGTCGTATTGCCTTTCCGGACTGCGAGAGAAAGAAAAACGTGCCCACTGCTCGTGACCACGTTGCTTACGGTTATTGTACTACAGAGAGAGGAGGGTTGGCAACTACTCTAAGCCGTTTGCCTTTGCAAAGCTTTCGTTGTCTTCTTCCCAGCGTTTGAATATACGCCGAGTACGCGGACTGTTGATGTCGAAGTTAGCTTCGGCTTTGGCAGCGATTTCAGCGGCTCTCTCTGGTGTCATCACAAATAACAGCTTCTGTTTATCAGCAAGCTCGCGTCCAGCCTCGTCAACGAGTGCAGCCTTTACTTTTGTGATATCGCCATCCTGTTCCATACCCTTGACTATAACACGCCTACCTCTGCCGAGCAGGTACTCCGCCTCGTCATACTGCGAGCGTTCACCCAGAGCGTCGTCCATAGCAACGCTACTATAATTTTCGGGAATTTCAAACTCAAACACATACCTATGAGATTTATTTGATACTGCCGCAAACTCAGTAGCGACACTGCGCGATAGACTTGTCGACATATAAGCACTTTCCTCCAGTATCTGACCAACTTTCAGTTCATCGTTTAGTCCAATGCCGCGATACACTGGAATCCGACCATTCGTTGCACTGCGTGCGATAATATTGTCAACGCGCTGCGATGCCTTGAGTGCGCCAGGTGTGATAGCTTTGTCAAATCGGAAGTGGTCGTTGATTTCTCTGTAATATGTTCCTTGATACATTAGCAAGCTTTCCATTTCAACTTTTGTAATGCCGCCTGGCAAAAAGCCAGTATCAATCAACTCCTGCTTGCGTGTTGTTTTGAGATACTCTACTTTATCAGCTAGCTCTTCGTTCTTCATGCCAGTTACTTCAGGTAATTTATAGTCGTCCGATATCTTGCATATCATTACCCATATACAACGGCAGTTGAAATGCAGCGGCGGCTGCCACTTCGTCGTTTTGCGCTCTTTGGGCGTAAATTGCCTCAGTATTATATAAAAACTTTACATCTTTATATCGGATGTAAATAAAATAGCTAAAAACTTTACAAATTATTGTAAATGTAAATAAAAAATGCTAAAATCTTTACATAGTATGACTAAGATTAGCAGTAAAAATCCTAGGATTGGTGTATATAGACCCCAGCCAGAAGGGTTTAAGGCTTTTGTCTTAGAGCCGTTTCCGCCAAAAGATACACTAGTGTTCTCATCGGCTATTCAACAGAAGCATGCTGAGGCGATGCGACTCTTAGGGAAACTAGACGGCATTACAGCCTTACTGCCAGATAGAGATTATTTTTTGGAAATGTTCGTTCGCAAAGATGCTTCATCCTCAAGCCAAATTGAAGGTACACAGGCATCTATCTCTGACGCAATCGAGGCGCTAAATATTGAGCGGCGTAATAATTTGCCGCAAGACGTTGATGATATTTTGCACTATATTGAGGCGCTTAATTATGGATTAGAGCGGGCAAAGGATTTTCCATTCTCGCTGCGTTTCATCCGTGAGCTACACGAGAAACTCATGACCGGCGCACGCAACACGCATAATCCTTTTCCTGGCGAGTTTCGCCGTACACAGAACTGGATTGGCGGTACTCGCCCGGATAACGCGCGTTTCGTGCCGCCGCCTATTCGCGAAATGAACCAGGCGCTAAACGACCTAGAAAAATTCATTCATGCTGACGATGAATACTTACCGCTTATCAAAGCCGGATTGTTACATGCTCAGTTTGAGACAATCCACCCATTTCTTGATGGCAACGGGCGAACTGGACGCATGCTCGTGACGATGTTTTTATGGTATCGGCGATTACTGGAAATGCCAGTTCTCTATTTGTCGACGTATTTTAAGGAGCACCAAGAGGTCTACTATGAAAAACTCAATGCTTACCATTCAGAGAACGGTAATGTTGGAGAATGGGTAGATTTCTTTTTAGATGGCGTGATAGATATCGCTAATTCATCTATTGAAACGTGCCGGAAGATAACTGAATTACGGGAACGAGACATGCGGAAAGCTCAGAAGCTTGGTAAGGCTACGGCTCCGAAAACACTTGATATGATTCGTTTCCTTTATAAAATGCCAACCGTAGGTATTGCTGATGTTGTTAATCAAACTAGGTATAGTAGGCCATCAGCCTACAAGCTGATAGATCGTCTCGTTGATATGAATATTCTTTATCCAGCCGACGAGAACGATAGTTATGGTAAGAAATATACATATAAAGATTATGTAGAAGTATTTACAGAAGACGGATCTCTAGGGTAGATTTATAATAAAGAGGAAGTATGATGAACGGCTACAACGATGATATTACAAATGATCAACGAGCAAAGCTCCGCCAGCTTTTTCCGGAGGTGTTTACTGAGGATAAAATTGACTGGGTGCTGCTCAAGGCGACGCTCGGCGAGGCGGTCGATCTGGGTGAGCGCTACGGTCTCGGTTGGAAGGGTAAAAGCGATGTTTTTGCTAAAATCCAAGAGAAGACGGTCGAGACGCTCCATGCCGATCGGGCTCATTCCGTTGATTGGGATACCACGAGCAATATGTTCATCGAGGGCGACAACTTGGCGGCGCTGAAGATTTTACACAAGAGCTATTATGGCAAGGTGAAGATGATTTACATTGACCCGCCGTATAACACTGGCAACGATTTCGTCTACAACGATGATTTCAAGCAGACACGCAAAAGTTACGAAGCGGAAGCCGGCATCACCGACGACGAAGGTAATGTGACACGTGACGATGGTTTGCACTCCAACACCGGTGGACACAAACATAGTAACTGGCTTAATATGATGTATCCGCGGCTATTTCTCGCCCGCAATTTGCTGCGGCAAGACGGCGTAATTTTCGTGTCGATTGATGACAATGAAGTTCACAACCTCCGCCTGATGATGAACGAGATATTTGGGGAGGAGAATTTTGTAGGCGAGTTGGCTGTAATTCGTGCGGAAGGTGGTGGTCTCGCAAAACAGATAGTTCAAGGTCATGAATATCTGCTCATTTTTTCGAGGAATATTAATAACTTCGATCCTTTAAAGCGTCCTAAGGATATACGCGGCAAGATAATTGAAAGAGATGGCAAGAGATTTTGGCTTCAAGATGATTGGCTTAGAAAAGAGTTTGGCAAATATGGAACGTTGCCATATGAAGATATAGAAAAAGTCAAAGGACATGAAAAGAAGATAGAGGTAGATGAGGGGATTAAGAGGGGTAAGTATCAACTTATAAATAAAGGTAATTATCATATTGTTGCCAAGCTACGACCAGTCGATGAAGACGGGTCTAAATTTTACAGCGTTATTAAACACCTTTCGGCTGATGGTAAAAGAGATATAAATAGCTTGGGTTTTGGTGAGGAGTTTTCTTTTCCTAAACCAGTGTCATTGATAAAAGAACTTGTTTTGGGTGCAACATTTAACACGAAAGCAAATGACGATATTATCCTCGACTTCTTCTCCGGCTCTGGCACGACCGCTCATGCCGTTGCCGAACTTAACGCCGAAGATGGCGGTAATCGTCGCTGGATTTGCGTGCAGTTACCTGAGCTGACTGACGAGAAGTCGGAGGCGTATAAAGCCGGCTATCGCACCATTGCCGACATTGCTCGTGAGCGCATTCGTCGGGCGGGCGCCAAACTCCGTGCTGACCAGGCGGATAAGCTCGCCTCTCGTGACATCCCGCTTGACCTTGGCTTCCGGGCGTATCGGGTGGGTGATAGCAACTTCAAGCAGTGGAACGAGCTGGTTTCTAACCCGGAGGAGATTCGCCAGCAGGCACTCGCCAACCTCGACCCGCTGGAGGAGGGTACGACTGACGACGACCTGCTAACCGAGCTCCTGCTCAAGCGTGGCATCTCACCATTGGCGAAGATTGAGCAGCATGATGGCTTTTGCTTCATCCCGTCCGAAAAGCTCGCTATTTGCCTAGCGCACTCCATGACGGAGGAATTATTTGCGACCATCCTTGCCGCCAGGCCATCGTTCATTATCCTCCTCGACCGAGCTTTTGCTGACGACATAAATCTAAAAGTGAACTTGATCTTGCAAGCTGAGCGACAGGGTGTAGAGGTGGAGGTGGTGTGATGGAGGTAATGAGTATTGGTTATGAAATTCCGGGCTATTCCGAGAATATTGAGACGATAGATTCCAGGCGAGCTATTTCAGATGTAGATTTAGTGCTTATCTCTACTGATATAAATACATATTCATATGAAATGAAGACATACAGTAACGGAGATACTAGCTTTAATATAGAATCCTCCCGTCGTCTTGATGGTGATATTAGTCATTGGCATAAAAGCATACTAGAACACGCTAATGCTGGTGATGTTATATTTATAATGCTAGGGTCGGTTGAGGATTTCTCTTTAGCAACTGGTGTAACTACGACAAAAGGTAAAGTTACCACTTACGAAACTAAAACACGTAAGAACAGCGATATTATACCCGTAAGACTTAACGATTTAAATAATCTTCAGGGAAGAAATATCGTCACAGATGGCACAGTTCTAAACTGTTTTAAGATACCAAAAACGCTTGCAGGATATATTCAATATAAGGTTAGTTTTGGGTATGATGACAAAATTACTCCAGTTTATCTGACAAAAAATAGAGCCAAACTAGTTGGTGGTTATAGGAAAATAGGTAAAGGGTATGTAGTATTGCTGCCATCAATATATTATGATGAAGAGGAATTTATTACAACCAATAAAAAAGGCGAAGAAATTTGGACAAAAGATGCACTTAATTTTGGTGAAGCTCTGGTGGGTTTTCTTAAGAATATCAAAAAAAGACTTATTTCAGAGGATAGCACAACACCGTCTCCAGAGTGGGCTAATGATACAAACTATCAGACCAATACAGAAAAAGAAACTATTAGTAAGGTTAAAAAAAATAATGAAAAGATAAAGAAGCTACAATCTAGTAACAAAAAACTACAAGATATCATCAAAAAAGAAGCTATGCTAAAAGGTTTACTTTATGAAACGGGTACACCCCTGGAAAATGCTGTTATTGAAGGGCTGAAAATCTTAGAATATTCTGCGGAAAACTACAATGACGGCAATTTAGAACTTGATCAAGTTATCACTTCTCCAGAAGGAGAAAGGCTAATAGGTGAATGTGAAGGGAAAGACAATAAGACTATTAATGTTACGAAGTTTCGACAATTGAACGACTCCTTAGCTGCTGACTTTGAGCGTGATGAGGTTGACTATAAGGCGAAAGGAATACTGTTTGGCAACCCTATGCGGTTAATAGACCCTAAGAATCGTAAGGACTGGTTTACTGACAAAGCTATCTCGGGGGCGGTCAGAGAAGGAATTGCGCTTGTTAAGACTCCCGATCTATATAAGATTGTTAAGTATATTAAAGATAGTGGAGATAATAATTTTGCCTCAAGCTGTAGAAGCGCAATAGCTGATCAGGCCGGGGTTGTTAAGTTTCCCGATATTCCTGTCTCTGGACCAGATGAAGCTCGGCTCGGCATACCTGATGGAGGGCATCATGTGTAAGAGCGGTTTTTTCATTTACAAAACCTCCGACAACAAAGTCTCTATCAACGTCCAAATTCAAGACGAGACGGTTTGGCTGACACAAGAGCAGATGGCGGAGCTGTTTGATAAATCAAAGAAAACCGTAAGTGAGCATATTCGAAATATTTATCTTGAAGGTGAGTTGACCGAGCTAGCGACTATGAGAAAATCTGGAAATTCCGGATTTTCTACAAAGCCGACAAACTATTACAATCTTGACGTTATCATCTCTGTTGGCTATCGGGTTAAATCATTGCGTGGCACGCAGTTCCGCCAGTGGGCGACTAAGCGGCTACGTGAGTATATCATCAAAGGCTTTACGATGGATGATGAAAGGCTGAAACAAGGTGGCGGACGCTATTTCAGAGAACTCCTTCAGCGTATCCGTGATATTCGCAGCAGTGAACGTAATCTATACCAGCAGGTGACGGATATCTATGCGACGAGCATTGATTATAAAAAGGACGCTAAGCTGACTAGGCGATTCTTTGCGACAGTGCAAAATAAGATGCATGTTGCGGCGCACGGCAGGACTGCAGCTGAGCTGGTTTATGAGCGGGCAGATGCCAAGAAACCTAATATGGGGCTTACGAATTTCAAAGGCGATTATATTACTTCGGACGATGTTGAAGTTGCCAAGAATTATCTGAGTGAAGAAGAGCTGAATGTACTTAACTTGATCGTCTCGCAGTATCTTGATTTTGCCGAGCTGCAAGCAACCAGACAGAAAGCGATGACAATGCAACAGTGGATAGACAAGCTAGATGAATTTCTGAAGATTAGTGATTCATCGGTGCTGGCCGGGGCTGGCAAAATTAAGCATGAACAGGCAATGGTCAAGGCGAAGCGAGAGTTTAAGAAATACCGCGATGAGGAAATGCGTCGACTGGAGAGTGATTTTGATAAGGCAGTGAAAGAAATAAGGACTGATAATTCTAATGAAACTTAAATTCGACCCCAACCAACAATACCAGCTTGACGCTATTGATGCGGTGATAGATGTTTTTGCTGGGCAGCGGAAACTAGACGGAACGAGTTTTGGCGGGCAAGAGATTTTGGGTTTTGATGGGCAACAGTTGAGCTTGGAGGCGGCGGTAGTGCGTGGAAATATTTTGGAATTGTCGAACGAACAGCTTATCAAAAATACGCGTGCGGTTCAGGAGCGAAATAAGCTTAAAAAAAGTGATGCTACTACTGATAAAATTACCAACGAAAATGTGCTTGCACATGGTATGAATTTCTCTATTGAAATGGAAACGGGGACAGGCAAGACGTATGTATATCTGCGAACGATTCACGAGTTGCACGAGCAGTATGGCTGGAAGAAGTTTATCATCGTAGTGCCGAGTGTGGCGATTCGTGAGGGCGTGCTGAAGAATTTAGAAATTACCCGCGAGCATTTTGCTGAGCTCTACCGCAAGCCAGAGATGAATTATTACGTCTGGGATAGCAAAAAGACGGGGCAGGCTCGTGAGTTTGCGACTAATGATACGCTGCAAATTATGGTCATTACCATTGATAGTTTTGCTAAGGCAGCTAACATTATGAATAAACAGAGCGATTACGGTCGTCCACTGGATTTCATCCGTGCGACTAATCCGGTAGTGATTGTCGACGAACCGCAAAATATGGAGACCGAAGTACGAAAGGCAGCGATCAAAAGCCTCAATCCGCTTTGTACACTGCGCTATAGTGCCACGCATAAAAACCCATACAATCTACTCTATCGCCTGACGCCGGTTGACGCCTATGATAAGCATTTGGTTAAGAAAATTGAGGTACACAGCGTGCTAAGCGAGGATAGCTATAATGACGCGTATGTAAATGTGCTGAAGCTGGAGCGCAAAGGCAAGAGCCGGATTATCGCCCATATTGAAGTTGATGCTAGTGATGAGTATGGCTTGCAACGGCGAGTGGTAAAAGTGAGTCCGGGCGATGATTTGGCGGAATTGACAGGTCGTGCGGTGTACGAAAATTACGTGGTGGAGCGGATTGATTTTATTGAGCAGGCGGTAGAATTTGCTAATGGCAAGACGGTGTATGTCGGGCAGAAAGACGAGAGCTTGTGCGAGGAGATTTTGAAACGGCAGATCGAACTGACGATTGAAGACCATTTTGATAAACAGCGTCGGCTAGGCAGCGGCGTAAAGGTGCTCAGCCTATTCTTTATCGATAAAGTCATGAATTATCGCGAATATACGGCGAATGGTGTCAGTAAAGGTAAATTTGCTAAGTGGTTTGAGGAAGCCTACATCAAAGTCTCGTCTAAACCAAAATATGCCGGCGTCATGGACAATTTATCGGCAAGCGAGGTGCACAATGGCTATTTTGCGGCGGATAAGAATGGTCAATGGAAGGACTCTCGCGACACCAAAGGCGAGGGTGGGCGGACGAAGGACGATGATACGGCGTATACCTTAATCATGAAGGATAAAGAAAGACTGCTGGATATAAATGAGCCGCTGCGGTTTATCTTTAGCCACTCCGCACTACGTGAGGGCTGGGATAATCCGAATGTATTTCAAATTTGTACGCTTAACGAAACGTCGAGCCAAATGAAAAAACGCCAAGAAATCGGGCGAGGACTGCGCCTGCCGGTTAATATCGAGGGGCAGCGAGTCTATGACGATAATGTCAATGTACTAACGGTGATTGCCAATGAGAGTTACGCGGATTTTAGTCGCAAGTTGCAGACGGAAATTGAACAGGAAACGGGAATCTCGTTTAGCGGGCGGATTAAGAATCGCGACGATCGGCGGCAGATACGGCTGACAAAAAGTCTGGCTTTGAGCGACGATTTTAAGGAATTATGGGAGCGGATAAAACACAAAACCGTTTATCGCGTGGCGTTTGATGCAGATGAATTAGTACGTCAAGCGGCTAAGCAACTAGCGTTGGTTGAGGTCGTCCGTCCGCAGATTGTTGATACCAGAGTGCGAATTGAGCAGTTGGGTGCGGAGCATGGCTTTATGGTTAACGAGACGCCAGGCGCTGGTGTAGCAGCGAATATCCAGAAGGTGTATGTGCCGGATATTCTGAGCGTACTGGAAAAGCGAACGGGACTGACACGCGCGGTTATTTTTGCCGTGCTTGATAAGGCAGGTGTGTTTTGTAAATTAGCACGTAATCCACAGCAGATGATAGACGAGGTAGCACGGGCGATAAATCGTGCTAAGCAAGAGGCGATGGTAGATGGAATTAGTTACCAAAAGACTGGCGAGAGTTATGATATGCGCCTGTTTGAGAATCATGAGCTTGAAGCTTATCTGTACGATGCGGCGATGAAGAGCGGAGCGATTGCTGTCGAGAAACCAAATAAAACGATATATGATTACGTGGCGGTTGATTCAGAGGTGGAGTATAAGTTTATGAAAGCGCTGGAGCAGGCGAATAACATCCGGTTTTATGTAAAGCTGCCGGGTTGGTTTACGATCCCGACGCCGCTCGGGTCATATAATCCAGACTGGGCAGTGGTATTTGATGGTGACGAGCGAGTTTATTTTGTTGCAGAGACGAAGGGTTTGAACGATATCAACGACACGCACCTAAGCGCGAGCGAGCGGGGTAAAATTCTGGCTGCACGACGGCATTTCGTGGAAGTTGAAGTTGAGTATGTGGCGCCAGTACAGGATTTGCCGAGTGCGCTAAATAAAGTGTGAAATGAGAGGGTGGAAGTGGTAAATAAGCGGAAGTCGCGCTGGCAGCTCTATATTTTGAAACTGGAGCAAGGCAAATGGTATGTTGGCATCACTTCACGTTCAGTCGAAAAGCGGTTTCGCGAGCATCAACGGGGTTTTGCCGGTGCGAATTGGACGAAAAAATATAAACCTCTGAAAATTCACGATACGAAAGATCTCGGTCTGTGCGATATTGAGAGAGCTCAATTGTATGAAGGTCGTGTGACGCGAAAATACATGGAACAGTATGGTGACAATAATGTACGTGGTGGTGACCTTACAGATATGGACGATTATGTACGACGATTTGTATGGATATTCACAAGGAAAGATTGGGGTATTCTATTATATATAATCTTCATGCAGTTCGTATGTCTATACGTTTTGGTTGATCTTTATGTATTGCGTTCGCCGTGCCGGTAGCTGTTGTGAATACGTGTCATTTCATGCTACAATAATCCCACAATTAACAACTAGCATATCAAGAGTGCGGCGAGAGAACTAGCTCGTTGAGCCGCCAGCAACCTGCTTTAGCATGGGACGATTCCACGCTACGGTAAGGTGCTCCGTCTAGCCCGAATGGGAAGATATTGTTGCGAAACTCCTTTCTACTCGGTGCATGGCAAGATGTGCGGAAGGAGTAATCTATGAGTAAAGATCAAAATAGTATACGCACAGCTGAAAGTGTGTCACCAGGGCATCCGGATAAATTATGCGACCAGATTTCGGATGCAATTGTAGATGCATATCTGGCAAAAGATCCGCGGGCGCGTGTAGCGATTGATGTAGCGGGCGGACATGGTGCAGTATTCGTTACGGGCGAGGTATCAAGTCGGGTAGAAGTAAGTATTGCAAAAATTGTTCGCCGAATTGCCGGCAAAAATAGTGAAGTTATTGAGCGGGTTGCTGAACAGAGTCCAGAAATTGCGCGTGGTGTCAACGCAGGCGGTGCGGGTGACCAGGGGATTATGATAGGCTATGCTTGCAATGAGACACCGGAGCTGTTGCCGCTAGAAGTGGTGTTGGCGCGGCGCTTAAACCAATGTCTATATCAGCGTTGGATGCATGATGGTAAGACGCAAGTATCGGTGCGCGACCGCGAAATCGTTGCGATTGTGGCGAGTTTCCAGTATGCGCCGCATGATGAACTGAAACAGGCGGTGACAGATTGGGTACGAGACGAAGCGGTACAATATGTGGATAGAAAGTACTTCATAGAAACTCAAACGGAGCGCCGGACGAATGGCATAGCGACCGAGAATAACGATCCGATATTGCATATCAATCCGGCGGGCGATTGGCAAATTGGCGGGTTTGATGCTGACGCAGGTCTAACAGGCCGCAAACTGGCGGTGGATAATTATGGTCCGCGCGTACCGCTTGGCGGCGGGGCATTTAGCGGCAAAGACCCAAGCAAGGTAGACCGCAGCGCTGCGTATATGGCGCGCAAAATTGCCATTGACTATTTGCGCCGATCCCGCGCGGGCGAGGTGCTTGTACGATTAGCCTATGCAATAGGCTGCGATCAGCCGGTTGAAGCTACGGCGATCGTCGACGGTGTGCCGCGCGAAATTACCGGGTATGATTTGACGCCGAATGGCATTATTGAAACGCTTGATTTGCGCCGCCCGATATATGAACAAACTGCCCGTTATGGTCATTTCGGACATGCGGATTTTCCGTGGGAGCATTAACATTATTAAGACTGGCGTTTGCGGTAAATCTTGACGATCCAAATCGCTACCGTACCGACAATAACCGTCGCGATACCGCCGAAAATATACAGCAGATAATTTGGTGCCGTGTTTGCGCTGCCGCGAGTGCGAGAGTTATTAGCGTCTTTGTTCGTTTGGTTTTCGTTCGCTTTCGTGGCGTCTGTTGACGTGCTGGTGTCCGCGGCTTTTTCTTTTTCACCTGTCTTTATGCGTGCGGCGTCTGCCTCTGCTCTTGCAAGCGTCGTCGTGTACGGTTTGCCGCGAATTTCGCTGCTGCCGTCGGCGCGAACATATTTTCGCTGCACGGTAACGCGGCCGCCTTGCTTACTGATGAGTGCGAGCGTTTCGTAGCCGCCTGTTTCGTCGTAGCCTGCGCTGTCGCCATCGGTAAATTTCCACTCAAACGGGAACGGCGTGTCGTCGCATTCATTGCCAATGCCGTCGCCATCGCTGTCAATCTGGCTATAATTATAAACGTCTGGGCAATTGTCGAATTCGCGCGGAGTCGAATCGCCGTCGTCCGATACAGTGAGCGGCGTCGTGGCGGTATTTGTTTTGCCATTTGAATCAGTGACACGCAACGTCAATACGCCGTCGAATTCTGCCGTGAATGTATGGTTGAACGTTGGCTGCGTCGTTTTCAAATCATACACGCCGTCTTGGTTAAAATCCCATTCGTACGAAACGATTGCGCCGTTTGTAGCGTATGATCCGCTGCCGTCAATTCGGATCGTCCCGCCGACTTTCACGACGTACGGCCCGTTGATCCAAGCATTTGGCTTGGCGGCTGCCGTTTGAATGGCGTTTGTTACGGCGATATTGACATTGTCGTCATCGGCATTAATGAATGCGCCGCCGCTTTTTTCGACGAGTGGTTTAATCGTTTCGTCATGTTCTAAATATTCGTCGGCAAGCACGTACAATTGCGCCGGATCAACGGCAAACGCGAGCGTGTTAATCTCTTTTTCGGTGAGATTCGTGCCCGGCTCGGGGCTGAGCGCGGGTGCGTCGGTGACGGTCAGGACAATCTTTTTCACGCCTGGTCGCCACGGTAATTCAAGCGCTGATTTTATGCCGGAATACATCGTTTCTGGTGCGTCGCCTCCGCCGTCTGCCGAAATGTTTTCGAGCGATTTTTTCAGCGCGGCGGCGTCGCTTGTGAACTCCTGGTTGACCCGCGATCGGTAATCATTTGGGTAGTTTGTCCGCGCCGGATCGTCGCGGTATGATGTGATGGCGAAGCGGGCGCTGTTTGTTTGTTTTTTAACATCGTCGATAATCATTGAGATATGCGTCTTAATCGAGTCAATCTTTGATCCCATAGAACCAGTTGTATCAATATTAAACACTATATCGATATCGCTGCTTGTACCGCCAATTTGCTTGAACTGTTTTTCAAAATCAGTTTTTCGCAGTTTTGCATAGACAGCTTTAGCGTACTCACGGTGTCCGGTCGTGTTTGGGTGATACCATTCGTTAACATCGGTGCTCGGCTCCATAAACTCATTCAGCCAGCGGTTTGGATTTTTGTGCTTGCTACTTGGGTCGGGCTCATGCCCCTCAAAGCGAAGCGGAATATCGTTGATAAATATGACTTGACCGGGGTGGAGCTTGTTATCTTCAGCGACTAGTTGTGCGAGCATAGCGTTGCCCCGTCGACCAAGATCGCGAATTTCGTACGCGGCGTAGTATGCGGTCGAGAACGGCCAGCCGCCAAATGAATAGTCGGACGCAGTCGCGAGCAGCGGATATCCAGCGATGACGATTTTAGCGTCTTTGCGAAGACCGTTGGCGCGAAGGCGAGTAAGTACTCTTTTGATTTTTTCTGCTAAATCATTAAGTGATGTCCTTGCTTTATTAATATTTGCCTCACAACGATTTCTATCTCGCCACGGTCGTATAGCAAAACATGTTTGTATTATATCTTCAAACTTTATATCATTTCCGCCAATAGAAAACATCACAAGATCAGTCTGCGGTCCGACAAAGTTCGCTTGTGCCTTTATCGTTCTCGTACAAGAATATGAAACATTTTGCCTCATACCCATATTGTGGTTGCTGCCAATTTGTATGGAGTGTATATTGATAGCTCCCGACATTTCATCAGAAAATCTAGTGCTGCATTGTTGCTGCAGTCTGTGCCGTATGGTTGCTCTCGGGGTGCTCAGTGGAAATGTTGCGAACGATAGCTCTCTTAAATTGCCTATCGGAAAGTATATTGTTGGTGACTGCACCGCCGCACGCCCTATTATTAAATGTTAACTAAATACCGCGCTCTACTAGCGAGTTCAGATAAATATGCGCCCAGTTGTTGCCGCTGCGGTAGCACTCATCTGGTCCATAATAATTTCCCGCGCCATTCCCAGCTGAATACGAATCGCCAAGCAATACAGCGTGGAGCTTTTTGCCGGATAGGGAGGGGCGAAGCTCAACCTCGCCGTGCGCGATTGACGCATAAAAAACCGCAGCAATGACTGCTGCGGTTAATGTTAGTAATAATAGAGTGAAGTTTTTCTTCATAGTTCTACTCCTGAGCATCTTATAGTAATTATTATACTAAGTTTTCCTGGAGTGTCTTCGTCTATATATATGGTTAGTCTCAAGGATTTGTTGTTTTGCGATTTAGTCGCTTCTATTGTGTATAGAGAATCAGTGACTACGTCAGATTCTGTTACAGTCCAGCCGCCATCCTTCACTGTCAGTTCTAAGTCTTTTCTTAATTTGTCCTCTTGCTTTGTTGAATCAATCTCGAAAAAATTAGTTATGCTGTAATCTGGTCTCGGCTTCATTCTGAATAATCCGACGTCAGTACGAGGGCTGACGGTGGTGTATTTAAATTTCATTCCCAGCAAATCTTTTCGTCCCATTGGGTCGTTGAGGAGCTGCTCCGCCTCTTTATATACGATGTACTGGGAGATGCGCTCGTACCCCATAAGCACGGTATACAACAGAAATAGGCACGCCGCAATGATGCCAACGATCACGCCAATTCTTCTTAAAATTCGTACAGCTGTAGGTTTTTTGGGTGAAGTTGGTGTGCGCTTGGTGGTCATAACGTGCCCTCGTTACTGCTAATTTTACCCTCATTTTAGCATACGCGCGCTCGCGTGATACAATGAGAGAGTAAAATGGAGGGCGAGCTATGAGGGGCGCGAAAAAAGCGAAAACACAAACACGAAAGCAGTGGCTGGTCATCGCGGTGATTGTGCTAGCAACCGCTTCGCTTACTGCATGGTGGTGTATGCGTAAGGCGGATCAATCGGCGAGAAGGCGTAAACAGTCAACGACTATTCTGTCTGACGCAGCGAAATTTAAGCAGCACTATTCGCAGGTGGCGGACGATAACCGTTTTGTGTATGTGTCGCCTAGTGAGATTAAGCAAATTTTCGAGCATGGCAGCGGTCTCGTCTTTTTAGGCTTCAAAGAATGCCCGTGGTGCCAAAAACTAGCGCCGATGATTGACGAAGCAGCGAAAGCTGAGGGGCTGACAAAAGTTTATTATATGGACATACGTCAGGCGCGTGCGAATGATGATGTAACGTACCGAATGCTGGTTGAAAAACTAAAAGATCATTTAGCGAAAGATGGCGATGGTAATCCGCGTATCTTCGTGCCAGACGTCACGGCATTGCATGATGGCAAAATTGTTGGACGGTTTCTACCGGAAACGTCCATTGATGACAAAGGCTTGACGCCCGGTGAATACTGGACGACCGAACGCCGTGCGGATGCGATCAAACAATTACGTGAGATTATTGCAAAGACACGATAGCTAGTCATCTAGTCGTGGTATATTTGTAAATTATCCTAGTGGTTAGAGAAATAGATGAACCGTTCGCAATTATACATTCACATTAAACAAACATATGGTACTGACCCGGAGTTTTTATGGCAGAAATACCCGAACTACGCAGTGTTTCGGCATGATGACAATCATAAGTGGTATGCAATCGTGATGAATGTGCCGCGCGGTACAGTTGGATTAACGGGTGAGGGCATGGTTGATGTATTAAATCTAAAGCTTGACCCGAACTTGATTGATGATTTGCGAACGCGGCCAGGTTTTGCACCGGGTTATCATATGAACAAAATGCATTGGGTGAGTATCGTACTGGACAGTTTGGTAGCGGATGAGGAAATCGTTAATTTGCTAGATATGAGTCACCAGGCGACTCGATAACTTCGGTGTGTAAATTACGCCGCTCGGTATTCGCCTAGAACTGTCACTGTGTGGTTGCTTTGTTTAATTTCGTTAATAAGCTGGCGGAGTTTTGCACCGGCGCAGTCAACGACGATGAAAAATTTGTATTGCCACGGTTGCCCGACGATCGGCTGAGATTGGAGTTTACTTAGATTGACGCCGGCGCGAGCGAAAATTTGCAGTACCTCGACGAGCGCACCTGGCTGATGGCTTGTCGTAACGACGAGCGATGCGCGCGTCGCGTCGGCGGGCGGGCTTGTTTCTTCTAGTACTAAAAAGCGCGTGATGTTGTCTTTATCGTCTTGGATTGATTCTGCGACAATCGGCAAGTTGTACAGTTTAGCCGCCGCCCGCCCGGCAATAGCTGCCCGATGCGGCGTATGCTCGCTCGCAATAAATTCAACTGCGCCAGCGGTATCGAAAAACTCAATCAAGGCTGCGTGCGGCAGGTGTTGCTTCAAAAACGATCGGCATTGTGCGAGCGCTACAGGGTGCGAGTATACCTCGGTAATATCGGTAAGCTTCGTGCCTGGGCATACTACCAGCATTTGGTCGATCGCCAGTTTCATTTCGCCGATAATTGGCGTGCCGCATGATTCTATCAGCTGGTACACTTCGTTGATGCTGCCAAAGATCGTGTTTTCTACCGCCGTTACAATTGCATTGGCTGAGCCATCAGCATAAGCGTCAAATGCGTCGCGAAATGTTACGCACGGCACAATTGTTGCTTGTGCGCCGTACCATTGGTGTGCCGCTTGCTCGTGAAATGAGCCGGCCTGTCCTTGAATTGCTACGGTAATATTTTTTGATTGAGTCACTGAAAACCATTTTATCACTTTCAGTGTTACTTATAGGACTATTTAAAATGTAACTCTAGACAATTGTACGGGTATGATTTTTTATGATATAACTAACTGATGGCAAATGACGTAAAACAATGTGTTCATGTGTCGCTTATCGCATTTCGTGATGGTGATAAAATCCTACTAAACCGCCGCGCTGACACGGGCGGTACGATGTGGGAGTTTATTGGTGGCGGCATTGAGGTGGGCGAGACGCCGCATGAAGCGATTCGGCGTGAAATTGCAGAAGAGGTAAATTATACACTGTCTACGGATGATGGCCTGCAGTTTGTTGATGAGCTACGTATCACATACGGTGACGTGCAAGCGACTGTTTATTGTTTCACTGCGCAATTGCCAGGGCTTGATAAGTTTTCGGACAGTGACGAGGTGTTTGTGCGTGATCTTGCATTGTTTAGCCGCGACGAAGCGCTTGAACTGGAATTATTGCCGATGACACGGATGATTTTGGAAGACGGTATTGTGTAATTAAGGAAAAAGTGGGTATTGCGTATGAAAACTGAAAATATTGACGGCGCTAGCAAAACAAAACTGCTCATCGCGACGGGCAACCGTGCGAAATTAGCTGATTTTAAGCTGTACCTGAGCGATGATTATACTGTGCTTGGTATTGATGATATTGGTATAAAGCTGAAAATTCCTGAAGGAATTGACTCAATTGAAGATAATGCGATTGCTAAAGCGAGGGCATATGCAGTAAAAACCAGATTGATGTGTTTGGGCGATGATACAGGATTTTTTATCAAAGAACTGAATGGCGAGCCGGGTGTGGCGCTGCGCCGTTGGGGTGGAGAACTGCCGGAAGAAACGACTGGCGAGGAATTCTGGGATTATTTGCAGCAGAAAACGAGGGGGCTGAAAAATCTTGATTGCTATTTCAAGCAGTGCATCGCGATTGCATCGCCGAACGGTAAGATTCAGGTCGTGCACAATGTAAATAACGGCGTATTAAATCGGGCAAAATTGCAGTAGCCATATAATGGAACGGGCTATCCGCTCGCGGCGGCGTTTGAGTCGCGCGATCGAAAAAAGACATGGGATGAGATGAGCGACGATGAAAAGCGTGCGTTTGACAGAGCTTTCATTCAAAAGTTGAAGCAAGCGATAGCAGCGTTATCGTAAATAATTTTGCGTGTTTGTGTGAAAGGCTAAAAAGTCGTAGTATATAGTAGCATGAGTACTGCCCATGGAATCATTACGCATCAAACGAATCGCCCGACAGACTATTTGTATCGGTTGTCGCTTAAGGCGCTGATTACGAATACTAATGGTGATATTTTGGTCGTGAAGGAGACGGGGCGCCACCACTATGATTTACCAGGTGGCGGTATGGATCACGGCGAAGATTTTTACCAGGCGCTAGCTCGAGAATTAGCAGAAGAGGTAAGTCTAAGTGGCAAATTCTCGTACCAAATTATTGATATTGATCAGCCAGTATATCTGGCAGAACATAATTTTTGGCAAGTACGATTGATTTTCTCCGTGTCGCAGCCTGGCGGGCAATATGCACCAGGCATTGATGGCGACGAAATTGCATGGCTGCCGCTTAATTATTTTGAACAGTCAAAACACGAGGTAGAGCGGCGGATTGTTGGGTATTGGCATGCGGCGTTCAAGAAACAAGTTGTTGTGCAAAGGCATAATTAAGCAGCTCTACAGCTTGCTTGTAAATAATAGTATCTTACGATTTATATTAAAATAATAGGTGTTTTTCGCGGCGGTTATTGTGAGAAGGTATTTATCCATTCTGTTACAATAATCATATGGACATCGCTGCAGTTGATCAAACTTTGCGCCAGTTAGCGGTCGGCGACGAAAAATATGCGGCGTTTCAGCGACGAATCGTTAATACAAATAAGCGCGTGTACGGCGTGCGCACACCGGCGCTCCGGCATCTAGCAAAGCAGTTGGCACGCTATGGGATCGGTGCGGCTGGAGGTGATGGCAATAATGAAACGCCGCCGCTGAACGCTGCTGATATACGAATATTTTTACGCGAGCTTGACAAGACGGTTTACGAACAGGTGCTGCTGGGCGGTTTACTTATCAATTATACGAAAATGAATGACGAAACGATGATTGATTTGATACGCTGCTATTTGCCGTTGGTTGATAGCTGGGCAGAAATTGATACTTTTGTTGAACGCCGCGCGCGGTTTCGGGTAGATACTTGGTGGAATTTTGCATGCGAGAATCTTCATCAGGACGGCGAGTTTTTCGTCCGTTATGGCGTGATTATGCTGATGAGTAATTTTTTGGTGCCGGACAGTATGAGCCGCGTGTTTACTGAGTTGCGAACTATCACGCATGACGGTTATTATGTCAAAATGGCGATAGCATGGCTGTATGCTGAAGCGGCGTTGGCTAGTTTCGACCAGGCAATGAACGAACTGCGCAACACACGAATTGACGTATGGATCAAAAAGAAAGCGCTGCAAAAAATGAAAGAATCGCGCCGGTTTACGCCGGAGCAACAAACAATAATTGCCGAGGAAAGGGGTGCACTATGACAAAATCTATTACTGCGAAACACATAAATGAGGCGCTGGAATTTCGTCACGCTTGCAAGAAGTTTGATCTTAATAAAAAAATTTCAGAGGACGACATGGAATTGCTTTTGCAAGCAGCGCGCTTAGCGCCGAGTTCATACGGCATGGAGCAATGGAATATCATCGTGGCGCAGGATGCCAAGCTGCGCGCTCAACTGAAAAAAGCGAGCAGTATTGTGAATGGTCCGCGCTTTGATGCGAGCCATATATTGGTTTTCACTGCGAAAACTGCGAGCGGGTTTGATAAACATATGACACACATGCTGCGCGACGTAAAAGGCGCGAATGTGGTAACGGCGGCAGCGATGAAGGCGGGCTGGAAACATTGGGCGAAAACTGATTTTAAGATATACGATACGCCGGATGGACTACACCAGTGGGCGGCACGCCAGGCATATATCGTACTCGGGTTTGTCATGCTAGCAGCGGCAGAGCGAGGAATTGATTCGTGTGCGATTGAGGGTTTTTCAATTGATAAAGTAGCTGCCGCGTTAGAAAGTTTCAAATTGATCAACCGCGATAACGATTTACCGGTAGTAATGCTGGCGCTTGGTTACCGTGCCGACGGATCAACACATCCGCGCAGCCGCCGTGATATGGACGAGATTGTAACGCGGTATTGATAGCCCTAAAGTTGTTTATTTGCTACGTTGCCGACGTTTTTTTCGCTTTTCTACACCAACTAAATACCGTCCAAACGTCCAGCCGCGGCAAATTTTCGGCACAATCCACTCCCATGTTATCCACCAAAGTATCACAATGGCTTGCAGACTAATTTGGTAAATCGCTGGGGCGTAGACGCGCAGTATCATGGCACTCATTGACGCTATGAGCATAATTGCTACTGCATCAATACACCCGGCAAGGAAGTGGTTGGCGAGATTATTTTTCACAGGTTCAGCATCAAGCGGCTGGCTTTTTAGATATTTCTTGAGGCGGAACGTCATAGCGTAGCCGAGTGTTGCGCCGAGTGGCATAAAGAAGCAGATGTTAGCGATAATTTGCAGCACAGCGGTTATGTGCTTGCCAGGTTGTGCAACATCAACAATCCAATGAAGCGGGACAAGCTGCGGCGATAAAGACTGTTTTGCGCAAAACGACGCATATATGCTATGTATGATAGCACAGTGCGGGGCACTTATTTTTGATACGGTTTTCTCAGGCTATAATGAAAATATATGAGAATTACCGTTTACCTAAAACCCGGCAGCAGACGCGGTGATATGGTAGTTGAAAACGCTGACGGCAGCCTAACGATTTTCACGAAAGAGCCGGCGATTGACGGGCGGGCAAATGCAGCGGCAATTCGACTTGCCGCTGCGCATATGGGGGTCGCAAAAACGCGCGTAGTATTACTGCGCGGACGGACGGCGCGGCGGAAAGTATTTGAGATCAGTGATTAATAACTAGAGTCAACTACTTTTGAGTGCGGATTTTTAGAAATTTGAAAGCATCTTTTTCAGCTGCTGGATATAATTCCAAGGTTTCCGGGTTAACCATAGACGCAGGAATAATTAACCGCGTGTAGGAGTCTGGGCGAGACCCGTATCTAACAAAAGATACCTCTTGTACATTTGTGTAACATTTTAGGTCAAAATACTGCGGTTGATTCTTTCGTCTATCGCATTCTGGATTAAGCTTAAAGTCAATCCCTTTGGCGTCTTCCTCCGCTGATCCATGAATGTAGATATCACCTGCTGATTTGAATGCTTTTGCAATTGCGACCTCGCCAACTATGCCGCGGACGCATCCAGGTATTTCACGTTTGCATTCACGAGGGAGCAGAGAGTAAAACGTACCCTCCATAAAATCTTTGACGTCTGACGCTGACATCTGCGTGTCCCTGGTTAACACGAAATCTGTCATGTCGTGCATGAGGCGAGCCATTTCTATTACTTCTTTTTTCTCTGTTCTGTTTGAGTTTTCCAAGCCTAGTTCTATCTGTCTATCTACACATCTTTGTTTATTGTTGTGCCATGCAGCGGGAGCTGCCTCAAGAATCGCAACTGCCAGGTTTCTTTCGGCTTCTACTTTCTCAAGTTCTGTTTTTGAATCTGGATGGATAATGGCTCTTTCTATGTTGCTGCTGTTAGAATCGCTCTTTATCAATTTTTTAAGGCGGCTGATATCTTTGCCAAAAAACGAATGTACAACAGATTGAACAATTGATGAGCACCTGCCGGGTGGCAGTTGCTGCTCTTCAAGGAGTATGCGGCGATCTGGGCGGTTGATGGATTCAATATCTTTGCGCGATGCGCATGGGTTTAACTCTTTGTATACTCGTCTTTGATATGCAGTCAGTATGTCGTTGAAGACGGAAACAGAAAGCTCTGGGGATTCTCTCTCAACTGGTTGCGGACCAAACTCGCATGAATAACACCCTATCCTGGCTGCATCTTCCAATGATAGAAATCTAAGGATTGGACATAGTGGACGTTTGTTGGTGTGTTTATTGTCGCTTTCTTCGACGCTGTCAACTTCCTCAAACACTTGGCTAAGCTTTTCGTCATTTAGCTTAGAATCTTCCATATCCTCTGCGCAACTCAGCACAGATTCTCCAAAACATTTTTCCATAACGTGTATAAGTAATAGCATAATAGTGCTTATAAGTCAATTACATTGAATATAAATAAGGTGCTGCTACAAATTACGATGTATTACCGATAGTTAAGAAACAAGCATAAATAAAAAAGAGTAGTTTATGAGATATGAAAAACTATAATTTACCAGTTCGCCGTACGAATCAGCGTGAAGCTAGAGCACCAGCAGCACAAGCTCCTCCAGGCCCACTACGAGGGCGCCATCCCCGTAGAGCTACTGCGCAAGGAGCAACAACGTATCACCCACAGCCTAACCGATGCTAACCATCGTATCCAAACCATCGTATCCAAACCATCGTATCCAAACCCTAGAACAAGATATAGAAGACAAAGAAGAACTAGTTAGCCAGGCTGGATATCGCTCAGCACATGGCTAGCGCCTACCACCACGCACCCAACCACATCCGACGCATGCTCAACCAGCTGTTCTTCGAGCATGTGTACCTGGTGCCAGACCAGGATGCCGGGCAGATCGCTGCCACAGCGACCTACCTGCCGCCGTTTGACAGCATCCTAGGCCTGGGCGGGAGCCCGACAGGCAGCGAGCAGACCCTGCTCGAGGGCGAGGAGAGCATGAAGCCTCTCACCACGGATCCAGGAGAACGCGACGAGGAACAGGCAGCAACCCCTGCCACCGCAGCCAGCGACCAACCCCACACCACAACCACCAGGCGCAGCACAGACCCTGCAGGCACCACGGGGTCACGAGGTCGCAAACACCAGACCCGCCATGCAGCCTCCGAGCCAGCAAGGCTGCCTCAAACCACCAAAAACCGTCCAGAACAAGCCGTGTTCAACCCAAAAACCCACGCCTGAGGCATCTCAGGACGTGGGTTTGAGTGTCGAACACTTGGTCGGGGTGACTGGATTTGAACCAGCGACCTCACCGTCCCGAACGGTGCGCGCTACCAAGCTGCGCCACACCCCGACGCCTCCTTTAGTATACCCGACCAGCGAGTATAATAAAAGCATGAGTTTAGAGAGATATCTTGCCGCTGCTACGCTATTGTCCGAGCAAATCACGCTTCGCGAGCTGGCGATTATCCTGCGCGAGCTGGTGCGTGTTCAATTCGTGCCTGGTGCGGTGGTTGAATTTGGCTGCTACGCGGGCACGGCGAGCATTCATATTGCGCGGTGGCTGGGCGGTAAGCAATTTCATGTTTACGATTCATTTGCTGGTTTGCCAGAGAAGACAACACACGATATTAGTCCTATCGGCGAGCAATTTCGCCCGGGTGAGTTGCTGGCGACGAAGAAGCAATTTGTGACGAATTTCAAAAAAGCTGGCGTACCATTGCCGCATGTTCATAAGGGGTGGTTCCGTGATTTGCATTCAAGTGATGTACCAGCATTAATCAGTTTTGCGTTTTTGGATGGTGATTATTATGAGTCGATTCTCACGCCGCTGCGGCTTATTGAAGGTAAGCTAGCGGATGGCGCGGTTATCGTCGTTGATGATTATGTAAACGAGGCGCTGCCAGGTGCTGCGCGGGCGGTTGACGAATGGCTGCGGACTCACCCGGCGCGTTTACGCGTCGAGCAATCGCTTGCGGTGATATATCCGCAGTCTACTGCTACGGATTGACGCCGCCTGCTTTTAGAATCGTTTGCAGCCCGTTGTATCCGCCGGCGAAACCACTCGTCGTGTAGTTGTTGACTACTATGTATGGTAGACCTGATACACCGAGCGCAAGTGCTCGTTTGGTGTTAGCTTCAATTTCGGACTTATGCTTTTCGCGTGTCATGCAATCGCTAAATGTAGCAATGTCTAACTTAGCTGATTTTGCCGATTCAGTGAAGTAGCTGATCGGCAACTTCGGAATTTCTTTTGGCGCAGCGACATTTTTCACACCAATACCTTTGTCAAAATAGTCGGATTTGATGCGTGGTACGATGTCGTGTGTGTACTCCCAATACTTATTTTGGTCGGCAGCACAATAGGCGGCTTCAGCGCCTTGTTCGCTGTTGGGTACCATGCTTTTAAGCACAGTGACGACGCGGTGTTCATAGCGTAGTTTACCAGGTTTGATGTACGTATCGTTAAATTCATGCTGTGATGTTGCCGCTTCAACCTGAGCACAGTATGAACAAAAATAGTCAGTGTAATCAATAAAAACGTTTTTTGTGTCTGCATTGCCGCGTGACATATGCTGTACCCATGGCTTGCTGTCGCCGATATGCTGGTTGGGTGGCCGGTTCGCAATATTATATACAAACAACGCGACAATACCAGCGGCGACAATGCCAAGAACGATGTTAATTGGTGCAATACCACGATTGTTACGCATGAGACTCCTTTTGCTGTGTTAATTCCGTATGAATATAAACGATATAACCAGACCTCGCAAGCGACCATATACTCAAACAAAGCGCAACGACCAGTATAAGGCTATTAGCGATGTGCGCGGCAGTTGTGGCGGCGGCACCAGAAAAGAACAAGGTCACGATTGGTAAAATAAGCGACGTGCCGCAGGGGACGCAGCCGAGTCCAAGTGCAGCGGCCACGGCAGCAATACCACTCGTTGCAGTTTGGCGTGATGCAAGTTGTTTGTCGTTTGCGCGGTTGTGTTTAGCGTCGAATACGATAGCGGCAATAGCAATGCCCTGTAAAAGTGAAATAAGAATAATCATAAAACCAGTGCTCGTCGTAATTGTGTCGCAGGCTAATGCAGTAATAAGCTGACCAACAAGCGCAAGCTTATCGACAATTGGCAGCGAAGATAGAAAAAGTGGTCCGTAAAAATTAATATGGATTAGCCCGTAGATGACGATCGAAAATAAAAACGCAACAATAAAACTGAGCACGACGTACCGCGGCTGCCGGATAAGGCGTTTTAGTCCGGTAAGCGATAACAGCCCCCGCCGCCAATCAAAGCTTTTCATAATTAAATTATACCGCGATAGCATACAGAAGGCTAGAAATGTCTATTGGTGAAGTTCATGCAAATCCTGATCCCGCATAAAAATGGTGTAAAATAGTAACTGGATTAACGGAAAGAACACCTAATGAAACCGATTTTGAAATTATGTAAACCGTACGTTGCGGCGTTTGTTGCGCTGGTGGTATTCACGTATGTCGCAGTGATGATGTCGCTGCGCTTGCCGGATTATTCAGCGAATATCGTCAACAAGGGGATTATTTTGCAAAATCTTGATTCGATTTGGGCGGATGGCCGCATGATGATCGTCGTTGCGTTAGTTGGCGGTATCTGCACGATTGCAAGCGTATTTTTCGCGGCGCGGATTGCTACAGGATTAGCGCGGGATGTGCGCCGGCGGGTATTCGCGCAGATTGAGAGTTTCGCGATTGCGGATTTTAATCAGTTCTCTACCGCGTCGCTTATTACGCGCTCAACGAACGATATTCAGCAAATTCAGATGACATTGATGATGCTGCTGCGTTTTGCGCTGATGGCGCCGCTGATGGCGGTTGGTGGTATTCAGAAAGCGTTAGAAAATGCGCCAAATTTGACGTGGATCATCGCATCGGCAGTGGCGGTGCTGTTGATTATAATTGTTATACTCTTCGCTGTGGCGGTTCCGCGATTCAAGAAATTACAGCAGCTGGTTGATAAACTGAATCTAGTAACGCGCGAAAACTTAACGGGTTTGCGGGTTGTGCGGGCGTTCCACAATGAAAAAATTGAGCAAACGAAATTTCAGCGCGTGAATAATGAGTTGAACGGACTAAATTTGTTCGTGAATCGCCTGATGATGGTACTTGATCCGGTGATGATGCTAGTTATGAACCTTACAAGCATTGCAGTGGTTTGGTTTGGTGCGCGGCTTGTTGATGCGGGGACGCTAGAAATTGGCAATATGATGGCGTTTTTGCAATACGCAATGCAGGTGATTATTTCATTTTTGATGATTTCGATGGTGTTCATTATGGTGCCGCGTGCGGCGGTGTCGGTGCGGCGCGTCAGCGAGATTTTGAATACGCAGCCGTCAATTACTGATCCGAAACAGCCGAATCATCTTCCGGCGGATGGCGTGGGAAAAATTGAATTTCGTGACGTGACGTTTAGTTACCCGGGTGCGGATTTACCAGTACTGTCGGGCATTAACTTTACTGCTGAACCAGGGCAGACAACGGCGTTCATCGGCAGTACAGGCAGCGGTAAATCAACCCTCATTAATCTAATCCCCCGGTTCTATGACGTGAGTGCTGGGCAGATTCTGCTTGACGGTGTTGATATTCGTAATGTCACGCTCAGTGAACTGACCTCTCGCATCGGCTATGTACCGCAAAAAGGCGTACTGTTCAGCGGTACAGTTGCGAGTAACATTTCTTACGGTAATCAGAGAGCGTCGCGTAAGGAGCTTGAGAAAGCGGCGCAGGTTGCCCAGGCGGCAGAATTTATTAATGAACTTGACAGTGCGTACGACAGTAGTATTGCGCAGGGTGGCAGCAACGTATCGGGCGGACAGCGTCAGCGGTTATCAATTGCGCGTGCGCTGGCAACGCAGGCACAGATTTATATTTTCGACGATTCGTTTTCGGCGCTAGACTTTAAGACTGACGCGAAACTACGGCGCGCGCTTGCCAAGGAGATGAAGCATAAAACTATGCTGATTGTGGCGCAGCGTATCAACACGATTATGAATGCTGATAAAATCATCGTACTTGACGAGGGCAAAATCGTCGGGCAGGGCACGCATACTGAATTGATGCAGTCGTGCTGTGTATATCAAGAGATTGCCGCGTCGCAGTTGTCTGATGAAGAGCTTGCGCAGCTAGCGGCTAATGTTGCTACGCCATCGTCAGCGTCAAAAAGGTCTGCTACGCGATCCGTCCGACGGCAGAAAGGAGTAGCACGATGAGTAATAGGCAAGATTTTAAAAAACGACCACGCGTGCGCCAAGGCGGACCGATGGGCGGCATGGGCGCGGGCGAAAAAGCTAAAAACTTTCGCGGTACGATGAAAAAATTAGTATGCTATTTGGCGGCGTTTCGTTGGCGGTTACTAGCGGTTGCAGTGCTTGCGGTTGGCAGTACAATTTTTGCAATCGTTAGCCCGAAAATCCTCGGCGAGGCAACTAACCAGATCGTGAAAGATTACGTTAGTATCAAAGCATACGATACAATCACGAAAAAACTACCGGCGGATACAAAGCTGCCAAGCGGCACAACAGGCGGCGATATATTAAACAGATTGCCGAATAAGTCGGAGATTGAAGGCAAAATCCCAGCCGGTCAGCTTGACACGATCCGCGCGCTTGATATGACGAAAAAGCCTGCATTCCACTTTGACGCAATTGGCCAAATTGTTCTGTGGCTTATTGGGCTGTATCTGTTGAGCGCGGCGCTTCGTTATCTCGAAAGCTGGATCATGACAAACGTAACGCAAAAAGTCACATTTCAGATGCGGCGTGATATTTCGTTGAAAATTAACCGTTTGCCACTCAGCTATTTTGATAAGCAAACTTATGGCGAGGTGCTCAGTCGCGTCACGAACGATGTTGATACAATCAGCCAGACACTGAATCAAAGTTTGTCGCAAATCGTGTCGGCGGTGGTAATGATTGCTGGTATCGTGGCAATGATGCTGTCAATTAGTTGGCAGATGACAGTAGTAGCACTTCTAGTATTGCCAGTGAGCATGGGTTTTGTACTGCTAATTGCGAAAAAATCGCAGGTACAATTTACTCGTCAGCAAACTGAGCTCGGCGAACTGAACGGGCATATTGAGGAAATGTATGCTGGACACCAAGTCATGCGTGTGTTTAACGGGCAAGCGCGGTCGCTCGCAAAATTTACGGCAATTAATAATCAACTGCACGTAAGCGCTTGGAAATCGCAGTTTTTGTCGGGGCTGATGTGGCCAATTATGAATTTCGTGGGAAATTTGGGCTACGTTGGCGTGGCAGTGTTGGGCGGTTGGCTGGCGATCAATGGTCGATTGCAGGTCGGCGATATTCAGGCTTTTATTCAATATATGCGACAGTTTAATCAGCCGATTGAACAGACGGCGAATATCGCTAACGTTTTGCAATCGACAGCTGCGGCGGCAGAGAGAGTATTTGAGTTTATCGACGAACCAGAAGAGACGCGCGAGGGTAGGGATTTGGTAAAGCTAGAAAAAGTGAAGGGCGGCGTGGAATTTGATAACGTCACCTTTGGTTATAATCCAGATGAGCCGGTTATCAAGGGCTTATCGGCGCGTGTCAAGCCGGGACAGCGCGTGGCGATCGTTGGTCCGACCGGCGCCGGCAAGACGACACTGGTAAATTTGCTGATGCGATTTTATGAGATTAACAGTGGCGCGATTAGAATTGATGGCGTTGATATCCGCCAGATGAAGCGCAGCGACGTGCGGCAGATGTTTGGTATGGTACTGCAGGATACATGGCTATTTAGTGGCACGATTCGCGATAATTTGCGTTACGGTCGTCCGGACGCTAGCGACGATGAACTGATCGTTACCGCCAAAGAAGCGCACGTTGATCACTTTGTTCGCTCGCTGCCAGGCGGCTACGACATGGTGCTTGACGAAGAGGCAACGAACATTTCGCAGGGTGAAAAACAACTGCTGACTATCGCGCGGGCAATGCTTGCTAAAACGCCGATGTTGATCTTAGACGAAGCCACCAGCTCAGTTGATACGCGCACTGAAGTGCTGATTCAGCAAGCAATGGATCGACTGATGAAGGGCAAAACCAGCTTCGTTATCGCCCATCGGCTTAGTACGATCCGCGACGCTAACCTGATTTTAGTTGTGAAAGACGGCAATATCATTGAGCAGGGCACGCACCAAGCGTTACTCAACCAGCATGGTTTCTATGCTGAGCTATACAATAGCCAGTTCGCAGATTAGCGTATACTAAAAGAATGGATGTTGTTTTCTCAGTTGATAAGCAGGCAGCTTTTTATTATTGGCTGCAGATTGTTGCTGGGTGGGATGATTCGTCGGCGGTCGACGCAAAGTCGTTAGCGTATTATACAGGGCAAATTCACTCTGTGTTGTCGCAAGAACAACGAAAAGCACTGCACGATGTAAAATATATTTTGCAGCACAATGCCAACCCGCGGCAGCTGTTGGCAGAATTATACGCTGGTAATATTCGCTCGCATGATGCGCAGACAATTGCAGAGCGGACGCTGTCGTGCCTGCCGCTGTTTGAGGCGTTCGTTTGGCGTGATGCGCAAAAAACCATGCTGAGGTGGCGCGATTTACTCCAGGCGTATGATTTCGCGCGTACTAATGAATTGCTTATGAATATTAAGACCTTTCTCGCTTCGACATTTGATTTGCATACCACGCTTACAGTCTATATATTACCGAATATCCCCGATACGGGAGTGATTGGGCATCGGATTAGCGGTACCGACTTTATCTTGCTGCGCCCGTATATTGAGTACCGCCAAAGCGCTATAGCAAATGTTGTTACCGTTGTGCTGCATGAGTATATTCACGCGATAGAATCAGGCTCGACGCATAGCCGCGCATTGATGAAGCAATCATACGAGATATGCATTGCCGCGAATCATATCCGTCCGCCGCATGGATTTACTTGGAAAAATATGTACATTGAAGCGTTGGTGTATTGTTTTGCGAACAATATAACCGGCGGATATGCTCGAACGGTTGTGTCTGGTAAACCGTTACCGAGGATTGAAGAGTTTCAACGCGGATTTCACAGATTGCGAGCGAAAGGTGCTGCCACGACAAACGATGTAATTGCATGGGCGGGCTTATGCATTACGGATATGGTGGCGCAGTATATTGATGAGGGGAAGGTGATTGATGTAGCAGTCGTCGATCGCATTAGTGGTATATACAAAGACATGTACTTGACAAAAAAACGGGCATATGATAGCATAAGGAGACCAAGCAGTTATTTGAAGTGACGGCAGATATGGCGGAGCTATGCAAAGAAAGTATCTTCCTCGAGTTAACTCAAGCGGCCTCACAGAAGAAGAAAAGATGATCATTGACCGTGTTATTAGGCTTCTTGGCAATAAAACTGCAACTGAACTATCCGACCTCTCTCATCAAGACATGCCTTGGATAAAAGGGACAGAGGGTAAGATTATTGATCTGAGTCTTATTAAGAATACTCCCGCTGATTGGTCTATGTTAATGTGTCGCAGTTCTATTGTTTAAATTCCAGGTTCGTTTTAGAGCTACTAAAACAAAACGGCTTTTATGTCGAGCTTTATAATAGCCAGTTTGCTGAGTGATTGGGCGAGTGTTGATTATAAAAATATAAATTCTATACTGTGATCATGAAAAGAATGATTACCGTTGCTGCTGTGCAAATGAAAATAGCGCCGCTGGATACTGGACGCAATTTGGCAAAAATAGAAAAGCTTGTTGGCGAGTTATGCAATCAACAGTCAGCCGACTTAGTGGTTTTGCCAGAAGACGTACTGACCGGGCCGATTCCGTATAATTTAGAATACGCCTTGAGCGAATCGTCTGGCGAAGTTATGCGTCTATGCCAAATAGCGCGTGAAAAGCAACTTTATCTGGCAGCCGGTTCGTTCATCTGTAAAGATGGTAATAATTACTACAATACAGCGCTATTGATTGATTCGTCGGGAGAGATACAACTTCGGTATCGAAAAAATCATTTATGGATTCCTGAACGTCGATATTTGGTGCCAGGGAATGAAGCCATGGTTGTTGATACGCCGATTGGTAAAATTGGCCTGGCAATCTGTTGGGATTTAGCTTTTCCAGAGTTATTCCGTTCAATGATTAAGCAGAGTGCGGAAGTTATTTGCATTCCATCGTATTGGTCAACTGGGGGCAATAAGCCAGCGCACGCTGAAATCAAGGCTTCAAAAATGATGATAGATACGCTTTGTCTGGCGCGAGCGTTGGAAAATGAATGTCTGATAATTTATGCCAATGCTGCCGGAAAAGCTAAGTATTACGTGGATGGCGAGATATATTCAGAAAACCAAGTCGGACATTCACAGATTTGCGCGCCATTTTATGGTACGGTTGCAAAAATCAGCAGCAATAAGGAAGGTTATATAGTTTACACCTACGACCGCAATATCGCTGAACGCGCCGAAGTAGTTAACCAGCTTCGCGCTGATATTTCGCGGATGTAAGCCAGAGAGCTATCTTTAGCCTCGCCGCAAAATATCCAACACACCAAATTTCCCAGTCAGCATGGCTTGGCTGATGGTGTGCGGCGTGAGAGCGGCGATGAGCTCTTTTGGTTTAGTGCTGGCGGGCAAGTCCAGTGTCGTGTCCAGCGCGTACACATAAAATTGATAGCGGTGCGTGCCAAACGGCGGTTGCGGCCCGTCCCAGCCAGGACGACCCCAACTGGTTATGCCTTCAACCGCGCCATTTGGCAGGGTGTTGCCAGTGATTTCGGTTGTCTCGGGCGGCAAATTCCAGACAGTCCAATGATAAAATCCATCGCGCCCGGGCGCATCAGGATCATGGCAAATAATGGCGAGACTTTTTGCATTTGCTGGCACGCCGGCAATGCGCAGTGTTGGGCGTCGATTACCGCTAAGCCTTGCGCAAGCTTTTGGGATTTTAGCGCCGTCAGCGAAGTCAGGACTCGAAATATTCATACTGCATATAGTACGAATCAACAGGCAGATCGTCAAGTTATTGTAAATACTTACGTTTTATGTTATAATAAAAGAATGCGCAAGGAGTTAGTAAAAAATAGAACAGGCAAGACGACAGAGGTGTCGCACGCTCTTATGCACGAATTATCGCCTGATGTGCGCGCTGAGGTTGGGTCGGCGGTTGCAGCAATGATTATGCAAACAATTGAAGGCGGAGAAACAATGATTGCTGTGACGCCGGAAGAAATCGCTGAGCGCGGCGTGAATGATTCTTCAAAAGGCTTAGCGACGTTTATTGATGGCGAACTAGTCAGTTACGCAAGCGCAACAGCGCCCCGCCCGCGGCGTATAGATAGCGTACCAATGTCGGAAATCGGTTCGGTTATCACAAAAGAAGCGTATCGCGGGCGCGGACTGGCACGGGCTGCTATGGCGGCACTCGTGAACGAGCTGGCGAACGAAGGTGTTGCGTCGGTGGTGTTCGCTAACGGCAAGAGCGAACCTATTGCACGAAGCTTGGGCATGCGCGATGCGCAGTTATTTGAAGTGACGGCAGATATGGCGGAGCTATGCAAAGAATGTAATAACTATTGTCCGCTTAACGGCTTAAAGAATAAAGATGAAGACCCGGCGAACCCGGCACGATGTTGTGATACAATTTTAACAAACATTGATGACATCGTGAAAGGTTCGCGCCATGGAAGAAGTTACAAAACTTGCTAAAGAACTTATTGCTATTCCGTCGGTATCAGGCGGCGAGGCGGAGATTTTGAAATTCTGTGCTGATTGGTTTCGTGGTATGAAATTTGATGACGTGTTCACTGACGACATGTTTACAGCTGGCGTGGTGCGTGTGGCAAGCGGTACGGCGCCTCGGGCGCTTATTTTGTGCGGGCATGTCGACACGGTGGCGCCGGGCGACGAATCGGCGTGGTCACGCAATCCGTGGCAGGCGTACGTGCGGGACGGGCGGCTCTATGGATTAGGTTCGGGCGATATGAAAATGGGTGTGGCTTTGCAAATGATCGTTGCAAAAGAATACATTAATGCGCGCCGTGATAACTTGGATGTGTGGTGCGTAGTAGTCGCAAACGAAGAAGTTGATGGTGCGGGTTCGGCGGCATTTACGAATTTTTTTGCACAGCAGACAAACTATGAAGAAGTAAGTTGTTTAATTGCCGAGCCGACAGATGGCGATCGGATTGAGGTTGGACATCGTGGCAACCGGTTCGTTGAGTTAGAGTTTAGTGGTACGGCGGGGCATGCGTCGCAGGAAGAGAATTACCAGGCGAGCGCGCTGCCGAAAATGGCGCATTTTTTGATGAGGTTACCGAATATTCGCGAAACATTACACCAAACGTACCGCCACAATATGCTTGGCGAGCCGTCATTTACGCCGACGCGCGTATCGCCGAGCCAATCGTTTTCGGCAAATAAAACCGCCGATAAAACGTATGTGGCGCTTGACATTCGTACAACGCCAGGGCTTGACGAAGCTTTTGATCGGCAAATGAATGTATTTGCAGAGGAGTACGACTTCTCGTGGCGCTACGCAGCAGAGCCGGTGAGTTCAGCGCTCTGTGCGGACGATGCGCCGATTTTGCGCGCGGTGCAAACATGTTTGCCAGAGGGTAGGGTTTCTGTAAGTCTAGGCGCAACTGACCAAGCATTCTTTCAAAACATCGGCGTGCAAACGGTCGTGTATGGTCCGGGCGATTTTGCGCGAGCGCACACAACCGATGAATCGGTATCGCTCGAAAAGGCTAAAACGGCGCTTGCGGTGTATCGGCGGGTAATAGCGTTGTTGTAGAAGAAGTAATTTTACGGTAACTTTGCCTGCTACTCTGGCACACCATAACCAAGTAATCCTTCATAGCGCTTACCGGTGTTCGTCATGACGCGCACGCGGTTTGCTTCGTTGCCGCCAACGGTGACGAGCGCGCCTTTATTATAATCAAGCACGATATGCGTGTGGTCGCCAAATACAGGTGAATTGCGGTAGATCGCTACGTCACCCGCCTGCGGTACATAGCCGGAGTCCGCTGGCTTGAATCGTCCTGCCGCCTGATAATATTCGCGCAGCGTGAATGTGCCAGGAATACGCCAGCTACCCGTATGCGGATTTTTCAGCGGTACACCTGCTTGATTCATAACCCAACTGACAAAATCGGCACACCACGGCTCGCGGCTGCCTTGGCTATATTTTGTGCCGTCGGCTTGCGTGGTAAATTCACTACGGGCAATCTGGATTATCCGCTGCCGCGCCGGACTAAGTTCGCTCGTATTAATGTTGGGAAACTGCATTTGCCCAGGCGAACGGTCAAGTGTCGTCGCAGTCATAATTGATTGTACGCGCTGCCGCGCCGGCGTCCATAGATAAATAATCACGCCAATAACTAGGAATACTATGAAACACGCGTATATAGCGATACGCTTCGTTATTCGTTGCTTGTTCGCTGCTGCGTGCTGTAATTGCTGCATAATTATTAAGTATAGCATATTTCGTGATGTTTTGCACTTTCGGTGGATATGAATTACTCTATGGTGGTAGTGGTGTAACATATGTTATTTGAAAACCGCTATAATACGTTATGTAAATATGTCGAAACGGTTTTCTATGGATATTAAAAAGGCTATATCACAATTATCACTCCCAGACGGCAGTTTCATGGTGGTCGGCAGCGGATTGCTTGATACGCTTGGTGTACGCGCAGCAGGTGATATTGACCTGCTTGTATCGCACGATGTTTTTAACAATCTTAAGCACCAGAATTATAAGATACAACAGCACGAAGACGGTTCTGATTATATATCTATCGGTCGCTTTGAAATTATGGTGGACTGGTTTGGTAATGATTTAGAAACGATGCGCGAAAGCGCGGTGTATATCGACGAAGTACCTTATTGGAGCCTTGAGTCAATGCACGAATGGAAGTGCGATCACGCGAGAGAAAAGGATGTGCGCGACATCGCTCTTATCGACGAATATCGACAGCAATGTGCTGATATCAAGACAACTGCGAAACCGTAGATACAAAACTGATATTGAAGTGACCGCTTGCTATGCTTTCGGGAAAGGGGTGATATACTAAAGTGAATGGAAATATATAGTTATAGGAGAACCATGACACAGACGAAACAAATCGTTGAGGCAATCGGTTTAGTTAAAACTTACGGTGGAATGAACGTGATAGACGGCGTGTCGTTTAGCGTGGGTGAAGGTGAGATTTTCGGTATTCTTGGACCGAATGGCGCCGGCAAAACGACGACGCTTGAGATGCTTGAAGCGCTTCGGCCGATTGATGGCGGACAGGCGACTATTGACGGCATTGATGTTGCCAAGCAGCCGAAGAAAGTCAAGCGTATCATTGGCATCCAGCTGCAGGCGACCAGCTTTTACGACAAGCTAAATTTGCGCGAGCAGCTGAAAATGTTCGCCAGCCTATATGGTACGCGGGTGAACGCCGATGAATTGCTTGAAAAAGTTCAATTGATCGACAAAGCGAAAAGCTATGTTGAGCAACTTTCCGGCGGACAAAAGCAGCGCTTTGCTATTGCCTCAACACTAGTGAATACGCCGAAAGTATTGTTTCTCGATGAGCCGACGACTGGGCTTGACCCGCAGGCGCGTCGTAATATGTGGAATTTAATCAAGCAGATTCGCAATGAAGGCATGACGATTATACTGACGACGCATTATATGGATGAGGCGGAAGTTTTGTGCGACCGGCTGGCGATCATGGACAACGGCAAGATTTTGACGACTGATACGCCGCATAATCTTATTCAGGCGCTCTTAAAACGTGGTTTTAAGAAGAAACAGGTCGTCGAACAGGCGAATCTAGAAGATGTGTTCATTGATTTAACAGGAAAGGCAATTCGAGACTGATGAAAGCATATTGGACAGGCGTATTTGGTCAAGTAGCGGCGATAGCAAAGCGTGTTATGCGCGACAAGATGGCGCTGTTTTTTACCTTTTTGTTTCCGCTGATTTTTTTGCTGGTGTTCGGCACGATTTTCAATAATCAATTGGCGTCGCTAAAAGTCGCGATTATCAATCATTCCGATAGCCAGTTTGCTAAAAAATTTGTCGACAACGCCAAGAAAGACGGTGCTTCAGCATTGAAAGTTCAAGACGTTAGTAGCATGGATGAAGCGAAGGAAAAAATGAAGCGTTCGCAGCTGGACGGTATTATTGAGCTGCCGGCGGATTTTGGCAAGCCTGGCGCCGATCATCGACCAAGCGGTACAATCAATGTGCTCTATGCCAAAGGTTCAGATCAAGCTGGTAGCGTGTTGAGCGGCGTGATGACGCAGATCGTCGACGGCATCAACAAAGGTATGGGACAGCCGGAAGCGCCGCTAAAGGTAGCGTCGCAGGCGGTGGGCGATAAAGCATTGAAAACATTTGACTATACATTTACCGGATTATTAGCATTCAGCTTGATGAGCATGGGGATTTTTGGTCTGGCAAATCAAATGCCGACAGAGAAGCAAAAGGGCGCGTATCGGCGGCTGCGGGCGGCGCCGTTTACGTCAGGACAGTTGATCTTGGCGACGATGATCGTCTACACGATGATTTCCTTACTGAGCGCAGCGTCCATGCTGTTGGTTGGGCACTTAATGTTTCACTTTCAAATGCGCGGCGATTGGTTAACGTTTAGTTTGTTTCTCATGCTGGCAGCAGCAATGATGGTGAGTTTGGGGTTGCTTATCGGCTCATGGGCAAAGAACGAAAATCAATCGTCGCCGCTCACGAATCTCGTATCATTCCCAATGATGTTTTTATCTGGCGCGTTCTTCCCGAGTTATCTGTTTCCAGAGTGGATGCAAGGTGTTACGAAATTTATTCCGATGACGCCGGTAGTTGACGGCTTTCGGTTGATTATGACCGAAAATGCTAGTTTGTTTGCAGTGAGTGGGCAAGTGTTGGCGGTGTTTGGCGTGACGATCGTCGTGTATTTTATTTCGACGCGTGTGTTTCGCTGGGAATAAATCAACTGTAAACTATAGCCTTTATAGAACCGGATTGCTTCGCTGTGCGTTTCAAAGGGCTTTGGCTATATCTTTGCTAAGCGCGCTTTAATCTTCTGAGCGATTGAGCGTTTTTTGCGATGGTCGGCATAGGTCTTTTCGAGTACGCTTGAACCGATTGCAGTGGCAATAAAGACGAGTCCGATTGAGCCGACGAACCATTCCGGCGGATCAACATGGTAGAGTTTTATGAGCATAACAACGCCGAGTGCTAAAATTGCCCAGTGTGCGCCATGTTCTAGGTAACGATACTTTGCAAGCTTGTTTGTTCGCGTCAAGTACACCGTTAGCGACCGCACCCATAATGCGCCGGCACCTAGCCCTGCGATGATTAAAATCACGTCGTTGGTAATCGCAAAGGCGCCGATTACGCCGTCAAGCGAAAATGAAGCGTCGAGAATGTCGAGATAAACGAACGAAGCAAATGCCGCCATGCCGGTTAACACTTTGGCGTGCGATTGCCGCGCTGAGAAGTAATCGCCAAACAACTCAAGCGCTAAATGTACAAGCGTGCCGAGCACCGATGCCGCCAAAATTGCTTCACGATGCGCCGGGTCGGCAGTAGCGTACAGTCCCATTGCAACGAGCAACATTACGAATACCTTAAACACTTCGTAGCGTCCGAACCGCGACATCATCTTTTCGATTCGCTTAAGCCAGTAGAGATCTTTATTACGATCCATGAAATAGCTGATGCCAATCATCAAAAGAAACGTACCGCCGAATGCATTAATAATTGGCGCGGCGCTATGCAGCGTGGCGCTATAGGCTGCCGGTTGATGAAGCGCCATATGAAGCACACTCGTAAAATCATGTTGGCTTGACAGCATAACGATGACGATCGGTAAGATGAATCGTACTACAAACACCGCAGTGACAATCCCAACTGTTAAAAACATCGTTTGCCAGAACTTTGACATGCGCGCCAGAATACGGCTATTGATAACAGCGTTATCAAAACTAAATGTCACCTCAAGGAGAACGAGTACGACGAACAGCCAGAGGGCCTCAGGCCCTTTATTGTACGTTGTCCACGCGCCCAGCCCAATTGTCAATAGGGCGGAGACGAGGAAAATACGAAATGGATGATGAGCGTGCAGTAATTTTTTCATACGGGCTATCATACGGCTTTTTACAAGAAAAATCCAGTCGGCACGCCGGCAATGCGCAAATTATTTGGGTGCTCGCATATTTTATGGTGAAATAATCGTAAATTACTTGCGCGTACGGCATAACCTGCTACAATATAAGCATTAACAAGTTAACATACACAACCGCAGGGGGTTAGGGTGGACGAACCTATTTATATTACATCGGAAATTGGACGGCTTCGCACGGTGCTGTTGCATCGCCCGGGCGAAGAATTAGAAAATCTGACGCCGGAAACATTGCATGATTTGTTATTTGACGATATTCCGCACCTGAAAGTGGCACAGGAAGAGCACGACCGGTTCGCGAACGTGTTGCGTGAGCGCGGCATTGAGGTGCTGTATCTCGACGAGCTGGCAGCAGAATCATTAGCGGACGACGCGGTGCGGCGGAAGTTTGTTGACGAAATGCTTGCGGCGAGCAAACAGGGCGAACGCCGCGTTACGAGGGCATTGGCAGAATACTTGCTCGGTATGGAGCCGCGCCAAATGGTACGCAAGCTCATGGCGGGCGTACGTAAAGACGAAATCAGCTTGCCAGCCGAGCATAGCGAGCAGCTGCATGATATGGTTGAGCAGGATCACTATCCATTCTATCTTGATCCGATGCCGAATTTGTACTTTACGCGCGATCCAGCGGCGGCAATTGGGCGCGGGTTGACGATTAACCGTATGCACTGGCCGGCGCGGCGCCGCGAATCGCTATTTATGCGCTACATTATTGATCATCATCCGCGGTTTGCCGGCAAAAATATTCCGGTGTGGTACAATCGCGATGAGAAGTTCTCTATGGAGGGCGGCGACGAGCTTATCTTGAATCGCACGACAATGGCAATCGGTATTAGCGAGCGTACGACGCCGGAAGCGATTGAGACAATGGCGGCAAATTTGTTTGCCGGCTCGGAATTTAAGAAAATTATCGCTCTGCAAATTCCAAAAAGCCATGCATTCATGCACCTTGATACGGTGTTTACGATGATTGATTATGATAAGTTTACGATTCATCCGGAAATCCGCGACGCTGAAGGGCACTTGAATCTGTTTATTCTAGAAAAAGTTGAAGGACAAAAATACCCGAAGATTACGCGCGAAAATGACTTAGAGCATGCGCTGCGCGTAGCGCTTAGCCTTCCAAAGATTACGCTGATTGAATGCGGCGGCGGCGACGAAATCGCGGCAGCCCGCGAGCAATGGAACGACGGAAGCAACACGCTTGCGATCGCGCCGGGCGTGGTGGTGACGTATGACCGTAATTATGTGACGAATCAAAAGCTGCGCGATGCTGGCGTCGAAGTGATTGAAATTTCCGGTTCGGAACTTGGCCGCGGTCGCGGCGGTCCGCGCTGTATGAGTATGCCGCTGGTGCGCGAAGAGTTGAAGCGCCGCATTGAAGTAAATGATAATCGCGGAGTTAGCGTTCCGGTTGCAAGCATGCCGAGTATGGTCGCGCCGCGGTTTATTGAAAAAACAGAGCCAAATACCGTGCCATCCGGCAAGTGGGCGCTTTCGCGCGAGTTGCGCGGGCGGTCATTTCTAACGCTGAAAGATTTCACGCCGAGCGAAATCCGCTTGATGCTTGATACGGCGCACGAATTGAAGCGCCAAAAGAAAAATGGTCAAGCGCACCGTTTGCACGAAGGCAAGCAGGTCGCGCTGTTATTTGAAAAGACCTCAACGCGGACGCGCTGCGCATTCACGGTTGCCGCAAACGACCTCGGTGTTGCGCCGGAGTTCTTGGGTAAAGATGACATTCAGCTTGGAAAGAAAGAATCGGTTGAAGATACAGCGAAGGTGCTTGGCCGCATGTTTGATGGTATTGAATTCCGCGGCTTCAAGCACTCGACGGTTGAAGGCCTGGCGGAATTTGCAAATGTGCCGGTGTGGAACGGTTTGACCGACACATTCCACCCGACGCAGATTTTGGCGGACTTTATGACGATTGAAGAACATGTCGGCAAGCTGAAAGGCGCGAAGCTGGTGTTTGTCGGCGACGGGCGCAATAATATGGCGAACAGCTTGTTGATTGGTTCGGCGAAAATGGGCGTTGATTTCCGAATCCTGGCGCCGCGCGAATTGCACCCGGTCGGCGAAATCCTCGAAACGGCGCGCGCGATCGCTGCAGAAACCGGCGCGAAGATTATGGTTACTGATAATCACGGCGAGGCGCTTGCGGGCGCAGACGCAATTTACACCGATGTGTGGGCGTCGATGGGCGAAGAAGATCAATTCGCTGAGCGCATCGCTCTCCTTAAGCCGTACCAAGTCAACCGCGCAATGCTTGAACAGACGCGCAATCTAAACGTGAAGTTCTTGCACTGCTTGCCGTCCTTCCACGACACGAATACGACGATCGGCCAGCAGATCCACGATCAATACGGTCTGGATTGCATGGAAGTGACTGACGAGGTCTTCCGCAGCAAACATAGCGTCGTATTCGACGAAGCTGAAAATCGCATGCATACCATCAAGGCCGTCATGGCGTTGACGCTGTAAAATAACGGAGTGAAGGAGGCTCCAACATGGTAGAAAAAATTAAAAAAGTTAAGAAGAAGCTGCGATCGCCATCGGCGTTTACCGTATTGTTCGTCGTGATTGCGCTAATGGCAGCGCTGACGTGGGTTATCCCGTCTGGTCAATATAAACTTGATAAAGACGGCAATCGCGAATCAGGCACGTATTCGAAAGTCGATAAGCAGAAAATCGTTGATCTCGACGATAGCGGCGAGCCGAAGAAAGACGATGACGGCAACACTGTCACGCATGATGGTCGCCAAGGGCTGTGGGACGCCTTTATCGCGCCGATCAAAGGTATGTCTGAGAAGCTTGATGTTATCGTGTTCGTTCTCATACTCGGCGGCTTCTTGGGTGTGACGATGAAAACCGGCGCGCTTGATGCGACGCTTGGCGCGCTGCTACGCAAAATGAAGGGCAAAGAGAAGTGGCTTATTCCGATCTTGATGGTATTCTTCTCGATCGGCGGTACAACGTACGGTATGCAAGAAGAAACGGTGGCGTTTTATGCACTTGTCGTGCCGATCATGATGGCAGCCGGCTACAATGCGATGACCGCGGTAATGGTGATTGTGCTTGGCGCTGGCTCGGGTGTGCTTGGCTCGACGCTGAATCCATTTTCAACAGGCATTGCAGCGAAATCTGCCGGCGTTGAGCTGGACAAAGTGCTTGGCGTTCAGGCGATTATTTGGCTGTTGTGTTTGGCTGCGGCGATCGTATTTACGATGCGCTACGCCGCGAAAGTGAAAAAAGGCAACTACAAAGACGACGTGCGCTATAAGCCGGCGACGACGGCGCTTGATATGACAAACGTGCCAAAGTTTACGCGTTCGCGTATTGCAGTGATGATTGTATTCGCGCTGACATTTGTCTGCATGACAATTTCGCTTATGCCGTGGGAGAAGTGGGGCGTGACGCTCTTCAAAGACTTGTATACTGCGGCAAGTGATATGCCAGTAATTGGTGCGTTATTTGGCATTGGGCATTCAGTTCCATTTGGTGATTGGTACTTTAACGAGATCTCAGCGCTATTCTTGATTTCAACAATCGTGATTGCAGCGATTTACTACCGTCAGTTCAAAAAAGAGGAAGTGTTTGTCGTCGATTCGTTCCTAAAAGGTTCGGCTGACCTACTAAGCGTCGCCCTTATTATCGCGGTAGCAGCGGGCGTCGGCGTTGTTATGCAGAGCGGCGGTATTCAAGACACAATTATCAGCTGGGGTGAAAATTCGCTGAAACATGTCGGGCAAGGATTCGTTGGCGTGTTGGCGTACATTTTCTTCCTGCCAATGTCATTTATCATCCCGTCATCATCTGGTTTGGCGGCGGCAACGATGCCTGTTATTGCACCAGTGGCTGAATTGGTTGGCGTTGGTAAGGAAGTTGTTGTGGCGGCTTTCGCGACAGCGTCTGGTGTGCTTAATATGATGGCGCCGACGATTGCGTCGCTGATGGGCGGGTTGGCGCTCGCTGGCGTATCGTACCGCACCTGGTTGAAGCGTACGCTGCCGATTATGATAATCTTTGCCGCGATTAGTCTCGTTGTGATCGCGTTGTTCGGGATGATTCATTGATGAACCGGAAAACAGTTGTCGTTGCATTGGGTGGCAATGCCCTGCAGAAACAAGGCGAAGCATCGGCGCACGCGCAGCAGCGTGTTGCCGATGCAACGGCGCGTCATCTGGTGCCGTTGATCTTGAGCGGATATCGATTGGTGATCGTGCATGGTAATGGTCCGCAGGTCGGTAATATTGTTCTGCACGAGGAATCAATTAACACGGCGGAAGTGCCGACGTTTCCGCTTGATACATGCGTTGCGATGAGTCAGGGCGCGATCGGATTTTGGCTGCAGCAGGCGTTGATTGATGAGTTTAGCCGCCGCCATATGCATAGTGTTGCGTCGACAGTTGTGACGCAGGTTGTTGTTGACAAAGATGATCCAGCGTTCAAAGACCCGACGAAACCGATCGGCGTATTCTACAAAACGAAAGACGACGCTAGCGCTGCGGCAAACGGCAGGGGCTTCGTATTCAAGGAAGACGCTGGGCGCGGGTGGCGCCGCGTTGTACCGTCGCCGAAGCCGCTGCGGATTGTTGAAGAATATACGGTGAAGGCAATGCTTGACGCTGGCGTGACAGTTATCACGGGCGGCGGTGGCGGCGTGCCGGTTGTTGAAACTACAGACGAAGGACTTGAAGGTGTTGAGGCGGTTGTCGATAAAGACTTTACTGCGGCAGTTGTTGCCGATGCGGTTGATGCGGAGGCGCTAGTGATTTTGACGGCAGTCGATAACGCGATGGTTGATTACGGCAAACCGACGGCGCGTGCGATCGGGCGCACAACAGTGCAGGAAATGCAAAGGTATGTGGACGCTGGCCAGTTTGCGCCGGGCAGTATGTTGCCGAAAGTGCAAGCAGCAATGAAATTCGCGCAAAAACCAGGCCGCCGCGCTATTATCGCGAGTCTTGAACATGCAAGCGACGCGCTTGACGGGCAAGTCGGTACAATTATCGAAAGCTAGACGAGGCAAAATCGAAAGTTTCTAAAATAGCGGCCGAGTTAGCCGCTATTTTGGTTGATTATTAGATCCTGGGCATGCTAGATGTGGCGTGTGAAAGATGGAATTTAGACAAAACGGCGTAATGTAATTAAAACCAGCTGCCTGCGCTTGCTTTCATCTTCTCAATGATTTCTGCGGAATTGCTATATTTACCCTCGGGACATTCGGCGTCATCATGCAAGTGGCACTCTTTCAGATTGTTTAAGCGCGCTGTCGTTAAGTCAATTTGCAGCTGCTTAAATTCTTGGTCTTTGTGCAGCCAGTGGATGTGCCACGCCATCGCCGCAATCGCGGCGACTATCATAGCACGATATATGATATGTGCTAATCGTTTCAGGGTAGCTACCGTGCTCATACTTATAGTATACACTAGGAACTCGAAATTATTTTTGTAAAACCTCTTGCACATTTTCTAGCACTCGTATATACTGAGTGCTAGAAATAGCACTCTTGCATAGAGAGTGCCAGTTAATACGAAAGGGGTAATTGATGAGTTCACCGATCAGGCCGATGGCGCACTTCGTTGTCGCCGTCAAGGAGAAGAAACCGAGTAAAACTGCGAGTGGGATTCTGCTCCCTGAATCGGCTCAAGAAAAATCAGAGGCGGCGAAAGTTATCGCTGTCGGGTCGGACGTTAAAGACGTGAAGAATGATCAAAAGGTTGTGTATAAAAATTACGCGGCAACAACGATCAAGCTTGACAAGGAAGAATATTTGATTATCAAAGACGAGGATATCCTCGCAACGGTAGAGGAGTAAATATATGGCGAAAAAAGTTTTTTACGATGAAGATGCGCGCCGCCGCGTGTTAGGCGGAGCGGCAGTACTATATAACGCAGTCAAGACCACGATGGGTCCGAAAGGACGCAACGTTGTGATCGGGAAAAGTTATGGTGGTCCAAGTGTGACGCACGACGGTGTAACGGTGGCGAAGAGTATTGACATCGCTGATGTCGATGATGAAACGCTTGGTTTTAAGGTCGGTGCTGAGCTGATTAAACAAGCCGCCAACAAGATGAATGACGTCGCGGGCGACGGTACGACAACGGTGACAGTATTGACCTATCATATTCTGCACGAAGCGAACAAGCTGATTGCCGCCGGACACAATCCGATGCTGCTGCGCAAAGGATTGGAGCGCGCTGCGGTTGAAATTACTAAAGAATTGACTAAACTGTCGGAAGACATTAAAGGCGACAAAAAACGCGTGGCAGAAGTTGCGACAATTTCGGCAGGCGATGAAGCGATCGGCGCGTTGATTGCCGATGTGATGGATAAGATCGGTCCAAATGGTATCGTGACCGTTGAAGAAGGGCGCGGTCTGGAATTGGAAAGCGAAGTTGTTGAAGGCTTTACAGTGCAGCGCGGGTTCATCAGTCCATACATGGTGACTGATCCAAAGCGCATGGAAGCAGTGTATGACAAGCCGGCGGTTGTGGTGACTGACAAGAAAGTTTCGTCAGCGCAAGAATTTGTGCCGTTGCTTGAGATGATTGCGCAAAGCGGCAAGAAAGATTTGGTACTGATTGCTGATGATGTAGATGGCGAAGCACTTAGCTTGCTGGTACTGAACCGTTTGAAAGGTTCGTTCAACACGCTCGCAATCAAAGCGCCGAGCGACAAAGACGTACTGTATGACATCGCGGCATTGGTTGGTGCAAAAGTTATCACTGACGACACAGGTATGACGTTTGATAACGTTGGCAGCGACGTAATCGGTTCAGCGCGTAAAGTTATCGCTACAAAAGACGTGACGACGATCGTTGAGGGCGCAGGCAGCAAGAGTGAAGTGCAGGCGCGTGTTGACCAAATTGATGTACAGGTTGAAGAAGCATCAAGCGATTATACGCGCAATAATCTGCTGAAGCGCCAAGCAGCGTTGACGGGCGAAGTTGCAGTGATTAAAGTCGGTGGTGCGACTGAGACGGAGATTGAAGAGAAGAAGTATCGTGTCGACGACGCAGTTGCGGCAGTTAAGGCGGCGCTTGCCGAGGGAATCGTGCCGGGCGGCGGCGTGACGCTGGTTGATCTGGCTGGCAACTACAAATATGCAGGCAGTAAAGACGCGTCGGTCGCGGCAGGGGAGAAGTTGCTTGTGAACGCGCTGGAGCAACCGTTCCGTATTCTGCTTGCAAACTCTGGTTTGAACGCTGACGAATGGTTGCCGCAAGTGCGTAAGGCTAAGGCGGGGCAGGGTATTGATGTGAATCACCCGACCGAGCTAATTGACCTAAAGAAGAGCGGTGTCGTTGATCCGGTGCGCGTTACTAAAGAGGCATTGCAGAATGCCGCCTCGATCGCCGGTACAGCAATGACGATGGGCGCATTAGTGGTTGATGTGCCGGAAAAAGAAGCTCCAAGTACGCCGGACATGGGCGGTATGGGCGGATACATGTAGAACGCTCCTCTGGGCGTGGAGAAGGCTACTAGCTCAAAAATAGGAAGAAAGTCCCCTAGTGAAGCAGGGGACTTTCTTTATGGTGCATGAATTTATCTACGGGCGCGAAATGATAAATGGCGGTTGACTTTTTGCGCAAATTGCGTATCATGGATTATGGATATAACTTATCGATGATTGGAGTATCGTCCCCGTGAGACTGTCGACAGCGACTGAACAAGCGTGTTGTATTTTGGCGCTTATTGCGTCGCGCAACCTATCCCCTATTACTAACGCCGAATTGAGCGAGCGCATGGCGGTATCGCCGTCATATTTGGCAAAAATTACGCGGCGGTTGGTCGTTGCGGAGCTAATTTCGTCTGAGCCTGGCGCAAAAGGCGGATTTGTATTGGCGCGGCCGATGCGGCTAATTACGCTGTTGATAGTTGTCGAGGCGATTGAGGGCAATGAGCCGTTTTTCCAGCCAGCGGGCGTTGTTGAACGCGTGTTTAAGAATCGCCGTCGTGCTGTTGAAAAAGGCATGTCTGTGGTGCAGGAAAAAATGCACGAAGCGGAATTGGCGTGGCGGCGCAGCTTGTCTAACGTGACGATGCAAGAGATTGTCGACGACGCGCTCAAAGGAGAGATGCTATGACTGAAAGAATAAGAGCAAAATTACGCGACCGGCGTGATGCAGTTCGTGCCGAATGGGCGAATTTACGGCATAACCGTATGCTGTTAATTTCGTGCATCGCATTGTCAATCATTCCGATTTTGTATGGCGGATTTTTTCTCGGTAGCGTGTGGGATCCGTATGGCAGTACTGAGCATTTGCCGGTCGCCGTCGTGAATGAAGATCAAGGCGCGGTGCTTAACGGCAATTTTGTACAAATCGGGCAGCAAACGGTTGATAATCTAAAACGTAATCATAGCATGAAGTGGGAGTTTGTATCGGCAGATGAAGCAGCGAAAGGCTTGAATAACGGCACTTACTACATGCGTATTATGATTCCGCGCGATTTTTCGGCAAAAGCAGCGACAGTTACAGCATCGTCGCCGCAACAGAGCGTTGTTGAGTACACGACAACCCCGTCGCGTAATTTTGTAGGCTCGGTGATTAGCAATCAAGCGGCACAGCAGGTTGTGCGATCTGTTTCTGCTAAAGTTAGCACTGCATATGTGAGCGCAGTGATGGCGCAGGTTGGCGAACTTGGTACGGGGTTATCGCAGGCGGCAGCAGGTGCAGCTGCACTACATGGCGGTAGCGATCGGCTGGCGGGTGGATTGGCGGTGTATACGCGCGGCGTCGGGCAACTGTCAGCGGGAGCGGATTCACTCCAGAACGGTTTGTCGCAGCTGCGTACTGGTTCAGTGGCGCTTACGGATGGCTTATTACAACTACAAAAACGTTTGCCGGCAAAAAACCAAGTCGATCAGCTGATCGCTGGCACGAAACAGGTGCAGAATGGCGTAAATACACTGGCGGCGCAGGTTAGCGCGGATAATCCGGAAGCGGCAAGGTTGGCGGCAGAAATTACGAAAGAATCTCAGGCGCTTACAAGTAATCTGACGCAGCTCAGCGTTACGCTCGCGCCGCTAAATCCAGCGCAGTGTCCGGCTTATATTGCTAACGCTGCACCGTCGTTTTCAAAAGTTGAATGCAAGCTAGCGGCATTAAAGCAGCGCGTGGCGGCAGTAGGCGCGGGTGCAGCTACTGAGGTTGATAGCGTGACGGCTGACGTTGTAGCACTGCAGTCGCGCCAAGGGGAGTTGGTAAAAAGTGCCGCAGAATCCGGCGCAAGACTAAAAACTCATTTAGAAAACTTACAATTGACTATCGCCAATCAACAGCAAGCCCTGCGCGCTGGCGTTAGCACGCTAAATACTGGTGTTAATGCCCTTTCGCCTAATCTAGCGTCGGCACTCAATGGCTACACGACATTGTCCCGCGGTTCAGTGCAGCTATCAAATGGCGCAGCAGTGCTGATGCAGGGACTGGCCGATGCGCGATCTGGTAGTAGCCGGCTATCGTCTGGCGCAAAGCAGTTAGCGGCAAATTCTGGTACGCTCATGAATGGTTCAGTACAGCTATCGTCTGGCGCAAACGAATTGTCCGGCAAATTAGCAAAAGCAGCAAACCAGCTTGCATTGCAGCCGACAGGCGATCCGACGGTGCAGCACATTGTGTCGCCTGTCGCTGCCGACCATCACGTGCAGGGTGACGTGCCAAACTATGGTAACGCCTTATCGCCGTACGTGTTGTCGCTTGGGCTATTTGTCGGTGCGTTGGCATTTTGCGTAATTTATCCGATTCGCGGATTTTATAGTACGCCGAAAAATGCACGTTCGTGGTGGTTGGCGAAAATATCAGTGTTGACACTTGAGAGTGTGGCGCAAGCACTGGTGCTTGACGCGGTGATGGTATTTGGGTTGGGACTTCATGTAGCACACCCGGCGCAATTTGTCGGATTGTCAATTGTAACATCGCTAACCTTTATGTCAATCGTGGCGCTACTCGCGATTGCGCTTGATAACGTTGGGCGTTTCTTGGCGATGTTGCTACTTGTATTACAGCTTGGCTCTGCTGAAGGTGTTTTTCCGATCAGCCTGTCGCCCGCTCTGTTTCAGGCGATTAATCCATTTGTGCCGATGACGTATTCAATCCGCGCTTTTCGTGAAGCAATCTCTGGCGGCTTAGGGCAGGATATGTTTTGGCAAAGTGCAGTAGTGCTGATAATGTTTCTGGCAGCGGCAAATATATTGTTGATCATATTCTTGTACTGCCACGGCATGAAGCATTTTAAGCACGAAGCAACGCAGGCGTCGTGATATTACTGCTTGACTAGTTATAGTACCTTGTATAAACTATTACTTATAGTAATAGCAATAAATGAAAGGTATTTCATGAGACGAATTGACATCATCAAGCGTGCCGGTCGAAATCTGCGGCATGCGCGTATGCGCACCATCCTCACTGTTCTCGCGATTGGCGTCGGTGGTTTCGCGATTACGGCGAGCTTGATGGCTGGCGAAGGCGCGCGGCAATATATTGACCGCATCATCGCTAACAACATCAACCCGAAAGGTTTGATTATTGTGAAAGATAAAAAGCTTGTGCAGGCGGCGGTAACGACGGGCGCCGCGTCGGGTTTGCGCGAGTATAACCCAAATGCAACCTCATACTACGGACAAGATTATGAGTCGGTGACGCAAGCGGATATTGATAAATTACGCCAAAATAAGCAGATTAAGAATGTCGAACCGTTGTATCAATTACAACCGAAGTACATCGATTTCAGCAATGTGAAAGATAAAAAATACATCGGTAATGTGATGATGCGCGATAATTCAATCCGCACTGAAACTGCGGCCGGTAAATCGCTTGATGCTGGTGTTGAGCTCAAAGCTAACGAAGCGGTACTTCCAGAATCGTATCTGAAGACGCTTGGAGTGAAACATCCGTACGATATCATCGGACAGAAACTAACGGTTGTAGCGGTGCAAACGCCGCAAAAAGTCGACAATCAAGCGATAGCTAAAGCATACGCCGAAGGCGGCGAAGCGGCGGTTAGGGCGCTCGTCGAGCCAAAAGAATTGCGCAAGGAATTTACGATTGTTGCGGTGACAAAAAAGTCGCCGGATCAGATGGCGAATCAATCGAGTATTTCTATTGCTCCAAGCGCGGCAAAAGAAATTAGCGAATTTAGCACGGTCGGCACTGATGCGTATCAGAAATATTTGACAGTTACTGCGACAACGGCTGATGGCATATCGCCAGATACCGCCAAAGAGTCGCTCGAAAAATCTGGTTTTCATGCAATGACGGCGAGAGATGCGCAGCAGATGCTGTTCCAGTTTGTTAACATTCTTCAGACAATTGTCTTAAGCTTCGGTGTGCTCGCTCTGATTGTGAGTGTGTTTGGAATTGTGAATACGCAGTATATTTCAGTACTGGAACGCACGCAGCAAATCGGGCTGATGAAAGCGCTCGGCGCGAGCCGCCGCGATATCGGCAAATTGTTCCGCTACGAATCGGCGTGGATCGGTTTCTTCGGCGGCGCAGTCGGTATTTTACTCGCGTGGATAACGGGCGCGGCGCTTAATCCGGCTATCAGTAATGCTATTGGTCTTGGCAAAAATCATCTGCTTATTTTCACGCCGAGCGCCGGCATCATCGTGTTAGTATTATTGGTTGTGGTGGCGATGCTTGCTGGATTTTTCCCGAGCCGCAAAGCAGCGAAACTTGACCCGATAGAAGCACTGAGGACAGAGTAGGAGGAAAGCGATGATTGAATTACAACATGTCACAAAAACATACGGTAAAAAGCACAATGTATTCACGGCGCTGCATGATATTACGCTAGCGATTCCTGATGGTGCAAGTGTAGCGATTATCGGTAAATCCGGTAGCGGCAAGTCGACGCTAATGCATGCCATGAGCGGACTTGATCGTCCACAAAAAGGTCGCGTGTTTGTTGGCGGTCGTAATATCTTGAAGCTAAAACCACGGCAGGTTGATCAATTCCGTGCAAACGAAATCGGTTTTATCTTTCAGAGCTTCTTTGTAGAGGGCAATGAGAGTGTATTTGATAACGTGAGCCTACCGCTCGAAATCGCGCACGTGCCGTATGGCGAACGGGCGGGTAAAATTGATGCGGCGTTGCGGGCGGTTGATTTGTATGAAAAACGAAAGAGCCGCGCCCGCGATTTGTCGGGTGGACAAAAGCAGCGATTGGCGATTGCGCGTGCGATTGTGAATGAGCCGCAGATTATTTTTGCCGACGAGCCGACGGGAAATCTGGACAGCGAAACCGGCGCGCGTGTTGAGAAGCTGCTATTTGGCTACAATAAAACGAAAGGCGTTACGCTTGTGATTGTTACGCATGATAATGATTTGGCGAACAAATGCGATTATCAGATTAGCATCAAAGACGGTCGCATTCAGCATTCAACGGTGCCGGCGGGCGGAGCGAAAGAAACCAAACCTGTGCCGAAAAAGGTACGCGCAACACGATAAATTACGTTTAATAGCATAGCGTATTTACGTAATAGCAGCAGACAGAGTATCTTTTGTCTGCTGCCTTTACGTGTTGCAGTATTTTTTTAAGGTTCCTTTCATGATGCGCTCGTATAGTAACGCGCGTGAAAACTACCGCTATCAATCACACGGCCGCGCTTGCGGCGCAATCAAAATATAGCACAACGCCGCTTCGCGCGCTTAACCCGCGTACGCTAACGGTTGATATTGTCCTGCCCGTACTTAACGAGGCGTATATTCTGGAAGAATCGGTGCGTACGCTATGTATGTATATGGAAGATAATTTGCCGTATCATTATCAAATTATTATCGCCGATAATGGCAGTACGGACGGTACGCGCCGGGTGGCGGCGATGCTCACCGAGCACTTCCCTGCCGTCCGCGTCGTCTGCTTGCCAGAGAAAGGCCGCGGGCGGGCGCTTAAACAGGCGTGGCTACAAAGCCGCGCTGACATTGTTAGCTATATGGACATCGATTTGTCAACGAATTTAGATGCATTCGTGCCGATGATCACGCCGCTCGTGACTGGCGATGCAGCGATTGCAGTAGGAAGCCGGCTGATGAAAGAATCGCAGACAACGCGCGGGCTAAAACGCGATATTATTTCGCGTTGCTACAATCAGCTGATCCGCTGGACGATGCGTACAAAATTTGTCGACGCGCAGTGCGGGTTCAAGGCGATGCGCCGTGATGTTGCGCAACAATTGCTGCCGCACGTGAAAGATACAGCGTGGTTTTTTGACACCGAGTTGCTTATAAAGGCAGAATATGAAGGTTACATGATTCATGAAGAACCGGTCGAATGGATTGAGGATACTGATTCGCGTGTTCATATTGTGAAAACGGCAGTTGAAGATATCAAAGGTTTGTCGCGCGTGCGCGGCGAGTATGGCCGCGCGACGCTGTTTGAAGCGGCGGGCTTTGGCGGTTTGCTGCTCATGGGGTCAATGCTGTACCTATGGAATATAACGATCAACGGCATGGCGAATAGCTATTATGCTGCCGCTGCACAAGCGGCGAGTGTGAATTGGACGGCGTGGCTGTTTGGTAGTCTGGACGCAGCGAATTTCATGAGCGTTGACAAGCCGCCCGTCAGTACGATGATTATGGGATTGTTCGGCCGCGCATTTGGTTTTTCGTCGTGGAGCATGCTGTTGCCGCATGCGTTGGCAGGTGTAACGACAGTGGCGCTAGTATATACGGCGGTGCGGCGTTGGTATGGCGTAAAATCGGCGTTGATCGCTGGTGCGGTGATGGCGCTTACGCCGGCGGCTGTGTTGATGTTTCGATTTAACAATCCTGATAGTTTCTTGACGTTGTTTTTGACGGCGAGCGCATACGCTTTTTTGCGGGCGTTTGATAGCAAAAAACCAGCCGCGTGGCTGAGTTTGGCGGGAATGTTCACCGGGCTGGCTTTCAACACGAAAATGCTGCAAGGCTTGCTGGTGCTGCCTGTCATGGCGGTGTTGTACATAGCGTGCGCGAAGCCGGCGGTTATGACGCGCGTGCGGCATTTGAGTGTTGCTAGTATCGCGACGGTGGCGTCAACATTTTGGTGGAGCGTGCTCGTGTGGTTGATACCGGCAGCATATCGTCCATGGATAGGCAGTACGAATAACAACAATATCTGGAGTTTAATATTTGGCTATAACGGCTTTGGGCGTTTGTTCGGCGGACGCGGAGGCGCGCCTGGCGGTGCAGGCGGCGGACCAGGCGGTGTTGGTTTTGGCGGCGAGACGGGCGTGCTGCGCATCTTCAATGAGAGCTTTGGTCCGAATATTGCGTGGCTGATTCCAGCGGCGCTAATTGGCGGCGGATTGGTTGTTTGGTTATTGCGCCGCGCACCGCGTGATAACAAAGAGCGTGCCGGTGTGCTCTTGTGGCTAGGGTGGCTGTTTATTCACATTGTAGTGTTTAGCATGACAAGCGGCACAATTCACCCGTACTATGTCGTGGCGATGGCGCCGGCGGTAGCGGCACTCGTTGGAATTGGCGTGCCGTATATCTGGAAAGCCTATACGCGCCGTACGCATGTTTCTTGGATTGTGCCACTAACGATCGCGATAACAACAATCACGAGCGTCATTATGCTTGGCTATCGCAATGATTGGACAATACTTATGTGGCTTATCGGCGTAGCAGGAGTTACCGCTACGGTCATAGCGGCCATGCCGCCTCCGCACATTTCAATGCGGCTCCGGCGAACGATGCTCGCTTGCGCGGTAATTTCGGCGTGCGCTGCGCCAATTGCGTATAGCATTTCGACGGTTATGGCGGCGCATAGCGGCAGTATTCCAACGGCGGGACCAAACGCAAGCGCGATGAATAATACAAACAACGAAACTGCCTTTGCCGAGGCGGCGCTCGTAAAATTTCTGCTTGCGAATCAGCGGGGCGCAACGTGGATTGCGGCAGTTGATAGTGCAAATACGTCGGCGCCGATTCAGTTGTCAACCAAGCAGCCGGTTATGGCAATTGGCGGATTTAATGGCAGCGATTCGACGCTCACGCTTCAGTCGTTCAAACAACTCGTCGCTACCGGAAAAGTACGCTACTACGTCGCCGATGCAACCGGCATGGGGCGGGGCGGCCCGGGCGGCAATTCCGAAATCGCCCAGTGGGCGGCAGCTTCGGGCACAAAGGTCGATTACGGCGGCTCGCAGTACACCGTCTACGATTTAACCGCATAATAAAACAAAAATCGTCAGCGATTCGACGGGCGGTAAAACGTCTGCGCGCCGTTGCTGCGCGTGATACCGCCGCGCGGTACTTGGCAGGCTATCAATATAACATTTAGCACATCTACGCAAGCTCCGCCCGCGTTGATTATCCACAAGAACCACAGATAATCGCTGTACCAACCGAGCAGCCAGCAAACGAGCGGCATTGCAAAGGACAGCGCAACCAGCGGCAAAAGCGCCACCACTATATAGCGCGCTTTCGAAATCTCTTCTTATGAGTAGACAAACCCGAAAAAGCCGTTCAAGCCCCAGTAAGTCTTTTTCGACCGCGGGCCGCCCGGCACGGCTGCCGCATGAAACATTTCATGCAAAAACAGATAGCCGAAAGTGCCGAAAATATAAGCTACCAACCAAAAATCCAGGGTTATAGTAACCTGAAGCTCTTTCAAAAACCTGACAGACTGCGGGAAAAGCCATGCCGCCCACCAAGCCGCTAGCGCCATCAGCACAAAGCCAATTGGCAACGCCAGAGCGATAGCTAGCTTTAAGCTGCGCGGCTCGCGCAGCCGCTGCCAGCCCGACTGCAACAGTTTCTTCTCGGTATTTGGGTTTGGTTCGGGAATTTTTTTGATACGCCTCATGGGTATAATTATACCGTTTTTGGCGGGGTTTTCGCTGTTTGAGCATGCGCGCATGACCGTCAGCCGTTCCTTGACGCGCTTGGCATTACCGGCAAATTTCGCTAATACGGTGCCGTCTAAGCGAAAAAGGTCTATACTTTTATTATACCAAATTTACATAGAAAAGTCAAATTTAACAGGGGTAGAGCTTATCTTAAATATTTAAGATTTATATGAAGGTTTCGAAAGTTTGCATTTTTTTCAAGACCGTTTCTACCGTAACAAGCCTTACAAAAATCACTTATCTTTAGTTTTTCCTCTATCATTACGAATAAACCAACGAACCAGCCAGATAGCCACGGCAATAAGAGTGATTATAATTACCCATGGTAAAATCAAAAATAAAAGATTTGTAACCTGACTACTCATATAATAAGCCCCTTTCTGGTAAGTTTAAGTTGCCCGCTCAGCCTCTTGAAAAAGAGGCTGAGCGGGCGCTGATAGAGGTTTTTAAACCTCTATTTTTTCGCGACGCTCGCATCGCCAGCCAAAGATATTGTGCTCTGCCAATACAGCCTTTGACCCCGGGTACTTGAAAGAGCAATACTCCTGGATGTCAAGAGAACCGTACAGAGTCACTCCAGCAGGGAAGCTGAGATCATAGCAAATGAGGCTATACGGATCCCATGGAGTTACCGTCGTGGCGGCAAAGTGTCCTTGATGCATACACACCTCGTAACCTGTCACCTCGTAACTACGAGTAATCTCCACTTCCTCGGCGCTAGCGGTAGCCGGTAGAAAAACCAACGTCGCCACTAGCACCGCCATGATGGCGGCTATCCGCGATTTCATGTTCACCTCCTTTCGAAGGGAATAGGGATTCTACTAACTAGACTCAACCAACATGACACTTTAAATTGTATTCTATCCAGAGAAGCATGTCAAGACTTGGCGCTTATGATTTAACAGGGGTAGAAAATTATCTTAAGCATTTAAGCTTAGTCCAAGCTGCGCCCGGCATACTACTAATTGTTAAACAAAGGAGAAGCCTATGAAAAAAGTTCAACCAGTTAATCTCACTAGCGACGAAGCTTTGGTGCTGCAGCAAATTGCCGAAAACGGCGAAGACGACGTAATCGGCTTGTCGCGCGGCTTGAGCATGAGCCGCTCGCAAGTAGCCAAGCAGCTCGACCGCCTGCGCGCCAAAAAACTCGTCACCATTAAAGCAACTTGCGGCGATTTGTGGGTGCGAGCCAGCAAACGCGGCCGCCAACTCGTTCGGTATATGTGGCCGGAGATGGCGCCAGCCTACTAAATTTTTACCGAGAAAGGTATACTGTAGAATAATGAAGATTTTAGTCGTAGACGATGAGGTGCGAATCGCCGAGGCAATCAAACAAGGGCTTGAGCTTGACGGCTATGCGGTTGATGTTGAGCACGACGGCGAGGACGGTTACAATGCGGCGCGTGCCGATGAATACGATGTGATCGTGCTTGATGTGATGATGCCGGTAATGAATGGCTACGAAGTGGCGAAAAAGCTGCGTGCTGCCGGCGACACAACGCCGATTATTTTGCTTACTGCGAAAGACCAAAATCGCGACATTGTGCAAGGGCTTGATAGCGGCGCCGACGACTATCTCGCGAAGCCGTTTAGCTTTGATGTACTGGGAGCGCGTATCCGCGCGCTGCTGCGCCGTCCGCATGAGGTGCTTGATAATGTACTAGCTGCCAAGGATGTCAAGCTTGATACAGTGAATCGGACGGTAACGCGTGCTGGCAAGCTGGTGAAATTATCAAGCAAGGAATTTGCGATTTTAGAATATTTAATGCGCAATAAAAACCAAATCATGAGCAAACAAAATATCATGACGCACGTGTGGGATTTCGACGCTGATATCTTGCCGAATAACGTTGAGGTGTTTATCAATTATTTACGCGGTAAAATAGATAAACCATTCAAACAATCCGAGCCGCTCATTCAAACAGTGCGCGGTTTCGGCTATGTGATCAAGGACGGCGCATGAGATGAAGCATGTGCGCCGCCGCGATGTGCTGCGTCTAGCGGGTACATATCTCGCTATTATTATAGTAATGAGCATCGTGTTCAGTTTTGTGCTGTATAATTTTTCGGCGCAGGAATTTCACCGCCGCCCAGAGCAGCGGCGCGCTGACTCAAAATTCTCGCCGATTGTAATCGACGATGAGTCGCTAAGCGTGAGCGATTACTTGTCGAAGCGCGAAGATTTCGCAATGGCATCGCTGCGGATCAATTTGGTGATAGTCAACTTGATAATGTTTGTTGTGGCGTCGCTATTGAGCTATTTGTTGGCGCAGCACACGTTGCAGCCGATTGAGGAAAATATGGCGGCGCAATCGCGCTTTGTGAGCGATGCCAGCCACGAATTGCGCACGCCGCTGACGGCGCTACTAGCGGCAAACGAAGTGGCGGCGCGCAATACGAAGCTTACGCTTGCACAGGCGAAACGCGTCATTGCTGATAATGTTAGCGATGTGACACGTTTGCAAACATTAGCAAATTCTATGCTTGGGTTGTTGAAAGATGACGATGCGACTATAGCGAAAGCACCGGTGTCGCTGCAGGCGGTCGTGAACCGAGCGATGAATTTGGTAGTGGCGCAAGCGGTCGAAAAAAACATCGCCGTCGAGGACGAGACGATAGAGCTGATGCTACTCGGCGACCGCCAGAAACTAGAACAGCTCGTGACGATTTTGCTTGATAACGCGATCAAATACAGCGGCAACGACACAACGGTTCATATATCAAGCACGCGCAAAGGACGCCAGGCGGTGATCGCGGTGCGCGATGAGGGAATTGGTATGGACAGTAAAACGGTTGAGCAGATTTTTACGCGGTTTTATCGCGCTGAGGAATCACGCACAACTAGCGGGTACGGACTGGGTTTGCCGATTGCGCAGCGGATTGTGCAAGCGCACGGCGGTAAGATTTCCGTACGAAGCGCTAAGGGTAAGGGAACGACGTTTACGATTTCCCTGCCGCTTGCCGCGAAGCCGTAGGTTTTTTAAGCTGGATTTAACGCGCCGCCGTTATAGTTTCCTTCATTACTAACTAAGAGAAGGAGGATAAATGAAGATAGAAGATGGATTTAATACTGCGCCAAAAGCGCCGGCTGTAGCACGGCAATCGGCGGTGAATACGGGACTAGTGATAGCGGTAGTATCAATGGCGCTTCTGACTGGCGTGATTGGGTATATGCTTGGCATGCAGTCAAGTGGCAGCCGTTCTCTAGCGGGTTCGCAGGGTATAGCGCCTGGCGGATCGTCGCAGCAAGGCGGTGTGCCAGGAAGCTCTGGCTCGACGCCACCGCAGACTGGTTCGTCAGCGCAACAACCGCCAAATCAGACGAGTCAGCCGACAAGCAACACGCCGGCTCAAAATCAAGGCGCAAACCAGACGGCACCAAAAACGAATCCTCAACCATCCGCGAACAGCACATCAAATACATAATTTTCGCGTTATCGTCCGTAAACGCGGTACAATAAACGTATGCTTACCTACTACCAGTTTGTGGACGGCGCTTTAGAGCGCTGCGACGACGTTAAGCGCGCCGCTTGGACGCGGTGCGAAAATCCGTCGGCGGACGACTTATTTCATTTGCATCAGCTTGGTCTGGATGACGATTTAGTGAATGACGCACTTGACCCGCATGAGATACCACGGATTGAGCAGGGTGATGGCTGGGTATATTTCATTACGCGATTGCCGGGTGTTGATGATAACTTTAATGATTTTACGACGCCGATCATGTTTGCGCTCGGTGAACATGTTGTGACGCTCAGCCGTGAGCGTATGGGGCGTGTATGGCAGCCGTTTGTTGACCGTACGCGGATTCAAGCACCGTCGCAAACACAATTATTCTTGGTAATGGTTGAAGCGATGCTGCGATCGTACCAGTCGCGCGTGGCGCTGATTAACCGCCAGACGCGCGCTGTTACGGGCGATGTGACGACTTTGCGTTCGCGCGATATCGCTACGTTGGTAGAGTTTGAGCGTAAACTGAACGACTATTTAGACGCGTTGATTCCGACGAATGTTGCACTGGAGCGCACGCTAAATACGCGCTATAAACTCATTAAACTCGGCGAAGAGGACCAGGGGATCGTCGAAGACTTGTCAGTTGATATTGAACAGCTAATCGCGCGGTGCAAGTCGCTCTTGCGCACGATTCAAAACGTACGCGATAGTTTCCGCGCCGTCATGGATACGCGCCTGAACGAAACGATGCGGATTTTGACGGTCGCGACGCTCGCGCTAACGATTCCGACAATGCTTGCCGGGCTATTTGGCATGAATGTCGACTTCCCGTTTGATACGCACGGCGTGATGGCATTCTGGATTATCGTCGCCGCGAGTATCATCACGGCGATTGCGACGGGATATTATTTCTTGAAGAAACGCTAGCGTCTCGTAATTCGTTTATGCTTGCATGCCGGCAGGCGATGCGTTATGATGACTCGAGTTCGCGAGCTGCGCGTGATATATAATGATAGCCAAAAGGTCAAGCGCGCAAAATCATGGCGAGCAGAATCGTGCAAATGCACGCACTAATAGGAGAAAATATGTCAATAGCTGTATCGTTTGCGCCTAGCCGCAGCAGGCGAATTGCGGTGGATATATTGCCCGCGGTGTGGCAGCGGTATATTGTATACTGATTGCGGTAGCGGTATAAAAAACACCCTGGTTGCAGGGTGTTTTCGCATGCATGATTCTTCGGCGCAGCTAGTTTTCGCGTGGTAGTGCAATACTGTGCTCTTTGAGCGCAGGAACGATGACGTATTTTTCGAAGTCGTCGGCGTTTGCCCAGACGTATGTAGCGTTTGAGTCGGTCTTGCTTGTCGAGATGATTTTACCGTTTGAAACTTTTTGATTGCCGACGTCTTTTTTGCCGATAAAGAGTGCTGGCGTTCCGCCGACACCGGCTTTCGCGCCGACAGCGAGGTCATAGTCGATTTTTTTGCGGATTGAAGCGCTATCAAGATGCTCAGAAAACTTATCTTTGTTAATGCCAAGCTCTGCTGCGAGCGACACGAAATAATTCGTGCGCGCTGCGCCCGTTAGTTCGACCCAGTTGCTGCGCTGCTCAAATAATTTATCGTGCATTTCCCAATATTTGCCTTCTACGCCAGCTGATTCGGCAGCGGCAGCGGCAGCAAGCGCATTCGGATGCGCATTCGTCAGCGGATAATTACGGAAGACGTAGCCGATTTGCCCTTTATATTTTTCGACGACTTTTTTGATGATCGGATGCGCTGAATTACAGCCCGGGCATTGGAAATCGGCGTACTCAAACAAAATCACTTTGCTTTTCATATTGCCGTAGGTGTGGTCGGCGATATTACCGTTATCGGCAGCAGCGGTTTGTATAGCGGTAGGGTCGACATTTGCCACGTTTACTTTGTTGTTGCGCGACAAATAAATCAATCCGCCGATAATCGCCACGCAGATTGCGGCAAAAATAATCCAGGCTCGCTTTGTCATAATCCTCCTTCGTTTCTCTTTGTAAAGTATAGCGCGCCGAGCCTCGCCAAGCAAGCGATACTGCGGTACAATGAAAGCATGCAGACGCTTTGGGTTTTGATTTTCGCCGCGCTGTTTCTCGCGCTCGTTGCGGTAGCAAGTATATCGCCGCGGCGTACCGTATTATCGTCGTATGAATTGCAGCGCCGGCGGGCGACGGGCGACGTGTCGGCGGCAGAAGAACTGCGGCGCAGCTTGCTCATCAATGATATACTATCACTGCAGAAAGCGGTTGAAGCACTGTTGCTGGTTTGCGCGGTGCCGTGTGCAATTATGGCATTCGGCTGGCTGGCTGGCGTGCTGATTGCGGTATTTGTAGCGCTCGGATACGGTCGTATTGCGCATAACGGTATGCTAGCGGCCGTCGCCGACCGGTATTATATGATGCTTGAGCCGAAGTTACTGCAGTTCGTCGAACGTTATCCGAGCGTCGGTAAACTATTGCGGAGCGTCGCGACGCCGCCCGAAGCGAGTCTGCTCAGTTCGCGCCAGGAATTAGAGCATTTGGTAAAAGAATCGGGTGCGATTTTGACCGCTGACGAAAAACGCCTTATCAAAAGCACGCTCCATTTCGGCAATAAAACGGTCGAGGAAGTCATGACGCCGCGCGGCGTGATTGATGCAGTGAAAAAAGACCAGCTAATTGGACCGCTTTTACTTGACGAGCTGCACAAGACCGGGCACAGCCGCTTTCCGGTCATGGATGGCGATATTGATCATATTATCGGCGTGCTCTATATCCGCGATTTACTGACGCTTACAGACAAGCGCTCGCACCGCGCAGAGACGGCGATGGAGCGAAAAGTTTATTGCATCAATCAAAATCAAAAACTTGAAAAAGCTCTGTCGGCGTTTATCAAGACGCGCCATCATTTGTTCATTGTCGTGAATGATTACCGCGAAACGGCAGGTGTCGTTACGATTGAAGATGTCATTGAAGCTCTGCTCGGGCGTAAAATTGTCGATGAAGATGATGTCGTTGTCGATTTGCGCGCCTTTGCAGCAAAAAATCCGCGCCACAACAATAAAAGTTCGGCAGCGACCGACGTTTGATGGTATACTAAAGGCGTAATACATGCAGTATGTTTCTGTTTTTATTCAAGTTGCAGTACTCGTGATGTTGGCGGCGATTTGCTCCGGGCTGAATATCAGCCTGATGTCGTTGCCGCTCGGCGATCTGCGGCGCAAGGCAAAGCTTGGCAATCGTGCGGCGCAAAAAGTGTTGCCTCTGCGGCGCGACGCTCATTTGTCGCTTGCGGCAATCTTGTTTTCAAATATGGCAGTGGTGTCGGGCAGTTCGCTATTGTTGGAGCATCATTTTAACGGCTGGATTGCCGGCATTGCGACAACGTTGCTCATGGTAGTGTTCGGCGAAGTGCTTCCGCAAGCGATTTTTATCAAATCTGCACTGAAAACCTGCGCGTTCTTTGCACCGCTGATCCGCGTGATGATTATTGTCGTTTATCCGGTGGCGAAACCGCTGGCGTTGCTGCTCGACCATCTGGTTGGCGTTGAACACCGGCGATTGCTGACGCGTGCTGAGCTTGGCCTGCTGATCAGTGAGCATAAAATCGGCAGCAAAAGCGAACTTGATGGCGGTGAAGTCGAAATCATCCAAAGCACGCTGCAATTAAGCGAAAAAACCGTGAAAGAGATTATGACGCCGATCAAGGCGGTGCAGTGGCTGACGCTTGATACGATTCTCGACGAGCGCATGGTGAACGAGATCATCGCGCGCGGCTATAGCCGCATTCCGGTATTCGACGACAAGCTGACAACATGCCACGGTGTGCTGCTCGCGAAAGACATGATTAATATTGATTTTGATGATAATCCGGTGCCGCTATGGTGCTTTCCGCTCCATAAAACACGTATGGTTGGAGCGCGGACAGCGCTTGATACGATGTTTCATAAATTCCGGCGGATTGGGTCGCACTTGGTGCCGGTTGAACAGAACGATCGAATTATTGGTATCGTGACGGTGGAAGATCTGCTTGAGGAGACGATTGGACACGAAATTGCTGATGAAATTGATCGCGATTTGCACAGGAATTAGCACTCTACTTGTATGAGTGCTAGCAGTGCGTTATAATAACGAAAGGCTATGGCAAAAAGAGATTATTATGAAGTGCTTGGCGTTAGTAAAGGCGCGAGCGAAGATGAAATCAAAAAGGCTTTCCGTAAGCTGGCGGTTAAGTATCATCCAGACAAGGCGGGTGGCGATGAGGCGAAATTCAAAGAAATCAATGAAGCCTACGAGGTATTGAAAGACAAGCAAAAACGCCAGCGCTACGATCAATTTGGGCATGCGGGCGTTGGCGGCGCTGCTGGCGGTGGCGCAAGCGGCGGCAATCCATTTGAAGGCTTTAATTTCAACGGGCAAGATATTCATTTTGACTTTGGCGGCGGCGGTGCATTCGGCGATATTTTCAGCCAGTTCTTTGGCGGCGCGGGCGGTAGCCGGACGGCAGGCGAGGCGCGCGGGCGCGATGTCGAAACGCGCGTGACATTGAGCTTTGAAGAGGCAATTTTCGGCAAAGACGTAACGCTATCGCTAACACTTAATGATGTGTGCAGCCACTGCCACGGCACGACGGTTGAGCCTGGTTTTGAGCTAAAAGAATGTCCGACGTGCAAGGGTGCGGGGCAGCAAATCCGCGTGATGAACACGATGTTTGGTCCGATCCAGCAAGCAGTGACCTGCGAAACCTGTCATGGGCGCGGTAAAGTCCCGGAAAAAGAGTGTACGCGCTGCCACGGCACGGGCGTTGAACGGCGCGAGCAAGACATTACGGTGAAGATTCCGGCTGGGATTGACGACGGCGCGACGATTCGTTTGCGCGAACACGGCGAGGCTGTTGCCGGCGGTGTGCGTGGCGATTTGTATGTGCACGTACGCGTGCGGGCGCATAAAAAATTCACGCGCGAAGGTGATCTGATTTTAAGTGAAGAGCATATCTCGATGGTTGATGCAGCACTCGGAACAGAGATTGACGTTGAGACTGTCGACGGTATTATCACGATGAAGGTACCAGCCGGTACGCAGTCGGGTACGGATTTCAAGCTGTCCGGCCACGGCGTGCCGCATTTGCGGAGCGATCGCCGCGGACCGCACATCGTCAGCGTCATCGTTGATACGCCAACGAAATTGACAAAGAAACAGCGCGAGCTGCTTGAAGAATTTGATGCCGCAAAGCGGCGCGGGATATTTTCGTAGGGTTACGCGGATCGCAATAAATTGCAAGCCGCTGAAAATGAGAGTATCTAACTAGTATTTCTCTCAGTTTTGCTATACTAAGAGTAACCGCAAAGAGGAGGCAGCATGGGATTTCTATTTTTTGTCACAACAGTTGTTCTCGCTATTTTGTTGTCGCAAAAGAGCAGCCAGGCGAAGCGTACGGTTGACCCGATGAGCGCATCGTACCGCCAGGGCTATTGGGATGGCGTGCGCGCGGCCGAGCAAGGTGCGGCGCATTCGCCTAAAATGCCTAGTGTCGCCGTATTGCCCGTTACGCCCGAACCAGCCAAAAAATTTGCGACGGCAGATGAGAGTGGTAGTAATACGCCCGTGGACGAATCAGATTCAGTTGCTTCATCCCGGAATAAGCCTGCTCTAGCGAAAGAGCATGCTGTACCCGCGCCGGTGCAGCCGCCGCCTTCAGTAGGTTATGTTGTCCCACCGCCGCACAGTAGCGCTCCGTTGCTGCAGCCGTCATCGCATGTAACGATTAATATTGCGCTGTATGTTGCTGTTTTGTTGCTCGTATCTGGTATTATTTTGTTGGCGCAGACATTTGCACTTGCACCGTGGCTGCGTATGGTGCTTGTGTGGCTGCTGATCGTCGCATCGTACGCAGCGGGTTTTGTGTTACAAAAGCATATTCCGATGATTCGCCCAGCGGCGCTGGCGCTTGTCGGTACGGCGCTTGCAAGTATTCCGGTGGCGGGTATTACGATGTACGCGCTCGTGTTGCATGATGCTGCCCTGTGCTGGTTTATTACATCGCTTATCGGTGTGGTAATGTACATGTTCGCTGCCATTACGTTCAAAAATCAATTCTTATCGTATATTTCTATCTTGTCGCTCTTTACGGTATCAATGTCGTTGCCGGCGATGGTTGATGCGCAATTGGTGTGGTATTACGTCGTGATGATTGCGTTTGGCGGCGCGATGACGCTCTTGAGTTACGCAAAGATTCCAGGCGTGCCGAAATTGTTCGTGCAGCCAATCTATACGTCAAGCTTGGTGGCGGTGCCGTTAGCACTTTTCGCAGCGACCGTTTCGGCGGCAGCACTAAGCGTTTCAGAATATACGGTGGTGCTCGTTGCCGGGTTGCTCTACTATATTGCACAAGCACTAGCAGCGTCGGATAAATCGGTACGCAATTATGCGGAATTTTCAGCGCGATTGCTCACGCTGGTGGCGGCGGGCACTGCTGCGGCGTGGGTAAGTGGCACGTCGTATATTGCGATCAGCTTGTCGGTGGCACTTGCGGCGTTGCTTAATGTGATTGTGTCGCTCCGCTACTTGCCTGTCGGCGGTGTACGAGCGTCAATTCACGAGGCAATGCTATGGATTGGCTTTTTCACGGCGGCGTTCGTCGCGCCGTTGCTTGCGTCGGTTCCATCTTTATCGAGGAGCGACGCCGCGCTGGCGCATCCAGAAGCGATACCGCAGCTAGTGGAATTAGTGCTTGCTATGGTGCTGTCTTTGTTCGCGGCGGCGCGATTGCGTCGCTACGGACTGTTGTGGCCGGCGGTATATATTATTACAGTACCGCTATTGATTGTTGTGAATAATATCGTACATATATCGTACGATGTATACATCACGATCTACATGGCGTGTGTTATAGCGGTACTCGCGCTGCGCTTATTAATGAAACAGCTTACGCCAAGCGCTGGTGCGCTTGTCTACGTGTCGACGAGCGTATGGTTATCGTTTGCGGTATTCTACATGGCTATGTATGAGCTCGCACTGGGGCATGATGTCTCATGGTGGTATGTCGGCTGGTGGGTGCTCCTTGCGGCGGCGTTTTACTATATTGCCGCGGTTGAAAAACTGCGCTGGATGGTATTGTGCGCGCATGGCGCGACGTTGGCGGCGGGGTGGCTGCTTTGCGCTAAGTGCGGCTTTAATACTGCGCAAACTGTCGTAACGCTTGGCGGCGGACATAGCGCTACGGCGATTGCGTTAGTGGAGTATTTCCGCTGGCGCAACCGTGTTTCGCGCACCGCGGCGATGTATCGATGCGCCGCGATCGGATATGGCGCAGTTATTGGTCTCGCGGTGCTCGCGATGAGTATGGCGAATGAATGGCGCCTGCTAGCGTGGCTGCCGATCGTAGCGATAGGCGCGCATGGGGCGTACCGCCAAAAGGAAGTCGTGATGATGTATGTACTCCATATCGTGCTTGTCGTACAAATACTGCTTGCCGGTATCGCGTGCAATTTATCGTATGTAGAAATTTGCGCACTGGCGGCGTGGTTGCCGTTTGTAGGGTTTGGGGCGGTGAGTGTGCTGATGCGCGCGGCAAATCGTGCTACCGCCAAGACAAAAACCTGGTGGCGGTTTGGCGCGGCATGCGCATTAGCGTTCGGTAGTTTTGCATTGTTGTCGGATCAAAATTATCTGATGCGCTCGGCGGGATGGTTGGCAGCGGTAGCGGCGATGTATGTGCTTGTATACGTTGTGCGGCACGTTACGTTATTGTATGCCGGTAACGTGATGAGTGTTATATTAGTGGCATTGTTGTGCGCATGGTGCGGCGTATCGTTTAACGGGGCGCTTGTAGCTATTGCGACGTTTGGATTGATTGGATTCTACGGCGCAGGGTGGTTATACCGTTTGTGGCGCGGTACCGGGCGAGTGTGGAACGCAATGCTCGTGTCAAGCTTAACGGTGGCTAGTTTGGCTGGGCTATTGGCATCGTTGTCGTCGGATGTAGCTATCGTAGCGGGTGCGGCGGTAATTTTGGTCGGTGCTGGGGCCGTATTTAGTGTGCAGAGCTATGAAATGAAACGGCTGGAATTTGCAGAGTGCGGTGTGGTTATTGCGATGCTTGGTGCGCAGCGTTTGCTGTGTATAGCATTTCCTGACACACATGCGCTCGTGTACACGCATCTTTGGGTGCTTGTTGCAGCGGCATTGTATGCTGGATATCATATATGTAAACGTCCAATAGAAAGTATATGCCACCTGGTGATACTGCTGTGTCTTGTGACGATTCCAGGCTTGGCTGCCGCGTTTATTGATGGTGGCTGGTATCAATTACTATTTCTCGTTGAACATGCGGCGGTCGTTATTATGGGCGTAGCGACTGCGCGCAAGCTCACGTCAATCTGGGGCGCGGTCGGCGTAACGGTGGCGATTCTCTACATGCTGCGCGAATTTCAGGCGCTCTTAAACATTACGATCGGGTTGTTCGTGCTAGCGGCTGTGATTTTTGCGATCGTGCGTGCGAATCATAAAAAACGTATATAGACGAAACGGTACGGTAAATGAATTGACACAAAACGAATACAATTATAAAGTAGCACTATGAATGGCGAAAAAGTCATCATCGGGCGGACGGCGCATATTGTCATTCCGAGCGAAAGTGCGCGCAAGATCCGCGTGAAAATTGATACAGGTGCGGACCGGTCGTCAATTTGGGCGTCAAATATTGCCATGAGCAGCGACGGCGAGCTCTCATTTACGCTTTTTGCGCCGGAATCAAAATTTTATAGCGGTACGGTGTACCGGACGAAAAACTTTGAGGTGAGCAGGGTGCGCAGCGCGCATGGCGACTTGCAAGTGAGATTTCGTGTGTACCTGACGATAATTTTAGGCGGTAAGAAAATCCGCGGCACATTTACGCTGGCTGATCGGTCGAAGAATGAATATCCGGCGCTGATTGGCTGTAAGATCTTGAATAAGAAATTTCTGGTAGATGTGTCAAAGGGGTTCATTCGGGAAAATAGATCAGACGACCTCACTCAAGAATTGAAACGCGATCCGAAAGCCTTTTTTGAAAAATATTATCATAATAATCCGAGAGGAGATATTATCTGATGAAAATCGCTATCCTATCTAATGGTCCCGGAAACTATTCGACGAAACGGCTCAGAGAAGTTGCGAAGGCGCGCGGACATACGGTGCGTATCATAAAGTACAAAGAACTACGCTTCAATTGAACAAAATAATCCGGTCGTGAGTTACCGCGGCGAAGACTTGAGCGGTTACGACGCAATGATTCCGCGCATTGCCAGCTATATGACGCGCTACGGCACAGCGATTGTTCGCCAGATGGAAATGCAAGGCGTATGGACGATTTCCAGCTCTATCGCGATTACGCGTAGCCGCGACAAACTACGTTCAACGCAGTTGCTTGCTCGGGCAGGTGTAGGAATCCCGAAAACGGTGTTTAGCCGCAACTCGACCGATATTGACGATCTGCTTGAGAAGCTTGGCGGTACGCCAGTGATTATTAAATTAGCGCGCGGCACGCATGGCAACGGCGTCGTGCTCGCGGAGAGTAAGAAGGCGGCGAAATCGGTACTGCAGGCTTTTTATCTTACGAATGAAGACGGCACAAACGTATTGCTGCAAGAGTTCGTGAAGGAATCGGCGGGAACGGATATTCGTGCGTTTGTTGTCGGCAGCCGCGTTGTGGCGAGCATGCGGCGCCAGAGCTTGGATGATGATTTCCGCAGCAACTTGCATAAGGGCGGTGCCGGTACAGCAATTAAATTAACCGATGAAGAGCGTAAAATGTGCGTGAAAGCAGCGCGGGCGATGAACCTGACTGTTGCCGGCGTTGATTTCATGCGTTCGGCGCGCGGACCGCTGGTGTTGGAGGTAAATGCTAGCCCAGGCTTCGGCATTGAAAAAATTACAGGGCGCGACGTGGCGACACCTATCATTGAATACATTGAGCGTAACGCCAAGCGGCGGCCGAGGAAAGACAAGGTCGGAGCGTAACGGCTGGCGCAATGCGAATGCTGCGGAAAAGAATGGACGGGAACTTATGAAACAACGCAGCAGTCTTTTAATGCTAATACGCCAACTTGGTCTTGTGATGATTGATTTGCCTGAAGCATGGCATTGCTCATGCTAAAATAGCAATATGACCTATCTCATCATTCTGGGAATCTATCTCGCGATTTTATTTGCGGCGGCATGGCTGAGCCAGCGAAATTTAGGCGTGCCGACATTAGCGCTCGCGGCAGGTGCATTGCTTGCGGATGCGTGGGCGAGCAGTTTGGCGCCAGTCGTGGCGCAAGCGGGGCTTGTTTTGACGAAGCCGCCGCTGACAAGCGTGGTGGCGGCGGTGTTGACGCTGTTGCCGGCGCTCATCGTGATGGTGCGGGCGGGGCGCGCGTCGTCTCGGTGGCATAGCGTTACGGGAGCGCTTGTCTTTGCAGTTTTTGCAGTCATGCTGACGTACGGCGCATTTCGCGCTGCGGTCGAGATGGACGATGCAAGCCGGCAGTACGCGACGTATATTATGCAGTATCGCCACACGATTATCACAGCGTGCATTGTTTGTGCGGTTATGGAAATTAGTTTTCGCCGCCAACCGCATGCGAGTGCGGCGGATAAAAAGAAGAAATAGAGCGAAGCAACGAACGCAGACGCTGCGATTTCGCAGAATTTTATTGCGTGATAATAAAAACCCACTCCTACGGAGTGGATAGGTTTCAAAAAGCATGGAGGGTCCAGTGAGGCTTGAACTCACGACACCCTGCTTAAAAGGCAGGTGCTCTAACCAGCTGAGCTATGGACCCGAACGGTTCGTATTATACCGCTTGTCGGCGGGTGAGTCAAGCTGTGGTACTATCGGGGTATGAATTGGCTGCGCGAGCGGATTCATTTGATGTGGCATGTCGCGGCGCTGTGCTACGGTGCAGCTATTGGCGTCGCGGCGGCTCAGTGGATTCGGGTAGATATTCCCGGGTGGATCGCTGGGCTGGCGGCGCTCGCTATTTTTATAATTATCGTCAAAACGCCGCAGCGGTATATGATTGTGCTAGCGGTAGCGGCAGGCGCGTGCGTAGGACTGGCGCGCGGATCGGGCGATCAAGCGCAGCTCACAGCATACGAGCCACTCATTGGCCGACAAGTAGTGCTGTCTGGCACGGTGAAAGACGATGCCGACGTAGCGGCAGGTGGCGGTTTGCGCTTGCAAATTATTGATGTAGTGTTGGGCGAGCGGTCGCTGCCCGGGCAGATTTGGGTGACAATCGCGAAGCCGGGCAATATCAAGCGCGGCGATCGGCTGAGGCTTAGCGGTACCTTGCGCGCTGGGTTTGGCAACTATGCAGCGTCGCTGGCGCGGGCGTCAGTGCTCAAAATTAAGCGCGTGCCGGGCGGTGATCCAGCACTAGAATTGCGCGATGGTTTTGCGGCGCAGGTGCGGCGGGCAATTCGCGAGCCAGAAGCAAGCCTCGGTATCGGCTTTTTGCTGGGCAAAAAGAGCGAACTGCCGCCGCAATTGTTAGAAGCGCTGAAAATCGCCGGACTAACGCATATCATCGTGGCGAGCGGCTATAATTTAACGATTTTAGTGCGCTTAGCGCGGCGTTTGTTTGCGAAAGTATCAAAGTTTTTGGCAATGTTTGCAAGCGTGGGGTTGATTGGCGGATTTATGGCGGTGACCGGTCTTAGCCCGAGCATGACGCGCGCCGGCCTCGTGACGGGGTTAAGTTTGTGGGCGTGGTATTACGGTCGTAAATTTCATCCGGTCGTGCTGCTTGGCATGGCGCTCGCAATAACAACGCTATGGAATCCGAGCTACGCGTGGGGAGATGTCGGCTGGCAATTGAGTTTTGCGGCGTTTTCGGGCGTTATCATCGTTGCGCCGATTATGACGGCGTACTTTTTCGGTCGGCAGACTGCGCCGGCGGTCGGGCAAATTTTACTGGAAACGTTGGCGGCGCAATTAGTAACCGCGCCTGTTTTGCTGGTGGCATTCGGGCAAATTAGCGTGATTTCGCTTCTTGCAAATTTACTCATCGTGCCGTTTATCCCATTCACAATGGTGCTGGCGGCGGGCGCGGGCGTTGGCGCGATGGTTGCACCCGGCTTGGCGGCAGTATTGGGGTATCCGGCGCAATTCGTACTGTCGTGTATGATAGCGGCAACCTACTGGTGCGCCGAACAGCCGTGGGCACAAATCACGCAGCAGGTTGGCTGGGTCGGTGCTGCGGCGTGGTATGTGGTGTTGCTCGCGGCAGTGGGGTATATGAAACGCGCGAGCGGCTACAGATTGCGCGACGCGTCGGTAGTAGAATAGTGCGCTGCTATCTGTTATAATCGTAATAAATTGTGATGTAATTAAAACAAAGGAGTCGGTATGTCAGGACACAGCAAATGGGCGACGACGCATCGCCAGAAAGCGATTGTTGATGCTAAGCGCGGCGCTATTTTCACGAAAATCGGTAACCAGATCGCGATTGCGGCGCGCGGCGGTACCGATCCGGCGACGAACTCAGCGCTAGCAATGGCGATCGAAAAAGCAAAAGCCGCTAATATGCCAAATGCCAACATCCAGCGTGCGATTGACCGCGTGAACGATAAAAATGCGGCAGCGCTTGAAGAAGTGACGTATGAGGCGTACGGTCCGGGTGGTGTCGGTATTATTGTTGAGGCGGCGACCGACAATAAAAACCGCACGTATCCGGAAATCCGTACCGCATTGACCAAAAACGGCGGCACAATGGCAGACGCAGGCAGCGTGATGTTCCAGTTTACGCGCAAAGGCGTGATTCGCGTAGCGGCTACCGGCGAGGACGCGCTATTGCAAGTGCTTGATGCCGGCGCGGAAGATGCGGTTGAAGAAAGCGGTGGGCTGACTGTTTACACCGACATGAAAGATCTAGCAAAAGTCCGCGCAGCGCTCGTACAGGCCGGGCTGAACGTTGAAGATGCTGAATTGCAATATGTTGCTAATAACGACGTGCCGGTTGGTGATATTGAGACTGCGCGCAAACTGATGAAGGTGCTCGACGCAGTCGAAGAGCTGGATGACGTCACGAACGTCCATACAAACGCCGATATTACAGTTGACATTGACGAGTAGTTTGCGCGCCGTAATACGCTTTGGTATACTTTACGTATTAAGCGTAAGTAAGGAGATAAGCATGAATGTAATGCGACGCGGACTACTTATGATACTGATTGCTGGACTGGTGTTTCCTGCGCCAGCAGCACTGGCGGTTAACGTGCCGTCTGACAATACGGAAAGTTCAGCAGCCGAACACGCAGCGGCGCAGCCGGAAACAGCCGCCGAATCTGCGGTTGTGAAGTCTGATACAACTTCGGTCGCGCAAGCTCAACCTGTTGCGGCAATTGAATCTGAGCCGCCGGCAACGCCGCCAGCTGCGTCATCTGCGCCGGAAACTTCTCCTGCGCCCGCAGCTCCTGCGTCTGTAGCGCAAACTGCCGCACCGCAAGCAGATGCGTTGACGTCGCCATCGGCTCAAGCTGCTGCCGCTGATTCGTCTACAATCCCGCCGCCAAAGGTTCTCATCTCGAAAGTAAAAATTGGTCCTGGCGCGGAAGAGTTTGTTGAATTGTATAATGCGGGCAACGAGGCGGTAAATCTGAAAGGTTGGCGGCTGCAATTCCTGAAAGAAGGTTTTACGGGCGGCATACGCGAACAGACGCGGATTTTGAAAGATTTTGGCGATGCAGCACTGAAGCCTGGAGAATTTTATGCGGTGCGACACAGTAAAAATGAAGCACTCTCTGAAATCCGCGAAGTATTTGACGACAGTTATAAAAGCGGCTCGCTTGCTGCAAATGGTTCAGTGCGGCTCGTGACGGCAGCGGGCGGAGCGGCGGACTTGATCGGATGGAATAAAGCGGCAGCGTTTGAAAAATTTGTCGCAAAGATTGATTCAAAAAAGCAAAATGTTTTGCAGCGCTGCATAGGCGCTAATATCGTGCGCGATAGTGATAATAACGCGGATGATTTCACTGCTGGAAATGAATTTTCACTTGGACAATTTATCAACTGTGCGGCGCCGGAGCCGCCTAACCCGCCGCAGCCGAGCCAGCCTAGCGATCCATCGCCACCCGATAATCCGCACGAACCGGCAGTGCCGCCTAACACTTGCGCTAACATAAAACTAACCGAAATCGGCGCAAACCTTGACGATCAATTTATTGAAATCTATAACGCGGGCGATGCAGTAGCTAATCTAAACGGCTGCAAGCTAACGACAAGCAGCAATAAAAAGCAATATGGATTTGGCGACAGCGAGCTTGCGGCGCATGATTTTTTGACAGTAAACGTAAAAGAAGCCGGCTTAAAGCTTGGCAAAACGACCGGCACAGTGCGAATATTGAGTAGCAGCGGCGAAACGGTCGACGAAATCTACTACGAAAAATTACCAAAAAATACGTCGTGGAGTTTGGTTGATGATGATTGGATGGCGACGTACGCATTCACGCCTGGGCGCGGCAATGTCGCGGAGTTGTGGCTGCCGTGTCCTATCGGAAAAATTCGCAACGAGCTGACGGGAAAATGCGTTAAAGAAAAACAGACGCCAGTTGAGCGCGAGTTGCAGCCTTGCCAACCGTGGCAATACCGCAATCCTGAAACTGGTCGTTGTAAAAATTACGCGAAAGTTGCAACGGTAAAGCCGTGTAAAGACGGGCAATACCGCAGCGAAGAAACGGGTCGTTGCCGTTCAATCGCGGCAGCAGCGGCAAAAGTACTTAAGCCATGCCGCGACGATCAGTTCCGCGACCCGAAAACTGGGCGTTGCAAAAAAATCGCGAGCGCCGATAAAACGCCGAAACCGTGCAAAGACGGCTGGGAGCGCAATCCTGAGACAAACCGCTGCCGCAAGAAGAAATCAGAAAGCGTAAAGTTAACATCGTACCCTGTTGAGTCAGACACGGCAGCTGCGTCAAGTTATGCGATGTGGTGGGCGGTCGGCGGCATCACGGCGGCAGGCTCGGGCTATGCCGGCTGGGAGTGGCGGCGCGAAATTACACGATTATTCCGGCGCATACGCTTGCCGTGGCAAAAATAACAACCATGCGTATTATTGGTATTGATCCCGGTACGGGCATTCTCGGATTTGGCGTGATCGACGCCGTGCGCGGACGCGTGAAGCTGGTGACGGCGGGCGTGGTGACGACGCAGGCGCATACGCCGCTGCCGGAACGGCTTGAGGAGATTTACCGTAGTTTAACGGAAATCATCGCCGAGACGAAGCCGCAGCATATGGCGATCGAAAAGCTGTTTTTTACAAAAAATATTACGACGGCAATTAGCGTAGCGGAGGCGCGCGGCGTAGCGACGCTCACAGGACAGCAGGCGAATCTTAAGATTTACGAATACACGCCGAATGAAATCAAAAAATCGATCGCGGGCTATGGCGCGGCAAAAAAACCGCAAGTGCAGGAAATGGTGCGATTGCAATTAGGGTTAACAGAAGTGCCGAAGCCGGACGACTGCGCCGATGCGCTGGCTGCGGCGCTGACGCACGCTTTTATGCAGCGCGGACACGCGGTATAATGAAACAGTGGATAGTTTATTATTGAAAAAGAAGCAGTCAAAAATGAAACCGGCGCGCATGGGGCGCTATGCGAATTTAGGGCGGCAAAAGTCGCCGCACCGCCGTCCAAAGTGGACACCGCCAGGCAAGCTTGGCGAGTTTGTGACGTGGTGGCGCGGGCTGCCGGCGAAGAAAAAAGCGTTGTTTATCATACTGCCGATTCTTGCGTTTTTGATTATCGTGCCGGTTGTCACCTACATTATGCTTGCGAACGACATAAAAGACCCAGAGCGGCTGATGAACCGCAACAATACCGGTATCGTACTGCAAGACGCGAGTGGTAAAGCATTCTATAGCGTAGGACGGGCGGAACACCGCAGCGATGTGGCGCTCGCGAATATTTCCGACAGTATGAAAAAAGCGCTGATTGCCAGCGAGGATAAGGATTTTTATAAGCACGGCGGTTTTAATCCGCTGAGTATTTTGCGCGCACTGGTGACGCGGACGGGCGGCGGTTCGACACTGACGCAGCAGCTTGTGAAAAATACTCTGCTGAGCGACGAGCATAGTTATTTCCGCAAATACCAAGAACTTTTTATGGCGATTGCCGTAGAGCAAAATTACTCGAAAGATCAGATTTTGGCGATGTATTTGAACTCGGTGTATTTCGGCGAGAATGCGTTCGGCGTCGAAGAGGCTGCGAAAGCGTATTTTAATACGACGCCGGATAAGCTTGATGTAGCGCAGAGCGCGATGCTCGTCGGGCTGCTGCCGGCACCGACCGCGTATTCGCCGATTAGCGGCAATAAAAATTACGCGAAAGAACGCCAAAATACCGTGCTGTCGCGCATGGTGAAAAACGGCTTCATTACCGAGGATCAGAAAAATGCCGCCGCTACGCAAGAGCTTGCGTATGGCGCAGGCGCGAAGAAAAACGAAACGTCGATTGCGCCGCATTTTGCGGAAATGGTAATTAGCCAACTGAGTAAAAAGTACGGTTATGAAAAAGTCATGCGCTCGGGCTATCAGGTGAAGACGACGCTCGACGCATCGGCGCAGCAAACGTTAACAGGCAATATCGCCGCGCAGATGAAATACATTAACCGTATGGGCGGCAGCAATGCGAGCGGCATTATCGTCGACCCGACGAACGGTGAAGTCCGCGCTCTGGTCGGCAGTGCTGATTACAATAATGAAAAGTGGGGAAAGGTTAATATGGTGACGACAGCGCGCCAGACAGGGTCAAGTTTTAAGCCGATTTATTACGCAAATGCCCTCGCTGACGGCACGATAACGCCCGCAACCGTATTTGACGACAAAGTGAAGGATTTCGGCGGCGGGTACGTCCCGCGTGATGCCGATCGCCGCGAAACGAGCCGTGGTAAAGCGTCGGTGCGCCAGGCGCTCAACTGGTCGCTCAATATTCCGAGCGTGGAGGTCATGCAAAAGTATGGCATTTCGAAGTCAATTAGCGCTGCTAAAAAACTTGGCATCACCACGCTGAGCGACAACACGAGCGGCTATGGTTTGTCGCTGGCGCTTGGTTCAGCGGAAATTCCGCTGGTCGAAATGGCGAATGCGTACGCAGCGTTTGCAAACAACGGGCAGCAGTACGATGTGACAATGGTGTCGGAAATTAACAATAAATTCGGCAAGCAAATCTTTGCACGCGAGCATAAAGGGCGGCAGGCGATTAGCCAGCAGGGCGCATACTTGATTTCAAATGTCTTAAGCGACGCTGCAACGCGCGCCCGGATTTTCGGCTCGTCGATTACAGTGCCGGGCAATCGTACGGTAGCAGTTAAAACCGGCACGACAAATGATAACCGCGACGCCTGGGCAATCGGCTACAACCCGCAGTACGTCGTCGGTGTGTGGGTCGGCAATAACGACAACACGGTGATGCGCAGCGGCGGCAGCGATATGGCGGGCCCGATCTTCAAAGGCACGATGTCGGCGCTATTGAAAGGTAAGGCTGATGTGAAATTTAATGTGCCAAGCGGTATTGTACAGCGTGCTGTTTGCCGCGAGAACGGCGGCTTGGCAGCAAAAGCGGGCGGCAACACTTACAACGAATATTTCATGAGCGGCGCTCTGCCGACCGAAAGCTGTAACGCCGAGCCGACGACCATAAGTGTCTGTAATCTCGCGACAGGCAAAGTCGAGTCGATCAAAGAAGACGAATTTAGCGAGTCGAAATATTCAAAAGACACAGCAAACTGTAAGGCGGCGGTCGAGCAAGTTTGCGACCTATCAACCGGCAAAGTCGTATCAATCGACGCAAATGAATACGATAGCACAAAGTACTCGCGCGACACCGCAAACTGCGCTAGTAGCCAGCGCGTCACTGTCTGCGATACGCAAACAGGTAAAATTGTCACAATACCAAAGACACAGGCAGCTGCTTCGCGCTATTCGCGCAACACCGCGAACTGCGTCGCGAAAGACGATGATTCGGACAACGATAATACCGGCGGCGGAGCAAACAATAATGGCGGCAGTACGACGCCGAGCAATCCGGGCGGCAATACGACGCCAACTAATCCGTAGGACGGTTGATAATGATAGCGCATGTGTTTGGGACGGTTGCAGAGAAGTTTAATGATAGTATTGTCGTTGATACCGGCGGCGTCGGCTACGAAATATACGTGGCGGCGAGCGATTTCGAACGTTTTAGCGTGGGCGGCGAGGTAAAAATCTACACCTACCACCACGTACGTGAACAAGCAGAAGAGCTATTCGGCTTTTCATCGCTGGCGGCAAAAAAGCTATTTCAACTGCTCATCACCGTACAGGGCGTCGGGCCGAAAGCGGCACTCGCAATCTTGAGCTTGGGCGAGGCAGAAATTGTTCGCAACGCTATTGCTAACGCCGACCACGCTTTCATCCAAAAAGCTGCCGGCGTTGGTAAAAAAACCGCCGAGCGCGTGGTGGTTGATCTGAGCGATAAGGTTGGCGTGCCGGCCGCATACGACCGCGCCGATTTATTGCCGCAAACTTCATCTAACACCGCCGACGAAGCCCTTGAAGCCCTCGTGGCGCTCGGCTACACACTAGCAGACGCCACGCGCGCGCTTGAAGGAGTTGATCCGGCGCTACCGACAGCTGAGCGCGTGACGCGGGCGTTGCGAGGATAACCTTTAGCGATAGTGTTATAAGTTTCTACACCTGAGCCCCAAGCGCCCTAGATGGATTACCTCTTCTCAAGTGCATCAATGCGCTTTTTCAGCTCTGTATCGCGCCGCACTGAAGAAGCGTTGATTTCGACCTGGTTTGTCAGAAAGTGATCGACCGACCAATAAAATGCATATAACAGAAACGAATTTACCGCTAACGCAATCGCCAAGACAGTGATAGTTATAGTTTGCCAATTAACTTTTGTGTGATTTTTATTGCTGCTCATGTCTATTATTATACATGGACGAGCGTGTTTTACAATGGATAGTAAAAAGCCCCGTCCGAGTATCGTGTTGTATGATACTCGGACGGGGGAGTGGTACCGCGCTATGCGCAGTACCAGCCGTAAGGATCGGCGGCGTTGCGGAGCTTGGCATCGGCACCGTATGCCGACCTACAGTAGCGCTGAACGCTGATGTCTGCTTTCTTGTGGAAGAAGTTAGTGCACTTCCATCCGTAGGCTCCGCCACCGAAATGCTGCGGAAACCAGCTCCAGCCGTGCTGCTGATGGCAAGCGATGCTAAAGTCCCCGCGGTCAAGCGATTCCTGACTCGCATTGGCGACAGATGGAATGAGCAGGCTGCACGCGACCAAAACCGTCGCAGTCACAGCACTAACAGGCTTCCCCTTAATACTCATGGCATCTCCTATCCTCTGAGTGTACTGAAGTATATCTCCAGCATGATGCATTATACAAGCCTAGATCCTATTCCGCAAGAGCTTAACTGCATAGGTTGCCTGTCTTTTATACTCCCGGTGCAGTGTTCTCTTCTTGGATCTTCATACTTTTTTGAACTCGGCAGTTTTGAGCACTGTCTTGACGTCTACCATCTCCGCGCCATATCATTTGTATTGAACGTGACGCGGGCACTAAAACAATAATAAATAGGGAAAAGCCCGGGCGTGAACCCGGGCGGGAGAGCCGTGAACGGCTCTGATAGCGACCGCGAGGCCCTAGGAAAGGGCGGCTCAAGCGGCAGCGGAAGAAAGGAGGCGAACGAAGTTCGCGAGGCTAGCGCTCGGAGACCGGGCCGACTCGACGTTCGGGCGCGAAAGCGCTCAAACGGAATCGGGGCGCGGTGCCCGTGCTCTTCTGCTTCAGATTGCCTGATGTAGAAGGGCGGCTAGCTGCCAGGGCGGTGCGGCGCTCAGCCGATGAGGCGCGAGTGCCGCGCCGCGAGACTAAGTCAGTCGTCCCTGCCGTCCCGCGGGACGGGGAGGTAGTCTCCGTAGCTCTGGAGAGCCTCGGGAACAATACCTTCGTCGTGTCGAAAAATCTCCCCGATTCTCTCGGGGTAGTACGTAAAGTCTACGTCGTCCGTTCGGACGACGACGTTATTGCGCACGATACTCCACTCAACAGCGTTGAGAGGGGTAACAAGACCTGTCATCTTGACAGGCTCATTGAGTCCGTTGACGAACCAAACAATGTTGAACTCAACCTCCTCGCCTGTGCGGGCGAGAACGAGGAGATCATCGATGTGTGGGCCGTTGATGACGATTCCCCGAACCCGACTCTCAAAGCTCCTACGCATGTTGGCATAGGGGCGGATGGTCTTGTTGCGCGGGGCGCGCAGCGTCTCCGCGACGACAGCGTCAAGGTTGTTCTCAAGCTCAGTGTCAGTAGCAGCAATGGGGGACATGTCGCCCCCTCCTTTCTCAATGTTCCACCTCTCGCAGGATTGCGAAAAGTTAATATATATATATCATACTTGCCGCCCAAAGTCAATACCCCGCCGCTATAATGCTATACTGTATCTATGGCAATTGAACGAATCGTTGATACTAGCGCGCATGATGATGACGGCGCGGAGCAGCAAATTGAAGTAACTTTGCGTCCGCAGACGTTTGATGAGTATGTCGGGCAGGAGCGGTTGAAGCGAAACTTGCGCTTGGCGATTGAAGCGGCGAAGAAGCGCGGCGAGCCGATCGACCACGTGTTATTGTACGGACCGCCAGGTCTTGGCAAGACAACGATGGCGGGTGTCATTGCGCATGAAATGGAAGCTGGGTTGCGTGTGACGAGCGGACCGGCGATCGAAAAAGCGGGTGACTTAGCGTCTATTTTGACGAACTTAACAGACGGCGATATATTGTTTATTGATGAAATTCACCGGTTGGGCCGGGCGGTGGAGGAAGTGTTGTACTCGGCAATGGAGGACTATAAGCTGGATATCGTCATCGGTAAAGGACCGGCGGCGCGAAGCGTGCGGCTGGACTTGCCGCATTTTACTGTCATCGGTGCGACGACGCGAACGGGTAGCCTGGCGGCTCCCTTGCGCGATCGGTTTGGGCATATTTACCGGTTGGAGTTTTATACGCCGGCAGATATTGCACAGATCGTGCGCCGCAGTGCTGCTATTTTAGCGACGGCGATTGACAAAAAAGCCGCGGAGCTGCTGAGTACTCGGGCGCGCTTGACACCACGAATCGCTAACCGGCTGCTTAGGCGTGTGCGTGATTACGCTGATGTGAACGGCGACGGTATCATTGATATGCCGACAGCCCAGCAAGCGTTGCAGCTGCTAGAAGTGGATGATTTGGGACTTGATCCCGCCGATCGGCAATTGCTGAGTGCAATGCTTAAAAATTATGGCGATAATCCAGTGGGCTTGACTACTATCGCAGCGCTGACCGGCGACGAAGCGAGTACGATTGAGGATTTCTACGAGCCATATTTACTGCAAATCGGCTTCATTGAACGCACACCGCGCGGCCGGCGCGTAACGCCGCGGGCGCGCAAGCATTTGAATTTGTAGTATACTATAGGTAGTACTAACGGCGAGGAGGTGAGCGATGAGCGATGACAACGCAGCGAACGGACAGCAACCAGTAGCATACGACGCCGAGGGGCGGCCGCTGTACGCAGCGCCGGTCGAGCCGGCGCACACGCAGGTCACCGATTCTGGCAAGCAAGTCGTGCACGTTGCGCGTTCAACTGAGCCGATTCCCGTGCATATCTCCGAAGAAACACGCCGCAAACACCAAGAGTCTGTTGAGCGCTTTCCTTGGTTGAACTTAAGCCAGCACGAATATGTTATCAGCGCTGTGACGCGCCATAGTATTGGATTGTGGACGCCAATAATACTGTCGCTTACCGGCATTACGCTGACGGCGGTATGTATGTTTTGTTACCCCGACATGGCGAAGCGTATCGGGCTGCCGCTTGCGGCATACAATCAAGTGATTGTCATTGCCACGATGGTGATGACATTATTTGCAATCGGCGGCTATATCGCGGTGTGGGTGTATACGCAAAACCATTTCTTTTTGACGAATGAGAGCGTGATTCAAGAAATCCAAATGAGCCTTTTCTCAAAGCGCGAGCAGACGGTAAGTCTGGCAAACATTGAGGATGCGAGCTATTCGCAGCAAGGACCGCTGCAGACGATATTTAATTACGGCTCGATTCGGCTGAGCACTGAGGGTGACGAAACAACGTATCGTTTTCACTATGTCGCGAATCCGAAGCACGAAATCGCAATTCTGAATAACGCTGTCGAGGCGTTTAAGAATGGCCGTCCAGTTGGCGAGGGCGACGATTAGCTTTTGTGCTCGCGGTTTTGCTTACGGTAGTCGCCTTCGCGCTCCATCGTACTGAGCAGCGTGTAGCCGGTGCACTTTCCGTCGGTGGAGCAGCCGGTTGAATTGTAACTGTAGTCCGCGCCGCTTTTGCCTAATTTAATACCAGTCGGGTCGGTAAATAATTCCGGATCAACGGTGCGCAGCGTTTTGCTGTCGATCGTTTGCGGGTAATAGCCGAATTTAGCGTAGTAGTACTCTTCAAGGCTGTAGTACATAGCGTTGATAGCGACCTTGCGTTGATTGTCGCGCTGGACGGCATCTAGTTTCATTTTTTCGCTAAAAAAAAGCCAGCAGCCAACGCCAAGCACAGCGATGACAACGAGCAGCTCAATAACAGTGAACCCGTTTCGTTTCATATCTGGTATTATACCAAAAAATATGCGTCTAGGGTATAATGAGGCTACGAGAGGGGGAAGCATGGCGAAGAAAACCGACGCAAAGACACCGACACAGAAACCAACGGCAGACGAGGGCAAGCTAAAAGCGCTGGGGCTTGCGATGGATCAAATCACTAAGCAGTTTGGCGACGGCTCAATCATGCGGCTCGGCGAAGCGAAGAAAGTTGATGTTGAGTTGCTGCCGAGCGGCAGTTTAAGTTTAGATATTGCGCTCGGCGGCGGCTACCCGAAGGGGCGGATTATTGAGATTTACGGTCCGGAATCAAGTGGTAAAACTACGCTGACGCTTCACGCTATTGCTGAAATGCAAAAACAGGGCGGTACAGCAGCGTTTATTGATGCAGAGCACGCGCTCGACCCGGCGTATGCCAAAAAATTAGGCGTCGATACCAACAATTTGCTCGTGTCGCAGCCAGACAATGGCGAGCAGGCGCTAGAAATCTGCGAAACGTTAGTGCGTTCTAACGCAGTTGATCTTATTGTTGTGGATTCGGTGGCAGCGCTTGTACCGCAGGCAGAAATTGATGGCGATATGGGCGATTCGCATATGGGATTACAGGCGCGGCTGATGAGCCAAGCGCTGCGCAAACTGACTGGCATTATTAACAAGTCAAAAGCGACGGTAATTTTCATTAACCAGATTCGTATGAAAATTGGCGTGATGTTCGGCAATCCTGAGACAACGACTGGCGGTAACGCACTGAAATTTTACGCGTCGGTGCGCGCAGATATTCGCCGGATTGGACAAATCAAAGAGGGCGATAACGTCATCGGCAACCGTACGCGCGTGAAGATTGTGAAGAACAAAATCGCGCCGCCGTTCCGCGTGGCAGAATTTGACATCATGTATAATGAGGGTATTTCAAAAACTGGTGATGTGCTTGATCTGGCGGTACAATACGGCGTAGTTGGTAAAGCTGGCGCGTGGTTTGATTACAATGATGCAAAAATTGGGCAGGGGCGCGAACAGACCAAAAAGTATCTAAAAGAACATCCGGATACACTAGCAGAGATTGACGGTAAAGTGCGGGAGAAAGTGAAGGAAGCGGAGGAGAACAGCTAACCGGCTGTACTTAGTTGTATATTTTCGTGGTACAAAGCAAAGAATGCGCTTAGGTTATCGCGGTGTATTCTTTGCTATCTTACGATCTTTCGTTGAATTTCTTTTTGCCGAAACGTATAAATTGGTCAATCGGTTTTGCGTATTCGTCCGCCCAGCCGTCGTTCTTGCTACCCTTGCTGTATTCTAGAACGGTGCCAGTATATACTGTCTAAGAGCAGACAACATATCATATTTAGTATAAACTAGCTCAATTAGCCTGTCTATCTGCGATAGACGATGCCCTTTATTGATATTAAGAATGTAGCGTGCGACGAACGCGCTTTAACAAAATGCTACAATAAACACTATGGAGTATGACCCGCCAAAAACGCATAAAATCACCGCGCTATCCGCTCAAATACGCAATCCTGACCGCGTAAATGTCTCGGTCGACGGGAAATACCGGTTCAGCCTGGATATTTCGCAGGTAGCGGATCTAGGCGTGAGAGTTGGGCGGAGCGTTACGGCGGCGGAATTGGCGGAGTTAGAAGCCGAAAGCCAGTTTGGCAAATTGTATGCGCGCACGCTTGAGTATTGCCTCGCCAGACCGCATTCGGTGCGCGAGGTATGCGATTATCTACAGCGAAAGACGGTAGCGCGGCGCTACAAATCGCGGCGCACTGGGCACATAAAAGAGCATCCTGGCGTCAATCAGTCCATGGCAAACCGCGTCTTGGTGCGGCTGCGCGAAAAAGGCTACGTCGACGATAAAGTATTTGCGCGTTGGTGGGTTGAAAATCGCAATACCTTAAAAGGAACGTCGAAGCGAAAATTATCAAGCGAGCTTGCCGCTAAAGGAATCGACCGCGCGCTTATTGACCGCGTCCTTGCCGAATCGGATCGCAGTGATTTGCAAGAACTTGCTAAAATTATCGCTAAGAAACGCCGCCGTTACCCGGACGAGCAAAAACTTGCTGCGTATTTGGCGCGGCAAGGCTTCGATTACGATGACATTAAGCAAGCGCTGCAGAAAAATGACAATTAACTTCTCAACTTGACAATTATTACTCTTTTTCGTTGATCGTCTGCTTGGCAGGATGCGCCTTGCGAAACGGATTGACGTAGCTGCCGACCACTTCGTGCAGCTCGGGTTCGGGCGCTTTGGTCTCGCTATGCACGACGATTTCGTCGTTGTTGATCTCAATAATTTGTGAGCGGTGCACGAGTAATTCCGTGTCGTTTAGGCTGCGAAACAGCGGCCGCTTGACGGTAAGCTGCTGCACCAAAAACGTATTCGTGTCGATAGTGAAGTCGATGATTTTGCCGAGCTTATGTCGTCGTTGATCAATCACGCGCATACCGAGCAAGTCAAATTGCAAATCGTAAATCTTCTGTAGACTTACGACGTCGTCTGGCGCAATAAATTCATCAATTGAATCAACAATAAATCCCATGCTGCTCAGCTCGCGCACGTCGGCAATACGCATCAGCTGCGGTGTCTTCGGTAGCAATGCGCCCGTCACAGAGTAGGCGAGTACGCGCAGATCGGCAGGATCAATAATCGCGCGCTCCGTGCGGGCAACTTCGCCGCTCGTCTGAATGCTGACGACGGGTGCGCGGTTGAGGTTTGATCCGAGGATAATCATAGGCTAAAACGGATTAGTCCGTCCTGGCGGTAGGTTTGGCGCGGCAGGTTGGTCAGACGAGTGAAGTTTGCGCAGGCGCGCAGCTGTTTTCGTGTCGAAGCTGGCAGATGTGCTCTGCGTGGCTTCTTCGGCGGGCTGGGAAATGAGTTGATAAAGCGAAAAGGTTGCAAACGATAATCCGCCGATAGCGAGCACAGCAAACAATAACACGTGGTAGCGGTGTATAAATTGCCCGATTTTTTTGGCGGCGAGTGCGAATGCGACAGAAACTTCCATACAATTACCTCACGTAAGCGGTTACAGTTAATGCGTCGACGACGACACCGCCCGTGCCTTTGTTGGACGATAGCGTCAAATTGCTGATTTGCATCTGGAACAAATTTTTTTCGATACGATAGATGAAGTCGCGCAGGTTATCGTATGCGACAGGCGTATTCAGCGTGATTGTTGCAGAGATTGACTTCGTGCCGTTTGGCGCTTTGACTGCTGTTGCCGCGCTAGTCGAGCTGCTTGCTGTGCCGCTTGTGCTGGCGTTGTTCGCCGAAAAGTCAATTGATTTGATAACGACGCCAGACGCGTTCGCATAGTTGACGAAATCCTGCACGACTTGATCCTGGTAACTGTAATTTTTAGTGATAGAAACGATTTTTGCGGCGCGCTCAACATCTTTATTCTGTTCTTTGAGCCGGTTTTTGAGCGTCGTCAAGGCTTGCAATTCGTTTGACGACGATTCGGCGTCGGTCGTCGACTTGCGCGTTTCTTCGGCAACGGTGCTCAATTGTTGCTGGCCAAATATAAATATGCCGATTCCGGCGGCAGCCATCAGCAGCAATGCGCCTGCTAAAATAGCTCTCGCGATTGATGGCGTTAGGGTACGTTGTTTCGATTTCACGGTAAAATCTCCTTTGAAAACGTGACGTTGTACGTTGCCTCGTAGTAATCGCCGTAATTTGCAACTTGGATTTTTGCGTCGGAAAAGAGTAATTTTGAATTAACTTTGATTTTTTGCAAAATATTTTTGACGTCGACGGCTTGTTGGTACGATTGCACGCGCATTTTGATTTCGCTTGGCGTGTTGAGCTTTTGCGCATCAATAGCAATTTGCTCAATCGATGCGCCTTCAGGCAGCGCCTGCGCGATAGCGGTCAGGACTGCGGTGTATGGGAATTGCGTATCGAGAATTGATTTTGCGACGAGCAGGTTCTTTTTGTACTCGCTACCTTTCTTCTTAACATCGGCGTAGCGTGCTGCTTGCGCTTCATTCTCGGCGATGATACGCCGGTTGTTCGTTTGTATAGAGTTCATGAAAAAGTACACGGCGCCCATCTCGGCGAGCATTGCGATGATTAGAATCGGCAAAATGACGACGTAGCGCACAAGCAGCGTGTTCGTCCGCGCTGCCGCGAGCTGGCGGCGATCGTTAGGCGGCAGTAAATTGATCATCCCCACACCTCCGCGGGCGATACGCTAGCAAGTCCGGCGACTGCGATGTAGCGCGGGCGGAACTGGCGGTTCGGCTTTTGCAAATTACCGAAATCGAAGTTCTGCCACGGGCTAGCGACGCGCGCCGGCATGACAAGTTCGTTTGTAAAGAAATCGCCGATACCAGGTACGTTTGCACCGCCGCCGACGATGACGATTTGCTCAATCGTGCGCTCGTCGACGAGGCGCTCGCTATAGTAGCGGATCACCTTGCGCATTTCATTGGCGATTTTCTTGAGGCTGGGCGTCAGCGCGGTTTCGATTTTCTCGCGCTGCGGACCGGACGATAAACCGTTCAAGACTTTGTACTGATGAGCTTTTTCGAGCGAAATACCAAGCTTCGATGAGATATCAAGCGTGAACGAGTTGCCACCAACGCTTGCCGATCCGGTGATACGAATCGCGCCTTCGTCAAGCACGGCGATATCGGTGCTGGTCGTACCGATATCAACGATGAGCGTCGCTAAGTGTCCTTCTTCGGTCGAAGTGAGAACGCGCGCAGTTGCGTTGATACTTGGTTCAATTGCGACCGGCAACAGTCCGGCGTCGCGTACGGTTTTTAGTACGCTATCAACAACTGATTTCTGTGCGGCAGCGAGCACGACGATAATTTTTTCTTTGGTTTTTTTGACAATTTGGTAATCAATGTAAAGCGAATCGGCGGGCATCGGAATATAGCGTTCAACTTCGACTTGCACTGCGCCTTTGATATGCGACTCGTCGTTTGCCGGCACGCTGAAAGCGCGCGAAAACGTACGGCTTGTTGGAATGCCGACGACGACATGATCTGACGACACGGTGCCGACAATATTTTGCTCAAGCAACGAACGCAGGTTGTCAAGCAGATAATTATCATTCTCGTCGTCTAGCGACGTTTGTGTTTTGGCGGGATCAAGATCAAGCGAGCCGTAGCCTTGAATAAGCGACCGTTTTTGGTTGATCGACATTACTTTAATACCAGTCTGGCTCACATCCAGACCGATCAGCGGTTTATTTTTATAAAATAAATGTGGCATATTCGGTTATCTGCTCTTTTGATCTAGTATAGCATAAGCGGTATGATTTTTTAACTTTTCACGCTTGATGCCAGTCCGGCGATCGGCGCCATGACGCTGACGGCGACAAGTCCGATTACGCCGCCCATAATAACGATCATGACCGGCTCGATGATTGAACTGATGCCGTCAATCGCGACGTCGACTTCTTCTTCGTAAAAATCAGCAACTTTGACGAGTACGACGTCGGTCTGGCCGGTTTCTTCGCCGACAGAGAGCATTTGTGCGACAATCGGCGGGAACAAGTCGCTTTTTTCAATGACGGTTGATAATTGTTTGCCGTTCTCGACTTGTTTAGCGGCATCGCGCAGCATGTCCTCGTATACGACGTTGCCGACAGCGCGCGCCGTGACTTCAAGCGCTTCCAGTACGGCGGCGCCTGACCCCATGAGTGCTGAAAATGTGCGCGCAAACCGTGCGACGGCGACCTTTTTAACGATGCCGCCGACAGCAGGAATTTTTAGCACGACGCGGTGAAAAATATGGCGGCCTTTTGGTGTTTTGAGCCAGCGCAGTAAAAACACAACCCCGGCGATAACGACTGGTAAAATAAACAGCCCGTATTTCACCATGACGTCGCTGATAGCGAGCATTACTTGCGTAATCGCTGGCAGCTGCTGATCGGGACCTCCTAGATCCTGCATCATTTTACCGATTTGCGGAATGACGAAAATCATCATACCCAGGAACGCGGTAATTGCAATGACGAGCAGAACAATTGGATATGTCATTGCACTTTTGATTTTCTTGCGCATGCTAGCATTTTTTTCTTGCTGCAAGGCAAGGCGTTTCAAAATGTCGTCGAGAATACCGCCTGCCTCGCCAGCGCGCACCATGTTGACGTAGACGTCGTTAAAGACTGCTGGGTATTTCGCGAGCGCATCGGCGAGCGGCGCGCCGCTTTCGACGTCTTTGATAACGCCGCCGAGTACCGTTTTGAGCGCTTCGCTGTCGGTATGCTTATATTGCGACGATAAGCCGCGTAGCAATGGAACGCCGGCGGAAATCATCGCGCTTAGCTGCCGCGTGAACATGACAATGTCGTCATTTTTGACTTTTTTGCCGCCGAATGCGCTAAATCCGCGCGCCGCGCCCTCTTTTTGCTGGCTAATATCAAGCGGCGACAAGCCTTGTTTCGTCAATATCTCAATCGCTGCGGCGCGGTCGGTTGCTTCGACTGAACCGCGCACGCTTGCATTTCGCGCGTTGGTGGCGACATATGTAAATTTTGCCATTTACGACTCCCTCGTGACGCGCAGCACTTCGTCGAGCGTTGTATTGCCGCGCAATGTTTTTACTAAACCGTCTGCCTGCATTGTAATCATACCTTCGCTAATTGCTTGGTCTTGAATCTCATCGCTTGTCGCATTTTTTGTAATCATTGTTTGAATTTCGCGGCTCATGTCGAGCACTTCGTAAATACCGACGCGCCCCTTGAATCCGGTATGTCCGCATTCGTCGCAGCCCTCAGGATTAGCGCGCCACAGCTGCATGATGGTTTGTTCGCTTGTGCCGAGCGGCGTGTCGCCGCCGACTTTTTGCTGGATAGCCTGCAGCTCAAGTTCGTGAATGTAGGCGAACGTTTGCCCTGGTTTGAGGTTAAATAATTTCACGATTTCATTAATTTCGTTTTGCTCAGGCGCATATGCTTGTCGGCAGTTCATGCATAATCGCCGTACTAGCCGCTGCCCAACAACTGCTTTGACGGTGCTTGCGATTAAAAACGGCTCAATTCCCATGTCAAGTAAGCGCGGCAGACAGGTTGCGGCGTTGTTGGTATGAAGCGTCGAAAATACTAAGTGTCCGGTAAGTGCTGCTTGTACGCCGAGGTTTGCTGTTTCGCCGTCGCGAATCTCGCCGACCATGATGATGTTAGGGTCTTGGCGGAGCAGGGCGCGCAGTCCGCTTGCGAACGTCATACCCGCTTTGGCGTTGGTCTGCGTTTGGTTGACGCCGGGAATTTTGTACTCGACTGGATCTTCTATCGTTGAGATATTTACATCAGGCGTATTGAGCATATTTAGTACGCTGAACAAGCTGGTTGACTTACCGCTACCGGTCGGACCAGTGACGAGAATCATGCCGTTTGGCTCGGCGATAGCGCTGTTGATAATTGCCAGCGAGCGCCCCCAATAGCCGAGTTGCTCTAGACTAATTGCTTGGTTTGATTCGTCTAGTACACGCATGACGACTTTTTCGCCGTCGGCAATCGGCAGGGTGCTAACGCGCAGCGCGTACTGTTTGCCGGCGACTTTGATCTTGAAGCGCCCATCCTGCGGTACGCGGCGTTCATCAATTTTGAGGTTCGATAATATCTTTATGCGGCTGACAAGCGCGCCGAGCACGTTGCGCGGCAGTTGGTTGACTTCCTTTAACACGCCATCGATACGATAGCGCACCTGCACGAAATTTTCGCGCGGCTCAATGTGAATGTCTGATGCCTGCGAACGAATAGCATATTCAAGCAGCAGATTAACGGTCTGCGCGATCGGCGAGTCTTCGGCGACATCGGCTTCGGATACTTGCTGATCTGAGCCGTCGTCTTCGCGCTGGACGTCGATTACTTCGTTGAGCTCTTGATTGACGTCGCCGCGGTAATTTTCTAAACATTGCAAAATATTATCGTGCGACGCGATGTAGATGCGAATATTGCCGCCGACTTGCTTTTCGATGAAATTGGTCGCCTGCACGTCGTCGGGGTCGTCCATCGCCAAATGCACCAAACCGTCTTCATCAACCTGGAAAATAACGGCGTTGTATTGCCGCGCGATTCGCTCGGGAATCCGGTTGAGTACTTCGCTCGGAATGTCGCGCGGGTCGATTTCGACGTACGGAATATCAGCGTAATCGGCGAATAGTTTAGTGAGTTCGGTTTCGGACACTAATTTCGCGTCAAGCACAACGTCTTGCAGCGAGCGCCCCGAACGCTCCGCTTCGTCGAGCAATGGCTGCAGCTGCTCATCGGTTGCGATGCGGTAGCGCTTCAAAATTTTCACGACGGTGTGATTTAAAATTCTCATACTTCTTACGCTTATTGTACAGTACTTGGCGCGCAAATGCCATGAACATAACGGCAGCTGGAAATTTATGCTCGTTTCGCGTACAATAACAGAGATATGAAACGAACGCTTACTCTTAATTCTACCCAAGCAATCGGTGAACGTGCGACGGTTGCCGGTTGGGTGCATTCGCGGCGCGATCATGGCGGGCTAATTTTTATTGACTTGCGCGATCATACGGGGTTGCTGCAATTAGTGTTTAACCCCGACCGGCCGCAGGCATTTGCGTTGGCGGAAGAGCTGCGCGATGAATTCGTGATTTCTGCGAGCGGTATGGTGCGTGAACGCGACGAACAACTACGCAATGATAAAATTCCGACAGGAGGCGTCGAATTGGTCGTCGACGAACTGAGGATTTTGAATCGCGCGGAGACATTACCGATTCAACCGTTTGCTGACGATAACCAAGCCGGCGAAGAGCTGCGTTTGAAGTACCGTTTTCTTGATTTGCGCCGCGGCAAAGTTCAGACGATGCTAAAAAAACGAGCTGAGATGTACAGGCTCATTCACCAGTACATGGACGAACGCGAATTTCTGGAAGTACAAACGCCGATTTTGGCGAATTCTAGCCCCGAAGGCGCGCGCGATTTTTTGATTCCATCGCGCCTGCATGAAGGCAAATTTTATGCTTTGCCGCAAGCGCCGCAGCAATTTAAGCAATTACTAATGGTCGGCGGCGTGCCGCGCTATTATCAATTAGCGGCCTGTTTTCGCGATGAAGACCCGCGAGCCGACCGCTTGTACGGCGAATTTTACCAGCTGGATTGCGAAATGAGTTTTGTTGAAGATGGCGAGGAAGTGCGCCATGAGGTCGAACCCTTGATGCGGCAATTAGCGACCGATTTTGCGGGGAAGGAATTGCTGGATTTGAGTGGTCTCGCGGTTGGTGACGGCAGTCCAATTCCGCGCATTTCCTACCGCGACGCTATGGAGACGTACGGCTCGGACAAGCCAGACCTGCGCTTTGGCATGGAGCTGATTGAATTGACAGACGTATTTACCGAAACTGAATTTGGCGTGTTTAAAAACGCTGAGTGTATCAAGGCGATCTGCGTCAAAAATGGCGCTAGTCTCAGCCGTAAGCAAATGGACGAATTTACAAAGATTGCACAGTCTGAGGGGGCTGGTGGACTACCGTATATAAAAGTTGGTGAAAACGGCTCATATACGGCAGGAGTTAAGATTAATCTAAATAGTGGCGATGGAGTAAAGTCGGATTTTATAGAGGCTCTATCCTCTCCAATTATTAAGTTTCTTACTCGAGATGAAATGGTGCAAACTGCGAGTATATTGGATGCTGAATCTGGTGATCTCATTGTTTTTGGCGCCGATACTCGCCCAGTCGTCAATGCCGTGCTTGGTCGCCTGCGTAACGAATTTGCTGCCCATTTCAACTTGAAAGACCCGAGCGTGGTGGCCTTTGCCTGGATTATCGATTTTCCGTTTTATGAATGGGATGACCACGGCAAGAAGCTTGATTTTGGACATAATCCATTTAGCATGCCAAAGGGCGGGTTGCAGGCGTTGGAGTCAGCGACGACTGACGCTGACAAACTCGCCATCGTCGCCGACCAATTCGACATGGTGATGAACGGCTACGAAATTTGTTCCGGCGGTGTACGTAACCACAGCCCAGCGGTGCTGTACAAAGTATTCGACCTGCTCGGCTTTAGTGAAAGCTACGTCGAAGAAAAATTTGGCGCCATGCTAAACGCCCTCAAATACGGCGCACCGCCACACGCTGGCTGTGCCTTTGGCGTTGACCGCATCCTCATGGAGCTCATCGACGAAACAAATGTTCGCGAGACTTTAGCCTTTCCAAAGAACGGCTCGGGTGTCGACGTGATGATGGACTCGCCGTCAACGGTTGATCCAGCGCAGCTAAAGGAATTGGGGTTATGAGCGCAAT